>JALORC010000039.1 GCA_025459175.1 Planctomycetota bacterium | reverse complement strand
GGGCCGAACGGGCCGAACAGGCGACAGGGAGGTCATCGAACGGGGAAAAATCCGAGGGCTGTGCAGTGGCCTGCCCGGCCGGAAGACCCGGCCACACCGGGAGACTCGGCGCGGGCCGGCGCGCCGACGGGCAACGCAGGGAAGACGAAGGGTAGCGCCGCCCATGGGCCTCGGGTAGACATACGCGCCCGCCGAGCCCTACTGCGAGGCGAACCAACCTCCCGTCGATGGGCATTCACCCGACCGCGATCATCGCCCCCGGGGCCGAGCTCGGCAAAGACGTCGACATCGGCCCATACTGCACGGTCGGGCCCCAGGTCCGCATCGGCGAACGGACCCGCCTGCTGGCCCACGTGGTGATCGACGGCGACACCGTGCTCGGCGCCGACTGCGAGGTCTACCCGTTCGCCGCGATCGGCTGTCACCCCCAGGACAAGAAGCTGAAGGCCGGGGATCCATCGGGCAAACTGCGGATCGGCGACCACAACCGGATCCGCGAGCACGTGACGATCCACGGCGGCACGCCGTTCGGCGGCGGCACCACGACCATCGGCGACCACAACATGCTGCTGGTCGGCGCCCACATCGGGCACGACGCGACGGTCGGCAACCACGTCGTGTTCACCAATGGGGCGATGGCCGCCGGCCACACCATCATCGGCGACCGGGCGATCCTCGGGGCGATGGTCGGCATCCACCAGTTCGCGCGGGTCGGCAAGCTGGCGATGGTCGGCGCCGGGGCGATGGTGTCGCACGACGCGCCGCCGTTCGCGATGGTGCAGGGCGATCGCGCCAAGCTGGTCGGCGTCAACCTGGTCGGCCTGCATCGCAACGGCTACACTCCCGCACAGAAGGCTCTCGTCAAGCGTGTCTTCCGACTACTGTTCTGGCGTGCCGGAACCTTGCATCAACGGCTGGAGTTCGTCCGCAACAGCGCGCTGCACCGCGACCCGGTCTGCCGCGAGGTCGTCGATTTCGTCGCCGCCAGCAGACGCGGCGTGTGCAGCCCGCGATCGGGCCGGCAGGTGCGGGCGGAGACCGGTGAATCGAGCGGCGACATCTCCGCCACTGCGTGATCGAGCGCGGCTGTGTGATCGGGCGCGGCTGTGTGATCGGGCGCTGCTGCGGCAGCTGGGTCTGCTGCTGCTGCTGGGCACCGGCTTGGCGGCCCAGGAACCAGCCCCCGCCGGCGACCAGCCGGTGGTGTTCACGGCTCCCGACGGCAGTCGCTTCGTATTGATCGCGGACCCATCGATTCCGCTCGTGCACTGGGCGGTCGCCACCTGGACCGACGGCAGCGCCGACCCGGCGAATCTGCCCGGCCTCTCGCGCGCGGTGCACCGGGTCTCGCTGAACGGCACCTTCGGCACCGGCAGCCTCGACCCGGCCCGCGAACGCGAGGCGCTGCAAGCGCTCGACGAGGCCTGGCAGAACAAGCTGCAGAAGCCCACCGACGACGGCGCGGCGCGGCACGTCCTGCGCTGCGAGGAAGCGGCCCAACGACTCGCGGACCTGACCGTGTTCCCGCGGGTACTGGCGTCGACCCCGGTCCATCACCCCGAGCTGGTCGATCGCGGCCCGGCCGCCGCACTGGTGCTGACGACGCTGCCTGCGTCGATCGGCCAGGTCGCGGCGCTGCTGGTCGAGCGACGCGAGGACCTCGCGCTGCGCAACCTGCCCCAGGAATGGATGCTCGAGCTGCTGGGCCGCGTCCGCCGACATGCCGACCAGGCGTTCGCCGCGGTCGACATCGAACTGCTGGCCCTGGTGCTGCCGAATCACCCGTTCGCCCAGCAGCTCGAGCCACCGCCGTTCCTTGCCCCGCGCCGCGCCGAGGCCCTGGCGACCTGGCAGCAGAGCCAGCGACCGGAACGAACCGTGCACGTGCTGCTCGGTGACTTCGACCTCGCAGCGGCCAAGGACGTGCTGAATGCCAGGTTCGTGGCCACGTCGCTGCCGGCGTGGCGACCGGCCGCAGCCCAGTCGTTGCGGCCGCTGCCGGGCACACGCCGGTCGCAGGTGACGGGCGTGGCGGTACCGATGGTGTCGATGGCGTGGGTGCTGCCCCCGATCGCGGACCGCTTCGTGCTCGAGACCGCGGTGCACTGGTTCGCCGAGGGGCCCGAGAGCCGCCTCGGTATCGAGCTCCAGCGCCGTGGCCGGGTCGGTGCCACCGTGCATTGCCGGGCACCATGGCCGCCGCTGCCCGATGGCCAGGCGCTGCTGAAGATCGAGATCACGGACCCGGCCGGCATCGACGGCACGCTCGACCTGGTCACCGCCGTCGCTCGCGAAGCCATCGCCACGCCCCCGACGGCGGCGCAACTGCGACCCTTCGTTGCCGCCCTGCAGCACCGCTGGCGCGATCGAACCGGCAATCCGCGCCAGTTGGCGGTCGAGATCGCGACCGAGACCTTGCGGTGGCCGAGCCTGCCGCCGATGCGCAGCTGGCCGGAACGCATCGAACCGCCGGCTCTGCAGGAGTTGCTGCGACGGGTGTTCGCCGGCCAGGCCGCGATCGTGGAGGGGCGGCGATGACCCGGTCGCGAACGTTGCTGTCCACCGTCGCGTTGCTGGCCGCGGCCTGCAGCACGCCGATGCAAACCGCCGATCCTGCTCCGGCCCCGCTGCTGCCGATCGTGCACACCGCCGGACGCAACAACGCCCCGGCGCGCGAGCCCAGGCTCGCCCGACTCGAGAACGGCATGGCCGTGATCACCACCAGCATCAAGCCCGGCAGCGATGCGCTGATCCAGTTCGGCGTGCTGGCCGGCACCCTGATGATGGCCCCGGGCCTGGGTGAGTTGAGCGCCCACGTGATGGTCGAGAGCGGGGATCCCAGCCAGGGGCGACTGGCGCTCAGTCAATCGATCGCGCGCCTCGGTGGCACGGTCGAGGTCAGGATCGGCCCCATCACCACCTGGTTCGACATCCGCGTGCCCGGCAACCGGTGGACCGAGGCAATCGTGGCCCTGCGGGCAGCGCTCGACCAACCGGCTCGCTCCCGCAACCAGATCGAGCGCATCCGGGAAGACCTCGTCGAGCGCCGCAGCAAAGAGGTGCAGCAGGATGCGATCGGCGTGATGGCCCAGCGGCTGCTGCTCGCCGACGCGGACACCTCGGACAACATCACCGACCTCGTCGACCGCGATGCCAGCGAGATCGACGCCTATGTCGCTCGCCTGTTCCGTCCCGAGCGCACCCTGCTGGCCATCGAGGCCCCCGAGTCGCAGGAGCGGATCTCGGCGACCCTGTCGAGGCCCGGGCCAGAGGGCATCGCCGGCTGGCGGCCGTCGTCGGCGATTCCAGGCGAGATGCCCCTGCTCGATCGCCGCTTCGAATCCGGCCTGCACTGGGCACAAGGTGCTCCCGGTGGCCGATGCCAGGTGGCGATCGTGATGATGCTGCCCGACGTGGGACGCCCCGAGTCGGCTCCGCTGTTCGTGCTCCAGGAGTGCATCACGTTGGACGGGACCGGCGGGCGCTTCGAGCAATTGCAGCGCGACCAGGGCCTGGCGCACCTGCGCTGGAAGAGCGACTTCGTGCAGTCGCCGGACGCCGTGGCCCTGGTGCTGCGCACCGAGTCGACCGCGGAGGAAGCAGTCGCCTTGTTCCGCACCATGGCGTTGGCCCGGGCATCGTTGCTCGACGTGGCCCCCACCCCGTCGGAGATCGAGCTAGCCCTGCGTCGCGCGCCGATGACGGCGCGGCTCGGCATGCTGGATCCCGGGGCCCGTCTGCGCAGTCAGACCCAGATGCTGGTGCGCGGCACCGGCATCGCCGCGATCGACCTGGCGTTCCGGACGATAGAGCAAGCCGGTTTCGACGTCGACACGTTCGCGGCCCAGTACCAGAACCAGCCCCTGGCGATGATCGTGGTCGGCGACCGGCCGCCGACCGACCTCCAGGACGTGCGGCCGCTGAAGCTGCTGCCCACGGAGCTCGTGACCGACCCCGAGGTCGGCACCGCCGCGCCGACCGCCGAGTCGACGACCGTCGGTGCCCAGTGGCTGGACCGAGCCATCGCTGCGGTGGGCAGCAGGAACCTGCTCCGCGACCTGGTCGGCTGGGAATACGAGGCGGGCCTGAGGCACACGGAAGCACCGCCGATGCGCGAACGGCTCGTCTGGCGGGACGAAGGCTGGCTCGAGCGCGACCGTGAGTTGCTGGGCGCGCGCATCGAGGCGCGCATCACTGCCGACGCCAGGTTCGAGCAGCTGGGAACCACGAAACGGGCCCTGGACCTGGCGGAAGTGGCGGCCCTGCGGCGCGAGCAGCAGCGGCACCCGCTGGCACTGCTGGCGGCCCATGCGCGTGGCGAGCTGGAGTTCCGGTCCCGCGCGCGCCGCACCGTCGGCGACCGCGAGATGATGGTGCTGGAAGCTGTCGGCTCACGCTTCGACCGGCTGCGCATCCACATCGACACCGAGTCCAATCTGCTGCGCGTCGTCGAGGTCTGGGAGACGCTGCCCGACGCCTCGGTGGTGCACATCGAGGAGACCTGGTCCGACTATCGCCGCACCGCCAGCCTGCGCGTACCACACCATCGCATGGCTTCGCAGGACAACGGCCAGAACCGCATCGAGACGACGTTCGCGCGCTGGACGCCGAGTCAACGCCTGCGCTGAACGGGTGGCGCGGGTGCAGCCCGCAGGCAGGCGGGCGACGCCGTTCCCCGGCGACGCCGTTCCTCAGCGACGCCGTTCCTCAGCGACGCTGCGCGCCGAGTCGAAGCACCATGCCCAGGTAGAACATCTGCTGGCCGTGCACGTCCTCGTCGATGCGGATCGACGGCCGGTTCTCGTTGTCGAGCCACGACCAGTAGGCGTGCATCGAGAGCGCCTCGCTGAAGTGCAACCACGACTCGACGCCACCGCCGAGGAAGAAGTCCTTCGTCGAGCCGAAGCCATCCTCCTTCAACAAGCGCGAATACTGGGCTTGTCCGTACGGCGTCACCGTGAACGAGTCGCTGAGATGGATGCGCAGGCGCAGCTGGGCATCGGCCCACTGGTTGCCGAGCGGTCGCTGCCCTTCGGTGTTCTGCAGCCGGTCCTTCTCGTCGTGCCAGCCACCGTTGGCGAAGATCTCCCAGCAGACGTCGTCGGACGCCGGCACGTACCAGTCGAGACGACCGCGCGCGCGCCACACCGCCGACGGCAGCCGGGTCCGGAACCCGTCCGCGCCGTACGGCTCGTCGCTGTCGTTCCACTCGCGTTCGCCGGTGATCGACAGCACGAAGCCGTCGCGCGGCGTGCCGCGGCGCCGGTCGTACTGCACGGTCGACTGCTCGATGTGCAGACGGCCGCCGTAGGCACTGAAGTCGTCCGGCACCGCGAACGTGGCCGGCGTCAGCGCCGAGCGCCCGAAGTCCAGCTTGCGGTAGTACGGCCCGAGCTCGACATAGAGCCCCTCCTGCGCCTCGCGGCCGAAACCGATGTAGCCCTCGTAGTCCTCGCCGTCGAAGAAGCCGTTCGGCACCAGCTCGGAACCGCGGTAGAAGCCGTCGCGGTAGAACATCCACGGCCGCGCGCGCAACTCGAAGCGCGTCACCGTGTCGTCGCCGATCATCTTGCCGTCCTGGAAGCCGGCGAACAGGCCGTCGCGCCCGGCGTAGGCCTCGAGCGTGCCGCGCCGCGAGCTGAACGCCTCGTCACGGTAGTACACGCGGCCGTCCCAGCTGATGTCGTGGTCGAGGCCGCGCGACTCGTCGCCGTCGTCGGGAGTGACCCCGATCGCACCGGCCTCGATCTGGAACAGCTTCGCGAACGGGCGCACGCCGTTGCGTTGCTCGGTCAGGTCGGCGAACGACTGGGCGAGCAGCGGCGCCTGCAGGCAGGCGAACAGGAGGCAGGGGGTCTTGGACTTCATGGCGGGCAGCCCGACGGACGTCGGGTTCACTTGGCTTCTTCGCGCTTCTTGGCCCGTTCGACGGCAGCGGTCACCATCGGATGGGCCGGATCGAGCACGATCACGGAGTAGGGATGATCCGCGTACTGGTTCTCGCGTTCCTCGATGCGGATCACGCCGCGGTGGCGCAGCTCGTTGACCAGCGCGCGGCGCTCGGGATGGACCAGGCCGCTGAAGTGCTGGCTCATCGGCCCCTTCAGGAACGGCGACAACCACACCTCGGTGCTGCCGTGCCGGACCTGGGCCCGCAGGATCAGGTCGATGCACTGCTGCAGCCGCTCCCCGAGATCGACGTCGTGCGGCAGCTCCTCGGCGGTCCGCCAGGTGACCGGGATGTGTCCGACGATCGCCGCGCGCGGGCGCGCCTTCTGCTCCGCTCCGCGCGGGTCCCCGGCCGGTGCCACGCCATCGCCGGGGATATCGACGCCATGGATATCGACGCCGTGGGTATCGACTCCGTGCGTGTCCGTACCACGCGCCTCGGCACCGTGGTTGCCTTGGGCAGCAGCGGCCGCCACGCCCGCCGGCTGCGGGGCTCCGCCTTGCTCGGCGCGGGCAGCGGCCGGCGCCGACTCCGGCTTGAGCCGCAGCTCGGCACCGATCAGATCGAGCGCGTTCCAGAACCGTTCGGCACCCACCCGCATGCGCAGGTCACCGCTGGTGCTGTCCGGGATCGCCACCACCCGCAGCTCACGATTCTCCTCGAGCACCTGACGGGCGATCGGGATGAAGTCCCGGTCCCCGGAGACGATCACGATCGCGTCGATGTCGGGCCGCCGGTAGAGCACCCGACAGACATCGCAGGCCAGCTGCACGTCGGCGGAGTTCTTGCCGGCGTGGCCGGTCAACACATACTGCGGATCGAACCCCATCAGCGCGAGGTCGTGGGCGACCTCCATGCCGGGATAGGTGTCGAACGCCGCATAGGAACGGCCGAGCACCATCGGCGCCTTGTCGGCCTGCAGCCGCGCCTTCAGGTGCTCGAGAATGCCGATGCACATCTCACGAACGCGCTGGCCGTTCAGCTCCTCGCGGTTCTTCAACGACAGGAACAGATTCTCGAAATCGACGAAGACAGCAGCGTGCATACAGCGACGACAGTGAGGAGTGACAGTTCGGACGAGCGCCCGCGAGGAGCGCCACCGTGGAATGAAAAAGAGCTGCGCGGCGCCCGGGCGCGGCGACTCAGGCCGGCGGGGCCGGCGAGTCGACCGGCTCGGCGGACGGCGGCACCGGCGCCACCGCCGGCAGCGGCAGGCCGATGGTCGGCAGGGCGGCGAGATCGCCTGCCCCGAACACGGCGTCGTCGTCGGTCAGATACGTGTACGACGCGAGGCCTTCCTCGTAGCGCCGCATCAGCAGCGCCGACTCGCGCATGTTCACCTTGCCGGTGCGCACGGCCTGCTCGAGCCGGTTGCGCATGCGGCGGACCAGGTCCTGCTTGTCGTACTGAACGTAGCTGAGCACCTCGGTGATCGAGTCGCCCTCGATCACTCGCTCGATGCGGTACCCGTGCTGCTCGTCCATCGAGATGTGGATCGCGTTGGTGTCGCCGAACAGGTTGTGCAGGTCGCCGAGGATCTCCTGGTAGGCGCCGACCAGGAACATCGCCAGGTAGTACGGCTTGCCCGGCGTCACCGGGTGCACCTCGAGCACGTTCTTGACGTCGCGCAGGTCGATGAACTTGTCGACCTTGCCGTCGCTGTCGCAGGTCAGGTCGGCGAGGATCGCGCGCCGCGACGGCCGCTCGTTCAGCCGATGGATCGGCATGGTCGGGAACAGCTGCTTCACCGCCCAGTGATCGGGCGCGCTCTGGAACACCGAGAAATTGCAGTAGTAGGTGTCGGCCAGCGCGCGCTCGAGACCCTGCAGCTCGTCGGGCACGTAGTCGAGCGTGTTGACGATCAGGCGGATCTTGTCGCAGATGACCCAGAACAGGTTCTCGGCGATCGCGCGGCCCTTCAGGTCGAGATAGCCGAGGTTGAACAGACTGATCGCCTCTTCCTTGAGCTGCAGCGCGTCGTGGTAGCTCTCCTGGAAGTTCTTCAGGCTGACGTCCTTCAGGATCTGCACCATGTTGGCGATGGTGCTGTCCTCGTGCGCGTCGGCGCCGGCGGGCACGTCGACGTTCTGCTTGCTGACGCCGAGCACGTCGAACACCAGGACCGCGTGGTGCGCGGTCAGCGCCCGCCCCGACTCGCTGACGATGTCCGGGTGCGCGATGCCCTTCTCGTCGCAGGCCTGCTGCACCGCGAACACGACGTCGTTGGCGTATTCCTGCAGCGAGTAGTTGGCCGAGCTGTGGAAGTTGGTCTGCGAGCCGTCGTAGTCGACCGCGAGACCGCCGCCGACGTCGATGAACTTGAGGCCGGCGCCGAGGTCGTGCAGCTCGGTGTAGAACCGGGTCGCCTCCTTCAACGCGTCCTTGATGGCGCGGATCGCGGTGATCTGGCTGCCGATGTGGAAGTGCAGCAGCTCGAGGCAGTCGAGCATGTTGACCTCGCGCAGCTTCTCGACCACCTGCACGATCTCGGCCGCGGTCAGGCCGAACTTGCTCTTCTCGCCGCCCGACTCCTGCCACTTGCCGGCGCCGCGGCTGGCGAGCTTGGCGCGGATGCCGATGTGCGGCCGCAGGTCGAAGCGCTTGCTGACGCTGAGCACCGTCTCGAGCTCCTCGAAGCGATCGACGACGATGATCGTGTGCAGGCCCATCTTCTGGGCCAGCATCGCGGTCTCGATGAAGCTGACGTCCTTGTAGCCGTTGCAGATGATCAGCCCGTCCGGGTTGGTCATGTGCGCCAGCACGATCAGCAGTTCGGGCTTGCTGCCGGCTTCGAGGCCGAGCGCGTGGTCCTTGCCGAACTCGACCAGCTCCTCGACCACGTCGCGCTGCTGGTTGACCTTGATCGGGAACACCGGCCGGTAGCGACCCTTGTAGCCGCACTCGTCGACCGACTTCTTGAACGCGCCGGCGATCGCCTGGACGCGCAGCTGCAGGATGTCCGACACGCGCAGCAGCACCGGCAGTTCGATGCCGCGATTGCGCAGGTCCTCGACCAGTTCGGGCAGCGAGAACTTCGGCCCGCCCTTGCCCATCGGCTGCACCAGCAGGTCGCCGCGGTCGTCGATCGCGTACGAGTCGCCACCCCAGGCTGCGAGTTGGTACAGCTCGACGCTGTCACGGGTGGTCCAGGCGCGAAGATCCTTCGGCGGTGTACTCAATTCGGGAGGCTCCAGGTGCGCGTTCGTGCCCGGGGCGACCACACCGTGTGGTGCGCCACGGCCGATCCGCGACGGCGCGGATTGAATCACGAACCGGCGCGGACATGCACAGCGCGCGGCAGGATTTTTTCGGCGGCCGCAACGCCGACCGAGAGCCGCCGTGCCGAGCCGCGGCGCGAGGCCCGGATCCAGCTCGGCCCGGCCTGCAGTGACCGCTGGCCTGAGCGGGATTCGTCCCGTAACGTGAGCGCGTGAGCAACGCCGTTCCGCAGCCGAGTCCCCTGCGCCAGCAGGACCCCGAGGTCGCCGCCTGGTTGCAGCGCGAAGACCGTCGTCAGAGCCAGAGCCTGACGCTGATCGCGTCCGAGAATCACTGCTCGAGCGCGGTCCGCGAAGCCAGCCAGAGCCGGATCACCGACAAGTACGCCGAGGGCTACCCGCAGAAGCGCTACTACGGCGGCTGCGAGGTCGCCGACGGCATCGAGGAGCTGGCTCGGCAGCGGGCGATGCAGCTGTTCGCCGGCGCCGAGGACGCCAATGTGCAGCCGCACTCGGGCACCACCGCCAACCTGTCGGCACTGCTGGCGCTCGCGGGCGTGGGCGGCCGCATCGTCGGCATGGCGCTGAAGGCCGGTGGCCACCTCAGTCACGGCCACGACAAGAGCCACACCGGCGTGGTGTTCCAGGCCCGGCAGTACGGGGTCGACGATCGCGGCCGCATCGACCTCGACGAAGTGCGACGCGTGGTCAAGGAACACCAGCCGAAAGTGCTGATCGCCGGCGGCAGCAGCTACGCACGCAACATCGACTACGCGGCGTTCGCGGCCATCGCGCGCGAGGCCTCGGCGGTGCTGCTGGCCGACATCGCGCATCCGGCCGGCCTGATCGCCGCCGGTGTGGTGCCGAGCCCGGTCGGCATCGCCGACGTGGTGACGATGACCACGCACAAGACGCTGCGCGGCCCGCGCGGCGGCATGATCCTGGCGAAGAAGGAACTCGCCAAGCAGATCAACAGCGCGGTGTTCCCCGGCTCCCAAGGCGGCCCGCTCGTGCAGCAGATCGCCGCCAAGGCGGTCGCGTTCGGCGAGGCGCTGCGCCCGGAGTTCCGCGACTACCAGCAGCGGGTCAAGGACAACGCCGCCTACCTGGCGGAACGCCTGCTCGGCGCGGGCCTCGACATCGTCACCGGCGGCACCGACAACCACATCGTGCTGGTCGATCTGCGCAAGACCGACGTCACCGGGGCCCAGGTCGAGGAACGCGCCCTCGCCGCCGGCCTGTCGGTCAACAAGAACGCGATCCCCGGCGACCCGCGACCGCCGATGGTCACGTCCGGGCTGCGCCTGGGCACCGCAGCGGTCACCACCCGCGGCTTCGGCCGCGACCAGATCGCGATCGTCGCCGACGTCATCACCGGCCTGGTCAAGGGCGGCGACCCGGAGCGATTCCGCGGCACCATCCACGGCCTGTGCGAAGCGTTCCCACTCCCGTGACCCAAGCCGATCACCACGACCAGGGCGACGCGGATCGGTCGACCACGCGCGACCAGCAGACGCGCGAGCTGCTGGCCGCCGGCGACGCGGAGGGCCTGCGCCGGTTGCTCAGCGACCACGGCGGCACCGTGCGCCTCGGCCTCCGCCGCGCGTTGGGCCGCGCCCTCGACGAACACGACCTCGACGAAGCGCTGAACGCGGCGGTCACCAACATCTGGCAGTCGCGGCTGGTGTTCGATCCCAGCCAGGGCACGCTGCGGTCCTGGCTGTTCATCATCGCCCGCAACTGCGCCCTGAACATGCTGGCGACGCGACGGCCCGACACCGTGTCGCTGGATCGCCTGGGAACCTTGCCCCCGGATCTGCGCAACCCCGGCGCCGAGGCCGATCGATTGCGCCTTGCCCTCGACGTGCAGCGCTGCCTCAGCGAGATGCCCGAGCAGCTCCGCGCGGTGCTCGGCGCCGACCTCGCCGCCGGTGGCACCGCCTCGACGACCGACCTGGCAGCGCGACTGGACACGAGCACCGGCGCCATCCACGTCGCCCGCTCGCGCGGCCGGGTGCTGCTGCGCAAGAAGCTCAGCCGACTCGGCTACGAAATCGAACCGGCGCCGCGGGCCGAACGCGGCCCCACCACCGATCCGGAGCCACGCCTCGGATGAGCAAGCGCGACGACGAAATCTGGCCCGCGGTCGTGGCAGCCGGCGGTGCGTCGCGGGCGCAACTGCGAGCCGCGGAGGAACTGCTGTCGCAGCTGGATGCAGAGCCGCTGTCGCCCCAGTGCGTCGACGCGATGGTCGCGCAAGCGGCACGAGCACCCGCCGCCGCCGCCGACGCTCGCGCCCGGACCAGGTCCCCGTGGGGACTGCCGGTGGCGCTGATGGCGGCGACGGCGTTCGGCTTGCTCGCCGCCATCGGACCGAGCTGGGTGTGGCCCGAACGTTCGGCTTCGCTGCTGACGCTGGACTGCGAGGCCGCGGTGATCCAGGCGATGACCGACCCCGACGACGCGGCGCGGTATCAGGCGGCAAGCTTTCTCGAGGACAAGATCTGGCAGTCGATCGAGGTGCTGCAGCCGCTCGTCACGGATCCGGATCCAGCCCTGGCGACCGTCGCGAGCAACTGCCTCGCACGCCTGCGGTCGGCGATGCTTGCCCCGACCGGCATCGAGCTGGCCGAGGGCGACCTCGACGCCCACTGCGAAATCGCCGCCGACGTCGGCGGATCGCAGTTGGAGCGGTCGCTCGCCACGATCCAGATCGGCCGCTGGGCCGCTCAGGCCGCACATGCGCTGCGGAGCGCCCCGCTGCTCGAGACGAGGTACGAAGCGCACCGCGCAGCTTGGCGAGAGCGGCTCCACGACGCACTCATGCGCTGATGGCCGACGGCGTTCGGCCCGACTGATTCACTGCGGCACGGGCGGCGGCGTCAGGGTGATCGTGATGATCTGCTCCCGACAACCGGGCGCATTGACGTAGCCCTTGCGCCAGCCGGTCGGCACCTTCCAGTTGCCGGTGCCCTTGCCGCTGCCATCGAGCTGGATCGGGACGGCCTCGATGCGCGGCGGATGGCCACCCGTGATCGTGACCACGATGGTCTGGTTGGCTCGAGCCGGGTCTTCGTAGGACAGGGTGACCGTGGATCCCGGCGTCACGAACCCGCCGGGACTGATGGTCAGCGTCTGCGCGGCCGCGCCGGCGACCAGGAACGAGAACAGCAATGCCGTCGCGGAACGGCCCAGGAGGGAGAAACTTGCCATGTGGTGCCTTGCCCCGAGGGCGCCGGAAATCGGCGCGGCCGGGCACCCCGTGATCGGCAGGCTTCAGCATCCGCCTTGAGACCTCGGCGGTCGGCAGCGCCCATGCCAACGGCAACAGACGGCAATCACGGCGAGTCACCCTCTCGCCAACCAGCGGCACCGCAATACAATGTGCCGGCCTCACCTCGGCCCCGATGAAGGACCCCGATCCAGCCTGGTGGCAGACGATCACCGACGCCGCCGGCGCGACGCCGACGCGTCTGCAGGCAGCCGAACGGCTGCTGCAAGAGGTCGAACCGGCGCCCTTGGACCCGCAGCAGATCGAACGCATGGTCGGCGGCCTCGCGGTGCGCCCGGCGCCGAAGACTCGCCGCCAGGGCCGGACGAAGGCAATCGCGATCGGCTCCTTGCTGCTGGCAGTGAGCTGGCTCGCCGCTGTCGCGCCGACCGCGAAGTGGGCCGAGCGGACCAGCACGAACCGCGACCTCGACGTGCCGGCGGCAATGCAGCGCGCGGCGTGCGATCCGAGCGAAGACCGGCGGCTGATCGCTGTCCGCGTGCTGCACGACGTGCGCCGCGCAGCGATGGTCGCCATGGCGCAGTCCGCGCGATCGCCCGATGCCTGGCTGGCGACCGCGACCATCGCCATCCGGAACGCCTCGTTCGGCTCGGCCGCCCCTCCGGGCCTGCGTGCGATGGCCTCGATCCCCATCACGCGCAGCGCCGCAGCCCTGACCAACCGGCACCTGCCGGTCGAACTCAGGCTGCCGGCACTGATCCACGTCGGCGTCACCGCCGGAGTCTGCTGGGCAGGAATGCGAGCAGCGCCGTTGGTCGACGCACGAGCCAGCGCGACTCGCGACCGCTGGCTGCGGCAAGCATTGCCGGCGCGGTGAGGGAAGCTGGCTCGATCTCGATGAACTGCTCCTCGACGTCCGGCGCGGTGATGTAGGCCGTGCTCCAACCGGCCCGCGCCTTCCAGGTCGTCGAGCCGTTGCCGTCGGCGTCGAGCGTGACGAACAGCTCGACGGTCTCGGGCGGGAAGCCGCCGGAGACCTCGATGACGATGGTGATCCCCGGGCTGCTGGGATCGGAGTAATCGAACGTCACGGTGTCCCCCTCGGTGACGATCTCGCCGGGCGAGATCTTGAGACTCTGCGCGACGAGCGGCGCGGGCAGCAGCCCGAGCAGGCAAAAGCAGGCGAACGAAGAACGGATTCTGGTCATGTTCATGGTCCGCATACTCTGCCGCACGAACGGAGGTTCGGGGGACCGAGGCACCCGGGCGCCGGGCCGCGCGCCGCCGGGCGACCGCATCACGCCGCGGCGACAGCGCGTAAGCCCGCGCACCACAAGCCCGAACGCCAAACCCTGAGGGTGCCGCGAACGGCACCAACTCGGGCTCGCCGCAGGCGCCACAGGCCGTAGGATCCGGCCCCATGCTGGCAGTGCTGTCCACTCTGCTCCCGCTGCTCGGCCTCGTGAGCCAGGAACCCGATCGCCCGGCCGAACCACCGCGCATCGAGTGGCAACGCAACATCGAGGACGCGCTGGCGGCCCAGCAGGCGACCGGGCTGCCGCTGCTGGTGGTCGCCAACATGGACGGCGAGACCTTCAACGACCGCTTCGCCCTCTCGGTCTATCGCGACCCCGCATTCATCGCTGCGACCCGCGGCTACATCTGCGTCATCGGTTCGACCGACCGCCACAACGAACGCGACTACGACGCCAGCGGCCAGCGCATCGAGTGCCCGCGCTTTCCCGGCTGCACGTGCAGCGAGCACATCCAGATCGAACCGGAACTGTTCCGCCGCTGGTTCGACGGCAAGCGCACCGCCCCGCGTCACATCGGCGTGGCCCCGGACGGCAAGGTCCTGTTCGACCGCTTCCTCGACCACAGCATGCAGACGGCGATCGAAGCGATCGTCGCCAACAAGGGCACGCCGAAGGTCGCGCTCGACGCCACCGCGGATCTCGACGCGCTGCTGGCGCGCCGCGACGGCCTCGCGCGCCGCACCCTCGAAGGCATGTATCGGCGCGGTGACTTCGACACCCGGCGCAAGCTGCTCGAGGCGGCGGCCAACGCGAGCACGGCGCAGTTCGACCTGCTGCGGCGGGGACTGCGCGATCCGGACGACACGCTGGCCACGCTCGCCGCAGCGGCGCTGGCGAAGGTCGCCACCGCCGAGGCCCGCATCGACCTCGAGGACGCGCTGGCGCGCATCCGCGAACCGGAGGTCGAACGCGAGCTGCTCCAGAAGCTCGCCGAGCTCGGCCGCAACGATCCGGCGACGTCGCGACTCGCGGCGCACCTCGCGATCGGCCCCGGGGAACTGCCATCGCCGTGGTCGGGACCGTGGGGCAAGGCCGCGTTCGACGGCGACGATCGCCAGACCATCGAGGCCGAACTCGATCGCTGCGAAGCGGCGCTGCGCACCATGCCGGACGAGGACCTGCTGCGGCTGCAGCTCGCCACCGCGCAGGCCGGGCTGGCACACTGGCTGGTCGCCCGCGGCGGCAAGGGACCCGAGCTGTGGTTCGAGGACGCGCGCCGCAACGCCGCGCGCGTCAAGTCGCCGGCGCTGCAGGCCGAAGCGCTGGCGGTGACGGCGATCGCGGCCTGGTTCGGCGGCGACGGCCAGGGCGCGCACACGGCGCTGGCCCAGGCGCTGGCGAAGAAGAGCAGCCGGCCGCCCGATGCGTGGCTCGCGGCGGCGTTCCTCGACGTGCTGATGCCGCTTACCGCGCAACTCGCCTACGGGCGCGCCCAACCCGATTCGCCGGTGGTGCTGCGCACCGAGCTCGAACGGGTGCAAGCCGCGCTCGGCCTGCTGCACGACCGCGGCGCATTCGCGTTCGACAGCGGCGCGCTGGCCGGCATCGCGCTGCTCGAGTTCTGCGGGCTGCGCCAGACGGCCCGCTACCACCTCGGTCTGCTGACGCAGCGCCTGCCGGGCTCGGTCGCCGCCCACGATCGTTGGCAGGCGCGGCTGCTGATCGACCTCGGCACCGACGGACTGGTCGCCGCCTACGACACGTTCGCGGCGAAGGCGACCGATGCCCCGACCGCCGAATGGTTCGCCGGCCGGGCCGCGCTGGTCGCCGCCGAGCAGAACGTGCGCGATTCGCGGGCGAAGGACGCGGCCACCTGCTACGCCTCGGTCATCACGCGCATGCAGCGCAGCAGCAGCGGCAACGCCGACTACACCGACACCGCCAACCACCACATGGTGCAAGCACTCGCAGGCGGCGCCAGCCTGAAGTTCGCGGCCGGCGACGCCGCCGGTGCGGTCGCCGATCTGCTGCGCGCCGGGGCGCTGCGGCCCGAGAGCCTCGACGAGCCGAACAGCCTGCAGCAGACCCCGCGCGCGATCGCGGCCCGCATCCACGACTCACTGCAGAAGCAGGGCAAGACCGAGCTCGCCCAGCAGCTGAAGCCGCTGCTGCCATGAACGAAGCCGGTGGCAAGGCGCCGCTGCTGGGCCTCGAGTGCTTGAAGCTGCTGGCGAGCCTCGGGATCGTCATGTTCCACCAGAGTGGTGGCCTGCCGCCGCTGCTGCCGCAGATCGGCTACGCCGGCCTGCCGGTGTTCACGATGATCACGGCGGCGCTGGCGGCGCGTTCGGCGCGCGCGACCGACTGGGCGACCTTCCGGCGACGGCGGCTGCGGCGGCTGTTGCTGCCGTGGCTGTGGTGGTCCGGCTGCTACGCGGTCGCGCGCTTCGGGCTGGCGCTGGTCGGCGGCCAGTCGCCGTGGGAGTGGCCGCACCTGTCGATGCTGGTCATCGGCACCTACCCGCATCTGTGGTACCTGCCGTACGCAGCCGTGCTGACGCTGGTGGTCGGTCGCTGGCTCGCACACGTCGGCAGCCTGTGGACCTGGACCGCGCTCGGCGTGCTGATGCTGCCGGTCTGCAACCGGCTGATGGACTTCGAACCGCCGATGCCGCTGCCGCAGTGGCTGTTCGTGACCCCGGCGGCCCTGCTCGGCCTCGCGCTGTCGCACCTGCCGAACGACGCCTCGGCGCGACGCCCACTGCTGGCGCTCGTCGCGGTGGTGCTGGTGGTCTGCGGTCTCGACCGCTGGCTGCTGTCGTCGCAACTGTCGCTGCCGTACTCGATCGGCATCACCGCGGTGGCCCTGGTCTGGTCGCTGCCGCAACGGGCGTCGGCGCGCACGTCGTTCGTCACCTCGACGTCGTTCGGCATCTACGTGCTGCACATGGGCGTGTTCCTGCTGCTCGCGCTGCTGTCGCTGCGCACCGGCTTCTTGCTGACACCGCTGCAGGCGCTGGCGGCGACGTTCGTGATCTCGATGGGGACCACGTTGCTGCTGCAGCGCACGCCGCTGCGCACCATGGTCTGAGCAGCCGAGGAGCATGCACTCACCCGCCCACCACCGGTCGCCGCTGCTGCCACTGTTGCTGCTCGCGATCGCCGCCGCCGGCATCGCGCTGGCCGTGGAGGCGTTCCTGGCCGGCAGTCTGTTGCGCTACGTGCTGGTCGGCCAGGCACTCGGCATCGCCGCCTGCACGCCGCTGCTGCTGTGGTGCCTCGGCGGCCGCGGCCGGCGGCTGCTGCGCAACCTGGTGTTCGTGGCGGTGCCGTTGCTGGCGGCGCTGGGGCTGCTCGAGCTCGGGCTGCGGCTGTTCGGGCCGGCGATGCCCCCGCCGCTGCTGTTGCTGCCGCACCCGCGGCTGGGCCACGTGGTGGCGCCCGGCACCGGCGGCACCGACCGCGACGGCTTCCGCAATGCGCCGCCGGCGGACGAAGCGCCGCTCGCGGTGCTGTTCGTCGGCGACTCGCAGACGTGGGGCTTCGGTGTCGACGCCACGGCGACGTTCTCGCAACTCGCTGCCCGCGACCTCGGTCGCACCCGCCAGCTGGCGAACGGCGGCTACGGTCCGGTGCAGTACGTCGAACTGGTGC
The DNA here is from genome assembly GCA_025459175.1 of Planctomycetota bacterium. Lineage (GTDB taxonomy): Bacteria > Planctomycetota > UBA1135 > UBA1135 > UBA2386 > UBA2386. The sequence goes on along the minus strand of JALORC010000039.1, from coordinate 38,846 downwards.
AGCGCGGACTCGCACAGCGACCGGGCGCGGTCGTGATCGGGTTCTACTTCGGCAACGACCTGCTCGACGCCACCGACTACGCGGCGCTGGTCGGCGCCGAGGCGCTGCGCACCGAACGACGCAGCTACACGCTGCGCCGCCACCGCGACCTCGACGGCGCGCGGGCCCCGAACTGGGCGATGGCGCTGGTCGACGAGGCGCTGCTGCACAGCCGTGTGCTCGCACTCGCGGCCGGCGGGGTGAAGGCGCGCCTGCAGGGCGGCCTGCTCGATCGGCAGCCGGGCGCGGTGACGTTCGAAGATGATCGGGTGCCGACGATCCTGCTGCCCGGCTACCGGCTGCCGACCGTCGACCCGCGCAGCGACGCGGTGCAGGACGGGCTGGCGGTGACGGCGCGCGCTCTGGTCGCGATCCGTCGACAGTGCGCGACGGCGGGCGCGCGGTCGCTGCTGCTGCTGATCCCGACCAAGGAGTTCTGCTACGCGGAGTGGTGCCGGCGCGCGGGCCGCGAACGGCCGGAGCTCACCGCGCTGTGGCAGGCGGAGTCCGCATGCAGACAGGCGATGCTGGCCACCGCGGCGGCGGCCGGGATCGACGTGCACGACCTCGCCGCCGACTGCATCGCGGCGCTCGACGCCGGGCAGCGACCGTGGCCGGCCGGTGGCGACGGGCACCTGAACGCACACGGGCACGCACTCGCCGCGGCCGCGGTCGTGGCCTGGCTCGGGCGCTGACTCGGCTGCATCCGCGCCGTCCGTCTGCGTATGCTGCGCCGCCGCGAGCTCCCAGATGTTCGATCGCTTCACCGACCACGCCAAACAGTCCCTGAGTCACGCGCGCCTCGCCGCGCTCGAGTTGAGCCACGCCTACATCGGCGCCGAACACATGCTGCTCGGGCTGCTGCGGTTGCCGGACAGTGTGGCCGGCAAGGTGCTCGGGATCCTCGGCGTCGACGTGCCGCAGCTGCGGCAGGAAGTGCTGGCCAAGGTCCGGCCGGGCACGAAGTTCGTGACCGCGGGGCAACTACCGTTCACGCCGGGGTCCAAGAAGGTGCTCGAGCAGTCGCTCGAGGCGGCCAGCGAGTTGTCGCACAACTACATCGGCAGCGAACACCTGTTGCTGGCGATGACGCTGCTCCCGGACACGCCGCTGGCGCAGCTGCTCGCCGCGCACGGGGTGACTACGGAGCGCACGCGGCACGAGCTGCTCGCGTTCCTCGGCGCTGCGGACGGCGATGACAGCGCGAGCGGCGGCGCTTCGGTGCGCGCCCTGCTGATCAGCAACTCGACGATGCACGGCGGCGGATACCTCGAGCACTGCGCGGCGGAGATCCGCGACTTCCTCGGGCCGCGCCGGCGGGTGATGTTCGTGCCGTACGCGCTCGCCGACCACGACGGCTACGCGCAGAAGGCGGCGGCGGCGTTCACGGCGATGGGGCACGAGCTGGTGTCGGTGCACACGTTCGCGGATCCGGCGCTGGCGGTGCAGGAGGCGGACGCGGTGTTCGTCGGCGGCGGCAACACGTTCCGGCTGTTGAAGGCGATGCTCGATCGTGGGATCCACCGGGCGCTGCGCGATCGCACGACGACCGGGATGCCGTACATCGGCAGCAGTGCGGGCACCAATGTGGCGACGTTGTCGATCCGGACGACGAACGACATGCCGATCGTGCAGCCGAGTTCGTTCGCCGGGCTGGGGTTGGTGCCGTTCCAGATCAACCCGCACTATCTGGATGCGGATCCGGCGAGCAAGCACATGGGCGAGACGCGCGAGGAGCGGATCCGGCAGTTCCACGAGGAGAGCAAGGTGCCGGTGCTCGGGCTGCGTGAGGGCTGCATGGTGCGGGTGGAGGGCAGGGCGGCGGAGTTGAAGGGAACGACGCGGGCGCGGTTGTTCCGGAAGGGCGAGGTGCCGGTGGAGCTGACGCCGGTGTGTGATCTGTCGCTCTTGATGCAGACCACCGCCCGCAGCTGACCATGCTGCCACCGTGGATCGTCTGGTCGCGCGCGGCGCTGCTGCTGGGCGAACAAAGGAAGCGCCGCCGGCGCCGGCGGCTGATGCGCCGCGCCAACGCGAAGCTGCGCGGCCATTGCCCGATCTGCGCCGCCGACGTCACGTTCCTGCCGGCCGACGCAGGGCCGCGCGAGACGCCGCGCTGCGTCGAGTGTGGCAGTGTGCCGCGCCACCGCGCGCTGGTGTCGGTGCTCACGCGCCTCTACCCGTCGATCGCTGACCTGCACGTGCACGAGTCGTCGCCGAGCGCTTGCACGGCCGAGTACCTCCGCCGCCACTGCGCGCGCTTCACCGGCTCCTACTACCTCCCCAACAAGCGCCCCGGCGCGAAGCTCGGCGTGTTCGTCAACTGCGACCTCGGCCAGCAGCCGTTCGCCGCCCACTCGTTCGACCTCGTCGTCACCCAGGACGTGCTCGAACACCTGCCCCGACCGCAACCCGCGCTGCGTGAGATCGAACGCACGCTGCGCCCCGGCGGCCGCCACCTGTTCACGGTGCCGCGCACGCCCGACCAGCCGACCCGCGCCCGCGCCGAATGGCGGGACGGCGCGCTGCACCAGCTGCTGCCGGCCGAGTATCACCGCGACCCGACCGACAAGAACGGCTCGCTGGTCGTCACCGACTGGGGCCACGATCTCGAGCACCTGGTGGCATCCCCGGGTCGTTCGCGATGCACCGTGCACACGGTGCTGGCGCCGCAGCACGGCATCCTGACGCCGGTCGAAGTGTTCGAAGTGCAGACCGGGTGACCGCTGTCAGCGCGGCGGCGGGATGCCCGAGCAATCGTGCACCGGACCGACCGGCCTCACTGGCTGCACGGCGCTCGCGTTGGCGGCGGATCGCTTCCGCTCGCCCTTCTTGCGGCGCTTCGCCTTCTTGACCTGCTTCGCCTTCTTGGCCCGCTTCGTCTTCTTCATCGCCAACTCATGGCACCCGTGAGGTGTGGGTGTCGTGTCGAGCAATACACCGGGATGACTGCAGTTAGTCGTTCCTTCCCGCCATCCCGATCCAGCCCTGCGCTCGGCCACCGACCGCAACCCATGGCGTCGCCAGCCGATCGTCAGTAGCCACGTGTGCGCCTCGCTGACCGGGCGAACGATGGCCTCCAGGCCGCGCACGACCGGGTAGAACCACGGCGTCACCAGGCCCCGAGTCCGCGATGCCCACGCCGCACGAACGCACCACCGCCACGTTCCTGGCCCTCGCCCTGCTGCCGAGCCTCGCCCTCGCCCAGTGTTCCTACGTCGACGGCGACGTGCTGGTCGCCCCGCAGCCCGCCCACCGCACCGCCGTGCGCGAACACCTCCAGCAACTCGGCCTCACCATCGCCGAGACCGACGCGATCTCCGGCACGCTGCGCATCCAGGTCCCGCCCGGCACCGAGGACCACTGGGTCACCCGCCTGTCCCGCACCGCGGGCATCGCGTTCGCCGAACGCAACGGCCTCGGCGGCGGCGGCCAGGTGCCGAACGACACGCTGTTCGCCGACCAGTGGCACCACCGCAACACCGGCCAGAGCGGCGGCACACCCGGCGCCGACCTCAACACCACGGCGGCGTGGGACGTCACCACCGGCTCGACCGACATCGGCGTCGCCGTGCTCGACACCGGCATCGACACCGACCACCCCGAGTTCGCCGGGCGCATCGATGCCAACGGCTACGACTTCGTCAACGAGGACCCGAACCCGGAGGCCGACCACCCGCACGGCTCGCAGGTCGCCGGCATGCTGTGCGCGAACGCGAACAACGGCTTCGCGGTGACCGGCGTCGACTGGCAATGCAAGGTGATGCCGATCAAGGTGCTGAACGCCAACAACTCCGGCACCACGTTCGACCTCGCGCAAGGCCTCAACTACTGCGCGGCGCAGCCCGGCGTGCGCATCGTCAGCATGAGCCTGATCAACTACCCCGGCAACCAGACGCTGTTGGGCGCGCTGCAGACCGCGAGCAGCGCCGGCAAGATCCTGGTCGCGTGCGCGGGCAACGGCGGGATCGGCAACGCCGACGTCAGCTTCCCCGGCGCCTCGCCGCTGGCGATCTCGATCGGCGCGACGACCCACACCGACAGCCGCGCGTCGTTCTCGGCGACCGGCGCCGCACTCGACTTCGTCGCGCCAGGCGCGAGCGTAGTCACCGTGCAGCACAACACCTCGGCGAACGCGTCGAGCACCGTGTCCGGCTGCTCGTTCGCGACACCGAGCGCCGCCGGCGTGATCGCGCTGCTGCTCGCCAGGGCGCGCGAACTCGACCTGCCGTGGCCTGCGCAGACAACCGTCTACGACCTGCTGCGCAGCGGCGCGCGCGATCAGGTCGGCCCGAGCGGCGAGGACATCCAAGGCCGCGACAACTTCTTCGGCCACGGTCGCATCGATGCGCGCGCATCGCTCGATGCCGTGCCGCGGCTGATCGACTGCACCTACGGCGCGGTCGGCAACGGCTTCGGCGGGCCGTTCGACGTCGTGCGCTGCAACGGTGCTTCGATCCAGAACGGGCGGCGCCGCATCGTGGTGCCGGCCGGCCTGCCCGCGGTGATCGGCGTCGACGTGCCCCCGAGCAACCCGGCGTCGAGCCCGGTCCCGTCCCGCGTGCTGCTGATCGCGCACCTCGGCGCCGCGAATCCGGCGGCGCCGTGGGCTCTGCCGCTGGGCCTCGGCGAACTGTGCTTCGATGCCACCGACAGCAGCGTGATGGCGGTGTTCGCCGACGTCGCGCCGTGGTCGACGGTGACCCCGCCGCTGCCGGCCGGCCTCGTGTTCGCGCTGCAGGGTGTGATCGTCGACACGCCGCTCGGCACGCTCGCGCGCACCAACGTGGTGACCGTCGATGCGCAGCCGGCACCGCCGCCGAGCATCAGCCAGATCGGCCCGGCACTGCCCTCGCCGGGCGCCACCGTCACCATCACCGGCAGCGGCTTCCTGCCGGGCCTGCAGCTGCAGGTCGGCGGGGGGCCGGTGGTGCCGTCGAGCGTCGCGGCGACGACGATCACGTTCGCCGCGCCAGCCAACCTGCCGTGCGACGCGAGTGTGGTGGTCACCAACCCCGACCTGCAGAGTGCGAGCACACTGCTGCAACCATCGCCGGTGCTGACCGGCACCCAGAACATCGGCGGCACGCCTGCAGCGGGCGGCACGATCCTGATCCTGAACGGCCAGTTCTTCGCGCTCGGCACCACCGTCACGGTCGGCGGCAGCCCGATGCCGCTCAGCATCGCGAGCACCACGTCACTGACCGGCACACTGCCGCCGGGCACGCCCGGTCCGGCCGCGGTCGTGATCACGACGCCGGCGGGTTGCGTCGCCACCGGCTCCATCACCTACACGCCCTGAGCGGCGCGCCGGCCGCACATCATCAGCTGCCGATCACTGCCTCGACGCCGTTGGTGGCGAGCACGCCGGCCGGATTCGCGCCGGCCACCAGCGGGAACGCCTGCGCATACAGCGACAGCCCGACGATCGCCGCCGAGTTCGGCAGCGGCACCGCCAACACCGCGGTCACCGCCGTGCTGCTCAACACCTCGGTCGACACCGGCGCCAACAGCAGCGAGCAACCGGTCATGCCGATGGCGCCGAGATCGAGCGGCAGCGGGGTGCCGTGCCAGGACGCGGCGTCGAGGCCGACCGCCCCGAGCGTCGCCGACACCGCGCTGCTCAGCCCCTCGACACGCAGCACGAACGTGCTGCCGATCGTCGGCGAACTCGCCGCCAGCACGGCCAGCGTCGGCGCGAGGGAGGCGCCACTGCAGCCCGTGCCGTAGCTCGTGGCCCACGGGTAACCGCGCACCCGCGCCAGCTCGCGCCGCAGCGCCGTGTAGGCCGCCCCGGCCGCGCTGCTCAGCGGCGCCAGCAGCAGGTTGCTGGCCTGGCCCGGGTCGACGGTGAGATCGTAGAGCTCTTCGCGGATCGTCAGGTTCGGCCGCACCGTGCGCAGCAGCGTCCACCGGCTGTCGCGGATCAGTTCGGCGTCGCCACCGACCGTCATCGCCGTGCTGCCGGCGAACTCCTGGCTGTAGACGAACGGGCGCGGCGCCGGCTGCCCGGCCGCGGTCAGCAGCGGCGCGAACGACACCGCGTCGAGCACCGTCGTCGCCGGCACCGCGGCGCGCGCATCGACGCCCTGCAGCGCCGCCAGCGTCGCGAACAGGTCGACCGCGTGCACGAGGTTCGCCTCGGTGCGCGGGGCGCCGAGCACCGCGGGGCCGGCAGCGATCAGCGGCACCACCACGCCACCTTGGTACAGCGTGCCCTTGCTGCGCGCCGGGTCGAACGGCGCCTCGACGACGCCGCTCGCGGTGCCGTTGTCGCCGAGGAACACGATGTTGGTGTTGGCCAGCGTGGCCGCCGGCAAGGTCGCCAGCAGCCGGCCGAGCTCGGTGTCCATCGCCTGAACCATCGCCTTGTAGAACGGGATCGGCGTGGTGTTCGGATCGAGTCCGGCGAGGTTCTGCGTGTGCAGCGCCGCCGGCGGGGCCTGGTACGGACTGTGCCCGGCATGGAAGCTCAGCATCAGGAACCAGGGTTGCGCACCGGACTGCTGCACGAACTGCAGCGCTTCGTCGACCGTGTCGGTGGTCGCGTAGGCGATCGACATCGACGTCGTGCCGTTCTCGACCTTCGGCCACTGGAAGTAGCTCGGCAATGCGCCGCCGAGTGCACCGGTGAACACCGCGAATCCCTCGGCCACCGGCGTCGCCGCACCGAGGTCGGTGCCGAGGTGCCACTTGCCGACCAGCCCGGTGCGCACGCCGGCCGGCCCGAGGAGCTCGGGCAACAGCGTCTCGGTGCCGGCGAGGCCTGGCGCGTTGTTGCCCAACGCCATGCCGATGCCGGTGCGAAAGCCGTGGCGACCGGTCAACAGGGAGGCTCGCGTCGGCGAGCAGGTCGGGCACACGATCGCCTGCGTGAAGCGCACCCCGCGCGCCGCCAGCGCATCGATGGTCGGCGTCGGCGGCGGCGCCGCACCGGCGGCGTAGCAGCCGATGCCATCGATGCCGACGTCGTCGGCGACGATCAACAGCGTGTTCGCAGGCGTCTGCGCCGCGAGGGCCGGAACGAACGCGATGGCGCCGAGCAGCCCGGCGCGGAGGAGTCGATGGTGCATGCGTGGAACCTGGCGGTGCATTGCCGGAGCCGCGGTAACGGGGACGCCGTTGCGTCGTCACCGCAGGTTGCAGATGCAGTCGTTCCTCGCGCCAGGTTTCGAGGCGCATCGAGCTTCGTCTACACTGCGCGGCGTGCGCACGGCACTGCTGTTGACGATGCTGATCGCGGGGCTCGCGATCGCCTGGTGGTGGCTCGCTGCCTCGGCCCCACCACCGCCGGCAAGCGCGCCGTCGCCCACGCCGCCGAGCGCGACCACCACCGCGCCGCCACCATCGATCGCCGCGACCGACCGCCTGCCGGCCGGCGACCCGCTCGGCACGATCCGCGGCCGGGTCGTCGACGACGCCCGCCAGCCGCTCGCCGGCGCGATCGCGACGCTGGTGCACGACAGCGCCGACGCCGAAGGCCAGCAGGCCACCACCGGCGCCGACGGCCGCTTCACGTTGTTCCGCGCCCCGCTCGCGGCGTGCGCGGTGCGCATCGACGCGGCGGGGTTCTGCGCCGCCCAGCTCGGCGATCTGCATCCCGAACAGGCCGAACACCACGACGTCGACCTCGGTGACTTCGTGCTGCGGCCGGCGGTGCTGTGCACCGGCCTCGTGCAGACGGGCGGCCGACCGCTGGCCGGCGCGAAGGTCACGCTGCGGCCGCGGCTCGGCGAACCGGGCGCGCCGCTGCCGCTGGTGCAGCGCACGACCAGCGGCGCCGACGGTACGTTCCACTTCGCCCAAGGCGTGCCACCGCCGGGCACCATCGAAGTGACGGCCGACGGCTACGAGCCGGTGCCGGCGCGCGAACTCGAGGCGCCGCCGCGACTGCTGGTGTTCGAACTGGTGCCGCGAGCGCGACTGCGCGGCCGCGTGATCGCCGCCGAAACCGGGGCCGGGGTGCCGTTCGCGCCGCTGTGGCTGGTGCCACTCGACAGCGAGCCGAAGCTGGTCATGGCCAGCGGCGATCGCGGCACCGCGTCGCTCTACACCGACCGCGACGGCCACTTCGATCTGGCACCGCCCCCATCGCCGTGGTTCGTGGTCGAGACCGGTGGCGACGGTTGCGTGCCGACGATCAGCGCCGGGATCGAGAACAAGGCCCCGCTGGCGCCGCTCGAGCTGCGCCTTGCGCGCGGTGTCACGGTGATCGGAACGGTGACGTGGCGCGGCGATCCGGTCGCCGGCACCGCGGCGCTGCGGGCGCGCAGCGGCTGGCCGGTGACGCTGGCGCCGAACGCGTTCGGGGCCGACGGCACGTTCCGCCTGCCGCCGTGCGCGCCGGGCACCTGGCTGCTGCGTGTCGACGGCGCGCACGGTGCGCACCACGAACAGGAGCTGCAGCTCGAGTTGCCGGGCCCGCTGCAGCTCGCGATCGAACTGACTGCCGGCGCGCCGCTGATCGGTCGCGTCACCGGCGGCGGCGATTGGAGCACCGTGGTCGCCCGGCACGAACATGGGCAGCTGCGCAAGGGGCTGCGCCAGGCGGACGGCAGTTACCGCATCGAAGGCCTCGCGCCGGGGCGATGGACGGCGTTCGTGTTGGCACTGGGCAACGACTGGCACAGCGTCGCCAGCAACCAGCTGCTGGCCGCACTACCGCACCCGGAGGTCCGGATCGATGGCGAGGCCGAAGTCCGGCTCGATCTGCAATCGCCGACCGGACAGCTCGGCAGTCTGCGCGGCCGCGTCGGCGCCGAGTTCGCCGGCAGCCGGATCGAGCTGGTGCGCGACGAACCGGGCCCGCGCCGGATCCCGCCGACGCTGCTGCGGACCGACGTCGCCGGCGACGGCACGTTCGTGCTCGACCCGGTGCTGCCGGGCGAGTGGGTGGTCGAACTGCGGCGCGACGGGCAGGCCACACCGTTGCGCACGACGCGGGTGCAGGTGCTGGCGGGTGCGAGCGCCGAGTGCCGGTTCGACTGATTGGTCAAGGCGGGCGCTGCGCCACCGACAGCAGGCCATGGCGACGCCAACCGATCGTGAGCCGCTGCCGTCGAATCCTGGTCGCGTTCCTGAACTTTCTTCGCTCCAATCCTGGACCAAGTCTAAGTTCAGACTATAATCATCAAGGCTTGACACCCGCCGCTCCCAGGGCCGCGGGCAGCCAGAACGACCCGCAGGTTCCGAAGACATGCGCACGCACACCTCCATGCCGTCGGCGATCGCCGCCGTCCCCGCTCACCCCACCTCGACCCGCCGCCCGCGTTCGGCGTGGCTGCTCGCGTTCGCCGTCGCGACCGCCTGCGCCACGGCGCCGCAACAGCCCGGTGCCGAGGCGAACACGGCCGCCGGCGGCAAGTGCCCGATGGGCTACGACCAGCCCGCCGCCGCCGCGAAGGCCGCGACCGCATCGCAGTCGGCGATGACCAACGCCGACTGGTGGCCCAACCAGCTCGACCTGCGCGTGCTGCACCAGAACCCGCCGGCCGGCAACCCGATGGGCGCGGGCTTCGACTACGCGGCGGCGTTCGCGCAGCTCGACCTGCCGGCGCTGAAGAAGGACATCGCGACGATGCTGACCACGTCGCAGGACTGGTGGCCGGCTGACTACGGCAACTACGGCCCGCTGTTCATCCGCCTCGCCTGGCACAGCGCCGGCACCTACCGGATCGCCGACGGCCGCGGCGGCTCGGCCGACGGCACCATCCGCTTCGCCCCGCTGAACAGCTGGCCCGACAACGCCAACCTCGACAAGGCGCGCCGCCTGCTGTGGCCGATCAAGCAGAAGTACGGCAGCCAGATCTCGTGGGCCGACCTGATGATCCTGACCGGCAACGTCGCGCTCGAGACGATGGGCTTCACGACGCTCGGCTTCGCCGGCGGACGCGCCGACGTGTGGGAACCGCAGGCCGACGTGTTCTGGGGCCCCGAGGGCGAATGGCTCGCCGCGAAGCGGTTCACGGCCGAACGCCAGCTCGACAACCCGCTCGCCGCGACCCAGATGGGCCTCATCTACGTGAACCCCGAGGGCCCGGACGGCGTGCCGGACCCGATGGCCGCGGCGCGCGACATCCGCACCACGTTCGGTCGCATGGCGATGGACGACGAGGAGACGGTGGCGCTGATCGCCGGTGGCCACACGCTCGGCAAGGCGCACGGCGCCGCCGCGCCCGGCCCGAACGTCGGCCCGGCCCCGGAAGGGGCGAGCATCGAGCAGCAGGGGCTCGGCTGGAAGAACGCCCACGGCACCGGCAACGGCGGTGACACGATCACCAGCGGGCTCGAGGGCGCGTGGACCTCGACGCCGGTGCAGTGGTCGCACGGCTACTGGAAGAACCTGTTCCGCTACCAGTGGGAGCTGACCAAGGGTGCGGGCGGTGGCCACCAGTGGCAGCCGAAGGGCGATGCGAAGCGCGACGTGCCGGACGCGCACGACGCGAACAAGACCCACCTGCCGATGATGTTCACGACCGACATCGCGCTGATCACGGACCCCGCCTACCGCAAGATCGCCGAGCGCTTCCACCAGAACCCGGAGCAGTTCGAGGCCGCGTTCGCGCGCGCGTGGTTCAAGCTGACCCACCGCGACATGGGCCCGCACTCGCGCCTGCTCGGCGCGGAAGTGCCGGCCGTGCAGCCGTGGCAGGACCCGCTGCCGCCGGTCGAACACGCGCTGATCGCCGCCGACGACGCCACCGCGCTGAAGCAGAAGGTGCTGGCGTCCGGCCTGTCGATCTCGCAGCTGGTGTCGACCGCGTGGGCGTCGGCATCGTCGTTCCGCGGCTCGGACCTGCGCGGTGGCGCCAACGGCGCCCGCCTGCGCCTCGCGCCGCAGAAGGACTGGGCCGTCAACCAGCCCGTCGAACTGCAGAAGGTGCTCGCGGTGCTCGAGCGCATCCAGGGTGAGTGGAACGCCAACGCACCGGGCGGCAGGAAGATCTCGCTCGCCGACCTGATCGTGCTGGCGGGCAACGCCGCCGTCGAAGCGGCGGCCAAGCGCGCCGGCCACGAACTCGCGCTGCCGTTCGCGCCGGGCCGCACCGACGCGACCCAGGCGATGACCGACGTCGCGTCGTTCGCGGTGCTCGAGCCGAAGGCCGATGGCTTCCGCAACTTCCTCGGCGCGGCCCCCGGCCGCCCGGCCGCCGAGCTGCTGGTCGATCGCGCGCAGCAGCTGTCGCTGAGCGCGCCGGAAATGACGGTGCTGGTCGGTGGCCTGCGAGTTCTCGGCGCCAACCACGGCCGCGCGGCCGAGGGCGTGCTGACGGCGCGGCCGGAAACGCTGAGCCCCGACTTCTTCGTCAACCTGCTCGACCTCGGCACCACGTGGCAGAAGGCCGCCGGCGGCGGCGATCGCTACGAGGGCAAGGACCGCAGCAGCGGCAAGGCCAAGTGGACCGCGACCTCGGTCGACCTGGTGTTCGGCGCCAACTCGCAGTTGCGCGCGATCGCCGAGGTCTACGCGAGCCGCGACGGCGAGCAGAAGTTCCTCGCCGACTTCGCCGCGGCGTGGACCAAGGTCATGCAGCTCGATCGCTTCGACCTCACGAAGAGCTGAGCAGAACTGCCGGCGACGGCGGCTTCCTCGCCGCCGCCCGGTGCGGCATCCTGCCGGCATGCGCGCTGCCACCCTCGCCGCCCTCGCCCTGCTCGCCGCTCCTCTCGCGTCCCAGACGCCGCCGGCCACCACACCTGCCGAGACCCCGCTGCAGCGCGATGCGCGCATGCAGTGGTGGCGCGACGCGCACTTCGGGCTGTTCGTGCACTGGGGCCTCTACTCGGGGCTCGCCGGCACCTGGGACGGCAAGGTCGTCGGCACCAAGGGGGGCATGGAGTGGATCCAGCACTACGTCAAGGCAGACACCGCCAGCTACGCCAAGGCCGCCCTGCCGATGTTCCGGCCGAGCGCCGGGTTCGCGGTGCAGTGGGCGAAGCTCGCCAAGGCCGCCGGCTGCCAATACGTGGTGTTCACGACCAAGCACCACGACGGCTTCGCGCTGCACGACTCGAAGGTCACCGACTTCGACGCCGGCTCGGTGCTCGAACGCGATCTGGTCGCGGAGATCACCGCCGCTCTGCGCGCCGAGGGCTTGAAGGTCGGCTTCTACCACAGCGTCATCGACTGGCATCACGACCAGTACGAGTACGCGCGTTCGCAGCAGCTGCCCCACCCGCGCCGCGACGACGCGTATCCCGAAGGCAGCCGCGACCACGGCAAGTACCTCGACCACCTGTTCGCGCAGGTCGGCGAACTGCTCGTGCACCAGCCCGACATCGTCTGGTGGGACTACAGCTCGATCGACTTCCAGGGCGACGCGGCATGGCGCGCGACCGAGCTGATGCAGAAGGTGAGGCAGCGGTTGCCGGCCGCGATCATGAACAACCGCCTGTACCGCAGCCGCGAGGCCGGTTGGGCCTCGATGGGCACCGACGGTTACCTGCCGCAGCTCGATCCGCGGTTCGGCGACTTCATCACGCCCGAACAGCACGTGCCGCCAAACGGCATGCCCGGCGTCGACTGGGAGACGTGCATGACGATGAACACGACCTGGGGCTACAGCGATCACGACACGGCGTGGAAGCCGGCCAAGGAACTGCTGCACAACCTGATCGACATCACCGCGAAGGGCGGCAACTTCCTGCTCAACATCGGCCCGCGCGGCGACGGTTCGGTGCCGACCGAGAGCATCGCCGCACTGCAGACGATCGGCGCGTGGATGCAGCAGAACGGCGAAGCGATCCTCGGCACGCGGCCCGCGTTCGCCGACCTGCCGTTCGGCCGCTCGACCAGGAAGCCGCTGTCGCCGAACCGGGCGAAGCTCTACCTGCACGTGTTCGAGAAGCCGACGGACGGACGCCTGGTGCTGCCGGCGGCGGACTATGTCGACGGCACGTGCCGACTGCTCGCGTCCGGTGCAGCACTGCCGGTCAGCAAGGACGCGGCCGCCGGCGGTGCGGCGGTCGTGCAGCTGCCGGCGTCGCTGGTCGTCGACCTGCCGGTCGTCATCGCGATCGAACACGGCTTGCCGCTGCCGGCAGGCAAGTGACGAGCGGGCAAGTGACGAGCGGGCTGCCGGGCGCAACCCGCCGCCACCAGGCGAGCCCGAACTGCCGATGACAGCGGTCCATCGCGCCGACTCCCGCCGCCGAAGTTGACGATTCTCGGCATTAAGTTTACGATTCTTGCTGGCGAGTTTACGATTCCAAGTATCGTGACTACGCCGATTGACGATTTGTGCCGCCGCTTCGGCTTCGTGACCGCCAACTCGCTGGCGGGCGCCCTGGGGGTCAGTCGCCAGGCCGCCCACCGCCAGCTGTCGGCAGCGGTCGCGGCCGGAGAACTGCGGGCCGAGGGCCAGGCACGAGCGCGCCGCTATGTGCACGCCGTGCCGTGGTTCGAGTTCGAGATCGCCGGACTCGACGAGGACCGGGCGCTGGATCAGGTGCGCAAGGAACTCGACGCGGCGTTCCGTGGCCTGTCCGACCTCGAGGAGCGCCTGCTCGTCTACGCCTTCAGCGAGATGGTCAACAACGCGATCGATCACTCGAAGGGGCAGCGCGTCCGCATGCGCCTCTCGATCCGCGCCGAGTCCGTCGAGTTGGAGGTCGTCGACGACGGCATCGGCGCGTTCGCCTCGGTGCAAGGCGGCCGCGGCCTCGCCACCGTCGTCGAAGCGGCGGCCGAACTCACCAAGGGCAAGGTGACGACGATGCCGAGTCGCCACACCGGCGAGGGAGTCTTCTTCACCTCGAAGGCCGTGGACTGGTTCGAGTTGACGGCGAACGGGCTGTCGCTGGTCGTCGACAACGACATCGGCGACACCGCGATCCGGGTCGCGCCGGAAGCACCCGGCACCACGATGCACCTGCGGTTCCGGCGGCCGCCGCAGCGCTCTCTGCAGTCGGTGTTCGAGGCGTGGACCGACCAGTTCGAGTTCTCGCGCACGCGCACCGTCGTGAAGCTGTTCGGACTCGGACGCGACTTCGTCTCCCGCTCCGAGGCGCGGCGCCTGCTGCAAGGACTCGAGTCGTTCCGCGAGGTCGTCGTCGACTTCCAGGGAGTGGCTGGCATCGGCCAGGCCTTCGCCGACGAGGTGTTCCGCGTGTTCGCGCTGCAGCACCCGGGGATCCGCCTCGTGCCGGTGAACATGGTCCCGCCGGTGCAGTTCTTCGTCGAACGGGCCGAGCGCGCGCGACGGGGCCCGGCTTGATCGCCGACCGCGCTGGCCGTAGCGTCTGCGCGTCCGGGTATCGGAAGCGTGGTGTGAATCCCGCACGGTCCCGCCGCTGTGAGCGCTGACGAAGCCTGCGTCACCACTGGTCCTCACGACCGGGAAGGGCAGGTCGAGGCCGACGCGCGAGTCAGAAGACGGCCCGGATCAGCTCCGCTGTAGATCGGTCTCTCGAGGACAGGAGACTTCCGTTGAGCATTCCGGCTCCCGCCCGCGGGCATGGCCTCCGTCTGGCCATTCCCGCTTCGTTCGTCGTTTTCGCCACACTTCCGCGGCTGCTCGCTGCCTGCGCACCTCCGTGGCGACAGGTGGCGCCATGAAGCTCACCGCGCTCGAACGGCTGCTGCAGGAACGCGGCCGCTGCAAGGTGTTCGTCACCGCCGCCGAGTTCTGTCTCTGCGGCCAGTTGAGCAACCTGCGCCGGGCCGGCGCAGCGTGGCTCGTGGAAGTCGGTGCGTCGGTGCGCGTGCTGCGCAGCGGCGAACTGCTCGAAGAACGCTTCCGCAGCGGCTCGCTGTTGCTCGACGAACAGAGCCAACTCACGCGGCGGCTGCAGACGCATCGGCGGCACGTCGCGGGACGGCACGTTCCCGACGAGTACTGGACGAAGGCCGCCGTGCTGTGAGGCGGTCCGGCACGAGTCGCGATCGTCGCCGCACCGACCGGCGTCCGGCGTCGTAACATCGCGCCCGCGACCTGCCACCGATCCCCATGAAGCACTCCGTCCTGCTGCCCGCGTTCCTGTTGCTCGCCGCCACCGCGATCCGCCCCGCCGCCGCCCAACACGGCCCGGCGTGGACCATCGACCTCGACGCCGCGCTCGCCCGCGCCGCCACGTCCGGCAAGGACGTGCTGTTGGTGTTCACCGGCTCCGACTGGTGCGCACCGTGCAAGCAGCTGGCGAAGGAGGTCTGGACGATCGAGGAGTTCACCAAGGCCGCCGCCGAACGCTACGAGCTCGTCGTCATCGACAGCCCGCGCAAGCAGGACACGCTCGACGCGGCGACCGTGGCGAAGAACGAGGCGCTGCGCGAGCGCTTCGCGGTGAACTCGTGGCCGACCGTGTTCCTCGTCGATGCGCTCGGCCGCCCGTTCGCGCGCACCAAGGACTACCGGCCGGGCGGCCCGGCGCAGTATCTCGAGCACCTGCAGCAGCTGCAGGCCGCGAAGGCCCGCCGCGATGCGGCGCTGGCGAAGGCGAACGACGCGAAGGGCCCCGCCCGCGCCGCCTTGCTCGACGAGGCGCTGCTCCACTGCGGCGAGTTCGTGCCGATGGCGCCGTACGCGGCGCTGGTCGACGACCTGCTGGCCGCCGATCCGAAGGACGAGAGCATGGTCACGCATCGCTGGCGGGCGCGGCGCGCCAGCGATGCGCTCGAGATCGAACTGCCGAAGCTCGGCCAGGCGGGCAAGTGGAAGGAGTTCGTCGCCCGCATCGACGCGTTCCTGGCCGAGCACCGACCCGACCCTCTGGTGCAGCAGAAGACGCTGTTCTGGCACGGCACCGGCCTGCTGCGCGCGGGCCAGCGCGAGCGCGCCGCGGTCAGCCTCGAACGCGCGGTGGCGCTCGGCGCCGAGACCGAGTACGGCGCGCGCAGCAAGGCGCTGTTGCCGCAGACCCGCAAGGACTGAGCGGCGCCGCGAGGAATTCACGCCAGGGCCGGTGCGATTCCGGTCCGGATGTGGCTCATGCCGGACAACCCGCCATGCCACAGCCTCGCCAAGTCCTCCTTCGTTCGACCCCGTTCTGGCTCGGCGCGGTGCCGCTGCTGGTGCTCGCGTGCACCGACGCTGCCGCCGGCCGCCCGGCCGCACAGGACCCGACGCCGGCGCCGGCCGCGAAGGCCCCCGCCGCGCCGCGCGCCGAACCGAAGGTCACCGAACTGACGGCCCAATGGGAGAACGTGCGCGCGTTCGCCGCCATCGGCGAGCTCGGCTTCGTGGTCGCCAACGACGTGCTGTATCGCATCGACCAGCAGGGCCGGTACACCGAACTCGGCAGCGGCTGGAACCCCGCCGCGATGATCGCCTGCAAGGGCTGGCTGTACGTGTTCGAGCGAGCTCGCGGCAGCCTGCACCGCGTCGACCCGAAGACCGGCAAGAGCGTCGAACTGCCCGGCAACTGGCCGCAGGTGCAAGCAGCGACGACCATCGCCGACGCGATCTACGTCGTCTGCCAGACCAGGATCTACCGCGTCGAAGTCTGACCGACATCGACGCGCGCGATGCACTCGGTGCCGCGCCACAATCGGACCGCGCCGTCGAAATGCGCGGTCGCGACCAGCTCGCGACCGGTGGCCGCACCGGCGAAGCAGGCGCCACTGACGATGAACTCCGCGCCCCACTCCGGTCGCGGCGAGCGCAGCCAGAACGGCTGCCCCAGCAGCTCGCCCGGCCCGCGGCGCGGCCCGTAGCGGCGGGCGACGCCGTCGCTGGCGGCGACCACGAACTGCCCGTCGGCGGCGACGTCGATCGCGTTCACCGCGATGTCGCGCGGCGGTTCGCGCCAACCGGTGCCGGCGCGCCACGCGCCGGCCGGGCCGACCAGCAGTTCGGCGAGGCCGCCGCGCGCACCACCGGCCAGCAGGGATCCACCGTCCGGCCGCGCGACCAGACAGGCCAGCGTCGATCCGAGCAACCGCCCCGAGGCGAGCACTTCGCGGCCGTCGCGATCCCAGGCGACGAAACAACCGTCGCGGTAGCCACCGACGATCGCCCCGCGCGCGAACGCCACCGCGGTCGCCGCCACCGCGCCGTCGACCAGTTCGAGTTCACGCCGGCCGGTCGCGAGCGACCACGTTCGCACCGCGCCGTCGTCGCCGGCGGTCGCGAAGCGCGCCGCCGCCGCGTCGACGGCCAGCCCGCGCAGCACCCCGTGGCCGCTGTCGAACTGTGCGCGCAACTCACCGGCGACGTCGCGCAGCTCGATGCGGCCGTTGCGGCAGCCGAGGACGAGCTGGCCATCGACGAACCAGGCCGCGCGGGCAACGAAGTCCCCGGCGTGGAACCACGGCACCGCGGTCGGCTGATCGAGCTGCCAGCGCAGGAACGCGCCGTCGGCGCGACCGATGCCGAGGCTCGCGCCATCGGGGCTGGCCGTGACCCAGGTCGCGGTCGAATGCGGAGCCGAGGGATGTCGGTCGGTCATGATGTTCGGTGGCAGCGCGTCGGCTCCATGAGCTTCGCCGCGGCCGGAACCGCACACCGGCGCGTTGTGACGCGCAGAGCAGCGCGGCGATCGTCGACCAGCTACCGTGCTCGACCTGGAGTCGCGCATGCAACGAATCAACCGCCGCGCCATCGTCGGCCCCTTCCTCACCCTCGCCGTCACCGCCTCGGCGCAGGATCCCGCCGCACCACCCGCACGCATCGACAAGCACCAGCTGCAGGCGCACGTGCGGTTCCTCGCCGACGACCTGCTCGAGGGCCGCGGCCCCGGCACCCGCGCCGACGCGATGGCGCGCCTCTACCTCGCGACGCAGCTGCAGGCCAACGGACTGCAGCCCGGCGGTGCCGACGGCAGCTGGATGCAGACGGTGCCGATCCTCGGCATCACCAGCGTCGTCACCACGCCGCTGCGCGCGCAGGGCAGCGGCGGCGAGGCCAATTTCACGGCGCCCGACGACTACACCGCGGTCGCCGGCAGCCCCGACGCCACCGCCGCGTGGCAGGGCGCCGAGCTGGTGTTCGTCGGCTACGGCATCACCGCACCCGAACAGAACTGGGACGACTTCGGCGACGTCGACGTGCGCGGCAAGGTGCTGCTGGTGATGAACGACGACCCGGCCGATGACCCGGCCCGCTTCGCCGGCAAGACGCGGCTGTACTACGGGCGCTGGAGCTACAAGTACGAGGAGGCGGCGCGGCGCGGGGCGATCGGCGCGATCGTGATCCACACCACACCGTCGGCCGGCTACCCGTTCCAGGTGATCCAGGCCAACCACGGCCGCGAGAACTTCTGGTTGCCGTTCCCGGCCGGCAAGCCGACCCTCGGCATCCGCTCATGGATCAGCGAGGACGGCGCGAAGAACCTGTGCGCACTCGGCGGCCACGACCTCGACGAACTGCGCCAGGCGGCGAGGAAGGGCGGCGCCAGGCCGGTGCCGCTCGGCGTCAAACTCGACCTCGCGATCGCCAACACGACGCGCGAGATCCAGTCCGGCAACGTGCTCGGCGTGCTGCCCGGCAGCGATCCGGTGCTGAAGGACCAGTACGTCGTCGTCACCGCGCACTGGGACCACCTCGGCATCGGCAAGCCGCGCGGCGAGGACGCGATCTACAACGGCGCCGTCGACAACGCGTCGGGCTGCGCCGGCATGCTCGCACTCGCGCACGCGTGCGCGCGCTTGCCCGAACGGCCGCGCCGCAGCCTGCTGTTCCTCGCCGTCACCGCCGAGGAGTCGGGCCTGCTCGGTTCGCAGTTCTACGCCGAGAACCCGACCGTGCCGAAGCAACGGCTGATCGCCAACTTCAACGTCGACGGCCTCAACGTGTGGGGCAAGTCGCACGACATCGAGTTCATCGGCTACGGCAAGAACAGCCTCAGCGCGCTGGCCGAGATGGTGGCGAAGGAGCGCGGCCGCCGCATCGAGCCCGACAGCAACCCGGACCTCGGGCTGTTCTACCGCAGCGATCACTTCAACTTCGCGCGCATCGGCGTGCCGGCCGCCTACTTCAAGGCCGGCAAGGACTTCCTCGACCGGCCCGACGACCGCAAGCGGATGAAGAACAGCTACACCACCGTGCACTACCACCAGCCGACCGATCAGCTGGCGGCGTGGTGGAACCTCGATGGTGCGGTCGACGACCTCGAGGTGCTGCTCGAGTGCATGGTGCGCACCGCGAACGCGGAGGCGGCGCCGGTGTGGACCAAGGGCGACGAGTTCGAGCAGCTGCGGTAGGCCGTCAGAAGGTGCCGATCGTCAGTTGCAGGGCGTTGGTCGCGGTGACCGCGAGCAACTGCAGCTGCGGATCGAACTCGAACGGCACGTGCTGGTGGTAGAGCAGAACACCGGCGAGCGAGGGCGTGTTCGGCAGAGGCAATGCGTATTCGAAGCTGCCGGCCAGGCCCTGGCCGACGTCGACGAAGTCGGGAGCGACGGTCTGCACGCAGCCCGGACCGGCCTGGGGAAACAGGGTCACCAGCGGCAATGCGATCGGGGCGAACCCGAACACGGCGAACACCAACGACGACACCGGCAGGCCGGTGCTGCGCAGACGGCAACTGGTCCCCGTCCACGGCAGCGTCGCCGCCGTCAGCTGATTGCTGCCGCCGGAACTCGGACAGCCACCACCGAGGCCAGTGACCGCGCTGGGGCAGGTGGTCGTCAACCGCGCCAGGCCAGCCGAGATCGTGAAGCCGGCCCGCGTGAACAGGCCGCCGACCAACAGCCGACCGTCGCGCGACGGCGCCAGCGCCATGGCCGGGTCGTAGGTCGACAGCGGACTGCTCGTGATGCCGACCACGTACGACCAGGTCGAGCCGTTCCAGCGGGCGATGCGGTTGCCCGAGACCGACGGCAGCACCTTGCCACCGGCGATCAGGTCACCACTCGGCAACCGGGCGAACGAAAAGACGGCGTTCAGCACGCTACTGCCGCCAGGCAACGGCGCGAACACCGACCAGGCCCCGCCGCTCCAGAGCGCCATGCCCGACACGGTCTGGGTCAGCGTGGAGATCAGCAGGCCACCACCGACGACCAGATCACCGTTCGGCAGCGCCATCATGGTATGCGCGTACGGCAGCAACCCGGCACCGAGCGGCGACCACCCCACCCCATTCCAACGCGCGATGTTCCGGGCGGCGACCGCGCCTGCCGAGAAGAACTCGCCGGCCACCACGAGGTCGCCGTTCGGCATCGTCAGCGCCGTGCGGACCGAGCCGGTCACACCACCGCCGAGGGCAGACCATGCCGAGCCGTTCCAGCGCGCGAGGCCCGACGCGGGCACCGTGAACCGGCCGCCGGCGATGACATCGCCGTTGGTCGCCTCCGCGAGGGTCGCTACCTCGTCGTCGGTGCCGGCGCCGAGCGGCAGCCACGCCGCGCCGTTCCAGCGCGCGATGTTGCTGGCCGGCAACCCGCCCGCCTGCGTGAAGCGTCCGCCGATGACCAGGTCGCCGTTCGCGAGCGGCTCGATCGCCAGCACGGTGCCGTCGACACCGGCTCCGAACGGCAGCCAGGTGGTGCCATCCCAGCGGGCGATGCCGTTGGCGGCGATGCCGTCGATGGCGCGAAAACCACCGCCCGCCACGACGTCACCGTCCGGCAGGGTGACGAGGACCTCGATCGGTGCGCTGGTGCCCGGCGTGAAGGCACTCCAGGCGCCTCCATTCCAGCGCGCGATGTTGTTGGCGCCGATGCCGCCGATCGAGGCGAACGTGCCGCCCACCGCGACGCCACCACCGGCGGCGAGCGCCAGCACGCTGACGTTCGCCGGGCCGGGCTCATAGCCGGGCGCACCGGTCGGCACGCTGGTGGCTGGCGCAGACCAGCTGCTGCCGTCCCACCGCGCCACGCAACTGGCCGGGATCCCACCCGCGGTCGAGAACGTACCCCCCACCAGCAGGTCACCGTTGGCCAACGCGAGCACCGCCTCGACCTCGTCATCGGTGCCGGCGCCGAGCGCCGACCAACTGGTTCCATTCCACTGCGCCACCCGGCTCGCCGGCGAACCGCCGGCGTCGGTGAAGCTGCCACCGGCGACCAGGTTGCCGTTCGGCAGCCTGGTCAGGTCGTTGACGGTGCCATTGACGCCGCTGCCGAGACCGACCCATGCGGCGCCCGTCCAGCGTTGGATGCCACCCGGGAACGCGCCGCCGGCGACGACGCCCTGGCCCTCGGGCATCAGCGTCAGCACGGCGGCGCTCAGGCCGCCACCGAGATTCGACCAGCCGGTGCCGTTCCAGCGGGCGATGTTGGTGCCGATGTCGCCGAACGCGCCGCCGGCGATCAGATCGCCGTTCGGCAGCACGGTCAGGGCGAGCACGTTGCCGGTCGTTCCCGAGCCGAGCTGCGTCCACCCGGTGCCGTCCCACACGGCGATGCCCTGGACCACCTGCAGACCGGAGGCGTTGAAGGTGCCCCCGGCCACCAGCTGGCCGGTGGGCAGGGTCGCCAGCGCGAGCACCCAATCGTTCAGGCCGTTGCCCAACGGCTCCCAGCGATTGGTTACCGGGTCGAGGCTCGCGATGTGCGACGCCGCCGTGGCGCCGGCCAGCTGGAAGCGCCCACCGATCACCTGGCGCGGGGGCAACGGCCCGCTGCCGTCCGGATCGAACACGGTGGTCGCGTAGACCTCGAGGTCGGTGCCGGCCGGGCCGAGTCCGGTCTGCCAGATGGTTGCGCACTGAGCGGCGCAGAACGAGCCGACGAGCGTCGTCGCCAGCGCCGACCGGAGGAATGGATGAGGCATGGGGCCGATGGAACGGAGTATCGAAGTGGCGGGAGCGACTGCCGAGACTACAACAAATGCGCCACCGCCAGATCGCGCCGGGGCGGTGGCGGCGCGGCAGGATTGCGTCCGGCAACTGTCGGCGCACCGCCGGGTCCGATCCGAAAGCCGACATCGGGCCGCGCCGTTCGCCGCTGCCGCGGGGGATTTCCACGCGGCGGGACCACAGGTACACCGTTCGCGAGGGTGTTCACGACCGCACCGTTCTCCCATGGCCAACTCCTCGATCCCGTGGCTCTCCTCCTGTCTCCTCGCCGCCTTCGCGGCTGCGGCCCTCACGCCGGCAGGCCGATGCCAATGCACCAATCCATGGCTGCCCGGCGCCAGCCTGCCCGGCAGCAACGGCGACATCCAAACCAGCCTGCTGTGGGATCCTGACGGCGCCGGCCCGCTGCCGCAGCACGTCGTGTTCGGTGGGCTGTTCACCTTCGCCGGCAGCACGGCCGCGAACTCGATCGTGATGTGGAACCCGACGACGAACGTGTGGTCACCGCTGGGCGGCGGCGTGAATGGTGCAGTACGGGCGTTGGCCGTGCTCGGCACCGGCGAGCTCGTGGCCGGTGGGGACTTCACCACGGCCGGTGGCGTGCCGGTCGCCAGTCTGGCGCGCTGGGATGGCAACAGCTGGTCGCCGCTCGGGTCCGGGGTCAGCGCGAGCAATCCGTTCTGGAGCGCGGTGTCGGCATTGGCGATCGCCAACGGCGACCTGATCGTCGGCGGCGGCCTGTCCCAGGCAGGTGGCGCGCCGGCGCGGCAGATCGCGCGCTGGAACGGGGCGACCTGGGCCCCGCTCGGCAACGGCGTCAGCGGCGGACAGGTCTACGCCATCGCGGTGGCGCCGAACGGCGACATCATCGCCGGCGGCAATTTCTCGGCGGCCGGTGGCTCGATCGTCGGCGGCGTCCTGGTCGGCGCCGTGTCCGCGCAGGGCATCGCGCGCTGGGACGGCACGGCCTGGTCCAGCCTCGGCACGTTCGGCAGCTCGACGGTGGTCAATACCCTGCTGTTCCAGACCAACGGCAACCTGGCCGCCGGCGGCCGCTTCACGGGCGGGCCGTCGGGGGCCACCGTCATGGAATGGAATGGGACCACCTGGTCCATGGTGGGCAATGGACTCGGCAGCCAGCCCGCCGACCCGGTCTTGTCGCTGGCGCAGCGGCCGAACGGCAATCTGGTGGCCGGCCGCCGTCTCGGCGGCGGCAGCTTGATCCAGCTCGACCTGGTGCAAGAGTGGGACGGCACCTCCTGGTCGTCCCTCGGTAGCGGTATCGTCCAGCAGTCCATCGACGAGACCGTCGACACCGTGCTGGTGCTGCCCAACGGCGACCTGGTCGCGGCCGGCCGATTCGCTGCGGCTGGCGGCCAACCGACTCGCAACGTGGCGCGATGGAACGGCCTGAACTGGGCGGCCACGAGTCAGGGCACCGACGGTCCGATCTTCGCTCTCGCGACCCTGCCCAACGGCGATCTGGTCGCCGGCGGCAACTTCTCGGTGATCGGCGGCACCCAGGCGCGGCGCGTCGCCCGCTGGAACGGCAGCACCTGGTCGGCGCTGGGGCTCGGCGCGAGCGGCCCGGTGCGTGCCCTGGTCACGCGACCGAACGGCGATGTGGTGGCCGGCGGCGACTTCTCTGCGGCAGGTGGCCTGCTGGTCAACGGCGTGGCGCGGTGGAACGGCACCACCTGGCAGGCGCTCGGGTTGGGCCTGAACGCGGGCACCTCGGCGCTGGCAGCCGCCGCCAACGGCGACCTCTACGCCGGGGGCCAGTTCTCCCAGTCCGGCAGCGTGCTGCTGGAAGGCGTCGCGGTCTGGAACGGCTCCA
Source organism: Planctomycetota bacterium (assembly GCA_025459175.1). GTDB lineage: Bacteria > Planctomycetota > UBA1135 > UBA1135 > UBA2386 > UBA2386. The sequence continues at coordinate 15,295 of JALORC010000039.1, read as the reverse complement.
CCTGGGCGCAGCTCGGCTTTGCGTTCCTCGGCCCGGGCAGCGTGCACGCACTGGCCGTCGCCGCCAACGGCAGTGTGATCGTCGGTGGTTCGTTCCGCGCCGGCGGCGCCCTGGTCGACAACGGCATCGCCCGTTGGACCGGCACGGTGTGGCAACTGTTCGGCAGCGGGATCCTCGGCACCGTGCGCGCCATTCACGTGTTGCCGAACGGCGATGTCATGGCCGGCGGGCAGTTCACGACCGCCGGCGGCGCCGCCGCGAACCGCATCGCGCGCTGGAACGGCAGCTCGTGGTCGCCGCTGGGCAGCGGCACCAACGGCACCGTGCTGGCGATCACCAGCTTGCCGAACGGGGACGTGGTCGCCGCCGGAGAGTTCACGCTGGCCGGCGGCATCGCCGCGAACCGCATCGCGCGCTGGAACGGTGTCGCGTGGTCCCCGTTCGGTGCCGGCCTCGATCAGCCGGTGGCGGCGCTGCTGTCGCGATCGAACGCGGAGGTCGTCGTGGCCGGGGAGTTCCTGTCCGCAGGTGGCTTGCCGTCGAGCTACCTGGCCCAGCTGTCGACGACGTGTCCGGCGTCGGTCGTGGTCGGCGGCGGCAGCTGCACCGGCAGCGCGGGCCCTATTACGTTGACGACCTCACGACTGCCCTGGATCGGCACCACGTTCGCCAGCGCGGCCAACGGTGTGCCCACCAACGGACTCGCCATCGGGGTGGCTGGATTCGGCATCACCAATCTGCCGCTGGCGGCGATCCTGCCCCAGGGCATCCCAGGCTGCTCTCTGCTGGTCACACCCGACCTGCTGACCGTGCATCTGCCGACGGCGAACACGGTGACGTTGACGTTGGTGTTGCCGAACACGCCCACGCTGGTCGGCACGATCGTGCACCAGCAGGCCGTCCCGTTCGCGTTCGATGCAGCGGGCAATCTGACCGCAGTGACCGCGAGCAACACGCTGTCGCTGACGCTCGGCGCGTTCTAGCAGCTGCCGGTCCGTAGTTGCACCGACCGGGCCGTGCTGCAGGTCAGCGCTACACGTGGTTCGTTCGATACCACGCCGCGGCCAAGAACACGGTGACGCGCAGCGCACAGAAGACCCAGCCCACCTCGACCGCCTGCTGGCCGAGCGCCGGGCGGAACTGGCGGCGCTGCTCGCGGTAGCGGAAGTGGGTCACGAGGCACAGCACGACGATCGGGGCCAGGAACAGCGCCGCGAACTCGAGGCGCGCGAGCTGCCACTGCCACAGCACACAGGCGACGATCAGGCCCGCCTCGGCCATCGCATACAACCACGCCAACGAGTCCCACGGCAGCTTCGGCACCGCGCGCAGCCGCTCGTTGCGGCCGAGCAGTGTGCAGCACGCCGCCGCCCCGCCGAACAGGCTCGCCGCCAACAGGTGTGGGACACCGTAGTAGCGTGGCGGTGGCGCGGTCGCTTGCAGGTGAGGCATGTCGCGGGTCGGGCGAGGGAGCCGTTGCCACTCTATGGCGACTCGCGTTCGTGAGCACGTGTGTGGGGCGCCGCGCATTGTTCGGGGCCTCACGCGCACCGCGGCAGCGGAGTATCGTGCGCCGCTGCCATGCTTCCCTCCACCGTGGATCCGGAACGTCCCCACCACGCGCCGATCGGGCGCTGGCGCTGCCGCGGCGGTATCGCCATCGCCATCGCCATGACGTTCGTCGGCGCGCACCGCCTGACGGCGCAATGCACGAACGCGTGGCAGTCGACCGGCGTCGTGCCCGGCATCGACGGCAACGTCACCGCGATCACCAACTGGGACCCCGATGGTCCGGGCCCGCTGCCCGAGAGCCTCGTCATCGGCGGCATGTTCGCGGTGGCGGGTGGCGTGCCGGCGAGCCAGGTCGCGCGATGGGATCCGGCCACCGGCGTGTGGTCGCCGCTCGGCGCGGGCATCGGCAGCGCCACCTGGCCGGTTACCTCGCTGCTGGTGATGCCGAACGGTGACCTGATCGCCGGCGGCGCGTTCCGCATCGCCGACGGCGCGGTCGCCGACCATCTCGCGCGCTGGGACGGCTCGGCGTGGGTCGCGTTCGGTGGCCTCGACCCGGTCAACGTCGGCGTGCAGGCGCTGGCGCGACGGCCCAACGGCGACCTCGCGGTCGGCGGCTGGTTCCTGACCGCCGGCGCCACCACGCTGAATCGCATCGGCATCTGGAACGGCACCGCGTGGTCGCCGCTCGGCAGCGGCATGAACGGGCCAGTGCTGGCGCTCGCGTCCTTGCCCAACGGCGACCTCGTCGCCGGCGGCTTCTTCTCGACGGCCGGTGGCGTGCCCGCCGTCGGCATCGCGCGTTGGAACGGCACCACGTGGTCGTCGCTCGGCGCCGTGCCGGACGTGCGCGCCCTCACCATGCTGCCGAACGGCGACCTCGTCGCGATCGGGAACTTCACTTCGGCCGGCGGAGTCACGGCCAACAACATCGCGCGCTGGAACGGCACGAGCTGGTCGGCGCTGGGTCCGGGCCTGACGGGCACCATCGGCGGCGCCGCCGCCGCGACGGCGCTGCTGCCGAACGGCGACCTCGTCGTCGGTGGTTCGTTCCGCTTCGCCGGCGGCGTGACGGCCAACGGCATCGCACGCTGGAACGGCAGCATTTGGTCGTCGTTCGGCACCGGCATGTCCGGGTCGGTGGCTGCACTCGCCGTGCGCAGCAACGGCGACCTCGTCGCGGGCGGCAGCTTCACCGCGGCCGGCGGTGCGCCGGCGGCTCGCATCGCCCGCTGGGACGGCGCCAGCTGGTCGGCGCTGGCTTCGGGTTCGGCGCCGAGCGACCACGTCAACGCGCTGCTCCCACTGCCGGACGGTTCGCTGCTCGCCGGCGGCCGCTTCCGCACCGTCGGCGGCCTCGCCACCGACTACGTCGCGCGCCGGCAGGGCACGTCGTGGTCGGCGCTCGGCACCTTGCCCACGTCGATCACCGGCGTGAACACGCTGCTGCGCCTCGCCAACGGCGACCTCGTCGCCGGCGGCAGCGGCCCGATCGCGCGCTGGAACGGCACCGCGTGGAGCCAGCTCGGCACGGCCAGCTTCGCCGGCGCGTTCGCGCTGACCCAACTGCCGAACGGCGACCTGCTGGCCGGCTGCCAACAGGCCAACTTCCTCACCAACATCATCCCGGGCCTCGCACGCTGGGACGGCACGTCGTGGTCGGCGTTCGCCGGCGGTGCCGGCGGCATCACCTACGCGTTGGCCACGCTGACCAACGGCGACCTCGTCGTCGGTGGCACGCTGAGCTGGGTCGGCACCACGCCGATCGCCAACATCGCGCGCTGGAACGGCAGCGCGTGGTCGACGCTCGGCAGCGGACTGCAGGGCAGCACGCCGATCACCGGCGCGTTCGCGCTCGCGCCGCTGCCGAACGGCGGGCTGCTCGCCGGCGGCATGTTCGACACCGCGGGTGGCGTGTCGGCGCACAACGTGGCGACGTGGGACGGCACCGCGTGGTCGCCGCTGGGCTCCGGCACCAACGGTCCGGTGCTGGCCCTCGCGCGCCTGCCCAACGGCGACGTGCTCGCGGCCGGCACGTTCACCCAGGCCGGTGGGGTCCCGGCCGCGCGCATCGCGCGCTGGAACGGCAGCACGTGGTCGCCGGTCGGCGCCGGGCTCGAGCTGTCGGCCCATCTGGCGCCGCAGCTCGGCGGCGTGCGGGCGATCGCCAGCACCGCGAACGGCGAGCTGATCGTCGGCGGCGGCATCACCTCGGCCGGTGGCGTGCCGTCGGCGAACCTCGCGCGACTCGCGACGACGTGCCCGGCGAGCACCGCTTTGCTGGCGGCGGGCTGTGCCGGCACGCTCGAGGCGACGCTGCCGTGGACCGGCTCGACGTGGCGCTCGCTCGCGACCGGCCTGCCGAACGCGGCGACGGTGTTCGTCGTCACCGGCTTCGCGCCGACGACGCTGCCGCTCGCGACCGTGTTCACGACGGCGGTGCCGGGCTGCACCTTGCACGTGCAGCCCGACCACGTGGCGCTCGCACTCTCGATCTTCGGCGCGGTCGGGGCGCACCTCGTGCTGCCGAACTCGGCGGCGCTCGCCGGCACGAACTTCCATCAGCAGATGGTGCCGCTCGCCCTCGACAGCTCGCTCGCGGTCACCGCGACCAACGCGTTGACGATGACGGTCGGCACGTTCTGACCCGCGGCGAGTTCGCCGACCGGGCGAACAGCAGCGCGTTCAGCCCGGACCGCCCCCACCGAGGTCGGCGAGCAAGGACGACGGCAGCTGCGCACGCAGTCGCGCGAGCGCGCGCGAGAAGCGCATCGCCACGGCGTCGCCGCTGATGCCGAGCAGTGCCGCGGTCGTCGCCTGCGAACGCTGTTCGACGCCGCGCAACAGCAACACCTGGCGATCGATCGGCTCCAGCGCCTCGATCGTCACCAGCAGCTGGCGCCGCTGTTCGTCGCGCACCGCCGCGGTGACCACACCGGTGCGCTCGTCGGCCAGACCCTCCGCGATGCCGTCGCCGGCGATGGCCGGGCCGCGGCGCAGGGTGTCGCGCACCAGGTTGTTGACGCGGTGCACGATGGTCGTGGCGAGGAAGCGCAACAGCACCGGCGTGAGCCGGCCGTCGCGCGGCACCAATTCGTGCAACCGCGGCAGCGCGACCAGCCATGCCTCCTGCACGAGGTCCTCGGCATCGATCCCCTGCGACATGCCACCGGCGAGGCGCCAGCGCGCCTGGGCCAACAGCAGCGGCGACAGGTGGGCAACGAGCCAGCCGAGACTCTCGCGATCGCCGTCGATCGCGTGCCGCAGCTGCACGGTGGTGTCGTGGTTCGGATCGAAGGGCATGCCGGGGCGCCGCCGCGCGGCGACCTCGATATCCTAGTCGCCCAACGTGGACGCGAAAGCCGACGACGACCAGGACGCCTTCCTCGCCGCCTTCCTGCAGCAGCGGCTCGAGGACCACCGGCTCGGCATCGAACGTTCCGTCGAGGACTACTGCCGCCGCTATCCGGCGCACACGGCCGCGATCCGCGCGGCCTGGCACGATCTGCAGGGTGCGGCCGCCACCACCGGGACCGACGCCGGCGACAGGATGCCGCTGCAGCAGATCGGCCCGTACCAGCTGCGGCAGCGCATCGGCCGCGGCGGCCAGGGCGATGTCTGGCTCGGCGAGGATCCGCGCCTGCGCCGGCGCGTCGCGATCAAGCTGTTGCGCGGCGTCGCCTTCGCCGCCGCCGACGGCCTCGAGCGCTTCCGTCGCGAGGCGCAGGTCGCTTCGCGCCTCGATCATCCTGGCATCTGCGCGATCTACGACGCCGGCTTCGCGGCCGGCATGCCGTATCTGGTGATGCGCTACGTCGACGGCGAGCCGCTGGCCGCCGCGATCCCGCGGCTGGTGCCGCGTGCGGGTAGCGATCGGCAGCAGCAACTGCGCCGCGTCGCCACGATCGTCGAGCGCCTGGCGCGCGCGCTGCACTTCGCCCACGAAGCCGGGGTGCTGCACCGCGACGTGAAGCCGCAGAACGTGATGCTGACCGCCGCGGACGAACCGGTGCTGCTCGACTTCGGCCTCGCGCGTTCGCTGGGTCACGATGTGATGGCGACTCGCACCGGCGACCAACTCGGCACGCCGGCCTACCTGCCTCCCGAGCAACTCGCCACCGCGCCTCCACCGCCCGACCCCACCACCGACGTCTACGGCCTCGGAATCGTGTTGTACGAGTGCCTCACCGGCCGCCGACCGTTCGACGGACCGACGCTCGACACGATCTACCGCCAGATCACCGCCGGGCCGACGCCGTCGGCACGGCAAGCAAACGCGGCGGTGCCACGCGACCTCTCGATCGTCGCTGCGACGGCGATGCAGCACGACCGCAGCCGCCGCTACCACAGTGCGGCCGCGTTCGCCGACGACTTGCAGCGCTGGCTCGACTGCCGTCCGATCGTGGCGCGACCCGCCGGCCCGTTGCGCCGGCTGTGGTCGTGGGCGCGCCGTCACCGCGCACTCGCCGCGGCGCTGCTGGCACTGCTGGCGACGCTGTCGATCGGCCTCGTCGTGTCACTGACACTCGGCCAACGCGCCGCCCACCTGCTCGGCGAATGGGAGCGGCTCGCCGACCGCCGTCGGCTCGACGAACTGGTACTCGAAGCGGAAACCGGGCTGTGGCCGGCGGTGCCGGCGAAAGTCCCGGCGCTGCAGGCGTGGCTCGGGCGCGCCGAGTCGCTGCTGGCCCGCCTGCCCGACCACGAACAGGCCCTCGCCGCCCTGCAGCGAGCCGCTGCCAGCGATGCCCCCGACGACGAGACTGCGTGGCGCCGCCATCAACTGAGCCAGCTGGTCGCCGGGCTGCGAGCCTTCGCCGGTACCGACGTGCACGCCAGCACCGTCGCCAGCGTGCGGCAGCGACTGGTCACCGCGGGCACGATCGCGACGCAGACACTCGAACGGCCGGCTGAGGCGTGGCACCAGGCCATGGCGCGCGTGGCGCAGGCCCCTGCCTACGGCGGACTGGTCCTCCGCCCGCAGCTCGGCCTCGTGCCCCTCGGTCCCGATCCGGCGACGAAACTCGAGGAGTTCGCCGATCCACGCACCGGAACGGTGCCTGGGCGCGACGCCGGCGGCCAGCTTCAGCGTGATGCGACGACGGCGGTGGTCTTCGTGCTGTTGCCAGGTGGCACGTTCACCATGGGCGCCCAGAGCAACGACGAGCACGGCCCGAACCACGACCCACAGGCCTGGGCGATCGAGGGTCCACCACACACGCTGCAACTGGCCGCGTTCTTGCTCGCGAAGTTCGAGATGACGCAGGCGCAGTGGACCGCCGCGATGGGCGATCGCCCGAGCGAAGCGCAGCCCGGCACGATCGACCGCGAGCGCGCGACCGACGAACGCAACCCCGTGACCAACGTGAGCTGGCAACGCTGCGCCACGCTGGCACTGCGGCTCGGCTACGTGTTGCCGACCGAGGCACAGTGGGAGTATGCGTGCCGCGCCGGCACCACCACGCCGTGGTCGACCGGCGCCGACCTGCAGGATCTGCTCACCAGCTGCAACTTCGCCGATGCCGCCGCGCGCGGCGACTACATGCCGGGCTGGCCGCACCACCCCGACACCGACGACGGCCACTCGCGCCCCGCGGCGGTCGGCTCGTTCCGCGCGAATGCATTCGGCCTGCACGACATGCACGGCAACGTCGCCGAGTGGTGCCACGACGCCATGCTGTCGTACGAATGGCCGGTGCGGCCGGGCACCGGCGAACGGCTGCCCGAGCAACACCCGGCCGGCGATGCGGCGCGGTCGGCCGCGACACGCGGTGGCAGCTGCCTGTTGACGGCCAATGGCCTGCGCAGCGCGCGCCGCACCGAGCAGCAGGTCGACGCGAAGTCAGCGCACCTCGGGCTGCGCCCGGCGCGGGCGTTGTCGCCCTGACCATCGGCCGCTGGCTCACAGCAGGGTGATCAGCAGCTCGTCAGTCAACGTCGCGAGGATCGGCGAGGCGCAGCCGCCGGGTGCGAGGAAGTCGATGCCCTGGGCTGCCACCTGGGTCGCGATGAGCGCGGTGTCCGCGGGAATCTGCAGCGAGTAGTTCGTGGTGAGCAACAGCACGGCCGTGGCGGGATCGACGCCGAGCTCGCAGGCCACACACAACGGGATCGGTGGCACCGAGGTGCCGAGCGCGAGGATCGGGATGCCCTGCGCCCCCACCAGGGTGATCGAGATGACCTGGCCGAGCGCCGGCAATCCGGCCTCGGTGATCTGCATCTGGCCACAACCGTTGAGGATGTGGGCGAAGTAACTGGCCGACGAGATGTTCACGTGGCCTTGGTAGAGGGCCCCGACGCTGGTGACCACGTTGCTCGACAGGGTCACGTCCCACACCGCCATGTACCCGGACGTGCTGGCCCCGCCGCTGTGCTCGCTGGTGATCTGCAGGTGGTCGTCCGGGCTCGCACTGGCGTTGAGCAGCTCGGCGTAGGCCGTCACGTCGAGGCTCGAACCGTTGGCCACGTGCACCGTGGCCAGGTACGGCTGCACGTCGGCGACGGCTTGGGGCCGCTCGGCGAAGCCGACGGCGAAACGAATGCCGTCGCTGTCGACGCACGGGTTGGTCTGGTCGAACGAAGTCGTGCGCAGCAGCAGCGAGGTCAGGTTGGTCGCCGGCGTGATCGCGCTGTCCTGGCTGTAGACCGCGCCGTGGATGTCGAAGTGCGCGAACGTGAACGGCCCGCCGGGCACGAACCGATCCCACACGACCATCCACGGTTCGCCGGCGATCAGGTCGGCCTTCGCCGAGACCTCGGCGTGGCGATCGTCGGTCGGGCCGGTGGCGATCGCGAACGGCACCCCGGCCTGGCCAGTGCGCGACAGGCGCATGCCCCAGATGTCGTGGTCGCTCGCGTTCACTTCCTGCTCGTAGACGATGGTCCAATCGGCCACGGCGGCGAGGTTGCTGCCACAGCTCTTCGCGATCCGCGCGTTCGTCGCCGGCTGCGTCGACGGGATCGTCTGCACGATGCCGAACGCGCCAGTGGTGTCGATGCGCCGGTAGAAGACGGCGCCGTTCGCCTCCCAGGTGATGCAGTAGTCACCGGGCAGCGCCGACAGGATCGACCCATCCCCGCCGACGTCGGGCCGCGCCTCGAAGATCGTCGTGGTGACCGGGATCTGGCCGAGCGCCGACAGGGTCGGGAAGCCGCCGAGCGCGCTGAAGTCGACGAGGCGCGCCGCGATGCCGAACGCGCTGCTGCCGGCCCGCTGCGCCACGCACAGGAACTGCGAGGCCGTGCGGTGGCTCGCCACTTTCGGCCGGATCCACGAGACGCTGGTGAAGTCGACGTACTCGGTGTCGCCGAGGTTGCCGGCCGAGTCGCGCGCGACGATCACGACGTCGTGGTCGGTGGCGCTGAAGATCTCCTCGATCACGGCGCCGTACCAGCCGCCCCAGCTGCCGACGAAGGCGACGTCGGGCAGTAGCAGCGGCGTTACCTGGGCCGGCAGCAGCCCGGACGTGGTGATCAGCGGATCGATCGTCAGCGGGAACGTCGCCGCGGCCACGAACTCCGCCGGCACCGTCCAGCGCAGGCGCTCTGGCGTGAACGACAGCGTGCACGGTGCGGTGCGACCCGCGGCATCGATCACGGTCGCCTTGCCGATGTCGACGCCACCATGTTCGTTGCGGAAGCGGCACGCGCCGTCGGCGAGCGCTTCGCCGTGCAGTTCCGAGGTGATCGCCAGCTCGACGGCGAGCGCACCGTTGCGCGGGGCGTCGACGAACACGAACATCTGCTCGATGCCACCGGCGCGCAGGTCGTAGGCCTCGACGACCGAACCACGCGCGATCTCGATGCGCGCCTCCCCGCGTGGCAGCGGCCGGCCCACGGCGGCGAACGGCACGTCGCGCACTCCACTGGTCACGCGCACCAGCTGCAGCGCGAGCGGGAAGTTGCGCGGGGCAGCGGCGCCGAGGAACGGCACGAAGGCGACCCCGTCGGCACCGAAGGACGCCTTCCAGTCGTCACCCTTCGCCCAGATGCGGCCGTCACCAGGCTGGTCGAGGTGCACGGTGCCACGCGGCAGCTGCAGCGTGGCCGACGCCGCCGGTTGCTGCGCCGTGAGCGGCGCCAGCAGAGCGGTGAGCAGGAGCGGGAGGAGCAAGAACGGAGAGCTGTGGGGCACGAGAACCTCGCGAACGGACGATGACCGATCGTCCGAGGTCGGCGATGGGTGCCGTACAACCGAGAATCCGCGGATTCCGTCGCGTTCGTACAGCCGCCCGGCGCGCACACATGCCTCCCCGTGCACGTTCCCGGTCGCCGACACTCAGCCGCCGAGGTTGGCCTCCAGCCACTCGATCGTCGACGCCAGCATCCCCCGCTCCTCGTCACCAACGCTACTCTCCCGCTGCAACTCGGCGAGACCGTGTCGGCCAAGACGCAGCAAGGCGGCGTCCACCCAGGCCTGGACGGCGTCATGGTGGTCCTCCTGTTTCATCCCCGCCAACCGCACCGCGGCGCGCGCGGCATCCGCGCCGAGCTTGTCGAGCAAGGCATGTGCGGTCGCTCGGACCTCGGGATCGCAGCTCATCAAGAGGTGGCACAACACCGAGGCGTCGTGATCGATGGTCGGCGGTCGCAGGACCATCAACGCCAGGATGGTCGTCATGTCGATCTGGTCCGACGCGCGCAGCGCGGCGAGACCCTGCTGCGCATGCATGCGCAACGCCTCCAGACCCCTTGCTGCATGAGCGCGCACCAAGTCGTCCGGGATCCTTGCCGCCGCTGCCAACCACGGCTCGACGCAGGTCCGGAACCCCGCTCGTGAGTGAGCCGACTGCGCCGCCTGCGGCGAGACCTTGGCGTCGATCCCCCATGCGTCGTACATCGCCTGGCTGAACGTCGCGACCAGCGCCAGCTTGCCGTTCGCATGCCAGCCGAAGAACTTGCCGCTGCTGGCTTCGATCTCGCACCGCCCCGTGGCCTGCCGCGATGTACGGAACGTCGCGACCGGCAACCCGTCCTCACCGAAGATCGTGACACCGACCCCGTCGGCGCCATCCGCTTCGATGACCTTGCTGCCGTCGGGCATGGCGCAGGTGTAGACGCCATCGACGAAGCGGCCGGCAAAGTGGCCATTGCCGTAGGAATGCGGCAGCATCGAGTAGTAGCGGAAGCGCGTGAGGCCGTTGCCGTCGGCGTCGAACGCCATGAACTCGATCAGTCCGCCGAGCGGTTCCGGTGCGGTGTTCATCCGTTGCAGTCTCCGACGCGCAGCATAGCGCCGGTGCGGCGACCACGGCGAGGCAGCCCCGGTCCAGTCGCTGCTGCAAAACCACCGTTGTGACTCGCGCTCCGGAGTGAGGTCGCGGTCCGTTCGTCGGAACGTGGCGGGCGCATCAGCGCGGCAACACGAGCGAGAACGCCGCCCCGGCACCCCCACCGGCCTCGAGCCGCAGCTCGCCGCCCAGATCGCGCGCCAGCCCACGCGCCAGTGAGAGGCCGAGTCCGACACCCGGCACGTCGTTGTCCCCGGCCGCCACCGCACCGCGGTCGAACGGCGCGAAGATGCGTGCGCGCATCGCCGCGGGCACACCCGGCCCGTGATCACGCAGCGTCAGCACCACCCGATCGTCGGCCACCGCGACCTGCAGCTCGACGCGCCGATCGACGGCGTCGCGCGCGTACTTCGCCGCGTTGTCGACGAGGTTGAACAGGATCTGCCCGACCGCGTCCTCGTCGGTCGCGATCTCGGTGTCCACGAACGCCGGATCCCATTGCACCACCAACTCGAGTTCGACCTCCTGCAGCCGGCGCTGCAGCGGCGGCGTGACCCGTTCGAGCAGCGCCGCGAGCCGGTGCGTCTCGCGCCGACTGCGGAACCGCCCTTCCTCGAGCCGCGACCACGCCAGCACGTTCTCGACCACGCGCGCCAGCCGATCCGATTCGCGCTGCAGCGTGCCGAGGTATTCGCGTTGCGCCGCCGGCTCGGTGACGACCCCGTCGGCGAGCATCTCGCTGTACATCCGGAACGTCGTCAGCGGCGTGCGCAGTTCGTGCGTGACCGCCGACGCGAAGCGCGCGCGCCGTTCGCCGTAGCCGATCGCGGCGCGCAGCGTGAAGCCGAGCATCGCGAGGCCCAGCAGCGTGATGCCCCACACCGAAGCGAGCATCCACGGCAGCGGCAGTCCGACACCGATCTCGCCGGGGCAGCTCGCGATCAACCGGACCGGGATCGACGCCAGCATCGACGGCTGCTCGCTCGCGTCGGGCTGGTCGCAGCGGACCAGCTGTGCGCCCGGCGCGAACAGATCGGCGACCTGCGCCAGCAGTTCCTGCTGCATGCGCGCCCAGTCGACGACCGCACCCTGCAGCCGCTGCACACCGGCGCTGGTGACGCGCCGCACGAACACCAGCCGCGCCACTTCGCCGTCGAGCCAGATCGGCGTCATCGGCCCGACCTGATCGGTGCTGGTGTTGAGGCTCGGCACGTTGCCGGACTGCAGGGCCCCGACGAACAGCTGGCCGTTCGTGTTGTCGGCCGCCTGCTGCTGCGGCGCGAACACGTTCTGCACGCTGCGCTGGCGGTTCGAGAACTCGGCGACGCTCTGCTGCGTCTGCGCCGGGGCCTCGGGCGGCACCGCGTTGCAACCCATCATCGGCAGCTGCGCCTCGGCGATGCCCTGGCGGCGCAGCAAGGCGTCCCGGTCGAGCTGGCGCTCGAACTCCGCCAGCCGCTGCGCGGCGCGATCGAGCACGGCACGGTCGATGCCGTTCGCCTCGCAGACGTCGCGCTCGTTGCCCTGCGGCACCTGCGGACTGACGATGCCTTCGGGCCCGAGTTCGAAGTGCAGCGCGAACAGTCCCGGCTCGACCCCGAGCAGCGGCGAGTTGAACACCACTTCGTCGCTGCCGAGCCGCATCAGGCCACGCGTCCACGCCGCCGAGGCGGACGGGAAGGCGCGGAAGTCGCGCGCCGGTCGCATCGCCTCGCGCGCCAGCTGCGGGGCCAGCCAGCTGTCGAGCCGCCACAGCGCGAGCCGCAGCCGCTCGTGCGCACCAGCACCACGGTCAGCCAGCTGACCATCGCCAACAGCACCGCGGCGGTGATTCCGAACCCGACCCAGGCGCGAGAACCGGCGCGACTCATGGCGCCCCACCATCGGCGAGCATGTAGCCCTTGCCGCGCACGGTCAGCAGCACCTCGGGTTGCGCCGACGGGTCGGCGAGCTTGTCGCGCAGGTTGACGATGTGCATGTCGACCGCGCGCGACCCCGAATCGCCGCCGGGCAGGCCCCAGACCTTCTCGAGCAGCTCGTTGCGGCTGATGGCGCGGCCGCGGTTCTGCACCAGGTACCGCAGCAGTTCGACCTCGCGCTCGGACAGCAGCACGCGGCTCTGGTCGGGCCGCACCACCTCGCGCCGTTCGAAGTCGATGGAGCGACCGGCGACGACGACGCGAGCGACGTCGCTCGGTCGCTCGGCGCTGCGCCGCAGCACCGCGGCGACGCGCGCCAGCAGCTCCTTGCTCGAGAACGGCTTCACCACGTAGTCGTCGGCGCCGGTCTGCAGGCCGTGCACGCGGTCCTGTTCGGCGCCGCGCGCGGTGACCAGGATCACCGGCAGCAGCGGTCGCGCCTTGCGCACCTCGGCGAGGATCTCGAAGCCGGTGCGCTTGGGCAGCATCACGTCGAGGATCGCCAGATCGAGCTGCGCCGACGTCGCCACCTGCTGACCTTCCTGGCCGCAGCTGCACGCGATCACCGTGTAGCCGGCGAACTGCAGCGAATCGACGAGGCCGCGCCGGATCGCGGCATCGTCCTCGACGACCAGCACGGTCTTCTTGGTGGTCACGGCATTCACGTCCGCGACAGCGTAGCGGCCCCTCGGTCAGGAGCCGCACGCTGTCAGCAAGGCGCCTTCCCCGGCGCGGCCGGGGCACTGGTCGGAGCAGCGGCCGGGGCCGAGGTCGGTGCCGGCGCCGGCGCCGGCCGCTGGAACCCACGCGCCTTCGCCTGCTCGCGCACCGACTCCAGCACCGCGCGTTCGAAGCGCTGGTCGCCGGCGGCGCCGAGCTTCTCGAGCTCCTCCTGCAAGAACGCATCGCGCTGCTTGCCGATCGCGTCGACCTTCTGCTTGAGCTCGGCGCGCTTCGCTTTCTGGGCGGCGACGGTGGCCTGCAGCTCGGCCAGTGGCAGCTTGCGCAGCGCCTCCGGCAGGTCCTCCTTCTTGACCTTGTCGAGCTCGAACTTCGGGTCCGCACAGGCATCGACGAGGTCCCACTGCCGGTTGTCGTAGAGCCCCGAGGCCTTGGTCTGGCAGCGCTGCGCGGCGGCGGCGACGTTGAGCACCGCGGCGTTGCTGTCCTGCGCCACCTGGTTCGCGGCCCAAACCTCGCGCTGCGCGCCGTACGGCAGGTAGGTGGAGTTCATCGCCGTGCTGAGTTCGACCAGCTGCGCGTCGAACGGCGTCACGATCGCCACCGACTGGTCCTGCTGGATCGCCGCGTACTTGCCGTCGGCGAGCTTGGCCACCTCGGCCCAGCCGGTGTTGATGCCCTCGGTCGGGTCGCCGCAGAAGATCGTGTTGACGACCACACCGCGGCTGATCGCCGCCTTGGTCGCCGCCGCGACGTCGAGCGTCGGGTCCTGCGTGGCGGGCTCGTTGCCGGCGACGAACATCAGCTGCAGCGCGCCCTTGTCCTTCGACCACGCGAGGCTGTCGATCGCCTTCTGCACGACGCGGGCGACGTATTCGTCACCGCCGTTGGTCTTCAGTGCGAACAGCTTCTGCGACACCAGGTCGAGGTCGGTCGTGAAGTCGGTCTCGACGGCGACGAAGCCATTCTCGGCCGGGTGCGCCGAACAGCCGTAGGTCAGCAGCGCCACGCGCAGCGTCGGCGCCGGCTGCAGCAGAGCGAGGTCGTTGACGACCGACCAGAGGTTCTGGCGCGCGGCGTCGATCAGGCCGTCCATGCTGCCGCTGATGTCGAGGCAGATGGCGAGGTCGATCGGTCGCTTGGTGGCGGGAACGACCGCCGCTACTGCCGGCGCCAGCGGCGCGGCCGGCGTCACGACCGGCGTCACCGGCGTGACCGCCGGCGGCACCGCGGGGCCCTGCGCAGCGAGCGCGGCGGCGAGGGCGAGAAGCAACGAAGTGGAACGGATCATCGGATGGTCTCCAGGGTCTGCAGGGTCTGTTGCGGGGGGACGACGAGCACGTTCCTGCCATCGACTTCGAGCAGGATCTCGCCGTGCAGCGACAACACGCCGCCGCGGTTCTGCGTCTCCAGGCGACGCAACAAGGTGAAGAACTCGGGCGTGCCGAGCTCGATGCGAAGGTCGGGCTCGAGCCGCTGCGCGAGCACCGAGTTGCCGTCGATCCAGCGCTCGCCGCGGCGGAAGAACGAGCGATCGCAGACCTGCTGGATCGCACTCGTCTCGACCTCGCGCAGGCCGGCGTCGAGGTAGCGGTTGCTGGCGTTGGCGGTGATCTGGCCCTTCTGCGCCCACAGGTTGCAGCCCTGGTTGACGGCCGCGGCACCGCTGCGCGTCGCCACCGCGCGCCCGGCCAGCGCCTGCTGGCACGCCACCGTCAGCGCCTGCCAGTCGTCGAGGCGACTGCCCTCGGTGGCGAGGAACGACGTGTACTCGCCCATCACGCCGAAGCGCGTCGACAGGCGCAGGATCTCGTCGCGCAGTTCGCGGTTGCGCGGGTCGGCGAACGGATCGTGGCCGGGGCGCTGCAGCGGCCCGCCGAGGTCGCCGGCCTGCTGGCGCAGTTCGTCGACCAGGAACGCGATCTGCCGGCTCGCCCACAGCCGCGGCACGAA
>JALORC010000209.1 GCA_025459175.1 Planctomycetota bacterium | reverse complement strand
GTCACGTTCGCGCTGCAGGCGGTATACGTGCCGAGCGCGACTGCGCTCGGGATCGGCCTGACGAACGGGATCTGGGGCCGCGCCGGCTTCTGAACGGCGATCGAGCGGAACTCACCGCGCTGCCGGATGGCCGGGCGCCGGGGATCAACGATGGTCGCGGGGGTGCCGACGACGGTGCTCAGACCTTGCCCCAGGGCCGCACGTCGATGCCGACCATGCCGGCGCGCCGCGCCGCCTCGAGCCCGAGCTCGGTGTCCTCGAACACCACGCACACCTCTGCCGGTAGCGCCAGCCGGCGCGCGGCCTCCAGGAACACGTCGGGCTCCGGCTTGTGACGCGTGGTGTCCTCGGCGGTGACCATCGCCTGGAACCACGACCGCAGCTGCAATCGATCGAGCGTGCGGCCGACGACATCGCGGTAGCCGCCGCTGGCGACCGCCATCGGCAGCTTGCCGCGGTATGCAGCGGCGATCGCCACCACCGGCACGATCGGCGCCACGGCGTCGAGCATCTGCACGAACAACCGTTCCTTCTCGTGCACCATGGCGTCGATGTCGTGCACCACCACCCCGGCGTCGGCGGCGAGCGCACGGATGATGCGTTCGGTCGGCATGCCGCCCATCGCGTAGAAGCGGGGTTCGGGGAACGGGATCCCGTGCGCAGCGAGCATCGCGAGCCAGGCGCGGTGGTGCGCCGGCATGGTGTCGGCGAGCGTGCCGTCGCAGTCGAAGATCAGGCCACGGGTGCCCGGCGGTGCTGTCCAGCGAAGCGTCGTCATGCAGTGAGTGGCGAGGTCGCGACCTCGGGCGTCCTTACTACGCGCAGCTGCGGTGGCGCACCAGACTGTGGCGCCTGCGAGAACGCCATCGCCCGCCGGCGACGCGGCCGCCGCCGCGCGGCATGTGCCGCACCGACGGCTGCACTAGCCCGATGCCGATTCGGCCGCCGGCGGGAACAACGCGACCAGCCACGATTGCCAGTGTGCCTGCTGGGCCGCGGCCGCGGCGGCGCGCGGACCGTAGAAGTACGCCTGCAGTGTCGCCATGCACATGCCCATGCAGTTCATCGCGTTGGCGAGCGCGATGCCGGGGGCCGGCTCCTGCAGGTGGACCATGATGCCCTGCCCCTCCTTCTGGTCGTCGACTGCCTGCACCGTGCCGACGAACGCCGCACCGCCAGGCGGAGCGCAACGGAGCGCCTGGCCGAGTTTCGGCGCCGGCACACCGAGCGCGCGCGCGAACTGCGTCCACGCTGTCGCCGGCGCAACGGTGGTCGGCGCCATCAGCACGAACGAGGCCGACGGCTCACCGCGGTGGTGCGTCAGGTAGTGACGCAGCACGCGGAAGTAGCCGGGCCAGCCGTTCTCGGTGCTGCCGAGTTGGTCGTCCCATTGGTCGGTGCTGGCGAACAAGCTGTGCACGACGCGCACGATGCACTTGCCGCCGCCGCGACTCTCGACGCTCCACTCGGTCGCGACCGGCGGCCCGCCCTGCAACCACGACGTGTCCTCGGCGACGAAGCGCCGCGGCGGTTGCCAATCGACGATCTTCGCCGACGACACCATGCCGCCGCCGAAGTCCAGCGCGAGGGATCCGCCGGCGCGGCCGTCGAGCTGCGTCGGCACGAACCACGCCGAGATGCCGGGGCCGCTGGCGATCGCCTGCCAGACTTGTTCGGGGGTGCCGGGGACTTCGACTTCGACCTGGACGCTGCGGCGCCCGGACGGCTCCTTCTTCACGCTCATGACTGCGACTCCGTCGCTGTGGGGGAACTCGGCGCATCGCCGAGCGGACTGGTAACGGGGAGAGGATGGGCCAGCACGACGACGCGGTGCGGGCGCCCGCCCGTGGCGTCGGCATCGTGGTAGCGGGCGGCGAGGTCGGTGATCGCGGCGGTCAGTTCCCGGCTGAACGCAGCGCGTTCGGTCGGGCTGCGGAAGCGGATCTCGGTGTCGATCGACAGCGTCGCGAGGCGCTGCTCGGCCAGCAATGCGCGCCGCATCAGCGCGCCGACTTCGCGCACCGCGCGCGCCGCCAGCGCGATCAGGTAGCTCGCCGACAGTCGGTCGACGACCCGCGCCGGCGTCGTCGCGGCGGGGCCGAGTGCGGCCGGCGACACGACGTAGGCGCTGGCGGTCGCGACCAGCTGGCGTTCGGTGATGCCGCCCCATTTGCGGGTGCCGGCGGCGCGCACGAGGCCGTGCGCCTCGAGTTCGCGCAGGTGGTAGTTGAGCTTCTGGCGGGGCACGCCGAGCCGGGTCGCGAGGTTCGCCGCGCTCGCTGGCTCGGCCAGTTCGGCGAGCAGGCGACTGCGCATCGGCTCGAGCGCAACCGTTGCAATGGCAGGGTCTTCGATCACCTCGACGTCCAGCATCGGCAACCATCGTATGATTGACAAGGATTATTGTCAAGGAGGCGTGCAGCGGCGCCGCCGCTGCCACCGCGGAATCGCCGATCGGACTGGATCCACTACGCTGATGGGCCTGCGCTCACCAAGGACGATGACGATCCCAGTCCGACGTTGTGTGGCGATCTGCGTGATCGCACTCTCGACCCACTCCATCGCGGCCCAGAGCGACATCGAACGGTTGGCGGCCCAGGATTGGCGGCAGCGCAACCAGGCGGCGGTCGCCTTGCTGGCCCGGTCGGCGACCCTGGAGTCGGCCGAGGTGGACGCCCTGTGGTCGTTGGCAACCCCGGAGTTCCCGACGGGAGATCGTCCGACCATCGTCGTTCACAGCCAGCCGACCTCGTCCTCGGCCAGCCGCGCGATCGAGCAGATTCGCCATCTCGAACGCGACGATGCTTCGTTGGCCCCACGGGTCGGCTCCGACCTCGTCATTGCGTTCTCGCCAGCGGCGTTGGCCGCACTCGTGTTGGAGGCTCGCCTCGGGGAGCTGCCGGCAGAACGCTTCGATGCTTGCCTCGACGCCGCGCTGCATGCCGCCGACCCGAGCGAACGGCATTTGGTCGGTCGGTTGTTCGCGCGGTCCGGTGCACGCGGACTGGGCGCGTTGCAGGCTCGACTCACGGCCGGGTCGCCGGGTCGCTCGAGCCAGAACTCACGCTTGTCGCTGATCGCGGCGATGGATCTGTTCGGCGACTCGGGCCGCGCTGCGATCCTGGCGCTCACGAACGACCCCGACCCGGACTTGCGCCGTTCGGCTTGGTTGGCATTGAGCGGCTTGCCGACCGGACCCGGTGAGTTGCAGCGAGCCGCTGCCAGCGTGCTTGCCGACGCGGAATGCGCTGGCGAGGCCTTGGGTGTGCTGGCTTCGGCAGTCGGTGGTCTGGACCAGGCGACGTGGCGGGTGTTTGCCAAGGCCTGTCAGAGCGACGGCCCGTCGTTGTCCCGCGCACTGACTGCGTTGAACGCTCTCCGGCCCGATACGTCGCCCGCCGCGGAAGTGGTTGCGGCGCTCGAGCAGTTGGTTGTCCAGCGGTGGGACAGCGCGCCGCGCGACCTGCTGCTGCGAGCGCTGGCTCGACAGGTCAAGGTGCCGAGTGAAGCGTTGCGTGCTGCCCTGCTGGTCATCGCCGCGAGCGACGAGAAGACGCTCCGCGAGCAGGCGGTTGCGTTCCTGCTGTCGGCCGCGGATCGTGACGACGACGCGCTCGGAGCTCTGCTGGCGGATCCGGCGGCATGGGGTGCTCCGCTGCGTGCCGCGGCCGCCATCGGGCCGCAACGGTGGGACCCCGCCACACTGCGCGTGCATCTCGACAAGGCCTTCCTGGAAACGGTGCGCGCCGCACCGGTTGCCGAGCGAGTGGCAATCGCGCGTGCGTTCTCGCAGCAACCGCTGCGCGTGCAGTCGCCCGGGATCGTTGCGTGGCTGCGCGCTGAGCTGCAAGCCGGTGATGGCACACGTTCTGCCCAGGCCTTGCAGGTGATCGCGGCCCATGGTCGCGAGCTGCCAGAGTTGTTGCCCGACGTGAAGGCCATGAAGGCGGGGCAGCGCGGCAACAACGAGGAGGTCTGGTTGGCCTTGGTCGCCCTCGAACCCGAGGCGCTACCCGGTGCGTTGGTCTCTGGTGCGGTGGGCGCAGCCTCCTCGCGGGACTCCGTCATGGGTTTGCCCCAGGAAGAGCTCGAATCGCTGTGGAAGCACCCGCGAGCCAAGGTGCGTGCGGCGGCTGCATCGTGGTTGAGCCGGGATCCAGGGGCTTGGGCGTCGTTCGGGCGCGGCGTGTTGCACGAGGATCGAAGGGTTAGGTACTACAGCGAGAACGGGCTCGATCGCTCCTTGCGGTTGCGGTTGCTGCCGGAGTCGCTGTGTGACTCGATCGAAGCATCGTTGCGGGAGCGGCTCGAGAGTCTGATGCACGATCCGTTGCAGCGACTCGACGCGGCGCGGACGCTGAAGTGCCTGGAGCGGTTGCGGCCGGGCGACCTGGTGTCCATGGTCGAGCTGGATGCTTGGTTGGACGAGGGCGTCATCGCTCAGTGGCACTCGGCCGTCGACACCGGCGAACCGCCGTTGCCGACCCGTGCCGACGTGTACTACGCCGTGGTGAAGATGCCGCTGGCGCAGGTGCCTGCTCCGGTGGTCGAGTGGATCGAGGCGATCGCCGTTCGGGGGGAACCGCGGCACAGCACCTTCGAGAACCACTTTCGGGCGCTGCGGCTGCGGTGGGCGCGGTCCTGATGCTGGCGACAGGTTCGTCGACGTGCACGGAGCCGGGGCTGGCGCCGTCGACGTGCGCAACAAGGCGCCGTCCGGCTACGACGGCCGGCTACGGTTCCGGCATGCGCGGCGCTCTGGCTTCGATTCTCGCGGTGCTGATCGGTGTCGGAACGGGTCGCGCGCCGGCGCAGCAGCCGCTGCAGTTGGCGCAGGCCGCACGCGCTACCTGCGGCTGGCGGGAGGCGCAACAGGACGCCAGCGTGCTCGGCGATGCGCTGCGCCTCGGCGCGCTCGAGGCCGACGCGGGCATCGGCACGCATGCGCCGGCCGAACTGGTCTGGCCGGTGCCCGCGACCGTGTTCGTCGACGGCGCGCAGCGGTTCGCCAGCGACGTGCAGCGCGGCGGTGCGGCGCCGCTGTGGGTCGTGGTGCCGGTCGCCGAGGGGCAGCAGCTGCGGCTCGTGGTCGGCGACGGCGGCGATGGCAACGGCAGCGATCACGCCAACCTGCTGCTGCCGCGTTGGCACGCCACCGCCGAGGCGCCCGAACCCACGCCGCCGGCCGCGACCACGTTCATCGGCGAGGCGGTGGCGCCGGCTGGCGATCGCGTGCTGTGGAGCCGTCGGCCGGCGCGGGTGTTCACCGAGGCGTATCCACTCGGCAACGGCCGCATCGGCGCCACGTGGTTCGGCGGCACAGGCAAGGATCGCATCGTGCTCAACGAGATCTCGATGTGGTCGGGGCGCGCGCAGGACGCCGATCGGCCGGATGCGCATCGGGCGTTGCCGGGCATCGTCGAGCTGTTGCGGCAGGGCAAACACCGGGCGGCCGAGCAGCTCGTCAACGAGACCTTCACGTGCCAGGGCCCAGGCAGCGGCGGCGGCAACGGCAAGGACGTTCCGTTCGGGTGCTACCAGATCTTCGGCGATCTCGAGATCACGACGCTGGGGCCCGATGGTGAGCCGCTCACGGGTGAGATCCGCGACTATCGGCGCAGCTTCGACATCGATGCGCAGACGGCGAGTGTCACGTTCGTCGACGGCCGCGGCCGTCGCCACGAGCGCAGCCTCGGGGTCGACGGTCTGGACACCGGGGACCGCGGTCTGTCGCTGTCCTTCTGGTGCGAAGAGTCGCGGAGCTACCTCGTGCGGTTGCGCCGGCGAGAGGGTGCCGTGACTACCGCGGTCGGCAACGATCGGCTGGTGATGCAGGGCCAACTCGGCGAGGGGGTGCGCTTCCGCGGCGACGTGCGGATGAGCGTCACAACCCGCCCCAGCGCCAGTCGTGGCGTGCGCGCCGAAGGGAATTCGCTGCGCATCGAGGCGACGCAGCAATTGATCCTGTTCGTGACGCTGACGACCGACTTCGCAGGGCTCGGGCAGGCGCCGGATCGGGCCCGCGACCTCGCTCCGAAAGAGCCCGAAGGCGGACCCAAGCGGCCATCGGTTCCGTCGCTGCAGCTCGACCTCGGTGGTCGCGAGCGGCGGGGGCTGCCGACCGTCGAGCGCCTGGTGGCACTGGCGCAGGGCGGCGCCGATCCCGATCTGTTCGCGCTCTACTTCCATTACGGCGACTGGCTGTTGCGGAACGGGGGTGGCGGCCACGGTCTGCCCGCCAACCTGCAGGGCCTGTGGGCGCCCGAGTACCAGACGCCGTGGAACGGCGACTATCACCTGAACATCAACGTGCAGATGAACTACTGGCCGGCGCTGCCGTTCGGACGGTTCCAGAGCAATCTCGCGTTGGTCAACCTGGTCGAGTCCTTGGTCACACCCGGCAGCAGGACGGCGAAGGCGTACTACGACGCACCCGGCTTCGTCGCGCACACGATCACCAACGTGTGGGGCTACACGTCGCCGGGCGAAGCCGCGAGCTGGGGCTCGGCGCACACCAGCAGCGCGTGGGCCTGCCGCCATCTGTTCGAGCACTGGGCGTTCACGCAGGATCGTGCGCTGCTGCAGCGCGTCTATCCGACCTTGCGCGAGGCGGCGCGGTTCTACCGCCACATCCTGGTGCCGTACGGCGACGAGGGTTGGCTGGTCACGCCGGTGTCGAACTCCCCGGAGAACTCGTTCCGCACCGCGAGCGGCGAGGTCGCCAGCGTCTGCATGGGGCCGACCATCGATCAGCAGATCCTGCGCGAACTGTTCACCAACGTCGCCGCGGCGGCCACCGAACTCGGCGTCGACGCGGAGCTCGCCGCCGACCTCACCGCGGCCGCCGCGAAGCTGGCGCCGCATCGCATCGGCCGGCGCGGGCAGCTGCAGGAATGGCTCGAGGACCACGACGAGCCGGAGCCGCATCATCGCCACGTGTCGCACCTGTACGGGCTCTACCCGAGCGACCAGATCACGCCGTTCGGCACGCCGGAGCTGGCCGCTGCCGCGCGGGTGACGCTCGAACGGCGCGGCGACGACGGCACCGGCTGGTCGCTCGCGCACAAGGCCAATCTGTGGGCGCGGCTCGGCGACGGCGATCGCGCGCTCGCGGTGCTGACCAAGCTGCTGCGGCCGGTCGGTGTGCCCGGCTTCGAAGGTGGGCACGGCGGCAGCTACGCCAACCTGTTCTGCGCGCACCCGCCGTTCCAGATCGACGGCAACCTCGGTGGCGCGGCGGCGATCGCCGAGATGCTGCTGCAGAGCCATCGCGAGCGGGTCGGCGAGGACTTCACGGTGCACCTGTTGCCGGCGCTGCCGAAGGCGTGGCCGCAGGGCGTCGTCGACGGGCTGCGCGCGCGCGGCAATCTCGAGGTGCGGAATCTGGTCTGGCGCGACGGCAAGCTGCTGCAGGCGGAGCTGTGCAATCGCGGACCGTCGGCGCGCCAGGTCCGGCTGCGCACGGCGGCGCCGGTGGTGGTGCGGCGGGGGCGCACCGCGGTGGTGACGCAGGCGATGGCAGCCGGCGTGATCACGTTCGAGGCCGAGCCGGGCCATTGGCTCGACGTGCTCGCGGTCGGTGCCGATGGTGGGCCGGTGCAGAAGCAGCACGCCGCGGAGCGGGTGCAGCTCGTGGATCTGCTCGGGCCGGACCTCGACCGCAGTGTCATCGATCGCCACGTTGCCGCGCTGCTGCCGCTGGTCGAGAAGCATGCCGACGCGAAGTTCCTGCGACCGCCGGTGGTGCGAGCCGTCGACGAGGCATCGTGGGCCCGACTCGTGCACACCATCGATCCGGAGGCTCGCGATCCCGCTCTGGCGGTGGCAATCACGGCGGGGCTCTACGTGCCGCAGCGGGACGAGGTGGTGCTGTCGCCGTTCTTCGTGTCGAACCTGCTGTTCGAGGACCGACGGCCGGGCAAGGGCGACACGGCGTTGTTGCTGCCGCTGCTCGTGCACGAGCTGACCCACGCGCTGCAGCAACAGCATTGGCAGTTGCCGGCGCGTTTCGTGGCGGCCGAGGACGGCCACGAGAGGCGCATGCTGAAGGCGTTGGTCGAAGGGCATGCGACCTGGGTCGAGGAACTCGTCGCGGTCGAGCTCGGCAAACCGGGCCACGTTGCCGAGAACCGCGAGCGGCATCGCCGCTACGGGCGCATGGAGTACGTGCGCGGCCGCGACTATCTCGTCAACCTGCATGCCGACGGCGGCATGGCGGCGGTGAAGGCGGCGCTGGTGGGGCCGTTGCCGGATGCGCAGACGTTCACGAAGGTGTCGATGCGCAGGGTGCAGAGGCAGGGCGGCGGCAAATGACCATGTTCCGCCGATCGCGGCAGGCATGGATCCTCGCGGTCGCCGGGTTCGGCTCCGCGTGCTCATCGGATCCCGCGGGGATGCCTACGGCAGCGCCATCCGCAGTGCCCGGGGCAGCCAGCTCACTCGGTCGGCTGCCTGCGCTCGATCAGCTTGCGGACTACGCGACACGGTTGCGCGAGGGTGACGACGGCGTGGTGCCTCTGGTGATTCGCATGGGTCGCGGGGCAGCGCCGGCGATCGAGCGCGCGGCGGCCGAGGCCTTGGT
>JALORC010000208.1 GCA_025459175.1 Planctomycetota bacterium | reverse complement strand
CTCGTCCCCTCCCTCGCCGCCCTGGCGCTCGTAAGCGGCTTCGCCCCCACGCTCCGCGCCCAGTGCCTGAACGTCGGCTACAACGCGAACTCGACCTACCAGCAGAGCGGGATCATGTTCGACGTGGTGAACGTCTCGGCCGACCCGATCCGGATCACCAGCATCGACCAGGCGGCCATGTATGCAGGGACGACAGCCGTCCACCTCTACACGAAGGTCGGGACCTGGAACGGCTCCCAGCTGACGCCGGCCGCCTGGACGCTCGTCGGCTCGAACCCGGCCTGGGTGCATCCTGCCTTCCCCGCGCGGACGCCGCTGGGCATCGCGGTCGACGTGGTGATCCCGCCCGGCGGCTCGCAGGGCTTCTACGTAGGCGCGACCTTCACCGGCCAGAGCGACCTGCTCGCCTTCCGCCACGGCAGCAACCAGCTCGGCACTGCGCAGGCGAGCGACGGCACGCTCGAGATCCGCACCGGCATCACCGTGTACTACCCGTTCGCGTTGACCGTGGGACTGCCGACGAACGGCATGCTGTGGCTCGGCCGCGTGCACTACTGCAAGGCCGCCACCAACACGACGTTCGGCGCCGGCTGCGGCAGCGGCTTCAACTCGGTCTACGGGTCCTACGCCGATGCCGCGCTCGCGCAGCCCGCATTGTCCGGCAACGTGCTGCGCCTGCAGCGGATCCTGAACGGCTACGTCGGCACGTGGGAGAACGGCACCGCCGCGCTGCACTACGCGACGCCGCCCGCCGGCGCTGCGTCGCTGGCGACCGGGGACGACGGCTTCGTGCCGGTGACCCTGCCGTCCGCGCTGCCGACGCCGTACGGGCCGAGGTCGGTCGTGGCCGTCAGCGGCAACGGCATCGTCAGCTTCGGTCCGACGGTCGACACCCCCGGCACCAACCCCTGGTTGCCCACCGCGGACGGCTTCCTGCAGAGCACCCACGGCGGCGTCTACGCCTGGCACGACTACAACCCGAACGAAATCGGCAGCGGCCAGATCCGCCAACACCAGGTCGGGCCGAGGGTGTGCTTCACGTGGCAGGACGTCGAGAGCTACCCGATCGGCATACCGAACCGCAGCACGATGCAGATCCAGTGCAACCTCGCCAACGGGGACATCACGATCGTGTTCGTGGCCATCGACGGCAACCCGTCGAGCCCCGACGGGTCGAGCCACCTGATCGGCGTGACCGCTCCCGGGTCGTCGCTCGATCCGAGCCCCATCGATCTGGCGACCGCCGGCATCGTCACGGCGAGCCCCGAGGGCGTGCCGCTGTCGCTGACGGCGTTGAACACGCCGATCGCGGGCCAGAGCTGGATGCTGCTCAGCGGCGACCTGCCGCTGACCACGGCCTTCGGCTTCACGGTGATCGGCTTCACCGATCCCGGCATCGACGACCTCACCAGCATCGGCCTGCCCGGCTGCGGCTTGCGTGCGTCGCTCGATGTCCTCACCGCGTTCACCGTGCCCTACGGCGCGCCGGTGCACCCGTGGAGCATCACGGTGCCCGCGAACACACCGTTCGGCCTGCAGGTCTTCGCGACGACGATCGTCGCCACCAACCCGGCCACGAACGCCCTCGGCCTCGTCACCAGCAACGGCATCCGCGGCGTCGTCAACGGCTTCTGAGAGGCCGCGAGCAGCGATCGTGCCCGCTACCCACGATGGCAAGGATCGCGGCCCCGGGCATGGCCGCCCGGCGATGCCGCAATAGACTCGGCCGCGGCCATGCCTCAAGCCTCGCTCCGGATCGTCTGCCGCGCGGCCGTGTTGCTGAGTGTGACGAGCGGCCTCGTCCTCGCTCAGTCCGGCGCCACCGCGGCCCCGTCGTTCGCCGACCTCAAGGCCGCGGGGCCCGCACGTTCGAGCTTGCTCCGGCCAGAGGCCATGCGGGTCACCGGCGAAGCACCCGGACCCGATCTGCAGACCTTCCGGCGCGACATCGCGCCGATCCTCGCCACCGCCTGCGTTCGCTGTCACGGGCCCGAGCAGCAGAAGGGCGAGGTCCGCATCGACACGCTGGACCCGGATCTGTTCCAGGGCGACGACGTCGACCGCTGGCTCGACGTGCTGAGCGTGCTCAGCAATGGCGAGATGCCGCCCGCGGACGAGGACGAAGCACCGCTGGCGGACGCGGATCGCGGCAAGGTTATCGAGTGGTTGGCCGCCGAGAGCCACACGGCCTCGGCGGTGCGCCGCGCCGGCAAGGAGCACTCGTCGTTCCGCCGGATGGCGCGCTACGAATACGAGTACGCGCTGCAGGACCTGCTCGGACTGCCGTACGACTTCGCCGACCCGCTGCCGCCGGACCCGACTTCGCCCGACGGCTTCCAGAACAGCTCCGAGGTGCTGCATCTGACCGGGATCCAGTTCCAGGCCTACCGGGAAGCGGCGAGTCGCGCGCTGCGGCTGGCGACCGTCGCTGGCGAACGGCCGGCGCCGCTGTTCTGGAACGTCTCGATGACGGCCGCCGCGGCGGTCGAGTGGGCGCGCCAGGATGCCGAGGTCGCGAAGCTCGAACAGAAGCACGCGGCGGAGCCCGAAAAGCTGCAGGCGGAGCTGCAACGACGCGCCAAGCGCAACCAACAGCGACCGGGCGGTGTGCACTACCTCGATCGGCGCACCGGGCGGATGGCGGCGCAGTCCTGGACCTACGACGACGCGAAGTTCGCCTGGGCGCCGGCACCGCAGTCGACCGAGTTGCCGACCGGCGCCGAGGTGGTCGCCGTCATCCCCAAGGGGCGCGGGCTCATCGTCGAGCTCGGCGACCGGATCCCCGACGACGGCACGCTGCGGGTGCGCGTGCGGGCGTCGCTGGCGACCGTCGACGACGGCCATGCGCCGACCATGCAGCTCGTGTTCGGTTGGCAGGCGAGCAACGACTCGCAGGCCTCGGTGCCGATCCGTGGGCAGGATGTGGTCGTCGATGCGGCGCCCGGTGCGCCGCGCATCTACCAATGGGACGTGCCGCTGAGCCAGATCTACCCGCGCAACCTGGTGCGCAAGGTCACCAAGCTCGGCGACCTGCCGAGCCCCTCCGAATACATCAAGCTCGTCAACACGTCCGTGTCGGGTGGTGACATCCAGGTCGAAGCGGTCGAGGTGGCCGCGCCTGTGCACGACCAGTGGCCACCGGCGTCGCACACGCGGATCTTCTTCGACGTGCCCGGAGCGGCGAACGAGCGCGAGCGCGCCGCAGCCGTGATCGCGGCGTTCATGACGCGCGCCTGGCGGCGCGAGGCGAGCCCCGCCGAGATCGAGCAGAAGCTGCGGCTGTTCGATCGGCTGCGGCCGGCGTGCGAGAGCATGCAGGAAGCGGTGCTGGAGGTGCTGGTGACCGTGCTGTCGTCGCCGAACTTCCTCTACCTCGTCGAGTCCGGGCCGGCTGCCGAGGCGGTCGAACCGGCCGCCGCGGCCGCGCTGTCGGATCTCGAGCTGGCCACGCGGCTGTCGATGTTCTTGTGGTGCAGCGTGCCCGACCCGGCGCTGCTGGAGGTGGCGAAGACCGGGCAGCTGCGCGATGCCGGGACCTTGGCGGCCCAGGTGGCGCGGATGTCGGCCGACACGAAGTCGCGCCGGTTCTGCGAGCAGTTCGTGCGGCAGTGGTTGGGGACGCACGCGCTGGACCATCTGCACGTCGATGGCAAGGCCTACCCCGGCTTCGATGACGCCCTGCGCGAGGCGATGCGCGAGGAGCCGATCGCCTTCTTCCAGGAGATCCTGCGCCGCGACCACAGCGTGCTGGAGTTCGTCCACGCCGACTTCACGATGGCCAACGAACGGCTCGCGCAGCACTACGGGGCCAGCGGCGTGGTCGGCAACGGGTTCCGTCGCATCGAGCTGCAGCCGGGGCAGCGCCGCGGTGGGCTGCTGACCCAGGCCGGGCTGCTGGCGATGAACTCGGACGGCAAGGACTCCCACCCGCTCAAGCGCGGCGTCTGGATGCTGGAGCGCTTGCTCGACGACCCGCCGCCGCCACCACCGGCCGCGGTCCCCGTCATCGACCTCGCCGACCCCGCGATCGCGAAGATGACGCTGAAGCAACAGCTCGAGAACCACCGCAACGCCGCGGCCTGCATGTCGTGCCACGTGAAGATCGATCCGTGGGGCATCGCGCTCGAGAACTACGACGCCGTGGGTTCCTGGCGGACCGAAGTGCAGGGCCAGCCGGTCGACGCCGTGGGCGTGCTGTTCAACGGCCAGCGGCTCGATGGCATGGATGGGCTCAAGCGCTTCCTGCTCGAGAACCGGCAGGACCAACTCGTGCGGGCGATGGTCAGCAAGCTGCTGACGTTCGCGCTGGGGCGGCCGCTGGCGTTCGCGGATCGGGCCGCGATCGACGAGATCACCACCGAGGCTCGTCGGCGCGGCGACGGGCTCGCTACCATGATCACCACGATCGCGACCAGCACCTTGTTCCGGTCGAAGTGAGGCCCGTCTCCATGCACATGGACATCGCATCGCTCGACCGCCGCCGGTTCCTGCGGGGAACCGGGGTCGCGCTCGCACTGCCTTGGCTCGAGTCGCTCGCCGGCGCGCCGCGGCCCGGCAGGCGCGGTGTCAGCCGGAAGCGCTTCGCCTGCATCTACTTCCCGGATGGCGTGCCGATGCCGCTCGCGGCCGATCCTGCCCACCAGGACTGGGCGTGGTTCCCGCACGGTGCCGGCAAGGAGTTCACCTTCACCAAATGCCTCGAACCGCTCGAACCGCTGCGCCATGACCTGACGGTCCTCTCCGGCCTGTCACATCCGTCCGCGCGCGGTATCCACGGCCACTCGAACGCCGATCAGTTCCTGACCGGTGCCGCGACCGGGCCCCGCGGTGACTATCACAACTCGATCTCGCTCGATCAGGAGTTCGCCGCGCACGTCGGCGGTGAGACCCGCTTCGCGTCGCTGGTCATGTCGACCGACGGCGGCACCGGTACACCCCGCGGGGCGCAGACGCTGTCGTTCGATCGCAATGGCCGCGCGATCCCGGCGGCGAATCGGCCGAAGAAGATCTTCGATGCCCTGTTCGTGACGAGTGATGCGGACGCGGCCCGCCGGCTCGCGCTCGACCAGAGTGCACTCGACGATCTGCTCGCCGACGCCACGGCGCTGCGCCGGAAGCTGTCGGCCGGCGACCAGCGCGCGCTCGA
>JALORC010000123.1 GCA_025459175.1 Planctomycetota bacterium | reverse complement strand
GCCGGGCGCGATGCAGAAGGACGGCATGTTCAAGATCGCGTTGCCGCGCCCGCAGTTGGGGACCAGCATCGATGGACAGCGGCTTCCCGCGGGCGTCGGGCTCGCCTGCTGGGTTGGCTTTGCGCCCTGCGAGTGCGGGCGAACGATGGTCATGGGCGACACCTGCCTGCTCCGGAGCGAGTTGCAGCAGGTCATCGATGCTTGCCGCAAGCACGGCATTCGCATCGTCGCGATCCACAACCACATGCTCGGAACGAGTCCCGATCTGATCTTCTGCCACTTCTCGGCGGAAGGGGACGCGATGGAACTGGCGCGGGCCATCAAGGTGGTGTGGTCGCCGCTGCGAACGAAGTAGGCGTGCCCTGTCGAGGGCGACCGAGTTCGGTCGACCCCGCCGTCGCGACCTCTACGGGGACTGGGAACGCGGCTCGGATCCCTGCGCGTGACGTTGAGTCAACGTCGTCGAATCTGATCCGCCTGCGGGCCGGCTTCGAGCATTCCAAACTCCGTCCGGTCTGGAGCGGCTACTGGCGAAGCGGACGTGATGAGCGGTCGACCGATGTATGCACGTGCATACAGATCCTGCAACTGGCGGCGATTCCCAGCCACTTACGTCCACGCTCGTCCACGCCTTGCAACTTGGCAGAAACCTGCTAACCTGCCGAAACACGGCTTCTTCAAGGTCTTGCGTCGGATTTCCTGA
This sequence comes from Planctomycetota bacterium, assembly GCA_025459175.1. Lineage (GTDB taxonomy): Bacteria > Planctomycetota > UBA1135 > UBA1135 > UBA2386 > UBA2386. Next base: position 17,730 of record JALORC010000123.1, on the reverse strand, counting down.
GAGCTTTGCCAACGTGAGGGTCGAGGGTTCGAATCCCTCTACCCGCTCCATTTTCATCGTCGCGTCCTCTACGGCCAAGCCTCCTTGCGGAGGGCCCTTCGCGCCAGCGGCCCTCTCCCCAGTCGGAGTTGCCTCAGCCGCGTCCCGACTGCAGGTCGGGGAACTGGTGGCGGCCATCCCGCCAGGCCAGCGCTGCATGCCACAGCACTTCGTCGTGCCGCAGCGCCCGGAACAGATGCGGGAACAACGCGCCACCGCGGGACGGCTCCCAGCGCAGCGCCGCACCGAGCGCCGCGGCCTCGAAGGCCAGCAGCACCAGATCATCGGCGCCGGCGAAGTGGCGGGCCGCGGTCTCGGCGACCTGCGCCGCGTTCGACAGGTGCACGAAGCCATCGCGCAGATCGACCGGGGAGCCCTGCAGCTCGCCGTGGCGTTCGAGCGCCTGCCACTCGGCTTGGCGGAGGATCTTGTAGACCAGCATGCGGCTGTGCTTAGCCGATCCTGGGGCCGGGGTCAGTCCCCGTCTCCCGCGGGGCGGGCGGCCCCCGGGTCGCTGCCGCTCACGACCCGGTCCGCTTCGTGAGCCGCCGATCGAGCTGAAGTCGCCGCTCCTTGCCCTCGCCCCAGATCCGGCAGTGCATCGCGCCGGCCGCCTCGAAGTCGAGCTGCACCGTGTGGGCGAGCGCCTGCGCGCCATCGTGACCTTGCAGCTCGATCTGCAGCGAGCCACCGTCCAGCACTCGCACGTCACCCTCGTGCACGCTGCCGCGGTTCGAGATCGCGAAGCAGCGCAGCGTGCCGCGGCCGGTGTGGTGATGGAGGAAGACATCGAGCAGCGGCACGTCCTCGTGCTCGCCCTGGCCCGTCCCGAGCACGCGCGCATGGATCACGTCCGCGAGCGGCATCCACTCGAAGGTCGACTGCAGCGGTTTGGCGTTCGTGTTCGCCGCGTCGACCCGGCTCTCCCAGCTGCCTAGCAGCGGTCGCAATGGCGCGAGGAGCAGCGACGGCTCGTTCACCCCGTCGACGGTCAGTGAGCGCGGTGGGACCGGGGCCTGTCGACGATGGACGTCCCACTCGGTGAGCATCGTGTAGTCCGCGAGAGGGCCGGGCTGCTGCTCCAGCAAGGTCGCGTGGTAGGTATCCGGACCCTGGAACGTCCACACCGTTCGCAGCGTCCGGCGCGCCTTCACCTGGTGCAGATCGACGTCGAACTGCACCGTCTCGTCGCCGAACCGGATCTCACCTTCCTCGACGCCGCGCGCGTAGCAGCTGAATCCCAGCAGGCAGACGCGCCGGCGTTCCGGATGCCAGTAGACGACTTCCAGCGCGCGCCAGGGATCGCCGCCTGCACCGACGCCATTCGTGACGATTCGCAGCGAGTGTTGGCTCGGCCCTCGCTGCCAGGTGCGGAACATGCTCGTGCCGCTCGCGAACGTCACGATCCACTCGCCGGGGAACATGCGGGCGAAGCCGGCGAGCGGACCCGGGGCCAGCGGCGTCGCTGCCGGCGGTGGATCCTGAGTGATGCTGCCGTGGGCCGGCGTCGTCGAGCAGGCGACCAGGGTGGCGAACAGCGACGAGAGCGCGAGGCGATGGGCTGTCATGGGGATCCCGCGAAGGCCGCACGATGCCACGGCCGGCGTCGCGTTCGGTAAGTGGCTCGTCAGACGCCGCCCCCGAGCATCAGTATCGCAGCCGGCAGCTGCGTGCCTCTGGATCTGCTGGCGATCCATGTGCCCGACGAGCCGAATCTCGTCGACGCAACGATCGGGCGACTAAAGGAACGCGAGCCAGCCGGTCGCCAGTCCCGCCAGTGCGCCAGCGACGGTGATGCCGGCCGTCGTGATCGCGCGCCGGACCGTCGCTCGCTGCGCGACAGCGCGCTGCAGATCGACCGCGAACTGCTCGACCGACGCCTGTCGCTGCTCGCGCTGCTGTGCCAGCGCCCGCGTCAGCAGCTGGCGCAGGCGGCGCGGCAGGCTGGACTCGATGCACGGCGCGGTCTGCAGCCGTGCCTGCAGGATGCCATCGGCGCCGACCGCCGCTTCCCCGCCCGGCCGCTTGCCGGTCAGCACTTCGTGCAGCACGACCCCGAGTGTGTAGACCTCACCGCGTTCGTCGATCGCCGCGGCCGGCCGCGTGAACTGTTCCGGCGCCATGTAGGCCGGCGTGCCCGCGGCCGCGAGTTCGTCGGGGACCGCGTGCCCGGGGACCGTCGCGAGGCCGAGGTCGATCAGCTTCGGCACCGGCCGGCCGGCACGTTCGACGACCAGGATGTTGTCCGGCTTCAGGTCGCCGTGGCGCATGCCGCGCGAGTGCAGATGCTGCACGGCATCGGCGACCTCGGCGACCAGCCGCAGCCGCGCGTCGAGGTCGAGTTCGCGGCGTTCGCAGTAGCGGGTGATCGTCTCGCCGTCGACGAACTCCATCGCCAGCCACGGTTGGCCCGCGGCAGTGATGCCGGTGTCGTACAGGCGAACGACGTGCTCGTGGTCGGCGGTGGCCAGGGCCTGCTGCTCGGTGGTGAAGCGCGCGACGGTGGCCGGCTCGATGCGGTCGGCGCGGATCACCTTCAGCGCGGCGCGGCGGGCGATGGGGCCGGTCGACTCGACGAGGTAGACGGTGCCCATGCCGCCGCTGCCCAGTTCGGTGACCACGCGCCAGGGGCCGAAGTCGCGCTCCTGGTTGGTGCCGGTTGCACCAGGGTCGGACTCCGCGCGCGGTGCGGTCACGACCGCTTCGAGGCCTGCCGCAGCGGTGCCTGCCGACAGCTCGGTCGCCGGTTGGGTGGCGGCCAGCAACAGCGGCAGCAGCCAGGTGCGCGGCAGTTCGTGACTCATGGGCCGCCGCCTCAGCAAGCATGATGCCAGCCTGGACCGGCCTCGGCGTTGGCGCTCTCGGCGGGTCGCCACCAGCGAAGTGGCATCGTGGCCGGGGTTGGCGCGCCATTCCGGCAGGGCGGTCCGGCAGCGTCGGCGAGCTGCGCCGTCAGCTCGTGGCTGCCGCGATCGCGTTGTTCGCGCAGTGCGTGACCAGTCCGTACCAGATGCTCCCGGTCCACACCCTGGCCATGCCGATCACGAGCGCGCCGACGCCGGTGTAGGCGAGCTGGAAGCAGACGAAGCCGACCGACATGCCGCGCCCGAAGTTGGGCACGTGCCACAGCGCGAACAGCGCCGCCGTCAGCAGCATCGCCACGTTCCACGGCAGCCGGCCCAATCGCTGCGGGAACGCGCGGACCAGCCAGCCGTACAGGAAGCCCGGGAACAACAGGTCCTGCGCCAGCGGCGAGATCGTCCACATCGTGAACGGGGCGCCGGCGAACGGGCGTTCCGGCAGGTTCGGGTAGACGATCGCGGCGAGCAGGATCGGTCCGCCGCAGACCAGCAGCACGCCGCGCCAGTGCTGCCGGATCGCGCCGATGCAGAGCCCGCTCTGGCGAGGCGCCGACAGGCACAGCAGAGCGGCGATCGCCAGCAGCGCCCCGTCGTGGCACAGCGAGTACTGCGTCGCGGTCAGTCCGCCGCCGCACCACGCGGCGCAGGTCGAGAGCAGGTAGTCCCATTCGGGCACCGCGCGCCCGGCGATCGTCAGCACGATCGCGATGGCGAGGCAGGTGGCGCGGGACGGCGATGCGGACGCGGTTGCTTGCTCCATGAGGCTCGTCGAGCGACCGGGGTGGGGCGCATCGACCGGCCCCACGTTACCGATCCGAACTCCATCGTGCCGAATCAACCGCCGTGCCTGCGAACGGCAGCGGCGCCGACTTCACGTCGAGCACCGGGCCGAGCTCGTAGACGTTGGTGTAGCCGTAGGTCGCCAACGCGATGTAGGTCGAGATGTTGAGCGATGCCGCCGGTAGCTTGCTCGGGAACGCCTCCGGTTCGTCGACGAAGTTGTTGTTGCAGTAGATCAGCACGCGCGTCGTCTTGGTCGGGATCACCTTGGCCAGGGCTTCGGCGGTGAAATCGGTGAACGGCAGGCTCTTGGCGCCACGCAGGTGACGCAGGCGGTACTTGTCGGCGCTGCGCGCATCGAGCAACACCGTCCCCGGTTCGGCGATCATCGTCGCGAACGGCGTCACGTCGAGGCGGCGCTCGGCCCGCACTGCCTCGGTCTCCAGCGCGATCTCGAGGAAGCGCGGGTAGTTGATCTGCGGGTTCGGCACCGCGGCCGGCGGGTGCTCGAGTGCGACGGGATCCTGTGGGGTCACGGCGGCCAGCGCCGTGAGAGCGAGGCCAGAGAGTGCCAGGGCGACGAGACGGTTCATGGTTTGGGTGCTCCTCGGCAGAATGGTGGCCGATGCGCGGGTCCGTTCCGTAAGCGCTGCGTCATGTCGCCGGCGCGATCGGGCCGCATCGGTCGCTACCATCCGGCAGCACCGATGGCTCGCGTCGTCGGCTCGCGTCGATAGAAACAGCGCTGTTCCGGCCACCATCCGCCATGCCCATCACCGCCCGGCTGCTCGTTCTGTTCGCCACCACCGCCACTCTGCTCGCCCAGCAATCCCTCGAAGCCCGCGTCGACGCGATGTTCCGCGGCTGCAGCAAGCCCGGCACGCCCGGCGCGGTGGTGCTCGTTGCGAAGGGCGAGCAGGTCCTGCTGCAGAAGGCCTACGGCCTCGCCGACCTCGAGCGCGAGGTGCCGCTGTCGGTCGACTCGGTGTTCGACATCGCTTCGACCAGCAAGCAGTTCACCGCCGCGTCGGTGCTGCTGCTCGAGGCCGACGGCAAGCTGGCGGTCGCCGATCCGATCGGCAAGCACGTGCCGGAGCTGCCTGCGTGCACGGCCGGTATCACGCTGCGGCACCTGCTGCTGCACACGAGCGGGCTGCCCGACTACACCGGTCTGCTGGCGAAGGACCACGATCTCGTCGATCGCACCACGACCGAGCAGGCGCTCGCGGCGCTCGGCGCGGTGACCGAGCTCGATTTCCCGGTCGGCAGCAAGTGGGAATACTCCAACAGCAACTATCTGCTGCTGGCGGAAGTGGTGGCGCGGGTCAGCGGCATGCCGTGGGCGAAGTTCACCGCCGAACGCATCTTCGCGCCGCTCGGCATGACGCGCAGCCACGTGCACGACGACTGCACCGCGCTGGTGCCGGGCCGTGCGTTCAGCTACGCGCGGGGCAAGGGTGGCTGGCGGTGGGACTTCAGCAACTGGGAGCAGGTCGGCGACGGGGCGGTGTTCACGACGGTCGGCGACCTGCTGCGCTGGGCTCGCAACTTCGAGACCGGGGTCGTCGGCGGTGAGGCGCTGCGGGTGGCGATGGCGGGGCCGGGCAAGCTCGATGACGGGACTGTGATCGAGTACGGCATGGGGCTCTCGTTCGAGACCGTGAAGGGGCAGCTGGTGGTGTCACACTCGGGCGCGTGGGCGAGCTACCGTGCGGAGCTGTGGCGCGTGCCGGAGCGCGGGCTGGTGGTCATCTGCCTGTGCAACCGGAGTGATCTCGATCCGACCGGGCTGTGCCGGCGGATTGCGGCGGCGGTCGAGTAGGGCGCTCTGCTGCTACTCAGGCGGCGGCGCCGCGGGGCAGGCGAGCGGGACGGGGAAAATGGTGGGCCGTGCAGGATTCGAACCTGCGACTTCGACTCTGTGAAAATCGCACTCTACCAGCTGAGTTAACGGCCCAACGTCTGTCTGCTCGTGGCCCGCTCGCGCTTCCGCCTCGCGGGCACCCAGAACCTGCCTTGCGGCCAGTTCTGAACCGGCCTTGCGGCCAGTTCTGAACCGGCCTTTCGGCCAGTTCCCGCACCGCTCTGCAGCGATGTGGGGCGGCCAACCTAGCGAGCCCGCGAGCGTCTTGCAAGCCCGGTTTCTACCGAGCTTGCCCGAGCTCGCCCGAGCTCGCCCGAGCTCGCCCCGGCCGGCCGTTCGCCTCACAGCCGCGGAGCGACCAGCTGCCCGCGCGGCAGGTGGTAGGCCGGCACATGAGCCTGGCCGAGCAGCGGCAGCGAAATCCCCTGCACGTAGAACTCGAGGCCGACCAGCCCTGGCGCGTTCGGGATCGGCACCGTCATCGAGCTCTGGAACAGCACCAGGGCCGGCAGCACGATCACCGTCGACGGGTCGCCGTAGAACCGCACCGGCTCCATGGTCGTGGTCGGGCGCGGATAGCTGACGGCGATGTCCCAGACCAAGCCGATGCCGGCTGGCAGATCCGCCGCGAGCGTCAGACCGGAGCCGATCTGCGGCTCGGCTGGCGTGACCTCGGTGGTGCCGAGGAACATCGTCGGCGCCGGCGACTGCTCGTTGGTGAAGCCGGTCATCGAGCCGCCGCTGCGCATGCAGCCCTGCAGTGTGACCGGCGCCAGGAACGCGGCGCTGTTGACGGTCGTGTTGACCAGCTGGCAGCCGCGCACGGCGACCGGCGAACGGGCGGCGGCGGGCACCACCAGCGCGCAGTTCTCGTAGTGGTTCCACAGCAGGTTCGGCAGCGCGCCGTCGACGTCGATCGTCACGGTGCCGTTCCGGTAGCGGTTGTTCTGCTGCCAGATGCGCGGCGAGGTCAGGTTGGCGGCGATCGACACGTCGCCGGCGAACTCCATCTCGCTGCCGTGGATGTCGAACTGCGCGGTGCGCGGGTAGCACCAGAACGCCTTCTGGCCGGCGCCGGTGAGGAAGTCGCTGTGGTGGTGGTGCACCATCGACAGACCGGCCGCGGTGCCCTGGCAGTCGAGCACGGTGCCGCTGCAGTCGGCCATCGTGTGCACGATGCGGAACATGAACTCCTGCGCCGAGGTCGCCGAACGGCGCAGTTCGGCCAGCGTCGTGCCGTTCGCGAAGTGGCTGCGGAACAGGTTGAACATCGACATGTTGCCGCCGGCGCCGTTCTCGATCACGCGGCAGCCGAGGGCCACGCCGTCGAACTCGACGTGTTCGCCGTCGATCATCACCATGCCGCCGGCGGTGTTGTCCTCGATCAGGAACCCGAGCGGCATGTTGCTCAGCGTCGTGTGTTCGACCATCACCATCGACTCCGCCATGCCGGTGCCGTGCGCGCGCACCGCGGCGACCGTCTGGCCTGTGAACTCGCAGTGCATGACCTCGGCCATGTGTGCGGCCGGGCTGCTGCCCGGCATCATCATCGCGTCGACGCCGACCTGGCCGCCCTGGATGCGCAGCTCGTGCAGGCCGACGTTGATGCTGCGCATCGTGAACACGCGCGGCTGGTTGCCGCCGACGATGGTCGGCAGCGGCATGCCGGGCATCGCCATGCCCATGATCTCGAAGTGATGGTGTATCGTGGTCGGCCCGACCAGGTCGGTCAGCGGCGCGGTCAGGGTGATCGTCGGTGTCACCATCGCGTCGACGACGATCGCGTCGATCATCGTGCCGGTGCCGGCGAAGCGGCTCTGCTCGGCCGTCGACAGCTGCGTCGTGGTCAGTGTGCCGTTGGCGACGCGGATCGCTTCGTCGAGCGACAGCAGGTTGTCACCCAGCTGGCCGTGCGACAGCGGATCGTTGACGGTGGCAATGAGCGTGGGGCCCTGGGGAACGAACGAGACGCACAGCAATAGGGACAGCATGGGGATGTTCGGGGCGCGGTGACTGTAGCTGCGAGTCGGGGTTTGGGCAGTGGCTCGATGCGATCGATCCGGAATCGAGCCCGGGGCCGTCGGGTGGATTGCGGCGTGGTCGCGTTCCACTACCATCCTCGGAGCCACTGCGTCTGCCCCGTCGCGTCGCCACCCATCGCTCCATGCGCAACCTCTCGTCGTCCGCCGCGCTGCTCGCGGCGCTCTCCCTCCCGGCGCTCGCCCAGGGCTTCCAGTGCACGCTGCTCGGCACCCACGATCAGCACGCCCCGTACAACTGCATGTGGGGCTACGTGGCCCCGAACGGCAAGGAATACGCGCTGCTGGGTTCGCAGAGCGGCACCGTCGTCATCGACTGCTCGATCCCGACCGCGCCGGTCGAGCGCGGCTGGTTCCCGTGGATGACGTCCCTGTGGCGCGAGATCCGCACCTACGGCCACTACGTCTATGTCGTGACCGAGGCCGCCGGCGGCTTCCAGATCATCGACATGCAGAACCCGGATGCGCCGGTCAACCTCGGCATCTTCGGGGCCCAGTACTACGGCAACGCCCACAACCTCGGCGTCGACCTCGGCACCGGCAAGCTCTACATCGTCGGCACCAACAACGGCACCGCGGTGTTCGATGTCGCTGCCAACCCCGCCAATCCGCCGTTCCTCGGCTTCGCGCTCGGTTCGGGCAACTCGAACTACATCCACGACGTCACGCTCGAGAACGGCTACGGCTATGCGGGGATGATCCAATCGGGTCGCCTGCGCATCTGGGACCTGTCGACGTTCCCGCCGACGACGCTCAGCGACGCGATCACGCCCGCGGCGTTCACCCACAACGCGTGGCCGTCGGCGAACGGCAACATCACGGTCACCACCGACGAGCGGGCGGGCAGCGTGATCCGCTTCTACGACACCACGGTCAAGACCGCGCCGGTGCCCCTCAGCCAGATGACGGTGGCGACCAACACGATCCCGCACAACGCCTACATCAAGGGCAACATCGCGCACGTCAGCTGGTACGTCGAGGGCTACCAGGCGGTGGACTTCAGCGATCCGACCACGCCGGTCGTGGTCGCGTCCTACGACACGTTGCCGGGTGCGGCTTCGGGGTTCACCGGCGCCTGGGGCTGCTTTCCGTATCTGCCGTCCGGCAACGTCTACATCAGCGACATGGTGACGGGGCTCTACGTGCTGCGCCCGCACCTGACCGACCTCGCGGTCGCGCACGTGCCGCTCGCCGACACCCCGTTCGAGCACCAGGCGTATGTCGTCGAGGCCGACCTGACCGGCAGCAACCCGGTGCAGACGGTGACGCTGCGCTACCGCCTCGATGGCGGCGCCGAACAAGCGGTGGTGATGACGCCGACCGCGGTGCCCGGCCGATGGCGTGGCACGATCCCGGCCCAGGATGCCGTGCGCAACGTCACGTACCACATCGATGCCGTCGACTCCGTGGCCGCCCGCCGCAGCCCGCGCCTCGGCGAGCACCGGTTCCTGGTCGGCACCCGGGTGGTGCGCTGGCAGGACGATTTCGAGGGCGCGGACACGTGGAGCACCGGTGGCACCGGCAATGACTGGGAACTCGGCGCGCCCTATGGGCGGGTCGGCAGTTCGCTGTCGCTCGGCTGGCAGGATCCGATGCGGGCCACTTCGGGCCAGAACGTGCGCGGCACCGATCTCGGCAGCGCGACCGCGAACGGCGCCTACCTCGCGAGCGCCAACAGTTGGTTGCAGTCGCCTGCGATCCCGACCAACGGCGTGAGCGGTCTGCGCCTGCGCTACCGCCGCTGGCTGTCGGTCGCGACCGCCGACACGGCGCGGCTGCTGGTGAACGGCCAGCAGTTGTTCTCGGCCGCGACCGGCCTCTACGACACCGAGTGGCAGTGGATCGAGCACGACCTGTCCGCGGTGCCCGGCATCGCCACGTCGGCGACGATCCGCTTCGAGCTGCAGACCAGCGCCAACAACGCGGCCGGCGGGTGGAACATCGACGACGTGCAGCTGGTGACGCTGCACGATGCCGCGCCGCCGATCGTCTACGGCGTCGGCACGCCGGGGACCGGCGCCGTGGTGCCGCAACTGACGCTGTCGGCGCCGGCGTTGCTCGGCACGACCACGCAGGTGCAGGGCAGCGCGATGCTGGCCAACAGCATCGCGCTGTTGGCGCTCAATCTGGCGCCCGCCGATCTGCCGGTCCTCGGTGTGCAGCTGCTGGTCGATGCGAATGCCGCGGCGGTGCTGTCGGCCGCGATCTCGCCTTCGGGCACCGCGTCCTGGCCGTTCTCGGCGCCGAGCTCGCTGGCGCTCGACAACGTCTGGCTCTACGCGCAGGCGCTGCCGCTCGACCCGGCCGGCCCGGCCGGTCTGTTCGCGGCCAGCGCCGGTCTGCGGTTCCGCACCTGCCGCTCGGCGCCCTGATCGCATGAGCATGCTCCTGCTGATGGCGGTGGCGGCGGCCCTCGAGGGATCGGGTGGCCCGGCGTTCCACGCGGTCGCATTCGTCAACGACTCGCTGTCGCACGGTCAGCTCGGCGACGGCCTGCTGTCGCTGAACGAGGCGATCCTGCTCCACAACGGCACGCTCGCCTACGCGCAGCTGTCGCCCGCGGAGCAGGCGCAGCTGAGCCTGATCCCGGGCACCGGCAGCACCACCGACGTGACCTGGATCGACATCGACACCTCGAACACGCCGGTCATCACGATCGAGCAGGACCTGGCCCCGGTGCTCGACACCACGTTCGGCCTGCTGCTGAAGGGCTACGGCGAGCCGGTCGTGTTCGACTTCACCGGGCCCGGGTTGACCCGCGGCTTGCTGGTGCCGGCCAACGCGATGACGGTCGAGAACGCGGTGTTCCTCGGTGGCGCCTACGGGCTCGACGTCGTGCAGACCGACGTCACCGGCCAGGCCGGTTGTGTGCTGCAGGACGTGCGGTTCGAGGGCCAGGCCACGTTCGGCCTGCGCGTGGTCGCGACCGCGCCGAACGGCGTCGGTCGCGTGATCCTCGACCGCTGTCAGTTCGTGAACTGCCCGACCGCGGTGACGCTCGACGAGTCCGGGGGCGGTCGCACCAGCATCTTCGAGGCCTACGACGTCGACATCCGCGGCGGTGCGGTCGGCATCGAGGCCGTGCTCGGCAGCGCTGGTTCGACCCGCTACACGTTCCAACGCGTGTCGGTCGACGCGTCGACCACCGGCATCCGCTTCGTGCGCACGGCGCAGGCCGATCGCTCGATGTATCTCGAGGGTTCGTTCGTGCGCGTGAGCGCCGCCGACTGCGTGTCGGTGCCGTGTCACCCGAACGGTGTCGGGACCTGGGCGGTGCTGCACCTCTGGCAGCTGCAGGCGACGCCCGGTGGTTCGGCGCTGCGACTGGGCCGGACCGGCGATCGCGTGTTCGGGGAACTGACCGAGCTGGTGCTCGACGGCGACGTCACGATCGGTGCCGGCGCCGCGGTCCAGCCGCTGCAGCTCGTCAACGCTCGCGGCCGCAACGGGGCCTGGAGTCTGGCCACGACCGCCGCCCAGGTGCTGACGTTGCGCGAATGCCGGCTCGACGCGTGTTCGCTGCAGACCGGCGGCAGCGGGCCGATCACCGCGAACGGGTGCTGCTTCCTCGGTGGTGCGCAGGTGGGCATTGCTGCCGCGCCGCTGCAGCTCGACGGCTGTCACGCGGTCGCACCCGGCGCCTTCGTGCAGGTGATGGCCCCGGTCGCCACCGCGCAGCTCGGCAGCATGTCGATCGTCCCGGCGGCGCCACAGCTCGGCGGCAGCGTGCAGTTCGTGGCCGACCTGCCACCGGGGCTGCTCGGTGCCTTCGCGCTCGGCATCCGGCCGCCGACCGGGCCGCTGTCGCTGCCGCCGTTCCAGCTCTATCTCGACCCCGCGGCCTACGTGATGGTGCCCGGCATCTACCAGCTGCAGCAGTTCTACACCTGGAGCCTGCCGTCGTCGGCGTCGTTCGCCGGCACCGATCTGGTGGTGCAGCTGGCCGTGCTGCCGCTGCCCGGTGTGCCCGCACCGTGGCTGCAGCTGCCGCCCGGACGGCGGTTCGTGCTGTAGCGAACGCGCCGCGCGTCGCTCAGGCCGGCGCCTGCGGCAGCGCGCCGTAGAACGCGGTCTGCAGCGTCAGCGTCGTCGCGACGCGGCCCGCCGCCGCGAACGCACCGACCATCGCGCGCGCGATCTCGGCGGTGCGGCCCTGGTGCATCGTGAACGCGAGCAGGCCCGGGCCGTGGCCGCAGATCGTCGCCCCGGCCGCGCCGGCGCGCACCGCGGCGTCGAGCGCGTCGCTGAGGCCCGCCACCAGCCGTCGCCGGTAGGGCAGGTGCACTTCGTCGACGAGGCACTCGCGCAGCAGGTCCTCGTCGCCGTACTGCAGTGCATGCAGCACGCCGAGCGTGCGGCCGGTGGTGCGACCGGCGGCGGCGTGCGGCAGCGTCGGCGGCAGCACCCGCTTGGTGTCGGCGGTGCCCATCTGCACGTCGGGCAGCGCGATCACGTAGTGCCAGTCGTCGTGGACCAGGAACGGCAGCAGCCGCTGGCGCAGCTGCGGTTCCTGCGGCAGCGACAGCGGCACCGTCGCGCACAGGCCACCGAGCAGCGCGGCGGCGCCGTGGGCCGGGTCGCCGCCGAGCGGCACCAGCGCGTCGAGCAGTTGCGCCGGCGTCCACTTCTTCTTGCTGAGCCGCGCCGCGATCGCGAGGCCGGCCGCGAAGCCGGCCGAGATCGTGCCCATGCCGGTGCCGCGCGGGATGGTGCCGTCGACGACCACCGACAGGCCCTTGCTCAGCGACACGTCGAGCAGTTCGGCGCCGCGCTGCAGGCCGCGGAGCACCGGGTCGTGGCGCGGGTCCTCGTGGTGGGAGCTCGGGTCGTCGCGGCGCTCGACGAGGATCTGGCCGTCGGCGCGATGTTCGACCGTGATGCCGAGCGGCAGGTCGAGCGCCAGCGCCAGCACGCCGTAGCCGGGACCGAGGTTGGCCGCGGTCGCGGGCACGTGGAAGGTGATCGGCGCTGGCTTGGCCACGTTGCGCTATCGGCTCCGGTGGGGCCGCAGGATCAATCGATCAGTCGCCGAACGTGATGCCCTGGGCCAGCGGCAGGCTGGTGCCCCAGTTCACGGTGTTGGTCTGGCGGCGCATGTAGACCTTCCAGCTGTCCGAACCGCTCTCGCGGCCGCCGCCGGTCTCCTTCTCGCCACCGAACGCGCCGCCGATCTCGGCCCCGCTGGTGCCGATGTTGACGTTGGCGATGCCGCAGTCGCTGCCGATCGCCGCCATGAAGCGCTCCGCGGCGCGCACGTCGGTGGTGAAGATCGAGCTGCTGAGGCCCTGCGGCACGTCGTTGTTGAGCTCGATCGCCTCGTCCACCGACTGGATCGGCAGGATGTAGAGGATCGGTGCGAACGTCTCCTCCTTGACGATCGGGATGCAGGTGTCGCAGCGGATGATGGTCGGCTCGACGTAGGCGCCGCCCTTCAGGCCGCCCGGGACCTTCGCGCGCTTGCCGCCGATCAGTACCTTGCCACCTTGCGCCACGGCCTGGGCGACCGCGTGGTCGAACGCCTTCGCCGAGGCCTCGTCGATCAGCGGCCCGACCAGCGTCCGCTTGTCGAACGGGTTGCCGATCTTGCACTGCGCGTAGGCCTTCACCAGCCGCGCCTGCAGGTCGTCGAGGATCGACTCGTGCACCAGCAGGCGGCGCGTCGTCGTGCAGCGTTGGCCGGCGGTGCCGACCGCGCCGAACACGGTGCCACGCACCACGAGGCCGAGGTCGGCGTCGGCGAGCACCGTGATCGCGTTGTTGCCGCCGAGTTCGAGCAGCGTGCGGCCGAAGCGCTGCGCCACGCGCGGGCCGACGATGCGACCCATGCGCGTGCTGCCGGTCGCCGACACCAGCGGCACGGTCGGGTCGTCGAGCAGCGCGCTGCCGACGGCGAGATCCGGGCCGATGACGAGGCCGACCAGCGCGCCCCATTCCTTGCCGAGCACCTCGGCGGCGATCTTCGTCATCGCGATCGCCGTCAGCGGCGTCTTCAGCGACGGCTTCCACAGGCAGCTGTCGCCGCACACCAGCGCCAGCATCGAGTTCCACGCCCACACCGCGATCGGGAAGTTGAACGCGGTGATGATGCCGACCGTGCCGAGCGGGTGCCACGACTCGCGCATGTGGTGCTGCGGGCGTTCGCTGGCGATCGTGAGCCCGTAGAGCTGCCGCGACAGGCCGGTCGCGAACTCGGCGATGTCGACGCACTCCTGCGCCTCGCCGAGACCTTCCTGGACGATCTTGCCGGCCTCGAGCGTGACCAGCTTGCCGAGCAGTTCCTTCTTCTGCCGGAACGCCTCGCCGATGCGGCGCACGAAGTCGCCCCGCTTGGGCGCCGGCAGCTCGCGCCAGCGCAGGAACGACGCGTGGCAGCCCTTGCTGACCGCGGCGTAGTCGGCCGCGGTCGCCATCGTGACCCGGCCGATCTCACTGCCGTCGATCGGCGAGCGCACGACGAGTTCGTCGCCCTTCACCTTGCGCCAGGTGCCGTCGTAGGCGCCGCTGTTGGTCTTGCCGATGCCGAGTTCCGCGAGGAAGGATAGGTCCATGGGGGCGAACACTGTCCACGGCGGCCCGGGCGGTGCAATAGCGGCCTGCGGCGGCCCCCGTCACAGCGGGAAGCCTGGACACTCGCCCTCCCATTCCAGGTGGCCGCCGCGGTTGACGACGCACTCGAGCCCTTGCCAGCCGTCCATCTGGAACCAGCGGCTGGCGCGAGCGGTGAAGAAGCGCGGCCAGATCCCGGTCTCCCATTCGGCGAGCCGCTCGGGATCGGTGGTGGCGGCCGCGACCGGATCGATGCCGACCGGGAACGGCGGTGCGGCCGCGGGCGACAGCCCGAGGCTCGTGACCAGGTCGTCGAACCAGGCCCGCGGCGCCGCGCGCGCCGCCTCGAACCGGATGGCTCGTGGTGCCTCGCCCGCAAGTCGCCCGTCGTCGTGGGCGCCGACGGCGCCGAAGTGCGCCAACACCGACGTGTTCCACCGGTGCGCGGCGAATCGGACCCAGTCGCGGTCCCACAGCAGCAGGCCACGGTTGTGCACCAGCACGTCGTCGGGATCGGCGGCGAAGCGGCGGGTGATCTCCGGCATGCGGCCGTCCTCGCGGCCCTCGCCGTCGTCGAGGAACCGCTGCAGCGCCGCGCCACGATGCCGCAGTTGGGCCAGCGTCCAGTGCACCAGCACGTCGCGGCCGTCGCGCAGCACGTCGAAGTGGCGACCGGGCACGTCCATCGCATCCCCTTCGAGGCTGACGAAGCCGAGGTGGGTGATGCCGGGGCGCATGCCAGCGCGTTCCTTCGCCGCGGCGAGCGCTGCCGCGGTGATCGCGGCGCGTGCGTTCGCATCCGGCTCGTGGCCACCACCGAGCGGGCCCAGCGCGTGCCGTGCCTCGACCATCAGGATCTGCGGGTGCATGGCCAGCAGCTGCGCGACCCAGTCGAGGCCCGAACACGGGAAGCCGTGCAGCACGAACGTCTGCAGCGACGACGCGGCGGTGGAATCGTTCATGGCCGCGGCAGCGTAGCGCCGCGCGACCCTTTCCCGGCGCATCCCGATCGGCGACAACGTGCGCATGGCGCCACCCGGTCTGTATCCACCGCTCGAACCGTTCCACCAGCAGCGACTGCCCGTCTCGCCATTGCACACGCTGCACGTCGAGCAGTGCGGCAATCCCGCCGGCGCGCCGGTGCTGTTCGTGCACGGCGGACCCGGTGCCGGCTGTTCGGCGACCGATCGGCGCTTCTTCGACCCGAATGCGTTCCGCGTCGTGCTGGTCGATCAGCGCGGTGCCGGCCGCAGCACGCCGCTCGGCGAACTCGCCGAGAACACCATCGACGACCTGGTCGCCGACTTCGAACTGGTGCGCGAGCGCCTCGGCATCGAGCGCTGGCACGTGTTCGGCGGCTCGTGGGGCAGCACGCTCGGCCTCTACTACGCGCAGCGCCATCCCGACCGCGTGCTGTCGCTGTGCCTGCGCGGCATCTGGTTGCTGCGCCAGCTGGAGGTCGACTGGTGGCTCTACGACCTGCGCGCCATGGCGCCCGAGCTCTGGCGCGCGTTCGCCGAACACCTGCCGGCCGAGCGCCGGCACGACCTGCTGGAGGGCTACTGGGAGTTGTTCCACGACGCCGATCCGCAGCGAGCGCGCGCGGCGGCGAAGGCGTGGGCGACCTACGAAGGCGCGGCCTGCACGCTGCTGCCGAACCCGGAGTTCCTGTCGCTGTTGACCAACGATCACACCAGCTGGGCCCTGGCGCGGCTCGAGGCGCACTACCTGCGCAACCAGCGCTTCACGCCCGACGACCGCCTGCTGCGCGATGTCGACCGCATCCGCCATCTGCCGGCGTTCCTGGTGCACGGCCGCTACGACCTGGTGTGCCCGCTGGTCGGCGCCGACGACCTGCACCGCGCCTGGCCCGAGGCCAGCTACGTGATCGTCGACGACGCCGGCCACAGCTCGCACGAACCGGGCATCGCCCGGCAGCTGGTGGCGGCGATGGATCGGGTCGCGCGCACCGGTTCGCCGCGGCTGTAGCGCTCACTGCCCGAGGCCAGCGGCGCGCCGTTCGGCGAGCTCCGCGCGCAGCGCGGCGACTTCGGCGTCGTCGAGCGGCCGGCACGCGCCGCTCGCCAGATCGCCGAGTTCGATCGGGCCGATGCGCACGCGCTGCAGCGTGTTCACGCGCGAGCGGACCGCCTTCAGCATCTTGCGGATCTGGCGGTTGCGGCCCTCGACGATGGTGATGCGCAGCCGCGTCGTGCGTTCGTCGCCGTCGATGCGTTCGACCTCCGCCGGCAGCGTGACCCGGTCGTGCAGCACCACGCCCGCGCGCAGCCGTTCGAGCGCCTCATCCGTCAGCTGGCCCTTGCAGCCCACTTCGTAGACCTTCGGCAGCTTGCTGGTCGGATCCAGCAGGTTGGCGGCGAGGTGGGTGTCGTTGGTGAACAGCAACAGCCCCGACGACTCGAGGTCGAGTCGCCCGATCGGGGAGAGCCACGGCCGGTCGGCGGGCAGCAGCGAGCAGACGGTGGCGCGGTCGAACTCGTCTTCGGTCGTCGTCACGTAGCCGGTCGGCTTGTGCAGCGCCCAGACCTCTTTCGGCCGCGGCAGCAGCAGCTTGCCGTCGAACTCGACCCGGTCGCGCGCGATGTCGGCCCATTGGTTGGGATCGCACTCGACGCGACCGTTGACGCGCACGCGGCCGGCGGCGATCGCTTGCTGCGCCTCTTGCCGCGTGCAGAGGCCCGCGCGCGACAGCAGGCGATCGAGGGCTTTACCACCGGCGGGCATAGCCGCACCATCGGCGGCGGCCGCCGTCGCTGCAACGGCGACGTGATGAGAACGGCGCGGTCCGGCGCGCTCCGTTCAGCTCGAGGCGTCGAGTCCGGTGCGCAGGTAGATCGTCGCCAAGGGGAGCGTGCAGCCGATGGTCGGCAACAGCAGCGCTTCCGTCGCTTCCGTCAGTGCTTCGCGGGTCCAGCCGCCTTCACTGCGTCGATACACCAGCACGCCGAGCCGGTGTTGCTCGACGAGCGCATAGACATCCAGGGATGGCAGCGACTGGTAGTTCCGCGAGCTTCTCGCCGCGGTCGATGCGCTCCGTCTCCGGCGACAGCACCTCGAAGATCACTCGTGGTTGCTCGGCGAACAGTGCGCTGTCGGCACCGTTCGAGCAGTCGACGCAGTCGACGGTCACATCGGGGTAGTAGTAGAACTCGGCGGTATTGGTGCGGATCCGGACCTTGATGTCGGATGCAACCGCTTCGCAGGGCGAAGCGTCAAGTTGTCGGGTCAGCTCGACGACCAGATTGCGCACGATCCGGTTGTGGCCAAGGCTCGTGCCGGCCATCTGGAACTCGACGCCCGCGAGGTACTCGCACTTGTGGGTGCGGATCCGTTCCGCCGCGAGATAGGCCTCGGGCGTCACGTGGTAGCCGGAGCCTGCAGCGTCGCCCATGGGCGGCACGGTAGGAACGGCCGTCGCGGCCGGCAAGCCGGGCGCCCCGGTTCGGCAGGCGCTACCGTCTCGCTCGTGTCATCGCTCGTCACCTACGCTTCCGTCCATCGCAACGTGGCGCTGCTGCTCGGCGGACTGCTGCTGCTGATCGCGGGCATGGTCGGCGGCATCGCCGCGGCGCTGCACACG
>JALORC010000122.1 GCA_025459175.1 Planctomycetota bacterium | reverse complement strand
GAGCCGGGTCGCCTCGCGGGCGAGCCGGCTCAGAGCTGCAGCTCGAGACCGTTCGACGTGATCAAGCCGGCCGGGTTCTCGGCGGCATCCAGCCATACCGACTGGCTGAAGATCGACAGGCCTGGCAGCGCCGGACTGATCGGCACCGGGAGGCTGATCGACAAGGTCAAGCCGCCGAGCCCGGTGTTGGAGATCGCATTGCCGACGCCGGTGTTGATGTCGACGAGGGCTCGGCAACCCGGGGCACCGAGGATGCCGAGATCGATGCCCGGGGCCGGGATCCGAGCCAAGGTGAGGAAGTTGATGCCGAAGCCGAAGGGGTTGGTGACGTTGGCCGTGTCCAGGCTGATCGTCGTTCCCGGCACCGGCGCGGCCGAGGCCGTGAGCGCCAACGGGTACCGCTCCGGCTCGCGCAGCGCCACGCTGGTGAGCGTGGTGATGTCGACCGGCCCGCAGTCCGGCGACACACCGCCCGGCGAGTAGCCGACCAGATGGTCATCCAGGAGAAAGCCGCCGCTACCGATCGGATCGATCGTCTGCCAGACGTAGTGGACCCGGCCGTTCGTGAGGTCGAACTGCAGCTGCCACGTGCTCGGGTTCGGCGTGCCGACCGGATAGTTCTCGACGCCGTTCCAGGTGAACACCAGCAGGCTGCCCACCTGCTGCCACGACACCTGACCACTGCCGGCCTCGCTCGGGTTGTAGTCGTGCCACGACCACCAGCCGGCGGCCGGGGCATTCAGGAACAGCCCCAGGCTCGGAACCCAGTTGGGGCCACCCGGCAGCGTGTCGTTCGAAGCGACCGAGATGAAGCCGTTGGCGTGCACGAAGAAGTCGGTCGCGACGCCTCCCGGATAGGGGAACGGGGTCGGCAACGCGACCTGGATCTCCGTGTCGTCGCCGTGTGCCAGCACGGTGGCAGCGGCTGTCGGCGGCAGGAACGCGACCGTGCCCTGTTGCACCGTGTAACCGCCACTGCCGGGAACCAGGGTCAACCGCCGACCGGACATCGCCGCCGAGGCCAGGGGAGCCGGGCTGAGGCCGGTGAACTGCTGATAGAAGGAGCCGCAGCGGGTGTAGCACCCCTCGCCGAACGACCCGGTGGCCGGGCACGAGTGCGGGACCCCGGCACCCACGGCGTAGTTCAACGCGCCCTGGAAGGACCACGCCGTGAAGCCCTGCGCTGTCACCGGTGCCTGCAACGCGCTGGTGAAGGCCGTGTATTGCAGCGCCCCACCCGACACCGACAGCTCGGCGTTGGCGAACGTCTGCAACGAGGCGACCGCGGTCAACAGGGGATTCACACCCTGATAGCGCACCGCGATGCCGTAGCTGCCCGGCAGCAGCGTGAGGCCCGTGTTGGGGATCGAGGCGCTCTCCTGGCAGGACCGCGCCGTCAATAACGCGACGCCGCCAGCGGTGCCACGGCTGACGATGGCGCCGGTGGCGGCCAGCTGCCAGACCGACGCATTCTGCTCGTTGCCCACATACGTCACGGGGCACAAGTAGAGCGACAGCGTGCCCTGTTGCCCCAACGCCGAGAGCAGCGGCGTGTCGATCTCCCGCAGCGTGACGGCAGTGGCCACCGTCAGGTTGAAGTAGATGTTGGTGTTGTTCGACGGCGTGTTGAAGCTGAAGTTCTGGGAGGGCGCGGACGGATTGACGGGGAGGGACGACTGCGCGATCCCCGTGGCACAAAAGCCGGCCACGGCCAGCATCGACAAGATCTTCATGAGACGAGAGGTCGGGTCGGGACCGGGGTCGGAGGGAGCATTCCACCCCGCTGGCGCAGCATCACCGCCACCGATCGTGCCGTCCACTCCCTCGCCTTCGGTCCGGCGGTCCGCACTACCGGCGTCCCGCCGCGAACGGCACGATGCGGCGATGCGCTCGTCCGCCCTCGTTCCGTTGGTGTCGCTGCTCGCGGCCTGCTCCGCGCCGGAACCGAAGCGTCCGCCGACCCCGACCCAACCCGTCGGCCGCGCCGCCGACGGCAGCCAGACCACGCCGGTCAACCAGACGCTGACGCCACACGGCACGTTCGTCGACCTGCCCGGCCTGCGGCCGCAGGTGCTGGCGCGTTCGCCGGACGGCCGCTGGCTGTACACGTCGGGCAAGACCAGCGAACTGCTGGTGCTCGATGCCGCGACCGGCGCGGTGCAGCAACGCGTGCCGCTGCCCAACGACGCGCAGAACGTGCCGCCGGACCAGCGCAGCGAACGTGAACTGAAGCCCGACCGCGATGGTCAGGCCAGCTACACCGGCCTCGTGCTGTCGGCCGACGGCCGCACGCTCTGGCTCGCCAACGTGCGCGGCTCGATCAAGGTGTTCACGGTCGCCGCCGACGGCGTCGTCGCACCGTCGCACTCGCTGCCGCTGCCGCCGGCGCACGCACCGCGTCGTGAAGCCGAGATCCCGACCGGCCTCGCGCTGTCGCCGGACGGCGGCCGCCTCTACGTGTGCGCCAACCTGGGCAACCGCCTGCACGAACTCGACGCGCGCAGCGGCGCCGTGCTGCGCACGTTCGACGTCGGCGTGGCCCCGTACGACGTCGTGCTGCAGGGCGACCGCGCGTTCGTCAGCAACCAGGGCGGGCGGCGACCGGGCCCCGACGACGTGCAGGGCCCCGCCGGCCGCGGCACCACGGTGCGCGTGGACCCGGTCCGCCACATCGCCAGCGAAGGCTCGGTCAGCGTCATCGACCTCGGCACCGGCCAGCTGCTGCGCGAGACCCGCACCGGCCTGCATGCGAGTGATCTCGAGGTGTCGCCCGACGGCGCCTTCGTCGTCTGCGCCAACGCCGGCAGCGACACCGTGTCGCTGCTCGACCGCGACGGCAAGCTGCTCGAGACCCTGTGGGTGCGCACCAAACCGAGTGATCTGCTGCAGGCCTCGCCCAACGCACTGTGCTTCGACACCACCGGCGAACGGCTCTACGTCGCCGCCGGCACGCTGAACGCGATCGCGGTGCTCGAGTTCGAGCCCGAGGAGCGCGGTGACAGCAAGCTGCTCGGTTACCTGCCGGTCGGTTGGTATCCCGCCGCGCTGTGCTTCGACGCCGCCCGCAACCGCCTCGCGGTCGCCAACGTGAAGGGCCTCGGCCCGGGTCGCCCGCGCAAGGGCGGCAGCAAGGCACCGGAGTTCAACTCGCACCAGTACCATGGCTCGCTGTCGCTGGTGCCGCTGCCGCAGGACGACGCCGAGTTGGCGCGCCTGTCGCTGCAGGTCGACCTCAACGTGCGCCGCGAGGCGATCGAGCACGCGCTGCTGCCGCCGCGTCCGGGCCAGCCGCCACGCACGATCCCGGAGCGCATCGGCGAGCCGAGCCGGATCCGCCACGTCGTCTACGTGATCAAGGAGAACCGCACCTACGACCAAGTGCTCGGCGACCTGAAGGAAGGCAACGGCGACCCCGAGCTGTGCATCTTCGGCGAGCGCTTCACGCCCAACCAGCACGCGCTGGCACGCCAGTTCGTGCTGCTCGACAACACGTATTGCAGCGGCATCCTGTCCGCCGACGGTCACCAGTGGAGCACCGCCGCGTTCGCCAGCGACTACCTCGAGAAGAGCTTCGCCGGCTGGCCGCGCAGCTATCCCGACGGCATGGGCGAGGACGAGGACGACGCGCTGTCGTACTCGTCGGCGGGCTTCTTGTGGGACCACGCCATCGCGCGCGGCGTCTCGTTGCGCAACTACGGCGAGTTCTGCGGCCCGAAGGTGCGGTGGAGCAATGCTCGCAAGCTGGGTGAGCCGGGCTTCCGCGACTGCTTCCGCGCCTGGCGCGACCGCTCCGCCGACATCGTGTTCGAGAGCGCGGCGATGGTGCCGCCGCTCGAGCCGCACACTGCGAAGCAATACGTCGGCTGGAACATGTCGGTGCCGGACCAGCACCGCGCCGACACGTTCCTCGCCGAGCTGGCGGCGTTCGAGGCCAAGGGCGAGTTCCCGCAGCTGGTGCTGATCTGCCTGCCCAACGACCACACCAGCGGCACCAGCAAGAACTGCCCGACACCCGGCGCGTGCATGGCCGACAACGACCTCGCCTTCGGTCGCATCGTCGAAGGGCTGTCGAAGTCGCGGTTCTGGCCGCGAATGGCGATCTTCGGCATCGAGGACGATCCGCAGGCCGGCTGGGACCACGTCAGCGGCTACCGCACCACGTGCTACGTGATCAGCCCGTTCGCGCGCCGTTCGGTCACCGTGTCGACGCAGTACAACACCACCAGCGTGCTGCGCACGATGGAGCAGATCCTCGGCATCCCGCCGATGAACGTGTTCGACGCCAGCGCCACGCCGATGTCCGACTGCTTCACCGAGACGCCGGACCTCCGGCCGTTCGTGGCGCTGCCGAGCAACCTGCCGCTCGACGAGATGAACCCGGCCCCGCTGTCGATCGCGGATGCGGCGCTGCGCGCCGATGCCGAGACCTCGGCGACGCTGAACTTCGCCGAGATCGACCGCGCGCCCGAGGACGTGCTGAACCGCATCCTGTGGCGAGCGATGCGCGGCAACTCGCCGTACCCGGAGTGGGCGATCACCCCCGGGGCGGACGACGACGACGACGATTGAGAAGCGACCGCGGCCCGGTGGGCGGCGACCATCGCTGATCCGTCGGTGCCAGCGCGAGGACGGCTGGGGCGAGAATGTTGCGCAACGAGGGCACCTGCCCGGGCATGCTGTCGTCGTAAGTGTGCCCCCGGTCGGACACCCTGCACTGGCAGCTGCCCCCGACCGCCCTCTCTCGTGCCCGGTGTTCTCCCCACCGCTTCCCATGCTCGAACGCAGATCCCTCGTAGTCTCTCTCCTCACCAGTGCGACGCTCGCGGTGGCGCTGACCGCGCAGAAGCCCGCGTCCGCGACCCAAGACCAGCTGGCGGCGTTCCAGCAGGGTCCCGCCTGGCGCGAACTGCTCGACGGCCAGGCCGGCAGCTGGCGCATCGAATGGTGCGCCGCCACCGGCACCCCGAAGGCGATCTGGGGCAGCGGCATCGCGCTGGCCGACTGGCGCGAGAACTCGCTGGCCGAGGCGCGTCGCCACGCCCACCAGCTGCTGCGCGACCGTGCGGCGCTGCTGAAGCTCGGCGACAGCGAGTTCCGCGAGGTGATCGGCAGCCGCATGAGCCGGACCTGGACGTTCACGTTCGATCAGTACTACCGCGGCCTGCCGGTGATCGGCGGCCGCGCCGACGTGCGCGTGCACATGGTCGGTCGCGTGCCGATGTTCGGCAGCACCGCGTGGCAGATCCCGGCCGGCTTCGACACCACGCCGCGCTTCGACGCCGACACCGCGCTCGCGATGGCATGGCAAGCACTCGGCGAAGTACCGTCGGGTGCGCGCCAGCCGGCCGCCGTGGCCCCGCCGCGCCTCGTGATCTGGGGCGACGTCGAGGCGAAGGAGCTGTCGACCGTGCGCCTCGCGTGGGAAGTCGCGATCAGCAACATCGCCGCCGACGGCAGCGGCAAGGTCGGCCGCTACTACCTCGATGCGGCCACCGGCGCCGTGCTGCGCTACGAGAACGACAAGCACGAATGCGGCTTCGCCGGCTGTGGCCATGGGACGGCGGCGGCACCGACCCCGGCCGCCCCGCCGATTCTGACCACGGTCACCGTGCGCGGCTGGACCCGCACCGGCAACGACGGCTTCTCGGCGCTGGTCAACGTGCCGCTGCCGGGTCTGCAGCTGACGGTGCCGGGCATCGGCGCCGTCACCACCGACAACAACGGGCAGTTCACGATCAACATCGTGAGCCCGGTCAGCATCGCGGTCGGCAACCTCGACGGTCGCCACCACGCGTCGATCAACGGTGCCGCGGCCCCGAGCGGCTCATTCACGGTCAATCCGGGCGTCGCCACGACGATCCAGCTGCTGACCGCGGGCGCCACGTTCAACGAGGCCGCACACACGACCACGTCGTGGTGGACCGACCGCACCAACGAGTGGTGCCGCACGATCCTCGGCAACAGCCCCGAGCTGGCGACCGCGGACAACATCGGCGTGACGGTCAACATCGCCTCGACCTGCAACGCGTTCTACACCGGCAACTCGATGAGCTTCTACTCGGCCGGCGGCAGCTGCAACAACACGGCGTTCTCGACCGTGGTCGCGCACGAATGGGGCCACGGCCTCGACGATCGCTACGGCGGCATCTCGCAGACCAACGGCCTCAGCGAGGGCTGGGGCGACATCTGCGGCTGCTATCAAGCCGACAGCCCGATCCTCGGCAGCGGCTTCTCGACGGCCGGCGTCGGCATCCGCGACGGCAACAACACCCGCCAGTACCCGACCGGCGGCGGCGTGCACGCGCAGGGTGAGTCGTGGATGGGCTTCGCGTGGAAGCTGCGCGAACGCCTCGCCACCACGCTCGGCAACCGCCCGGCGGCGATCGCGCTCACCGAGGACATCGTCGTCAGCACGATCGCGGCCGACGCGACCAACCAGGCGGACGCCGTGCGCGAGGTGTTCATCGCCGACGACAACGACGGCAATCTCGCCAACGGCACGCCGAACTCGGCCGACCTGATCTGGGCCTGCAACCAGCACTCGCTGCCGTACCCGGGCCTGCCGAGCAGCGTCCCGAACGACGACTGTGCGACCGCGCTGCCGGTGGCCAACGGCCTCAACGGGCCCTACACCAACACCGGCGCGCTGAGCTCCTCGCCGTCCTGGCCGTGTGGCAACGGCGGCAGCGACGTCTGGTTCGTCTACAACGTCGGCCAGGCCGGCACCCTGACCGCTTCGACGTGCGGCCAGGCGAGCCACGACACGACGATCGAGATCTTCTCCGGCAGCTGTGCCGCGCTGACCAGCCTCGGCTGCAACGACGACACCTGCGCGCTGCAGTCGACGGTCTCGGTGCCGGTCGCCCCTGGCACGCACTACATCCGCGTCGGCGGCTACAACAGCGCGATGGGGCCGTTCAGCCTCGACGTGAACGGTCCGGCCGGCGTGCCCGCGGCGACCGCGCCGTTCGGCACGGGTTGCTACCGCAGCTCGCGCTCGTTCTACGAGTCGCTCGCCAGCGCCGCCTTCGACCTAGGCAACAGCAGCATGCGCCTGGTCCGCAACCCGGCCGGCTTCTACGTGGCGCAGGCGGGTGGCACCTACGTGGCGCCGACCGCGGCCGCCACGATCCTGACGCTGCTCGACGACTCCTTCCAGACGGTCGCCCTGACCGGCACGCTGCAGTATCCGGGCGGCAGCACGTCGTCGCTCGAGATCTGCTCGAACGGCTTCGTCTCGCCGGCGACCGGCAACGGCAACGCGTGGACACCGGTGATCGCGGCGTGGCTCGCCTCACCCCAGGCCCGCTGGGGCACGTGGCACGACTTCAACCCGACCATCGCCGGCTCCGGCAAGGTCAAGTTCCAGCAGATCGGCAACGTCGCCTACGTCACCTGGGACGGCGTCTACAGCCACACCACCACCAACGCCAACACCTGGCAGCTGCAGTTCGATCTGACCACCGGCAACGTGACCTACGTCTGGCAGACGATGGTCGCCTCCGGCAACGCGTGGCTGGTCGGCTTCGCCGCGCAGGGTGCCAGCGCCGACCTCGGCTCGGTCGACATCACGGCAGCACTGCCGGCGACGTTCCGCACCGGTACCACCGATGCACTGCCGCTGGTCCTCGGCAGCACGCTGCCGCAGCTCGGCAGCACGCTGACGTTGACGACGACGCAGTTCCCGGCCAGCAGCGCGCTGGGCATCCAGATCCTGAGCACGACGCGCCTCGATCCGGGCATCGACCTCACCGCGATCGGCATGCCCGGCTGTCTGCAGCACGCCGGCCTCGACTCGCTGAACCTGCTGGTCCCGACCGCCGGCTCGGCGACGTTCCCGTTCCCGATCCCGAACAACCCGTCGCTCAACGGGTTCCAGCTGACCGCCCAGAGCGCGGCGTTCGTCAGCGGCGTCAACGCGGCCGGCCTGATCACGTCGAACGGTGTCGCGCTGACGGTCGGCTTCTGAAGCCGCGTGCCCGGCCGGCGCCGCGCAGCTAGCGCGGCCCGCCGGGCGGGATCAGCTTGCTGAGCGCCGACTCGCGTTGCAGCTGCAGGAAGCGCACGCGCCGCTCCGGCGTCACCGCCGGGGCGAACGGCTCCCGCCGCGGCTGCTGCCGCGCGCGCTCGTAGACCTGCGCCAACGCCGTCACGTGCGCGCCGAGTCCGGGCGGCGGCGGCGGCACGCGTTCGCGCAGCTGCTGCCACAGGCCCGGCTCGTCGATGCACCGCTGCATCGCCGCGGCGAGGTCGGCGTCGTCGCCGGCGCGCGTGCGCAGACCCGCGGCACCGGCGCGTTCGGGCAGCGCGCCGAGATCACTCGTGATGCACGGTCGCTGCAGCTCGAAGCATTCGTCGAGCACCAGCCCGTAGGTCTCGATGCACGTGCTCGGGAACACGCCGAAGTGCGGGGCCACCGCGTGCAGCTGCACGGCATCGAACGGGCCGTGGAACGTCACCGGCAGGCCTTCGGCGAGCTGCCGCAGTTCGCGTTCGAAGTCCGGACTCTCGAAATCGCCCAGCACCGCCAACTGCGCGCGACCCGGGCGCTGCGCCTGCAGGCGGCGGAACGCACGCAGCAACACGTCGACGCCCTTGTGGCGACCGACGCCGCCCCAGAACGCGAACCGCAGCGGCTGGCCGGGCACCGGCGGCGACAGCGGCGCCATGCCGGCGAACCGCGGTGGGCTGCCGAGCGGCAACACCTGGTAGCGATCGCGCGGCACGCCGGTCGTGGCCGAAAGCAGGTCGGCGGTGCTGCCGACGCCGACCAGCACCGCGGCCGCCAGCGACAACTCGGCGCGGTAGTGATCGCGGTAGAGCTCGATGCCGGCGTCGATCTCGGCCTGCGATTCGTAGCCGTAGCGCGGCACACAATCGCCACAGCTCGCCGCCGACAGCGGCCGGCGACACGCTTCGTCGCCGGCGCGGCGGCGGAATGCGCGTGGACAGCTCGTGTAGTAGTCGTGCAGCGTGACGACCGCGGGGATGCCGTGACGCCAACAGGTCTCGACCAGATTGGCGGAGAGCCGCACCCAGTGATGCACGTGCACGAGCGCCGGTCGCCGCTGCCGCAGGAACGCGCCGAACTCGGCTTCGACCTGTGGGTGCCACATCTTGACGTGGTGATCGAAGTACAGGTCGTCGCGGTGCAGCCGGTGCACCGGCAGGCCACCGACCTCGTCGTGCGACCATTCCACCGCCGGCCGGAAGTGCTTGGTGCCGGTCAAGATCTCGATGCGAAGGCCGCCTGCGCGTTGCGCCTGCGCCACGTCGTGTGCGTAGGACTCGGAGCCGCCGCGGCTCTCGGGCGGGAACTGGTGGATGACGTGCAGAACGTCGATCGTCATGCGGGGTCGTTATACTCACGCGCCTCCTCGCCCCAGCCATCGCCTGCCATGGAACGTGACTTCGCTGCCGAGATCGTTGCCGCCCGCCGGGGCGAGGCACACGCCGTCGACAGCCTGTTCGCGCGCAACATGGCGCCGCTGGTGGCCTTCATCCGCGCCCGCGCCGGACACGCGATCGCCGCCCGCGAGTCGGCCACCGACATCGCGCAGTCGGTGTTCCGCGAGGTGCTGATGGACGCCGACCGGATCGAACTCCGCGGCGAGGGGGCGTTCCGCAACTGGCTGTTCATGCAGGCGACCCGCAAGGTGCTCGACCGCGCCAAGTATCACGGCCGCGACCGGCGCGACGTCAGCCGCGAGGTGGCGATCCCCGACGCCAGCCCGGCGGCAGATGCGCTACTGGCCTGCTATGCGACGATCGCGACCCCGAGCCAGCATGTGGTCGCCAAGGAGGAGCTGGCCCGCTTCGAGACCGCGATCGGCCAGCTGCCCGACCAACAGCGCGATGCGGTCACGATGTCGCGCCTGATGGGGCTCGAGTATGCGCAGATCGCCGAGCAGATGGGCACCACCGAGTCGTCGGTGCGGGGCCTCGTGGCGCGGGGCCTCGCGGCACTCTCGTCGCTGCTCGACGGCGCCGACGACTGATTTCCGCATCGACCACGAACAGCGACCCTCGCCGCGTCGCTCTCGTCGCCTCCGGCTGCCATGACCGACCCCGCCGACATCCCCCCGCCGACGCCGACCGCGGACAAGGCCGAACTGGAGCGCCGCGTCGCGGCCTGTATCGAGGCGCTCGAGCGCGGCGAACAGGACCCTGGCGCCCGCGTCTGCCAGGACCGGCTCGACCTGCTGGAGCGCGTGCAGCGGCGGCTCGGACAACTGGCGCAACGCGGCCTGATCCCGAGCAGCTCCCCGTTGCCCGGTCGGATCGGCCCCTACGAGGTGGTGCGCGAGCTCGGCCACGGCGGCATGGGCAGCGTCTTCCTCGCCGAACAACGCGAGCCGGTGCGACGCACGGTGGCCCTCAAGGTCGTCAAGCTCGGCATGGACACGCGCGAGGTGCTGGCGCGCTTCCACGCCGAACGCCAGGCGCTGGCGCGCATGAGCCATCCGCACATCGCCCAGGTGTTCGACGCCGGCATCACCGCCGAGGGCAAGCCGTACTTCGTCATGGAGTACGTGCCCGGCCGCTCGCTGACGTCGTTCTGCGACGAGCGGGCGCTCTCGCCACGCCAGCGAGTGCAGCTGCTGGCGACCGTGTGCCGCGCCGTCCAGCACGCCCACGATCGTGGCTTCATCCACCGCGACCTGAAACCGTCCAACGTGCTGGTGGTGGCGCACGGCGACGAGTTCACGCCGAAGGTCATCGACTTCGGCATCGCCAAGGCGACCACCCCGTCCGACCTCGGCGCGCCCGACACGGCGCTGCAGACCCGCGCCGACCAGGTTCTCGGCACG
Source organism: Planctomycetota bacterium (assembly GCA_025459175.1). Classification (GTDB taxonomy): domain Bacteria; phylum Planctomycetota; class UBA1135; order UBA1135; family UBA2386; genus UBA2386. The sequence goes on along the minus strand of JALORC010000122.1, from coordinate 7,514 downwards.
CCGGAGTACATGAGCCCCGAGCAGATGAGCTCGGGCGGTCACGACGTCGACACCCGCACCGACGTCTGGTCGCTCGGCGTCACGCTCTACGAACTGCTGTGCGGCGAACTGCCGTTCGACTCGCGTCAGCTGCGCCGCGCCAGCCGCGACGAGATGGAGCGCATCCTCAGCGACGAACTGCCGACCCAGCCGAGCAAGCGCCTGTCGCAGGTCGGCGACGCGGTGCTGGTGGCGCGCGGCGGCGAACGCACCCGGCTCGCGCGCGACGTGCGCGGCGAGCTCGACTGGATCACGTTGAAGGCGCTCGGCAAGCAGCGCGAGCAGCGCTACCCGTCGGCGCTGGCGATGGCCGAAGACCTCGAGCGCTGGCTCGCCCACGAACCGGTGCTGGCCGCCCCGCCCGGCCGCGGCTACCGGCTGCGCAAGCTGCTGCGGCGCCACCGCGTCGCGTTCGGCGCCGCCACCGCGGTGCTGCTGACGCTGGTCACCGGTCTCGTCGTCAGCCTGCGTGCCACCGCCGAGGCCAGGGCGGCGCAGGCGCGCGAATCGCAGGCACTCGCCGACATGCGCACCTTCTACGGCCTCGCGCGCGATGCGGTCGGCAACCTCGTCGACGTCGCCGACGACCAGCTGCTCGACGTGCCGCAGGCCGAACCGACGCGCCGCCGCATGCTGGCCGATGCGATCGGCTTCTTCGAGGCGCTGCGCGACAAGCAGCCGAGCGATCCGACGCTGCGCGCCGACCTGGTCGAGGCGACCACCCGTTCGGGTTCGCTGCAGCACCGGCTGGGCAGCACCAACGACGCGCTCGCGACCTTGCAGCGCAGCGTCGCCGACGCCGACACCCTGCACCGGGAACACCCCGACGACGCGCGGGTGCTGCATCTGCGGATCGTCGCCCGCACCTTCCTGGCGACGACCCTGACCAGCCTCGGTCGCAGCGAGCAGGCCCGGGCCGTGCTCGAACAGGCACTCGCGGTGATCGACGCCGCGCGCGGTCGCCCCGCCGAAGCGCCGCGGCAGCTGGATGTCGACGAGGCCCGCGTCGCCAACAACCTGGCGATCGAGAGCGAAGGGGACCCGCCGGCGGCGCTGCGCATGTTCGAGCGCTCGCTCGCCGCCTTCGAACGTGCGGTTGCCTTCGAGCCGGCCCTGGAGCGCGAGCGGACCCGGACGCGAATCGGCTACGCCGAGGCCCTGACGCGCAGCAATCGCCTCGCCGACGCCGCCGCAGTGCTCAGCACCGCCGTGGCCCAGGTGCAGGCGCTGCCGACCTCGGATTCGGCCAGAATGATCGAGAGCACCGCCGACGCGGAACAAAAGCTCGCGTCGGTGCTGCGCCGTCTCGATCGCGACGAGGAGGCGATCGCCGCCCAGCAGCGGGCGATCGCGCTGCAGCATCGACTCGCCGAGGAGCATCCGCTGGTGCTGTCGCACGCCGACGACGAGGCAGGCGGCTGGCACACCCTGGCCCAGATCCACCAGGATGCAGCGGACCTGCCGAGCGCTCTCCGCGCCATCGAGTCGGCGATCGCGATCCGCGAACGACTGCTGCTCCGCGAGCCGCAGAGCCACCGCTTCGCGATGCGCTGTGCGCGTTCGCTGCTGGTCAAGGGCGGCCTGGAAGTGCTGCTGTGGCAGAACCACCGCGGCGAACGCGCACCGGCCGAGGCCACTCTGCAGCGCGCCGCGGCCGTCGCCGACCCGCTGCTCGCGACCGATGCGGACGACATCGAGGTCGTCACCACCTACACCGCCGTGCACTCGGCGCGGGCCTTGCTGCCGTTCCTCGCCAAGAACTACGCCGAGGCCGCGGCGATCCACGACCGCATCCGCACCGCGTTGCGCGCGCAGCTCGCCCGCTTCGCCGACGTCGCCGAGCTGCACTACCAGCTGGCGATGAACGCCAACAACCTGCTGCAGTCGCTGTTCCTCGCCGGGCAGCCAGAAGCCGCGATCGCCGCCGGCGAAGCCGGATTGCCGCACCTCAGCCGTGCGCTCGAACTCGACGCTCGTCACGCCGCGATCCGCGATCTCGCCCCGGCCCTGCACTCGCGGCTGGCCACGATCCGGCTGAAGACCGGCGACCTCGAGGGCGGCATCGCGGCGCTGTTCTCGATGCTCGAACGGCCCGAACTCGGCGCCGACGGCGCCGAACAGGGCGCACTGCTGTTGCGCGGCACGATCGGTGAACTCACCGAGGATCCTCGTCACGAGCAATGGGTCGAGCAGCTGGTCACCGGGATCCGGCGCCTGCTGGCAGCGCGCGGCGACCTCGCCGCCGCGCTGGCGCGCCCGCCGCAGAGCACCGGCTTCTCGCACACGCGCTCGCGCCTGCGCGACTTCGATCTGCGGGTCACGCTGGCCGACCTGCTCGGCGAGCGCGGCGAACGCGACGAACAGGCGCGCTGGATCGCCGAGGCCGAACAGATCGCCGCGACGCTGACCGGGCTCGCCGCCGATCGGGCGCGCAATCTGACCTCGCAGCTGGCGGATCTGGCACTGGCGCAGGAACGGCACGCTGACGCGGTGGCCATCGTCGAGCGCTTCCTGACCCAGGTCGGGGACCGGAGCGGCGGCAACTACCTCGCCGCGGTGCTGCTGATGCGGGCCCGCGGCGGCATCGACGCGCCGGCCGAACAGGAGCGGCTGGCCGTTCTCGTCGTGCAGCGGCTGCAGCTCGCGGTGGAGCAGAAGGAAGTGCCGCGCGATGCGGTGCGGCACTCGCAATTCGAGCCGCTGCGCGAGCGCACGGACTACCAGGCGTTGCTGGAGTTGTGACGGCAGACCGTCCTACGGTTCGCCAGCTTGCGGCTACCGCGGCGCGATCCGGCCGGACCATCGTCGCCAACCGCCCGCCGCCCCCGCCGCCCGAGGGCCCATGGTCCCCCCGGGCAATGCGGGCTAACCTACCCGCCCTTCCAACCCCGAACCCAACCGATGCGCGCCATCCGCTTCCTCCCTGTCCTGACCCTGGCCGTCGCCGCCGCCGCCCAGACCCCGGCTCCGGCCACCCCGCTGACCCCCGCCGCGCCGGCCGCCGCGACCCAGGAGCCGAAGGCCCAGAAGCCGATCGCGACGCTCGACGGCGAGGTCTGGGATCACTTCGGCACCGGCATCACCTACCACACCACCGAGGGCGCGGCGAAGCTCGACGAGGTGCTGAAGAACCCCGAGGCGTTCAGCGGCAAGACCGTGCGCATCGAGGGCCCGGTCACCGCCGTCTGCCAGACCAAGGGTTGCTGGATGCACCTCGGCGCGCAGCAGCCGCCGGTGATGGTCAAGTTCAAGGACTACGGCTTCTTCATGCCCAAGGACGCCAGCGGCCGCACCGCGGTCGTCGAAGGCACGATGACGCTGAAGCAGGAGACCGTCGAGCAGACCAAGCACTACCTCGAGGACGCCGGCAAGAAGGACGAAGCCGCGAAGGTCACCGAAGGCCGCAAGCTGTTCCACTTCATGGCCAGCGGCGTCGCGATGTCGCGCCCGAAGGCGGATCCGGCGCAGACCACGCACGAGCAGTTCGGCGCGGGCGTCACCGGCGCCGCGCCGCTCGCCGAGGTGCTGAAGAACCCCGAGGCCTACACCGGCAAGACGGTGCGCATCGAGGCGCCGATCACCGCGATCTGCCAGACCAAGGGCTGCTGGATGCACCTCGGCACGCAGGAGCCGCCGGTGATGGTCAAGTTCAAGGACTACGGCTTCTTCATGCCGAAGGACGCCAGCGGCCGCACCGCGATCGTCGAAGGCACGCTGACGATGAAGCAGGAGACCGTCGCCGAGACCAAGCACTACCTCGAGGACGCCGGCAAGACGGACGAGGCCGCCAAGGTGACCGAGGGCCGCAAGCTCTATCACTTCATGGCCAGCGGCGTCGCGATCAAGAAGGCCAAGTAGTCGCGCCTCGCGGCCGACCACGGCTGCCTCGGCAGTCGGTGGTCAGCCATCCACCAACGCCGCGGCAGCGGCAGCGCACTCGCGCGCAACGGCCGTGACGGACCAGTCCGGCGGCGCAGCCGCCAGAGCCGCCGCGAAGGCTTCGACCGCGGTCGCCGCGTGCTGTCGCGATGCAGCGAGCCGGCCGAGCGCGCGCAGCAGCTGCGCCTCCCGCATCGCCAGCAGGCCGCGGTTGTGCTGCACCGCCGGGGACGCAGGCAGCGCGGCGACCGCGCGTTCGAGATGCCGCCGTGCGGCGGCCCGGCTGGCGACCGCCGCGGCGGTGTCGCCGTTCGCCGCCTGCAGTTGCTCCAGCACCAACAAGCACACCGCCCGGTTGTTGTGCGCGCCGGCGATCTCCCCGTGCAACTGCAGCGTCGCCGCATGGTCGTCGACCGCGGCCTGCGCCGCGGCGAGCGACTCGGCGGCACGCCCTTCGCCGGCCAGCCGCAGCGAACGCCGCAGCTGCACCAGGCCACGATGCGCCAAGGCGAGCGCGTTGTCGGGCCCGTCGCGCAGTTCGCCGGCGAAGTCGATCAACGCACCGTCCAGCCCCGCCATCTGCGTCGGCAGCACCTGCCGTTCGCGCGCCAGGTAGACCGGACCGTAGCCCTGCTGCAGATCGACCGCACTGGCGGAGTAGTAGCGCGCCAGATCGGTCTCACCGCGCGCCGCCGCGATCCGCGACAGCGACAGCCGCGCCGCTATGTGAGCCGGTTCGTACTCGAGCACTTCGAGCAGCAAGCCGTGCGCCGACTCGAACTGCCCCGACAGCCGCGCCCGCTCGGCGCGCCCGAACAGACGATCGATCTCGCCGATCACCGAACCGGTGCGCGCCGTCTGGTCGAGATCGTCGACGGCGAGCCGCTGCTGCGAGGCCGACAGCGTCGTCGACGCCGCCAGCATCAGACCGCGCTCGAAGCGGGCATCGGCCAGCCCCGGCTCGAGCTGCAGCGTGCGTTCGAGCTCCGCGAGCGCCTCGTCGGCGCGACCGCGCGCACGCAGCAAACGACTCAGCAGGTAGCGGGCGCGCGCCACCTCGTGGCGGCCGACGAACTCGCGCACGCGCGCGATCGCGTCGTCGAGCAACTGCCACGCCGCGCCTTGATCCCCGAGCCGCGTGAACATCGCCGCGTCCTGCAGCACCACCGCCGCCTGGTCGGCAAGCGCCACGGCCTCGCTGGCCGCCTTCCTCGCCGCCTCCTCGCGCCACAGATCGGGCAGCACCCAGGCCGCCGTGGCGGCGATCGCCAGCACCGCCGCCAGCCCCACCGCCCGCCACATGGCACGCTGCCGCTGCCAGTGCTTGCGCAATCGGTAGCCGATCGACGCCGGCCGTGCCGCCACCGGCTGGTGCTGCAGCCACCGTTCGAGATCCTCGGCGAACGCACGCGCGCTCGGATAGCGCCGTTCCGGCTCCTTGGCCAACGCGGTGGCGACGACCGTCGCCAGATCGCGGTCGCCGGGCAACCGCGGCGGATCCTGCTCGATCACCGCGCGCAACAGCGTCGGCAGGTCCTCGGCCGCGAACGGCGGGCGCCCGACCAGACAGCAGTACAGCGTCGCGCCGAGCCCGTAGACATCGCTGCGCGCATCGACCGCGTCGCCGCGACCGAGCGCCTGCTCCGGCGGCAGGAACGCCGGTGTGCCCAGCACGTCCCCGGCCCGCGACAGCGACGAGTGCACGTCGACCGCCTTCGCCAGCCCGAAGTCGACGACGTAGACGTGGCCGCGTTCGACCAGCAGGTTCGACGGCTTCAGATCGCGGTGCACGAGTCCCTGCTCGTGGGCGTGCTGCAGCGCCGAGGCCGCATCGCGCACCTGCTGCACGACCGCGCGCCGTTCGGCATCGCCAGCCGCCGGGCCCAGGATCGCGATCGGACCGCCGTCGACCAACTGCATGGTCAGGAACTCGTCGGTCGCGTCGTGCACCGCGGCGATGTGTGGATGCCGCAGGCGCGCCACCGCCAACGCTTCGCGCTGCAGCCGGCGCCGCGCTTCCGGATCCGCGGCGTGGCCGAGCATCTTCAGCGCCACGTTGCGGCCCAGCTGTTCGTCGCGCACCTCGTGCACGACCCCCATGCCGCCGCGGCCGAGCTCGCGGATCCAGCGATAGCGCGGTGGCAACCTCGGTGGCAGGTCGTCGGCCGAGATGTCGGCGGCCATCACCAGCAAGCGTTGCCGCGCGCGTTCGGACAGCGGTTGGTTCACGGGCCGTCTCCGCGGCGCACCGGGCCGAACAACCAACGCAGCTCCTGCTGCAGTTCGTCGTCGTCGCGCACCGTCTCGGCGACCAGATCGCGCAGCAAGGCGCGGAAGCGACGCTTGCCGTACTCGAGCCAGTTGCTGACATCGGTGCGCGTGATGCGGTGCCGCGCCGCCAGCGTCGCCTGGTCGAGGTCGCCGCGATCGTCGAGGAACCAGGCGCGGAACAGCTGCCAGTGCACCGCGCGGCCGTCGCGTTCGAGCTCTTGCTGCAGTCGTTCGCGCGCGCGCTGCAGCAGCTCCGCACGCCAGCAGTCGTCGAGCACCTGATCGGGCAGCACCGCCCGCGGGTCGACCGGCTCGGCCACCGCGTCGAGCGCGACGGTCGCCGTGCCACCACCGCGCTTCCTGGCCTGGTCGTGGCGCAGCCGCTCGATCGCGAAGTTGCCGAGCGCCGTCTTCAGGAACGCACGAAAGCTGCCGCGCGCCGGATCGGCGCGGTCGAGCAGGTTCTTCTGCAGCAGCCACAGGAACGCTTCCTGCGCCAGTTCGGCCGCCGCGTCGGGACCGAGCCGCAGGCGCGCCGCGAGCCAGGCCCGGATCGGCCCCGCATAGTCGCGCGCCAGCGCCTCCAGATCGCGTTCGCCCGCGGTGCGGAGGATGCGCGACCACCGGGTCGGTGGGAACGCGGCGCGTGGTTCGGGGGCGGACATGAGGACGATTTTGCGATGGCCGGCGATGGATCGCCCTGCCATCTGCGTACCAGGAAAGGCGCGGGCATGATAGCCGGCTCCGATGGCCGACCGTCTCCGCCCGCCTCATCACCGATCCGCCATGAACGCAATCGAACTGCCGGCGCTGCTGACCGCCGGCGCCATCGTCCTCCTCGCCCAACTCACCATGCTGTCGGCCCAGCAGCCGACGAGTCCGAAGCCGCTCGATCCCGCGGTGCAAACGCTGCTCGACCAGATGGCGAAGAAGCGCGGTCTGCACACGGCACCCGCCGAGGTCGCGAAGGGCTCGTTCCAGGACCTGTTCGCCGCCTCCGGCGATGCGCGCCACACCAGCGACATGGGACCGATGGGCAAGCTGGAGCGCGGCATCCAGCGCGACGTGGTCTGGGAGCTGGATCCGTCGATGGGCGCCAAGCTGCGCCGCGGTGCACATGCCGCCCACGTGCGGCGCTACTGCGCGCTGGTGCGCGGCGACGATCCGCGCACGATCTACCGCGAGATCACGCTCGACGGCAAGCGCACGGTCGAAGGCCGGCAACTGCACGTGCTGCGCCTCGTCGCCGCCGAGGGCAAGCCCGACACGTTCCTGGTCGCCACCGACGGCACGCTGGTCGCCGCCGAGATGCTGCTGCCGACGCC
>JALORC010000121.1 GCA_025459175.1 Planctomycetota bacterium | reverse complement strand
TGCTGGCGTCGGCCGAGATCTACGACCCGCTGACGGGTGTGTTCTCGGCCGCGGGCTCGATGGCGACCGCGCGGGCCGAGGCCGCGGCGGTGCTGCTCGCCAACGGGCGGGTGCTGGTGCTCGGCGGCGAAGGTACGGGCGGCACGCCGCTCGCTTCGTGTGAGGTCTACGACCCGCGCAGCGGCGCCTGGTTCGCGGCGCCGCCGATGCTCGATGCGCGGGCGCGGCTGGCGGTGGCGCCGTTGCCCGACGGGCGGCTGCTGATCGCCGGCGGCGACGAGAACGGCTCGAACATGATGGCCGACAGCGAGATCTACGATCCGCAATATGCCCTGCCGCGCACGTTCGTCGCGACCGGCAGTGCGAGTGTCGCGCGCAGCCGCCCCGCGGTGGCGCTGCTCGCGGACGGGCGCGTGCTGGCGGTGGGCGGCTCGATCGCGCCGTTCGTGTCGGCGCGCAGCGCCGAGCTCTACGACCCGGTCGCCGGGACGTGGACGGCGACCGCCGAACCGGTCGCGGCCCGTGCTTCGGGTCTGTGCACGGTGCTCGGCGACGGTCGTGTGCTGGTGTGCGGCGGTATCGACGTGTTCTCGCCGATCGCGAGCGCCGAGTTGTTCGATCCGGCGACCGGTACGTTCGCGGCCGCCGCGGCGATGGGGTTCTCGCGTCAGGACGGTTCGGCGACGTTGTTGCCCGATGGCAAGGTGCTGGTGGTCGGTGGGCTGAGCCTGGTCGGGCTGCAGGCCTCGGCCGAACGCTTCGATCCGGTCGCCGGCAGCTGGTCGGCGACCGGCAGTCTGGCCACGGCGCGGCGCGAGCACCTCGCGGTGCGGCTCGACGACGGGCGGGTGCTGGTCGCCGGTGGACTCGATGTCGGCGGCGCGCAGCTGGCGAGCTGTGAGCTGTACGATCCGGTCGCCGGGACGTGGAGTGCGACCGGCGCGATGGGGGCCGGGCGCTCGCGGCCGTGCGGCACGCTGCTTCCCGATGGGCGGGTGCTGGTCGCCGGCGGCGGCACGCTGTTCGCCTCGGTCGCCACGGCCGAGATCTACGATCCGGTCGCGGGCACGTGGTCCGCGACCGCGGCACCGATGGTGGCGGCGCGCGCGGCGGCGGGCGCGGTGGTGCTGGCGGACGGTAAGGTGCTGATCGCCGGGGGCATCACTCTGGTGCAGAGTGTCGCCAGCGCCGAGCTGTTCGATCCGGCGACCGGGTTGTTCAGCGCGGTCGCTTCGATGGCCGCCGCGCGGCAGTATCCGCGGCTGTTGCTGCTGCCGGGGAGCGGGCGGGTGCTGGTGGTCGGTGGCGTGGTCGGCTGCGAACTGTTCCGCTGACCGTCGCGCCGCCGATCGCTCACGCCTGCGGCGCCGGTCCGTCGTAGCACTTGCGCCCCGGCTGGCAGTCCTTCGGGTGCACGATCTCGTCATCTGGCCCGACACAGGTGCAGGTGCGCGCGCACCAGTAGTACCCGTCCCCCGGCCACTGCCGGTTGTCGTACACGCGATCGCCCATCGAGTGCGTCAGCAGGTGCTTCATCAGCATCGACGGGCACAGGTGCTTGGGCACCAGGTCCTGGTGCGTGCGGATGGCTTCGCCGCCGTTGGTCGTCGTGTCATTCTGGGTCATCGCATCACCTCGTCGCCTGTTCGAGAGCTTCGCGAACGATCGCCTTGCCGACCGGCAGCTTGTAGGCATTGTGCGCCAGCGGCGAGGCGCCGGCGTAGGCCGCCTCGGCGACCTTCTGGAACAACTGGCTGCTCGGCTTCTGCCCGACCAGCAGCTTCGCCGCGGTCGGCCGCGCCAACGGCACCGGCGCCACCGCGCCGAGCACCAGATCGGCGGCCGCGATCGTGCCTCCGTCCATCACCAGCCGCACCGCGCACGCGGTGGTCGCCCAGTCGAACGTCTGCTTCTCGCGGCTCTCGACGTAGGCGCTGCGCGTGCCGGCCGGCTGCGCCGGCACGTGGATCGCCGTCACGATCTCACCGGCTTGCAGCGTGTGCTCCGGGTTCTGCGCGCGCGGCTCGGCCGGGAACAGCTCGGCGAACTTCTTGCGCTGCTCCTGCTTGCCGAGCAGCGTCGTGTATTCGGCACCCAGCGCCAGCAGGATCGGCGCCAGATTGCTCGGGTGCACGCGCACGCAGTCCTGCCAACCGAGCACCGCGTGGTAGCGGTTCTCGCCGGTCATCGCGAGGCAGGTCGGCCCGCGGCCGCCGTGCAGGCAGTGGAACGCCTCGCTGCGCACGTACCAGCAGCGCGTGAACTGCAGGATGTTGCCGGCGACCGTGGCGCGGTTGCGCACCTGCGGCGTCGCCGTCATCGCCGCACTCTGCTGCAGGCCGGCGAGTGCCTGGTTGGCGAGCGCTGCGTGCTGTTCGAGCTGCGTCAGCGTCGTGGTCGCCCCGATGCGCAGACTGCCGTCGGCTTGTGCGGCGATGCCGGCGAGCTCGTCCTTGAGCGGCAGCAGGTGCACGACGTTGGCCGGCGTCTGCAGCCGCTCCTTCATGCGATCGACGAGATCGATGCCGGCACCCTTCAATACGGTGTCGGGTTGCGCCGCGGCGGTGGCGGCCTCGGCGAGCTTGCCGGGCACGATGTAGGTGAACGGTTTCATCGGGTCATCCCTTCCTGCCGGCGAGCGCCTGCAGAACCTTGTCCGGAGTGATGGGGAGGTGGCGCAGCGGCACGCCGGTGGCATGGAAGATCGCGTTCGCGATCGCGGCGGCGGACGCACACGACGGCGGTTCGCCGAGGCCGGCGGCGCCGACGCTGTCGTGACCGTTGGCGATGCTGTGCAGGTGGCACGACAGCTCCGGCAGGTCCTGGCTGCCGGTGATCTTGTAGCGCAGGAAGTCGCCGTTCAGCATCCGGCCGCTGCGCTTGTCCATGATGCGCTGCTCGTGCAGCGCGAAGCTGACGCCCTGGATCATCGCGCCGAGCACCTGGCTCTCGGCGAGCTTCTTCGCGATCACGAGGCCGCAGTCCTGGATGCCGAACATGCGCGTGACGCGGATGACTCCGGTCCACGTGTCGACCTGCACCTCCGCGAACTGCGCGCCGCACTGCGTGCCGTGGAACGGCTTGCTGTCGTAGTTGGGGTTGCGCTGGCCGCGCACGTCGATCGGGTTGGGCCCGATCAGCTTGCAGGCATCGCCCCAGCTCAGCTGGTTGGTCGCGGTGCCGATGCTGCCGTCCTTGCAGACGACGTCGGCGATCGGCGCACCGAGGTGCTTGGCGACCAGTTCGCACAGCTGCTGCTTGGCCAGGTAGGCCGCGTGCCGTGCCGCCGGCGCGATGCTCGGCGTCACCGTGCTGCCGCCCGAGGCGGGGCCCGACGGATCGCTGGTGTGGCCGGCGGTCGCCGCGACCAGCTTCGGCGCGATGCCGAGTTCCTCGGCGGTCACGATCGCCAGCACCGTCTTGGTGCCGACGCCGATGTCCATCGCGCCGCTGCGCGACTCGACCGAACCGTCCTGGTGGATGCGGCAGGTGATGCCGTGCGGCGGCCGGCCCGGATTGCCGAGCTGGCCCCAGCGGGCGCTGGACAGGCCGACGCCGTGCAGAAAGCGGGCGCCCGGCTCGTTCTTGCGCGCGCGGGCCGCGGCCCAGCCGAAGCGCTCGGCGCCGAAGCGCCACTGGTCCTGGCGGATGTCCTCGCGGTCGTTGCGCAGCCGGAACTCGAGCGGGTCGATGCCGGCCTTCGCCGCCAGCTCGTCGAGGAACAACTCGGCGCCGAACCAACCCTGCGGGTGACCGGGCGCGCGCATCGGCCGCGGCGGGTCGGCGTCGATGTTGAGGTCCTTGTGGTCGCGGCGGACCTTGGCCTTGCCGGTGTAGTAGCTCGGCACCGCGACGCTGCCGCTGCCGGTGAAGCCGGCGTGGCCGAAGCTGCGCCAGTCCCAGGCGAGGATCTTGCCGTCGCCGTCGACGCCGGCGCGCGCCTGCATCAGCGCACCCGGCCGGTTGCCGGTCGTGGTGTGCTCCTCGAAGCGGTCGAGCATCAGCTTGACCGGGGCCTTGGCGGCGTGCGCGAGCAGGCACACGGCCAGCCCTTCGATGCCGGCCGAGAACTTGGAGCCGAAGCCACCGCCGACGAACTCGGCGTGCAGCACCAACGAACCGAGCTCGATGCCCTTGCCCTTGATCGCCTGCGCCAGTTCGCCGCGCACGCCAAACGTCGCCTGCGTGCTGATCCAGAGCTCGAGGTCGTTGCCGTTCCACTTGGCGACGCCACCGTGCGTCTCCAGCGAACTGTGCGTCTGCACCTCGGTGCGGTAGGTGCCCGTGTGCGTGACCTTCGCCTGCGCCAACGCGGCCTCGACCTCTTCGCTCGCCGGCCACGGTTCGTCGATCTCGCCGTTGTTGCCGAGCAGCGGCGCGTTCTCGGCCACGATGTAGTCGACGTTGTGCTCGGTGGCCTCGGTCTTGACGACGATCGCCTCGATCGCGTCGCGGACCGCGTGCAGCGAGCTGCCGGCGACCGCGACCAGCGCGTCGCCGACGAAGCGGATCTTGTTGCCGATCTCCTTCAGCGGCACCACCGCGCTGATACCGGGCATCTTGCTGGCGACGTCGTAGTCGAGGCCGGTCAGCACGCCGCGGGCGATCTTGCTGCGCAGCAGCATCGCCTGCTGCAGGCCCGGGAACGTGATGTCGTACGAGTACTTGGCGCGGCCGCTGGCCTTGGCCAGACCGTCGACACGATCGTGGTCGCTGCCGACGTGCGTGAACTTGGTGTTGGCATCCCAGGGCGGCGCGTCGCCGTCCTTCGGCTGCACCGTGCGCTGCTCGAGCCGGTCCTGCTGCTCCTTGCCCGGCAGCGCGCGGTAGCCGACCGTGATCTCGACGCCTTCGCGGGGCGCGCTCACTTGCCACCTCCGGCGGCGGTGCGCGCGATCGCTTCCATGACCCGGCCGTAGGTGCCGCAGCGGCACAGGTTGCCCGACAGGTCGTGGCGCATCTGTGCCTCGGTCGGTTTGCCGCGCCGCTGCAGGCACGCATACGAGCTCATCACCATGCCCGGCGTGCAGAAGCCGCACTGCATCGCGTCGCAGGCGACGAAGTTCTGCACCAGCGGGTGCGGCGTGTCGCCGTCGGCGAGGCTCTCGACGGTCTGCAGCGCCTGACCCTGCGCGTCGAGCGCCAGCGTCAGGCAGCTGGTGATCGGCTCGCCGTTCATCAGCACCGTGCAGCCACCGCAGGCGCCGCGGTCGCAGATCTTCTTGGCGCCGGTCAGGTCGAGGCCGTCGCGCAGCGCGTCGAGCAGCGTGGTGCGGGTCTCCACGGTCACCTTGCGCTCCTTGCCGTTGACCAGCAGCGCGAGTTCGTGGGTGCCGGGGCCGAACGTGATCGGGCCGGCCGGGGCCGCGGTCGCGGCGGCCCCAAGGCCGGTCGTGGCGACACTGGCGGCGGCGGACCCCTTCAGGAACGAACGGCGGCTGAAGCCGCGATCGGGTGGGTTGCTCATGAGCCTCGGATGGCGGGGTGACGAGGTCGCGAAGTCTAGCGGCGGGCGCTGTCGAACTGCCATGCGACGAAACCATGACGACTGCCGGCCGCTGGTCGGAGCGAGCCGGGCCGTAAGTTGGCGGGCGATGCGCCTCCTCGCTTCGCTGCGGTTCGTGCTCTCGTTGTTGCTCGCGGGTGGCGCTGCGGTTGCCCAGTCCCCGACGGCTCCCCGTGGGCTCGCCGGTTCGCGGCCGAACATCCTGTTCGTGTTCAGCGACGACCACGCCTGCCAGGCGATCGGCGCCTACGGGTCGACCTTCGGCGCCACCCCGAACCTCGACCGGTTGGCCGGTGACGGCGTCGTCTTCACCGCCAACTACTGCGGCAACGCGCTGTGCGGGCCGTCGCGGGCGTCGATCCTGACCGGGCTGCACAGTCATGCCAATGGCTTCTGTCGCAACGGCAACGTGTTCGACGGCGGCCAGGCGACGTTCCCGAAGCTGCTGCAGCAGGCCGGCTACCAGACCGCGATCGTCGGCAAGTGGCACCTCGACTCGGCGCCGACCGGCTTCGACTACTGGGAGGTGCTGCCCGACCAGGGCCAGTACTACAACCCGGACTTCCTGACCGCGGCGGGGCGGGTGCGGCGCGAGGGGCACGCGACCGATGTGACCACGGCGCTGGCGATCGCGTGGCTCGAACGGCGCGACCCGGCGCGGCCGTTCGTGCTGATGTGCCAGCACAAGGCGCCGCATCGCAACTGGCTGCCGGCGCCGAAGGAATACGGGCTGTTCCGCGATGGCGACCTGCCGGCGCCGGCGACGCTGTTCGACGATCATGCGGGCCGCATCCCGGCGCGGGCGCGCACCGAGATGGAGATCGCGCGGCACCTGACGCTGCACTACGACCTGATGGTACCGCCGACGGCGGCCGAGGCGGCGGCGTTGGCGGGCGAGGATCGCGCGTATCCGGGGCATCGCGCGCGCATGAGCGAGGCCCAGCGCGCGGCCTGGGACGCGGCCTATGGCGCCGAGGACGAAGCGTTCCGCCGGCTCGACCCGCAGGGGCCGGATCGCGTGCGCTGGCTGCACCAGCGCTACCTGAAGAACTACCTGCGCTGTGTCGCCGGCGTCGATCGCAGCATCGGCGAGTTGCGCGCGTGGCTGGACGCGCATCCCGAGGTGAAGGCGAACACGCTGGTGATCTACGCCAGCGACCAGGGCTTCTTCCTCGGTGAACACGGCTACTACGACAAGCGGTGGATGGACGAGGAGTGCTTCCGGATGCCGTTGTTGATGGCGTGGCCGGGGCGGCTCGAGGGTGGGCGGCGCATCGAGCCGCTGACGCAGAACATCGACTTCGCGCCGACCTTCGTCGAGCTGGCGGGGGCGAAGCCGCTGGCGGCGGCGCACGGCGTGAGCCTGGTGCCGCTGCTCGAAGGGCGGCAGGTGCCGTGGCGCGACGCGGTCTACTACCACTACTACGAGTCGCAGTCGACGCACCGGGTGCCGGCGATGTACGGGGTGCGCACCGAACGCTGGAAGCTGGTGCGCTACTACGAGCCGCACGAGGACGCGTGGGAGCTGTTCGATCTGCAGCAGGACCCCGACGAGCGGCGGAGCCTCGCCGGAGTGGCCGAGTTCGCGGCGGTGCAGCAGGAACTGACGCAGCGGTTGCGGGCCTTGCGCCAGCAGTACGGCGACGACACCGGCGAGTTGCTCGGCGAGGTGTTCCCGCGTTCGGCCGGCGTGACGCGGATCGTGCGCGAGGGGGATGGGTTCCGGGTCTGGGCCAACACGGTCGGTGGCTATGCACTGCAGCCGGGTGCTTCGCGCACGCGGCTGTCGGCGACGACGGCGATGCGTTCGCTGCCGGGCAAACTGCAGCGGCAGGGCTTCGTCGTGTTCGCCGACGACGACGGGCCGCAGCTGCGGGTCGGGTTCGAGTTCGGTGCGCGCAAGCTGGTCGTGCAGGGCCACGACGGTTCGCAGCGCGCCGAGGTGCCGATCGAGTGGGATGGCGCGGCCGAACTGTCGCTGCGGGTCGAACTCGATGCCGCGGCGCACACGCTGGTCGCAGTGGGGGGCGGGCAGCGGCTGTCGGTGGCGCTGGCGACGAGCTGGCGGCAATGGACGCAATGGGGCTACGGTGGAAGCAACACCGAGACCTGGTTCGGGCCGCTGCGGCTCGAATGACGGTTCCGGGGTGGTGCGGGCGACGGTGCACCCGCGGTCGCTCGGCATCCGAACATGGTTCGTCGGCGAACCGCGGCGCATGATGTCGCCGATGACCACTGCCGCTGCCGTTCTCGATGCCCCGCTGCAGGCCGCCGATGGGGCGGGGACGACGCTGCGCGCGCAGCTCGGCGGCGGGCCGCTGGTGGTCGCGTTCCTGCGCCACTTCGGTTGACTGTTCTGTCGTGAACGCGCGGCGCAGTTGCGCGCGCACCTTCCGGAACTGCAGCAGGAGGGCGCCAGGCTGGTGTTCGTCGGCACCGGCACGCCGGCGATGGCCGCCGACTTCGCGCGCACGCACGGCGGTGGGCTGCCGGTGTTCAGCGACGTGAAGAAGAGCGCGTTCGCCGCCGCGGGCATGCGCCGCGGCCTGTTCAGCACGTTGCACTGGCGGCTGTTCGCGAACTCCTGGCGCGCGCTGCGAGCCGGGTTCCGGCAGACGCGCATCGAGGGCGATCCGTGGCAGCAGGGTGGGGTGCTGGTGTTCGCGGCCGACGGGCGGCTGCGGCACGAGCAGCACGATCGCGTCGGCGGCGATCCGATCGATGTCGGGGCGGTGCTCGCGGCGTTGCGCGGTTGACCAGTTCAGGCGGCAAGCGTCATGCGGTGAGGGGAAGTTCGTGCACGCTGATTCGCCCGTCGCGGGCCTGGTCGACTGGCCCGGCGCCAGGTGACGCCTGCCGCGCGAGCCAGCTTGCGAGCCGCTCACTGCGCTCGCTGGGCAGCCTGGCGGGCCGGTGCGTGATTCAGGCCGACTGGCCAGCCGCGGCCCCTTCCCGCCGCGCCGCCCGCAGCGCCGCCACCGCCGCCGGCAGCGCGTACTGCTCGCCGGCCTGACCGCTGACGAAGCGCCCGCCGCGCACGTGGCCGCCGAGCTCCAGTTGGCGCAGCGTGCGCAGCAACAGCCGCCACGGCAGCGGCACCTGGTGCTGCAACAGCAGCCCGTGCCACAGCACGCCGAACCGCTCCAGCAACGACTTCGCTGCCAGCTCGATCGCCGCGTCGCTGGCGCGCGTGTCGACCGGCGGCAATGGCAGCAGACTCCAACGACCGACCGCGTAGAGCGGGAACGCGCGCTTGCTCGGTGGGATCGCCAGCTGCCGCATCGCCGCGAACGAATCGCAGCTCGCGAGCCCGAGCCCGACCAGTTCGCCGAGGCCTTCCTCGAGCTGGCTCGGCAGCAGGTGCGCATGCGCCTGCAGATCGGTCGGGAACAAGGCGCCGCGCTGCTGCAGCAGCTCGTAGAGCGTGCGGCCGGCGGCGCCGAGTTGGTCGCAGGTCGCACGTTCGCGCGGCAGCTCGAGCCAACGCGGCAGCTCGGCGCGCGGCAGCAGGCTGAGTTCGCAGCGGCTCAGCGGCCCGCGCCACGGACCCCACAAGCGCAGCCAGACGAACTCACCGGACAGCGTGCATTGATCGAGCCATTCGCGGTGGTAGGTCTCGAGGTGCGCCGGCAGCACGTCCTGCTCCCAGGCCGCGGTCGTGAACTGCGCGCTGGCCAGCTGCTGCAGCGTCTCGGCGAGACCGCGGGGCCCGCTGCGCGCGCTGTGCGGCGTGCCGTGCTGCCACGCGCGCAGGAAGCGCTCGAAGTCGGCCGGGCTGACCGGCTGCACCGCGGCGCGCAGGCGTTCGACCATCGCGTGGCGCACACGCGCCAGCAGCCGGCGATGCGCCCACAGTTCGCGGCCCTGGCAGCGCGCGCGCATCGCCGTGCCCTCGGCCTCGAGCGCGCGCAGCGCTTCGTCGTCGTCCGCGGACACCGCATCGGCCCACACCGGCAGCACCGCTTCGAGCCGCCCGCGCCAGGCCTCGATCGGCGCGCGCGGCGCCTCGGCGCCGAACCACCGCTCGCCGTCCCGCAGCGCGCGACCATCGGCGGCAAGCTGCTGCAGCCACGGCTGCCAGGCCGCGGCGACTTCGCTCGCCGCGAGCCATCCCATCCAGCCGAGCGCCTCGTGCAGTTCGGCGGCGCTGCGCGGTTCGGGCCAGCACTCGCTCTGGACCTGCTGCACGGCCTGTGGCTCGAGTTCCTGGTCCTGCTCGCGCGAGCGCGCGCTGCGGCCGCCGCGCTGCGCCGTGGTCACCGCCTGCGTGCGGCGCTCTTCCAGCGGCGCATCGTCGAGGAACGCGTACGGCATCGCGTGCAGGATGCCCTGCGCGAACGGCGACGGCTCGCTGCGTTCACAGGTCACCAGCTCGATGGTGCCGCCACGGATGCGTTCGAGCAGCCGCACGAAGCCATCGCGGTCCATCGCCTCGCACAGGCAGTCGTGGATCGTCTGCGCCACCAGCGGGTGCTCCATCGGCACCGGCAGCGGCCCCGGCGGCAGCGTCTCCGGGCACGCCTGCGCCTGCGGGAACGCCGCCACCAGCGCGTCGTCGGCGCGGAAGCGCAGCAGCGGGGCGGGCACCTTGTGGCCGCTGCGGCTGCGTTCGACCAGCAGCGAACGGGTCGCGTTCCAGCGCCAGCGGGTCTGGAACATCGGGGCGGCGAGCAGCGCCTGGATCAGCACGTCGACGGCGGTGTTCGGGTGCAGGTAGCTCCAGACATCGGCGAGCGGGAAGCTGTGCATCGGCCCGAGCGAGATCAGGATCGCCTCTTCGTTGGCGGCGGCCTGCAGTTCGAAGCCGAAGCCGGTGCAGAAGCGTTTGCGCAGGGCGAGGCCGAGCGCGCGATTCAGGCGGCTGCCGTGCGGGCTGTGCAGGATCAGCTGCTGGCCGCCGGTCTCGTCGAAGAAGCGTTCGAGCACCAGCGTGTCGCGGCTCGGGGCCACGCCCAGTGCGTCGATGCCGGCGCGCAGATACTCGGCGAGCTGGTCGGCGGCGGCGGGGCCGAGACCGGTCTCGCGCTGCAGCCAGGCCGGATCGCTGCCGTGCTGGCGCACGGTGGCGACGGCGATGCTGAGCTCGTCGCTGCGCGAGGGGCCCTCGGCGATCCAGAACGGCAGGCTCGGTGGCACCCCGTGCGCGTCGGCGACCCGCAGCGTGCCGGAGCCGATGCGGCGGATCTGCCAGCTGGTGGCGCCGAGCTGGAACACGTCGCCGACCGAACTCTCGATCGCGAAGTCCTCGTGCACGGTGCCGACCTTGGTGTCGTCGTGGTCGAGCACCACCTGCCAGTCGGCGACGTCGGGGATCGCGCCGCCGCAGGTGATCGCGGCGATCCGGGCGCGGCGCGTGCCGCGCACGGTGCGATGCACGGAATCGCGGTGCAGCAGGGCGGCGCGGCCATGACTGTGCAGGTCGAGCACCGCGTCGAAGCGTTCGCGCACCAGCTCGCGGTACGGATACGCCGCGGTGACCAGCGCATACAGATCGTCCTCGGCGATCGTCTCGTCGCAGCCGATCGCGACCACTTGTTGCGCCAGCACGTCGAACGGATGCAGCGGCTGCGTGGTGCGGTCGAGTTCGCCGTGCTGCACCGCGTGCAGCAGCGCTGCCGACGCGACCAGTTCGTCGCGGGTCAGCGGGAACAGGCGGCCCTTCGGCACCTTGCCCAGCGAGTGGCCGGCGCGGCCGACCCGCTGCAGGAACGCGGCGATGCTCGGCGTCGGACCGATCTGCACCACCAGTTCGACGTCGCCGACGTCGATGCCGAGTTCGAGCGAGCTGGTGGCGACCAGCGCGCGCAGCGTGCCGGCCTTCAGCCGCTGCTCGGCATCGAGGCGCCGTTCCTTGCTCAGCGAACCGTGGTGGCTGGTGACCAGCTCCTTGCCGAGGCGCTCGCCGAGGCGCGCGGCGACCCGTTCGGCCATCTTGCGCGTGTTGGTGAACACCAGCGTGGTGCGGTGCTCGAGGATCAGTGCCTCGATGCGGGTGAAGATCTCCTGCCAGTGCTCGCCGCTGCAGACGGTGTCGAGTGGGGCTCCCGGCACCTCGACGGCGAGGTCGAGTTGCCGGCGGTGGCCGGTGTCGACGATCGTGCAGAGGCGGTGGCTGCCGGCCAGCAGCCCGGCGGTGGCCTCGATCGGCCGCTGCGTCGCCGACAGGCCGATGCGCTGCAGGCGGCCGCCGTGGTCTTGCACCAGCCGGTCGAGCCGTTCGCAGCTGAGCGCGTAGTGGCTGCCGCGCTTGCTCGGCGCCAGCGCATGGATCTCGTCGGTGATCAGCGTGCGTGCGTGCTGCAGCATCGCGCGGCCGCGCACGCTGGTCAGCAGGATGTAGAGCGACTCCGGCGTGGTGACCAGGATGTGCGGCGGCTGCTTCAGCATCGCCGCGCGTTCGGCGAGCGGGGTGTCGCCGCTGCGCACCGCGACGCGGATCTCGGGCAGCGACGGGTCGCGCGCGCGCAGCTCGGCCAGCGGCTGCTGCAGGTTCTTCTGCACGTCGTTGGCGAGCGCCTTCAGTGGCGACACGTAGACGACCTGCAGCGTGGACGCGAGGTCCGGGCCCTGGCGCAGCAGGCCGTCGAGCGCGTGCAGGAACGCGGCGAGGGTCTTGCCCGAGCCGGTCGGGGCCGCGATCAGCACGTGTTCGCCGGCGGCGATGCGCGGCCAGCCCTGTGCCTGCGGTGGCGACGGCTCGCCGATGCGCTCGGCGAACCAGCGGGCGACGGTGGGGTGGAACGCGAGCAGCACCGGGTCAGGGTAGCGCAATCAGTGCGCGGTGCCATCGCCGGAGCTGAGCGAGCCTGGATGGCCAGGTTCCCCCGTGTGCTGACTGTAGTTCGCCAGTGTCGGTCCGCGGGGCAGCCTGCTCAGAGGTGGCGCCGCCAACGATCGAGTTGGTACGTCACCTTCGCCAGCAACCACTCACGGAACGAGGGTAGCACTTCCTCGCGCTGGCGCTCCGCAGTGAACGAGAACTCCCCATCGGTGGAGATCGCATCGGACGTCGCCAGGTCGGCCGTTTGGCCGGTGATGACCAGCTCCGCGATGCCGACCCCTTGTGGCCCACTGCCGATCACCCTCATGCGCAGCGTCAGGAGCAGGGAGCTGTCGCCGACCAAGGACAGCAGGAGGGCTCTCCGATGGGGCTCGCGTGGGGATGCGTGCACTTGCGTGACGCTGCGAGGAACCTCTGTGACCGTGGCCTTCAGCATCGGCTTCAGAGCTCGTTCGGCGGCATCCGCGATCTCCCGCAAGACCGCCGTGGCTACATCCACGAGTTCGTCGATTCGCTGGCACAAGCCCGGATCGGCCTGGGAACTTGCCGTGAGGCGCGTCCTGATTCCCGCCAAGACGGCATCCAGAGTGGGATTCTCCAGCGTCGTCTGCGCCTGCTCGACACCGCGCAGCAGAGCATCGCGTTGCTGTCGCGCGAACAACTGGATCAGCGGCCGCAGGTCGTTCTGGTCTGCAGCCTCGAGCGCGCGGATGTAGTCCTGCTTCTGGTCGCGCATGACGACGATCGGCAGCCCGCCGGCACGGATGCTCACCAAGCTCGCCAGTGCTCTTGCCACCCGGCCATTGCCGTCCTGGAAGGGGTGCACCTGCGTGAACCGATGGTGGAGCCACGCCGCCTCGCACAGGTAGTGCACGGAATGGTGGTCGTGGTGCATTGCGACCAGGCGATCCATCTCCGACGCGACTTGCTCGGGCGGGCAATACTCATGTCGGATTGCTCTGGTGACGCGATCCGCCGGGTTGTTCGGCTGTGTCTTCCAGTCGCCGCGGCGCAATGGCACCTGGATCCAGTTCCCGAGCGAGTCGATCGCATCGCTGTGAGCCTGATGCCGTGTCATCGCTGCGTGCAGTTCCTTGATGTAGGAAGTGCTGAGAGTTCGGCCCCCGCGCACGAACGCGAACAGGCCTTCCGCGGCATCCCGGTGAGCATCGAGGATCCGGATCAGTTGCCCAGCCGGCAGATTGCTGTCGCCGTGACTGATCAGGGCGCTGTCGAACCCCTGTTCGACCAGGGTCATCGTCACCCCGGAACTGAGCGTGTAGAGATCCTCGAGGATCCCGGTCTCGATGCTCCAACTCCGCACGATCCTGGCGACATAGGCAGCCAAGGAACTCGCACCAGCGAGGTCGGCACGCTTGGCCACCAGGACCCGCACCAGGTCATCGACCTCCGGCTCTCGGTAGGTTCGCAGGGGCGCTGGCAGGTCCTCGATCGGGTGCCAATGGTGGCCCTTCTGGCGCTCGGTCATGCGGCGATGGTCGCATCCCTCGGGGTGGGACGCAACGACGCCGGCCCGCCGTTCCCATCGGTCCGCACTCTCGCCCATGGCCGGCCCCCGGCGCATCCGATACACCGCCGGCATGGACCTCGGCTTCGAGACGATCGGAAACGCCTGCCTCATCGCCCACGACCGCGGCCCGGTGCTCGCGACCGACCCGTGGTTGCAGGGCCCGGCCTACTTCGGCAGCTGGCGGCTCAGTCACGAGGTGCCGCGCGCGCAGTGGGACCACGTGCGACGCTGCAAGTATCTGTGGCTCTCGCACGGCCACCCGGACCACCTGTCGCTCGAGTCGCTCGAACAACTGCGCGACAAGACGATCCTGCTGCCGGACCACTACGGCGGGCGCATCGCGCGCGACCTCGCCGGGCTCGGCTTCTCGGTGCAGACCCTGAAGTGCGGCCAGTGGTTCGAGATCAGCGATCGGTGCCGGATCGCCTCGCTGGCGAACTACAACCAGGACGCGACGCTGATCATGGACCTCGACGGCCATCTGGTCATCGACGCCAACGACGCCGGCAACCGCGGCAGCGGCCAGTTCCTGAATCGCGAACGGCATCGCTTCCACAAGCGCACGGTGCTCGCCTGCCTGACCGGCTACGGCGATGCCGACATGATCAACTTCTTCGACGAACAGGGCCACCGCGTGCTGCCGGCGGCGGCGAGCAAGACGCCGTGCGGGCCGGGGATCAAGGCGATCCTCGACCACTACGACCTCGACTACTTCGCGCCGTCGAGCGCGATGCACCGCTACAACCGCACCGACAGCGGTTGGGCCGACGAGTACGCGACGCCGATCGACGCGCACGGCATCGACTTCGACGGCGGCCGGCGCACGCTGCTGCCCGCGTTCGTGCAGTTCGACCTGCACACCGGCAGCTACGAGAAGATCGCGCCGAAGCCGAACGACCAGCCGCTGCTGCCGCCGGAGGCGTTCGGCGACGACTGGCACACACCGCTGGAGGCCGCCGACGTCGACGTGCTGCGCGCCTACCTGCGCAAGGTCGAGCACCTGCGCTCGTGCGTGGGCTACGTGAACTTCCGCGTCGGCGGCAAGGACCACGTCATCGACATCAACCGCGAACACCGCCGCGGCATCACGTTCGCGACCCCGCGGCAGTCCTTGATGGCGGCGGTGCAGTGGAACGCGTTCGACGACATCCTGATCGGCAACTTCTGCAAGACCACGATGCACGGCGACTGGTGGGGCAAACGCGGCGCCGAGGCGCTGTATCCGCACTTCACGCCGTTCGTGACCAAGTTCGGCGACAACGGCGGCGCCTACACCGCGTCGGAGCTGCGCGCCTACTTCGCCGAGTACTTCCGCCGCGGCTACACCGAGTGGACGCCGGACGCGAGCGAGCAGGAGATGCGGGTGGCGCTGCGCGGCTATCTGTAGCCGTGGCGTGCGGCGTCAGTGCGCCGCCTTCGCTACCGGCTCCTTCGCCGCCTGGTTGGGGACGAACTTCGTGTAGACGTAGACCGGGATCTTCAGCGCGCCGAGCTGGCTCTTGATCAGCGGCTCGACGTGCGCCCAGTCGAGCCCACCGACGCCGGTCGCCAGCCGCGGCAGCGCGACACTGCCGATCTTCTCGGCCTCGATCAGCTTCTTCAGCTCGTGCAGCGCGTGGTTCACGTGTTCGGTCTTGGCGCGGCCCGGGTGCCCGCCGGCGTGGGCCGGGGCGTCCTGGGTCAGCAGGTTGGCGATGCGGACCTTCTTGCCCTGGCCGTCGACGCCCTGCCACAGCCACAGCGTGCCGGGCTTCGGGTTCTGCTGGTGGCAGAAGTGACGGAAGTCCTTGTGCATGGCCGGGAATCTCTCCCGGAGCGCATGCGCGAGCCCGCTCTTCCAGTCGTCGTTGGGGGCCACGCCGTGCGCGATCAGTTCGGCCTGGCTGAGGAGGAGATCACCGTCGAGGGAGTGGATCATGGGTCGTTGCCCTCTCCATACGGCGGCGGTGGCAGCGGCCTTTCTG
The DNA here is from genome assembly GCA_025459175.1 of Planctomycetota bacterium. Classification (GTDB taxonomy): domain Bacteria; phylum Planctomycetota; class UBA1135; order UBA1135; family UBA2386; genus UBA2386. Next base: position 2,483 of record JALORC010000121.1, on the reverse strand, counting down.
GTCCGTAGGGCCCAGCGCGATGGGGAGTAAGGCGCACGAAGCGACGCATTCGGGACCCTGCTCACCTCGCATTCGGACGGGGGGCCGCGTACACCGCGATCCATCATTCTCCCCCGAGGTCCTGCATGCAGTCCGTGCGTCCGTTGAGCTCCGTGTTGTTGTTGTCGTCGCTGCTGTTCGGGCAGGTGCCCGCCGTCGTCGAGACCACCCCGAACGCCGCCGCCGGCGGCGAGGCGCTGAGCCTCGAGGTGGCGCGGCGGATCGCCAACGAAGGCATCGGCAACAGCCAGGTGATGCGCATCCTGCGCGACCTGTGCGGCAAGGTCGGTCACCGATTGACCGGTTCCGACAACTTCACCAAGGCCTGCAGCTGGGCCGCCACCGAGTTCCACGCGATGGGCGTGCCGGTGGTGACGCTCGAGAAGTGGGGCGAGTGGAAGCTGGCCTGGAACCGCGGCGCGTGGTCCGGCCGCATCACGTCGCCGGTCGACCTGGAACTCGCGGTCGCCACCGAGGCGTGGACCGCCGGCACCAACGGGCCGCGCACCGGCTACCTGGCGATGCTGCCGAAGACGGTCGAGGAGGTCGACGCGAAGTCGGTCGGTGGCAAGTGGGTGTTCTATTCCCGTCGTCCGAGCCGCGACCTGCGCGCGGCGTGCGAGAAGCTCGGCATCCTGGGCTGGGTCTATCGCGCGGGTGACCCCAACGATCAGTTCCCGAACCGCATGCGCGTGTTCGGCAACAACCAGACGGCGATGAAGCCGTTCGATCAGGTCCCGAAGGTCCCCGAGGTCGCGGTGCGCGCCGACCAGGCGGACCAGATCAAGGCGATGCTCGAGGAAGGCAAGCAGGTGATGGCGAGCTTCGACATCGACAACACGTTCCGGGACCAGCCGATCCCGCTCTACAACGTGATCGCGTCGATCCCCGGCAGCGAGAAGCCCGACGAGGTCGTCATCGTCTCGGCGCACCTCGACAGCTGGCACCAGGCACAGGGCACCACCGACAACGGCACCGGCTCGGCGACCACGCTCGAGGCCGCGCGCATCCTGATGGCGATCGGTGCCAAGCCCAAGCGCACGATCCGGTTCTGCCTGTGGGGCGGCGAGGAGCAGGGTCTGCTCGGCAGTCGCGCCTACGTGCAGCGCCACCGCACCGAGATGGAGAAGGTGTCGGCGGTGTTCAACCACGACACCGGCACCAACTGGGCGCAGGGCCTGGGGGTCACGCAGGCGATGGCCGACCAGCTCGGCCCGGTGTTCGCGCACGTGAACTCGCTGCTGAAGGCGCCGGACGCGTCGTGGACCGATCCGGTGTTCGACCTGCGCGTCGTGCCGCGCGTCGCCGGTGGCGGTGGCAGCGACCACGCCAGCTTCATCGCCGCCGGCGTGCCGGGGCTCGACTGGAGCCTGAAGGGTCGCAGCAACTACTTCAATCACACCTGGCACACGCAGTGGGATCGCATCGAGGTCGCGATCGAGGAGTACCAGCGCCACACCGCGACGGTCATCGCGATGGCAGCTCTCGGCACCGCCAACCTGCCGGACCTGCTCGATCGCAAGGGCGTCGACACCGGCGCCAGCCGCACCAACCAGTCGGCGGCGTTCGCGGCGTCGTTCTTCGAGGCCGAACTCGACGACCTGACGTTCACCCTCGTCAAGGAAGGGGGCCGCGCCGCGAAGATGGGTGTGCAGAAGGGCGACGTGCTGAAGACGGTCGGCGGGCAGGAGGTCGAGCGCGTGCGGCAGATCTTCCAGTTCGCGCGCGAGGTCGAGGGCGACACGATCGCGTTCACGTTCGCGCGTGGCACGACGACGTTCGAGGCCAAGGTCAAGAAGGAAGAGCTGCCGGCCGCGCCGCAGCGCCCGGCGGGTGGTGGCAACCAGGGGCCGCGCGACACCGTGCCACCGGCGGTGCCGGTCACGCCGCCGGCCGGCGGTGGTCAGAGCGGCAGTTCTGGCGGTGGCGGCGGCGGTGAGGATCTGGAGCTCGTGGACGGCGGCGCCGGCGAGCTGCGGTGGGGCGTCGGGTTGTCGACCCCGGCCGGCGTGCAGGCTCAGGTCACGTTCTCGCGCCGCGACGTCGAGTTCTCGATTTCGCGCTGAGTCGCGACCGCGGCTACATCGCGCCGGCGAGCGCCTTGCCGGTGACGAAGTCGCGGAAGTCGAACGCCTCGTCGCGGCCGCTCGGCCGGCCCAGCAGCTCGAAGCAGCGCGAGCGCGCCTTCTGGAAGATGCGCAGTGACTCCATGTCGGTCGCCTTCTTGTCGCGCATGCCGACGTCGCGCGCGAAGTCGATCGAGCCGAGGCCCTCGGCGAACATGCCGCGGTTCTTGCGTTCGTAGTCGCCGCGCGCGGTGACCGCGCGTTCGGTCTCCGCGAACAACGCGCCGAAGCGCTCGAGTGCACGCACCACGAACGTCTGCTGGCGCAGATCGGCGCGCAGCATGTCGAGGTCCATGTGGTGGTCCTGCAGATAGCTCT
>JALORC010000120.1 GCA_025459175.1 Planctomycetota bacterium | reverse complement strand
CCGTGTGCGTCGCCGACCGACGCGGGTAGACCGGTTCCATCGATGGTGGCGGCGTCGGGTCCATTGCGCACCGGCAGTCTAGCGCCCGCCGTAGCGCCTCCGCCCGACGGGGGGCGAAGAGCGTGTCGAGTTCCGGGACGCGACAGGGCGCCATGGCATCGCACCTGCGCGCGATCCGGCCAGCGCCGTCGGCGCGACCCCCCGAACCGATCACGAAGCACCCCCGCGCTTGACGAAGAGTGCGACACTCGCATGACCACGAACGACGCGCCGGGGGATTCGGCACCACCTGCACCCGCCGACCTGCCTGTGATCCCCGAAGTCACCCTGCTGCGCGAACTCGCGCGCGGTGGCATGGGCATCGTCTACCGCGGCCGCCAGGACTTCCTCGAGCGCGACGTCGCCGTCAAGCTGCTGTCGCCGGAGCTGCAGGGCGAACGATTCGCGGCGCGCTTCCGTCGCGAGGCCAAGCTGCTGGCCGGCATCAAGCACCCGTACATCGTCGCCTGCTACGCCGCCGGCGTGGCGCCGACCGGGCAGCACTACCTCGTCATGGAACTGGTCGAGGGTCCGACGCTCGAGCGCTGGATCGCCCAGAACGGCCCCGTGCCGGTGCGTTCCGCGGTGCGTATCGCCAGCCAGCTGGCGTCCGCGCTCGGCCAGGCCTGCGACCTCGGCGTGATCCACCGCGACATCAAGGTCGCCAACATCGTGCTCGAGGCGGCGAACGGCTCGACGCTCGACCCGCTGTTCCCGTTCGTGCCGAAGCTCGTCGATCTCGGCCTCGCGCGCATGGTCGACGGCAGCACCGATCTGGCGCGGACCATGCCCGGCGCGGTGATGGGCTCGCCGTCGACGATGGCGCCCGAACAGTTCGACACGCCCGACCTGGTCGACTTCCGCGCCGACATCTACGGCCTCGGCTGCGTGCTGTTCGAGATGCTGACCGGCAAACCGGCCTACGCGAGCGAGCGGCTGACCGACCTCGTGGTCATGAAGCGCCAGGCACGTGGACCGGATCCGAGCCAGCGCGTGGCCGGTGTGCCAGCGCCACTCGGCGAACTGGTGGCGGCGATGCTGGCGCAGAACCCGGCCGATCGGCCGGCTGACTATCGCAGCCTGCGAGCCCGGCTCGACGAAGCGGCGCGCGCGCCGAACGTGGTCGTGCGGGACCCGGTGGCATCGACGCCGGTCGCGTCGAACGCGGCCGAGCCGAAGGCGGCGGCGGGCTCGAATCTGCTGCGCACAGCTGAATTCGAGTTCCTCGTCGCGGCCAGCGATGCGCCCGGGGCAGCGGGCGCGGCGCCGGCGTCGGCGTTCGTCTCGCGCGTTGTCGAACCACCCGCACCGATTGCGAACGCGGCGCCCGCGCCGTTCGCGGAGGTCGCGCCCGCGCCGATCGTGAGCGCTCCGTCAGCGCCCGTCGAACGGGCGCCGGCACCGGTGGCGAAGCCCGCTCGCCCGGTGGCGCCGCCGCGTGTGATCGGCGCCCGCCCGGCCCAGCCGCGGCAGCACACGCGCAACGGCATCATCGCGGCGGCCGCGGTTGCGTTGGTGGCTGCGATCGCCGTGCCCAGTTGGCGCGACGGTGAGAGCAACGAGCCGGCGATTGCCCAGGCAGCGGCGGCGCCCGCGGTGGACGTGGTGGTGCCCGAGACGAGGAACCACCGTCCGACCGTCGAGCTGATCGGCGCCGAGCTGCCGATGGCGCGCGGCGATCGCGTGCTGCTGCGCAGTCGGGCCGAGGATGCCGACGGCGACAACCTGCAGTACGAGTGGTCGGTGCAGCCGAACGGCGCGGCGATCCTGTCGGCGCCGAATGACGCGACCACCGCGTTGCAGCACGACTTGCTGCCCGGTGACGAGTTCAAACTGTGGCTCGCCGTGCGCGACGGCCGCGAATCGACCGCGGTCGAGCGGCGCATCATCGTGCGCTACGAGCCGGCCAATCTGCTCGCCGACTTCCTCGGCGCGGACAGCGGTTGGCAGGGCATGGGTCGCGTGCGGATGCCCTGGCGGCAGCGCGACGACGGCGCGGTGGTGGCGAATGCCGGCGAACTGCCGATCGTGCGCACGCGTGCGATGCGTGGTCCGGTCTGGCGCGTCGGCGGCAGCCTGCTGCCCGAACGTGGCGACGGTCGCGGCGCCGGCGGCGACGTCGTGCAGGGTGCGGTCAGCATCCGGCTGGGGCCGCAGCGGCACCTGGCGATCGTCTGTGCACGCGAAGGGGCACGCGGCGAACGGTTCGTGCTGTCCGTGCAGCAGATCGTGCGCGACGAGGTCCGGCAGGGCGCGGGCAACAACCTGCGTCCGTTGCCGGAGGCGCAGCGGGCACCGATCGAGGCGTTGGATGCCGGCGGCGCCAGCTTCACGTTGACGCGGCGCGGCGACGAGCTGCTGTTGCAGTTCGGGTTCCTCGATCGCTCCGAACGGGTGGAGCACATCGAACGCATCGGCGCCGAGGTCGGCGAGCTGTCGCTCGGGCTGATGGCGCGCGGCGGCAAGGTCGTGTTCGGGTCGCTGCTGGGGTGGTGAGGGCCGGGCGGTCGCCGGCCGACGTGACTCGAGCGTGAGGTTGCGTGAGCGGCATGGCGCGGTGGATACCGACGCGACGCGGCGGCAGCATGGTGGGGTCGCGGTCGTCGGGATGCAGTCGCCGAAATCGCTCGACCCACACAACGGGAACCCTGACATGCATTCGCGCACTCTGCCGGCAGCAAGCCTCGTACTGCTCGTCACCTTCGCCGCGTCGGTGTTCACGAGCGCACTCCCGGCGCAGTCCGACGCGTTGCGCGTGTTGGACGGGGAATGGGTCTACGTCGAGGACCGCACCGAAGGGCGCGCCCTCGAGCGGTTGGGTCCACCGATGTCCGCGCAGTTCTCGCTGCAGGTCGAGGCGGGCGCGGTGGTGCTCAACGGCCATGGCTCCGGGCACCGCGACGTTCGCATCGCGCTCGACGGCGCGATCACCGAAGTGACCGAGCCGAAGAAGGTGGTGCGCTACCGCGGGGCGTGGCAGGACGGTGCGTTCGAGTACGAGGTCGCGTTCGAGCGCGAGCCCGATCAGGCCAGCGGGATCGGGAGGATCCGCAGGACGTTCCGCCACACGCCGGACGGGTTGCTCGTCACCGTCGTCGTCGACCCGCCGACGGGCGAGCCTTCGATCGCCCTCTATCGCCATCCGCAGGACATCGCGCTGCCGGCGCCGGCCAAGGCGACGATCGGCGATCTGGACTGGCTGGCGGGTGCCTGGGTCGGCAGCAGGAGTTCGGGTTCGTCGATCGAGGAGCGCTGGAGCCCGCCGCTCGGCGGCGCGATGCTCGCCGTGTCGCGCACCGTCAACGCGAGCGGCAAGATGGTCGCGTTCGAGTACCTGCGCATCGTCGAGCGCGACGGTGGGCTGGTCTACGCGGCGCAGCCGGGCGGCGCCAAGGCGACCGAGTTCGTGCTCACCGAGCTGAGCAAGGCGCGCGCCGTGTTCGACAACCCGCGGCACGACTATCCCAAGCGCATCGTCTACGAGCTCGCGGCCGATGGTGGTCTGAGTGCCACGATCGGATACCTGAAGGGCGGCACGCCGCGGCGCTTCGAGTGGAAGCGCGAGGGTGCCAGGTAGGGCCAAGCGCGGCGAGGATCGCGGGGGCGGGTTCCGGGTGGCCCGGGACCGCAGGGGCGCGATCCGACCTGGGCCGAGGCGGCGATGGCTGGGTGTTGCGGGCGAGCGCGGTATGTCAGCCAGGGCCCAGGAGCCGGCGCAAGACCGGGCGCAGCTCGGTGAGGAATCTCGTGAGGCCGTTGGCAGCGCCTACCTGCTCGAGTTCGGCCAGTGGCCGCAAGTGGAAATGCTCCTCGGCGCGGGCTGGGGAGCCGGCCAGCTGGTCGAGCACCTGCTTCGCGTCCTTGCGGCTCGAGCCCGAGGTCGAGGTCAAATCGTGGGATCGCGCGATCGGATCGAATCCCAGCTCCTGGCGAATCGACTGATGGGCGGTTCGATCGCGATCGTTTGCAGGCAGCCAGCCGCAGACGAGCCAGGACTCGGCCTCGGGCTGCGCCAGCGCGCCGACGATCGCGAAGGGAACTCGCTCGCACGTGCTGCGCGCCTGTTCGAAACCGTCGCGCCGGTCCGTGGTGTCGACGTCGCGGGCGACGACGAGGACCTGGACCGGCAGCCCTAACTCGGCGACCACTCCGAACAGCTTGCGCATCGACAGGGCATCGTCGGCGCCGCTCTCTCCGTCGAACTTGCCGCGGAAGCGTAGACCCAGTTGCTTGGCGATGGTGCCGATCCGCTTCAGCTCCAGGTACGGCCGACCTTCGTGCTGGAGCCAAGTGCGGAACGCGTGCAACGTCTCCCTCTCGACCCAGTCGGTCTCGAGGCACAGCCGATCGGTGAGGCCGGTCACCAACCGGTAGCCGAGTTGGTCCTCGGCGGCGACCAACAGCCCGATCATGCGAGCTTCTCGGCCGCCCAGCGCTCTCCGACCGCGGACCAGAACTCACCGGTCTCGAGATACGGCTTCTTGTCGTTCCACTTCGGATGCTCCGACAGCCGGCGCACCTGGCTCGAGTTGCCGTCGAGCGAAGCGACGACGAGTACGTCTTCCGGCACGAACTCGTCGACGACGAACGGCGAGTGCGTGGTCGCGAGGATCTGCAGCTTGTCGTTGCTCGCGAGGATCGTGCGCAGCAGCTGAACGAGCTCGCGTTGCGCCTTCGGATGCAGGGTCTTGTCGAGGTCGTCGAGCAGGATCAGGGACGGCGGTCGGTGGTGCAGCACCGTGCAGAGGCCCAGAGCGAGCAGCGTGCCTTCGGAGAGGTGGCGAGCCGGCACCCAGCCGACGTTGCCCCACTCGACCTCGATGCCGGCTCCGATGTACGTCTTCTCCTGGTCGGACCACGTCTCCTGGCCGTCGATCGTGATCTTGATCTTCTCGCGCCGCACGATCTTCGCGCGCGTCGTGCGGATGCGGCGCGCTGCCGGGACCACCTTCTGCAGGTCGGCCTCGATCTTCTCGAAACGACCGTCGCGGGCGTTCTGCAGCTCCTGGAGCACCGAGGCGAGGCCGGTGCCGTCGTACTCGACGCGCGGATTCTGGTCGTCGGAGTAGTGATCTCCGCCCAGTTGTGTCGCGTCGAGTCGAAGGCGAACTACGGAACTGAGGTGGTGAGGAGCCAGCTTCGCGAGCAGGCTGTCGTCGTACCAGTTTGGCTGAGTGAAGTCGGCTTCGAACCGGCCTTCGTTGGTTCCGGACTGCTGCAACGACATCACGAATGGTCGTTGAGGCGCGTCTGGCTCAGATTGCGAGGTGATTTGATAGGAGCGAATCTCGGGGGTGGCGATCTCGAGGCGGAACCGCTTGCCACCGGGCTTCGATGTCATCGCCGAAGGGTCGCGGAGGCCACGGAAGAAGGAATGAAGCCGGCCCTTGGGCCCAGAGTCGAAGCTGGTCTTGGGTGCCGCCAGCTGCAGCAGGTAGTGCAGCCCCTCGAGGATCGAGCTCTTGCCGGTGCCGTTCTCGCCGACGATCACGTTGAAGCGCCCGAGCGCGAACTCGACGTCGCGGAGCAGCTTGAACCCTTCGAACTTGACCTTGGTGATCATCGGCAACGGCGTCTCGTCACCACTGCATCCTAGCCGCGATCGCCCGCATTTCCCGGCAGCTCTCCAGCAGCGCGCCGCGAAGTTCAGCCGTCGCCGAGCGCCGGCAGCGGGAACACCGCCGACGGCACGTGCTCGCGCGCCGCGATCGACTGCAGCGCCTGCACCCGTTCCGGCCGCTTGCTCGCCAGGTCCTCGGCTTCCCCCGGATCCTTGGCCAGGTCGTAGAGCTCGACCGTCGCGCGTTCCGGCTTCTGCAGCTGCCGCCGCACCAGCTTCTCATCGCCGACCCACACCGCCTGCCAGCCGCCATACCCCGCGAACTCGCGATACAGGAACGGCCGCGCGTCCTGCTGCGCGCCGCGCAGCGTGGCAGCGAACGAGATGCCGTCGCCTCCTTCCGGCGCCTTCACGCCACACAGCTCCGCGAGCGTCGGCAGCCAGTCCTCGAAGCCGGTGATGCGCGCACTCTCGCTGCCGGCCGGCACGACGCCCGGCCAGCGCACGATCGCCGGCACGCGGATGCCACCTTCGAGCAGCGAACCCTTGCGGCCGCGCAGTTCGCCACACGAGGCGAAGAAGTCGACATCGGTGCCGCCGACCGGGCTGTGGGTCGCGCCGTTGTCGGACGTGAACACGACGATTGTGTGCTCGGTGAGCCCGTGCGTGTCGAGTTCGGTCAGCAGCGCGCCGACCTCCGCATCGAGCCGCGTGATCATCGCCGCATAGGCCGCGCGCGGTGTCGGGTGTGGCGTGTAGCCGTTGCCGCCGGTGTACGGCTGTTCGGGGAACGCGCTCGCATACGGCTTCAGGTCCTCGGTCTTCACGTGCAGCGCGAGATGCGGCAGCGGCGAGGGGTAGTACAGGAAGAACGGCCGGTCCTGGTGCGTGCGCACGAACGCGAGCGCCTGGTCGCGGATGCGATCGGCGGCGTAGTCGCTGCCGACGAAGCGTGCGTAGCTGGCCGCTGCGCTCGGATCGTCGTCGGCGCCGAGCTTGCCAGCGCCCGGCACCGGCGGCGTGTTGGCCAGCGGCTGCCGTTCGGTGTCGTTCCACAGGTAGGCGGGCCAATACGAGTGCGCGTGCCGCTGGCAGTTGTAGCCGTAGAAGCGATCGAACCCGCGCGTGAGCGGATCGCCGCTGGTGCCGAACATGCCGAGGCCCCACTTGCCGAACGCGCCGGTCGCGTAGCCAGCGCCGTCGAACACCGTCGGCAGCATCGGCTCACCTGCCGGCAGCGGCCACTGCCCTTCCGGCTTCGCCTCCTTGTTGTCGCGCACCGCGCAGTGGCCGGGGTGCTTGCCGGTCATCAGCACCGCGCGCGACGGCGCGCAGACGGGCGAACCGGAGTAGTGGCGCAGCAGGCGCATGCCGCCCTTGGCAAGGGCATCGAGGTGCGGCGTGCGGATCTTCTGCTGGCCGAAGCTGCCGAGTTCGCGGTAGCCGAGGTCATCGGCGAGCACGAACACGACGTTCGGCGGGCGCGTGGGACGTTCCTGCGCCGGAAGCAGGCTGATGGCCAGGGCGGCGACGAGCAGCGGACGAGAGCGCATCCGACGCACGATAGCCGCCGTGCGCGTGCGCCGAGCTCAGTATCCCAGCTGCCCCGCCGCGCCGTTGCTGACCACGAAGCCAGCGGCATTGGCGGGCGGATCGAGCGCGAACGCCTGCGTGTAGAAGCGCGCGCCGAAGTTGCTCGGCGATGGTGGGATGTTCCACGTCACGCTGCCGGTGGGACCGCTGCTGGCGACCAGGACGTTCACGTCGGGCGATGCAAGCAGCGTGCAGCCGGGCATGCCGGCGAGGCCGAGGTCGAGCGGCAGCGGCAGACCACCGAGCGCACTGCGCGACTCGCCGAACAGGATCAGCCCGATGCCGAGCGGCAGGTTGCCGACCTCGACCACGAAGGCGCCGCCGAGCACCGGCTTCGAGCCGTTGGCGCCGCCGAGCGTCGGCGTGCCCAGCGAACCGGCGCAGCCCTGGCCGTAGCGCGAGTAGGTCGCGAACTGCGGCGCGCGCTGCCAGGCGGTGAACGTCACGCTGCTGGCGCCCGGCAGTTCGGTGCGCTGCAGGATCGCGCCGCTGGCGGCGTCGAGCAGCAGCAGGTTCGGCGTGCCGATCGTCGGCGTCGTCGTCAGCGCGACGCGCGTGTCGTCCGGCGAGATCGACACGCCGTAGCAGTTCGGCAGCTGCCCGGGCAAGTACACCGACAGCGCGGTGTTGGCCGGCGTCGTGTAGTCGAAGTTCACGCGCGCGGCCCAACCGCCGTTGCCGATGCCGGTCACCACCGCGAACGACCGGTCGCCGGACAGCGCCATGCTCACCGACGAACCGAACGGCAGCGTGAAGTTCTGTTGCCCGGCCACACCCGGGTTGAAGTCGAGCACGGTCGCGGTCGGGATGTGATAGACGACGATCGCCGGCGGCGAGCACAGCAGATACGCGTACTGGTCGTCGTTCGAGATCGCGGCGCCCATGCCGGCACCGCCACCGGCGATCACCGGCGCCACGTTCTGCAGGTAGGTGGGGCTCGACGGATCGAGATTCACGACATCGAGGCAGCCGAGCGTCGACAGCATGGTGTGTGCGACGGCGGCGTAGTTGCCGGACGCGGACAGGCTCCAGCGTTCGTGCGCGGCGCCGCTCAACACGCCGGTCTGCGCCAGCTGCTGGCCGTAGCTCGGGCTGGTCGGATCGGCGTCGATGCAGCGCAGTTCGCGCGTGTTCGGCGCGGTGCCGGTCAGCGTCCACAGCCGGCGCCGCGCCTGGTCCAGGCCGATGCCGTAGCTGGCGCCCGGCGTCTGGTGGAACGTCGACCACGTCGTCGACGCACCGTTCCAGCTGGCGCGGGCGATGCGTGGCTGGGAACCGGGGGCGACGCCGGGGGCGCTGGCCAGATACAGATTGGCGCCCTGGTCGGCCCAGACCGCCCCGCGGTTGTTGTCGGACTCGGTGCGCGGCGCCGTCTCGACCAGCGCGCCGGTATCGGCGGCGACCAGGAAGTACGGATCGCTCGAGCCACTGCCCGAGGTGCCGACGAAGACGAGCTCGTTGCCCTGTTGGGCAGCGAGCGGAGCGGTGAGCAGCAGCGCGAACAGACGGCGGGGGGCGAAGGTGTGCATCGGTGGTTCGGGGCGAGTGGGTCGATGATCCGGTGGCGGCGCTTCAGAAGCCGAGCACGCCGCGGCCGGCGTTCGACGCGACGAGGCCGAGCGAGTTGGTGGCCGGATCCAGCGAGAAGGCTTGGTTGAAGAATTCGAGCCCGGCCAGCGAAGCGGTCGCCGGGAGCGCCACCGACCACGTCGCGGTCGGCGTGCCGACCACCAGGTCCAGCAGCTCGGGCGCCGCCAGCAGCGTGCACGTCGGCATGCCGATCGCATCGAGCGGCAGCGGCAGCGGCAGACCGTTGTAGTTGGTGTTCGAGAAGCCGAAGCCGACCAGCGCGAGGCCGAACGGCAGCTGGCCGATGCGCAGCGTGAACGGGCTGCCGAGCAGTGGCCACGGCGAAGTGGTGGCGGCGGCCAGCGTGGGTACACCGAGGCTGCCGGTGCAGCCGGCGCCGAACGGCGCGTAGCGCGCGGTGATGCGCGGATCCTGCCACGCGGTCGCGATGCCGGATGCTGCCGCCGTCAGCAGCACGGCGCCGGTCTGCGCCTGGACGACGTACAGCAGACCGTTCGCGGTGAACGCGTAGCGCGTATTGTCGAACGCCACCGACGGCCCGCCGGTGCCGAACATCTGCACGCCGGGCACACAATCACTGATCTGCGTCAGGGCCGGATTGACGTAGTCGAAGTCGATGCGCTGGACCCAGCCGAGCCCGGTCGAGCCGCCGGTGACGATCGCGTAGCTCGCGTCCGGCGACACCACCATGAAGTTCGGGGTCAGCGACGGCAGCAGGAAGTGCTGCTGGCCCGCGGCGTTCGCATCGAAGTCGAGCCACGTCTGGGTCGGGATGTGCAGCACGCCGACGTACGGCGCCGCACCGGGCACCGTCAGGTACGCGTATTGGTCGTCGTCGGAGACCCAGCAGGCCATGATCGGTCCGCTGCCGGGGCTGGTCGCCGAGATCGGCACCGAGACCACGACCTGCAGGAACGTCGCGCTGGTCGGGTCGGTGTCGACGATGTCGAACTGGTTGGTGGCGGCGAAAGTCGGCGGCACCGCGGCGAGGTTGCCGCTGGCGGACAGGGCCCAGCGTTCGCGCGTGATCGGCGCCAGCGAAGTCTGACCGAGCAGCGTGCCATAGGCCGCACTGTCGGGATCGGCGTTCACGCAGTGCAGTTGTCGCCCGCCGGTCGGATTGCCGGTCAGCACCCACAGCAGCTTGCGCGCACGATCGAGGCCGAGGTAGTACGACGCGTCCGGAACCGCATAGAACACCGACCAGGTCGCCGTGGTGCCGTCCCATTCGCAGCGCGAGATGCCAGGCACCTGTGTGCCGCCGAGCGCGTTGGCGACGTAGAGGTTCTTGCCGTCGTCGGCGAACACGGCGCCGCGCACGTTGCGGGCCCGATTGTCGCTGCCGTTGAACACCGTACCGGTGCCCGTGTCGACGAACGCGTAGGTCGGGGTGCCGGTGCGCCCGACGAAGATCGTCTCGTTGCCGAACTGGGCGCGGACGGACGCGGTGGCGAACAGGAGGAGGCCGGTGGCAACGATGGGTCGTGACATGGGCGGGACGGGCGACGGAGGAAGTGTGCCCCGGCACTCGGCAGCGGGGCGCGCCGGGTGGGGTTGGCCCAGCTATGCCTGACGTGGCAATGGCGTGACGCGGTCTGCGAAATTTCTCGCCATCAGCTGGGCGCGGTCCGTCGATGGCGGGTCTTGGCGGTCCGCGGCCTTGGCACTAGCGTGCCGCTCGCTCGTCCCCCGGATCCAACCATGCCGTTCGCGCCGTTCTCGACTCAGTCCGACGAGGCGCTGTTCCTCGCGTTCCAGCGCCATCGCGATTGTCAGGCGCTCGGCGTGTTGTTCCGCCGGCGCGCCGAGGAACTCGTGCGACTGGCCGTGTTCGTGGCGCCGAGTCCGAGCGATGCCGAGGATCTGGTGCAGGCGACGTTCTTGGCCGCGATCACACGCGCCGAGACGTTCCGCGACGGCGGGCGCGTGATGAGTTGGCTGTGCGGCATCCTGACCAATCAGGCGCGCATGCTGCGCCGCGCGTCGCGGCGACGGCAGCCGAGCGATGAACCGGTCGTCGACGGCACCGGACCGGTGACGGCGGCGCTGCAGTCGGAGTTGCGCGCCGCGCTCGCGGAAGGCATCGCGGCGTTGCCCGAGCCGTACCACTCGGTGCTGACGCTGCATCTCGAGGGTGGCCTCGGCAGCCACGAGATCTCGCAGCGGTTGGCGCGGCCGGCGGCCACCGTGCGCAAGCAGATGGAGCGTGCGATCGAACGCCTGCGACAGTCGCTGCCGCTCGGGCTCGCGACCGGCCTCGTGCTGCGGCTGTCGCCCGAGGCGATGGCACAGAACGCGGCCGACGCGGCGCGCTACGGCGACTTCGGCGCCGACGACATCGACGGTGGCGAGCTCGGCCCGGCGGCCAGCGGTGGTGCGCCTTCGTCAGCCAGCGTGTTGCCGCTGCGAACGTGGTTGCCGGTGGTGTTTGCCGCCGCAGCGTTGGTCGCGCTGGGAACGACGCTGCTGCTGCGTCCGACACAACCCGACACGCTGTTGGCCGCTGGCAGCAGCGCAGCGATGGCAGACCGCTCGGCGGCCGAGGCGCGTTCGGTGTCGCACGAGTCGCCCGCGAACGTGATGCCGAACGAGCGCTCGTTCGCGCCGGCCCGCGCCGGGCTCAGCGTCGCCACGCGCGGCGGCGACGGCGGGCTGCGCACCGACGTCGAGTTGCTCGCGTTGCCGGTCGATGCACGTTCGCTGGCCGAGCGCCTGCTGAGCGGCGAAGTGCACCGCGCGCGCAGTGATGCGACCGGCACGGCGCGATTCGCCGACCTGCCGGTCGGTTGGTACCAGCTGTGGGTGCCGGGTGCGGCGTCGACGGCGCAGGTGCAGGTCGGTGGTGACGAGCGTCAGGTCAGTCTGCCGGTCGCGGCGCCGTTGCCGCTGCGTGGCAAGGTCGTCGATCATCGCGGCGAAGCGGTCGCCGATGCGGAGGTGCTGGTGTCGGCCACCGCGGCGCGCGCCGAGCCCGGCGCCCTGGTGGCGCGCACCGGCGCCGACGGCACGTTCACCGGCGAGGTGCATCTGGCCGCTGGGATGCTGTTCGCGCGGCACGCCGAGCGCGGCCTGTCGACCGGCCTGCGGTTGCAAGCCGATCGTGAGTTGCGGCTCGAACTCGCCGCGCCGGAGCGGGCGATCGACGTCGCCGTCGTCGACGGGCAGGGGCGCGCGCTGAAGGACTGCTACGTGGCGTTGGTGCCGCGCAGCGGCAACGATCGCTTCCTGCCGTCGCAACACGCGCGCACCGACGGTGCCGGTCGCTGCACGTTCCTCGATCCGGGTCGCGGCGAAGCGGTCGTGGTCGCGAGCAGCATCGACCGCGCGCCGACGCTGGTCGATCTCGCGCCGTCATCGCGCGAGCTGGTGGTGACGCTCGATGTCGGTGGCAGCATCACCGGCCGGGCCCTGGACGCCGACGGCCAGCCGCTGGCGCAGCGCGAGGTGCAGGCCACGCCCGCCTCGCTGCGCAGCAACGAGCCGTCCGGTGCGCTGGTGGCGCGGCGCGTGCTGACCGCGGACGACGGCTCGTTCACGTTCTCGCACCTGCCGGTCGGGACGATGCAGCTGCGCATCCGCGGGCCGGTGGTGGCGCCGGGGCTGCCGTTCTCGCCGCCGCTGGTCGCGAGTGCCGATGTGACGGTGGTGGCTGGTGATGCCGTGGAGGTGTCGCTGCAGGCGCACCGCGACCACACGCTGGTCGGGCGACTGCGCGCCAGCGGACGCGAGGGCGCCGGCGGCTGGTTGCTGGTGGCGACGCCGGACAGCGGCACGGCGATCCATCGCCTGCTCGGTGCACGCGCGGCGATCGCGGCTGCCGACGGTTCGTTCACGCTGTCGTCGCTGACGAACACCGATGCCTACCAGATCGGCGCGTTCCCGCCGGCCGCGATCGGCACCCGTGCGTTGCCGTATGCGACCGCGCGCGCCTTGCCCGGTCAGCCGGTGCTCGACGAACTGGCGGTGGACGCGGAGGCGGTGCCGCGCGGCCGCTTGCGCTGCCGTTCGCTCGACGCGGTCGGCCGGCCGGTCGGCGGCGTCAAGTTCGAGCTGCGCTCGCTCGCGTTCCAGATCCCTACCACCGGCACCAGCGACGCCTTCGGCAGCTGTGTGTTCGACGGTCTGTTGCCCGGCGACTACTGGCTGGTGCGGCAGCGCGACGGCTTCGGTTCGAAGACCTTCGCGGTGACGCTCGACGGCGAACGGCTCGAGGTCGATCTCGGCGATCAGGTGCTCGAGCAACCGGCGCACGTCGCGGTGGTGGTGCGCGGGGCCGTGGGCGGCATGCGCGTGAAGGCGAAGCTCGGGGTCGGTGACAAGTATGTCGAGGCCCGGACCGATGCCGGTGGGGTGGCGCGCTTGCCGGTGGTGGCGCCGGGGCCGCTGCAGCTGCTGGTGCACGGGCCCGGCATGGTGCCGGAGTGCCGCGAGGTGGTCGCCATCAGCGGCGACCAGGAAGTCGTCGTCGAGGCGCGGCCTGCTGTCGCGGTCACGATCGGCTTCGACTACGAGCCGGCGGCGAACCCGTTCGCGATCCACGGGCCGCTGCAGGTGCAGCTGTTCACTGCTGCGGGCGCGCTGGTGTTCGAGGATCTGGTCGGCGCCGCGGTGACGCCGGGTCGCTTCGAGCTGGCCACCGGGCTGTTGCCGGGCGACTACCGGGTGCGCGCGCGGTCGCTGTGGAGTGCGGTCGCGACGGCGGAGTTCCGCGTCGGCGATGCCCCGGTGCAGGTTTCGGCGCGGCTGCTGCGCTGAACAGTGCAGCAGCCGCCGAGTCGGTCACGGCCAGGTGATCGAGATGCGATGCGTGCGATGCACGTTGACCATCCGCAGGTCGATCGCCGTGGATCCGTTCAGGTTCGTGATCGTGTAGGAGGTGGCGTTTGGCGCGGCGCCAGGTGGCAGCGGCACGAGCAAGCTCGGGTGCTGGCCGTTGCTGTGAACCTGGGCTTGGTCGTCATTGATGTAGACGGTCGGGACCCAGCCGGGCTTCGTCGCATGGGTGATCACCAGGCGCGTGACGACGCCTGGCGCGCCGTCGTCGATCGAGACATCGACGCGGTGCAGCGGTTGGGTCGTCTGTGCCGGGGTCGGGTCCGTGATCGCCACTTCATAGACGCACTCGACCTCCGTGCTCGCCGCGGGGCGCACGATCACGGGCAGCTGGCGCATCTGCGCAGATGGCAAGAACGTCGAGTTGAACGAGTGCCTGACATACGGAGTCGTGGTGATGGACGGCTGCCAGGCGCGGCGGAGGAAGTTCGTGCTCGGGACGGCACCCATCTCGAGCAGTCGGTTCATCGTGAACGGGGCCTCGTCCGTGTAGTAGCGGACCTGCAGGTGGGCCCACGTGAACGGCGACAGGTATGCCGTCGGTCCGAGTTGCGTATCCGGGGATGCACCACCGGCGGTCGTCAGGTGCAGCATCGGATGATTCGTGATCACGGAAGTCCCGGGCAGCAATCCGCCCGACATCGACCCATCCAGGTCCAGCATCGTGATGCCCCAGACCGAGCTCTGGCTCAGAGCCGTGGGGATCGCGATGGTCCCGCTGAAGTCACGGAACGCGACCCGCGGCATCAGGCTGCCGGCGAACACCAGGTCCTCCAAGGTGTGCCCCGTGTGCCGGCGAGCCGCGCCGAAGTCACTGAAGGCGAAGTTGCCGCTCGTCGTGCCGCTGTAGCCGACCAGGTAGCAGTTGGCCATGTTGCCCGGCCCGTCGTAGACCACGTAGGCGTTGCCGGCCTCGTAGCCGTGGATGTGCGTGTTGACGAGGCCGTTGCCGGTCGGGTTCTGCGGGCCGGCGGTGCCGGTCGGGAAGATCAGATTGCCCGAGTCGTGGATCAACAGCGAGTCCTGGAGCTTGTCGGCGCTGGCGAACTGAACGTGCACGCCGTTGTCGGCGAGGACGCAGTTCCGGAACGTGATCTTCGGCGAGTAGATGACTCCACCGCCGGTGTAGATCGCCGTGCTGCAGCCGAAGGCGGTGAACCTGTCCAGGATCGCACCGGTCGGCGGTTGCCACATGACGTTGGTCTGGATGTCGATGCTCGCGCCATTGGCCGGCGCGTTGGTGCACGGCGTCAGGACCTCCGGGCCGAGGCACGGTCGCTGCAGCGTGCTGCTACCCGTCACCAGCTTCACCGAGTCGTGCACGTCGATGCCCATCTTGATGCTGTGGGCGCTGTTGGCCTCGAACTTGCCCAGGGGCAGCAAGGTCGCGTCCGTGTTGGTGAACTCGCCGGACCAGGCGCCGGTCGCGGACAAACCGGTCGCGAAGCGATGCAGCGCGAACCAGTATCCGACTCCGACCGAGTCGGCCGCCACGTTGCCGATGAACTGGTTGTCCGGGTTGCTGATCCAGAAGGACGCGGGGGAACGGTTCTGGGCTTGGTCGAGCGAGTTGTCGTGCGTCAGCATCTGCTGACAGGCGGCCGGCTTCCTGGTCGCCAGCACGAGGTTCTCGATGAATCGGTTGCCGCGCTCGACACCGTCCTCGAGGAACATCGCATGACCCATCACGTCGTAGGACACGTTGCGTTCGACGCCGACGAAATGGCTGCCGTGGATCGTGATCGCCCGGTTGTGGCTCTTGTGCACGCTGCAGTCGCGGATGTACTGACCGCGGCCGCTGCCGCGCACCATGTGCCAGTGCATCGGGTAGCGACCGAGGATCTGGTGCTGGCCGACTTCCGTCAGCTCGACGTTGGCGAAGCGCCCGAAGCCGGTCGGCATGGCCGTGCAACAGGCCATGATCATCACATGGGCGCCCAGTCCGTTGGCCGTCGTGGTGCCCGTGACCTTCACGTTGTGGCTCAGCATGCCGACTTCGGCACGCTGCTCCAGGGTCCATTGCTGGCCGTTGGCCGGATTGGTGTGCGTGACCGGGGCGACGACCGCGTGGATCGCCGGGTCCAGCACCCCGTCGAGGGTGATGTCTCCGGTCGACGTGTTGATGGCCGCGATCCGCAGCTTGCGGCTCTTCGGGGCGTCGTAGGGAGACGTGCACACACCCGGCCAGCCGGCGACATGCGCCACATGGTCCGTGTATGCGACCACCACGAAGTCGTTGACTGCCCAGCCGGTGGCGCCCGGCACCCTGACCACGGTCGAAGTCGGGTTGACGGTCGGACTCGGCGTCAGCGAGGTCATGCGGGCCCAGCTCGTCTTCGGGATGCCGTGCATGTCCACCGTGCCGCCGTCCATCGCCATCAGGAACTTGGTGCCTGCGTGCGTGTCGTCGGTGAGATTGGTGCCGTTCAGCAGCAACGTGAAGTTCTGCAGGAACGGAGTCAGCTCGCGGCCGACCTCGAAGCGCGACTGACTGCCGGCGACCTTGACCCATCTGGCCGTCAGGGTCGTGTTCTGGGCGGCGGCGATCAGCTCGCCGTTCACCGTGACCCCGGCGGCGTTGTTCGTGCCGCGCATGGCCACTTCGACGCCGGCCGGGATGACCACGGGGTCATTGATGCCTGGTACTCCGGCGGGTGACCAGGTCGAGCTCTGCGTCCACTCACCGATGCGTTCGAATTCGATCCTGTCGAGCAGGGCGGTGTTGTCGCCGCCGAACGGGTTGACCCCCAGGAACGTCACGGTCCGCGTGGTGTTGGCCGTGAACGTCACCGGCCTCGTCGTGTAGGTGTCATAGAGGTCGCTGGTCAGCTCCTGTTCGAAGACCTCTTCGGTGCCGATGTTGATCCGCACCACCTGGCGATTGACTCCCGGGTGTTTGCGCTGGGCCCCGGCGAAGCGGAGTCGCCACGTTCCCGTCGTGAACGTGAAGGCCGTGCTCATGCTGCCGGTGCCCTGGAGGAACGCGACCCTGGTGCCCGACGGGGCGTTGGGATTGGCGTAGGTGAAACCGGATGCGTTGCTCGCGATGCCCGAGCCGGTCGCCATGGTCCAAGGCGCCCAACTGGGTGAGTAGGCGAACTGGCCAGCCAGGACGGCAGTGTTCTCGAAGTTCCCGGTCGCGTTCGGGAATGCCGCGGGTGCACCGGCGCTGACCGCCGTGCGAGTGGTTTGCGCGAGTGCGATCGAAGGGAGACCCAGTGGGATGACCAGTGCCAGCAGTCCTCCGTGGAGGAGATGCATGCCGGCCAATGGGCGTCTGGGGGTGGAGACGGGTGGGGGAAGCCTGCCTGGCTGTCGAGAACGGTCCATGGAGTGCGTACGTCCGCGGCTGCCCCGCAAGTTCGCGGGTCGTGAGCCCCACGCGGCATGTCGCGCGCATGGACATCCCGGCGCGACCGCGGCAGGATCGGTTCGCGTCCACCGCGCCAACTGCTCATGCCGAAGCGAATCCCACGACCGCACGATGGTGTGTATGCCCGCATCGGCCCGTCGCGCATTCACGGCACCGGCGCGATCGCGATCCGCAGCATCCCGTCCGGCGTGCTGGTGTTCCGCGGCGAGAGCGAACGCGCCGTGTGGGTCCGACGCAGCGCGGTGCGGCGGCTGCCGAAGGCGCTGCGCGCGCTCTACGAGGACTTCGGCATGGTGTCGGGTCGCTTGCTCGGCGTGCCGCCGAACCTGAACCGGCTGTCGGTCGGCTGGTATGTGAATCACTCCGACGAGCCCAATCTGGCCGCCGGCGACGACGGTCGTTTCCGCAGCCTGCGCCGCATCCGTGTCGGCGAGGAGCTGACGGCCGACTACCGCACGTTCGTCGACGAGCCGCTGCCGTTCGTGCCGAGTGCGTCCTTGCGGAGTCGCGGCAGATCGCGCAGCGGTGCCGCGGTCGCGAACAGCACGCGCAGCGGTCGCCGGTAGTCGCTGCACTGCGCGCGCAGCGCTTCGAGCAGGCGCTCGGCGGCACCGGCATCGGCTTCGTGCACGAGCAGCAGCGTCGGCCGGCGCGGACGGAACGCGATCGCCGCCGCGAGACCTCCGGCGCGCCACCAGCCGCAGTCCCACGGATCACTCGTCCGCGGTCGATGACCGGGCATTCGTTCGCGCAGCTGCAGCTGCACGCGCCACACGAGCCCGCGCCAGCGCGGCATGGCCGCGAGGGTGTGGGTGCCGTCGAGTTCGCACGCGATGCCGTCGAGGGCCGCCGTGGCGGGGATGCTGGCGGCGGCGAGCGGCAGCAGCGGGGCCGTGAACGCGCCCGCTTCGCACCAGTGGCGCACCGCGCGCGACACGGTGGGATCGCTGGCCGCCGCAGCGTCGGGCGGTCGCATCAGCGCATCGTCGAATCGTCGCGGCCGCGGCATGGCGGCGAACGGTGCCGTTCCGCGCGAGCCGGCGCAAGGGAACGGCTGCGCCGCCGGTCGGCTTCGACCACCGCCAGGGACACGCAGGGGGTTGTGCGCCGATGGCGATTTCCCGAAACACTGTTCTGCCCACCGCCGCATCGTCGCTCGTGGCCACCGATACCCTCGACAACGACTTTCGTAGTTTCGTTCGCAGTCGCGATCCGGCCGCGCTGGCCGCCGTGTTCGACGCGGCGGCGCCGCGGCTGCTGCTCGCGATCCGGCCGCGCTGGCCGCCGTGTTCGACGCGGCGGCGCCGCGGCTGCTGCTGGTCGCGATGCACCTGACGCGCGACAGCGCCACCGCCGAGGACCTCGTGCAGACCGTGTTCCTGCAGGTGCTGCGCGATGCCGCCGGCTTCGACCTGCGGCGGCCGGTGATGCCGTGGCTGCTGGCGCTGCTCGAGCACCGGGCCGCCGATGCGCGGCGCCGCGCGCACCGCCACCACGAACGGGCCGACGACGCGCTGCTCGCGGCCTCGCCGGCGGCGGCACACGCATCCGCGCCCCCGGATGCCGCGGCCTCGGCCGAGGCGCGACAGCGGGTCGCCGAAGCGCTCGCCGGCATGCCGGGCGACTACCGGCAGGTGTTGACGCTGCGGCTCGTGCACGGCATCGCCGCGGTCGACATCGCGCATTCGCTCGGCCTGCCGCCAGCGACCGTGCGCACGCGGTTGTCGCGCGGCCTGCAGCTGCTGCGCAATGCGCTGCCGCGCGGGCTGGCGACGCCGGCGCTGCTGGCGTGGCTCGGCGGCGAAGCGTTGCGCGCGAGTTCCGGTCTGCAGGCGGTGCGGACCAAGGTGTTGGCGGCGGCGACTGGTGGAGGGGCGGTGGCGAGCGCAACCGGGTTGTGGGTGTTCGCGGTGGCCGCACTGCTGGTCGGGTTGGGATGGTGGGGCTGGCAGAGCGCGGGTGCTGCCGGTCCGGAGCTGGAGAACATGGCCATGGCGGTTCCGGTCGCGATCGAGCGGAACGCGCCCGGCGATGCCATGGCCGGCGAACCGTCTACAGACGCGGCTGCCGAAACCCCGGTGCCAGCTGCTGCGCGCGTCGTCGCTGCTGACCCGCGCACGACACAGTTGCG
>JALORC010000119.1 GCA_025459175.1 Planctomycetota bacterium | reverse complement strand
GTGCTCGCACACGGCCTGTGCTGGGGCTGGAACCTGCGCAAGCAGGCGCGCCTGCTCGGCCTGTCGATCGCCGATGGCGTGCTGGCGACGCTGTCGTGCTGGCCGCGGCTGCCCCGTGCGGTGCTCGCCCGACAACGCAGTCGCTGCAGCGCGCGGCGCAGCACCGGCGCGATCCTGCGCGCGGCGAACGCCAGGCCCTGACTCAGGGACGCAACCGGGTCGCGAAGTAGTCGCGCAACTGCGCCCGCGCCGCCGCATGCGCGAACCGGGCTTCGACCAGCGCGCGACCGTTCGTGCGCAGCGCGGCGCCGTCGCGCAGCACCCGCTGCACCGCGTCACGGCCTTGCGCCGGCGACTCGAAGCCGAGCACGTGCACGCCGTCCACGGCCGGCAGGCCCTCGGCGGCGATCGCGGTCGCCAGCACCGGCACCCCGAGCGCCCACGCCTCGAGGATCTTGATGCGCGTGCCGCCACCGCTGCGGATCGGCAGGTAGACCGCATGCACGGCGCGATAGTGCGGCACGACGTCGTCGACCGGGCCCACCCACTCGACGCCCGGCAGGTCGCGGAAGCGCGAACCGACGCCGGCCGGATCGCGGCCGACCAACCGCACGCGCAGGTCGGGGAACGTCGCGCGCAGCACCGGCAGATGCACCGTCACCAGTTCGGTGACCGCGGCGAGGTTGGGCGGGTAGTCGAACGAGCCGACGAACAGCAGCCGCAGCGGCGTACCCGGCGCCGGCGCGGGCGCCAGCGGCAGCAGCGGCAACGCGTCGAGGTCGACGGTGTTGGGCACCACGGTGACCGCCGCCCGCGGCGCCAGCGCCAGCGCCAGGTCGCGATCGCGTTCGGACACCACCACCGCGGCGCCGAACCGCTGCAGCGCCGCGCGTTCCTGGCGACGCAGTCCGCGCGCTTCGCAGCGCCGCGACAGCCGCGCCGCGAGCCCGCGAGCCGCGCCGTCCGCACGTTCGAACAGCGAGTGCTCGAGGTTGTGCAGGAACAGCACGGCGCGTTCCGATCGCCGCCACACCGGCAGCGACCACGTGCTGTCGATCACCGTCAGCGCGAACGGGTGCTGCCTGCACAGCGTGTCGACCGCGGCGGCGGCCCCATTGGCCCAGCGACGCGCGACCAGCTCCGAGCGCCCTGCGAGCCAGCAGCCGAGCTTGCGCCACGGCCCACCGCCCCCGGCACCGCGCGCCGGCAGCTCGTGACCGACGATGCCGGTCGCGGCCGCCAGCGCCTGCAGCGCGCCGCGGTCGGGCTCGCCACCGACCGCGGCGGCGAAGTGCACTTCGTGGTCGGCACGCAGCGCCTCGAGCAGCAGCCGCGACCGGATCGCGCCACCATGGCGAGGCGGATGCGGCACGTACGGAGCGATGACGAGAACCTTGGCCATGCGGGCGCGGCGCCGGCCAAGGTATGCTCGCGCCGGTGTCGACGCCACTTCCGGACCAGGTCAGCAACGAACTGCGCGCACTGCGCACCAGCCTCGACGCCCTCACCGCGCGCCTGGACCAGCTGGCCGCCACCAACGCTTCGCTGCACGAACGGCTCGAGCGCAGCGAAGCCGCGCGCACCGATCTGCTGGCACAGACCACCCGCATCGTCGAGCTGCTGGCCGAGGCCCGCGCCGAGATCCGCAGCCTGCAGGGCTCGGCCGGGCGCTGAAGGTTCTCAGCCGATGCCGCGCTCGAGCCGTTTGCCGAGCAGGCGGTAGAACATGCCTTCCGGCCCCGGCAGCTTGGCGCCGGCCTTGGCGCCGAGGAACTGGCCCCAGCACTGCCACTTCACGTAGTCCTCGGTCCAACGCAGCGCCTTCGCCTCGGCCTCGGCCGGCAACCCGAGGCTGCGCACGTAGTCGAGGTGCTCCTTGGTCGCGTGCAGGATCGCGCCGTCGAGCGCCTCGCGGGTCGGGATGCCGACCAGCCCGAACAGCCCGCGCAGATTGCGGTGGTCGCAGAACGTGCGCTTGCCCTCCGACCAGGCCGAACGATCGTGGCTGTGCATCACCACGGCCCCGCCCTGGTGCGCGATGGCGAGCCCCGCCGCGATCGCCCGCTTGCCGAAGTGGATGTCCTCGCCGAACCGCCGCGGCCCGAGCGGGAACCGCTGCCACACCGCACGCCGCATCGCCGACGCGACGTTGTCGAACGCACACAGCATCAGCTGCTCGAACGGCGGCAGGTCCTCGAGCCGCTGGCCGGGCGCCAACCGCTTCGTGGTGACGCCCTCGCCCCACCCGGGCCAGCCGCGGATGCGCCGCGCCAGCACCGGTTGGCAGATCGGCCGCGGGATCTGCCGACACCAGACGCCAGCCACCTCGGGATCGGCGAACGGCTCCACCATGCGCTGCAGCCAGTCGGTGCCCTGCAGCGTCGCATCCTGCACCAGCAGCACGACCACGTCGCCGGTGGTCATCGCGATGCCGCGGTCGCGGGTGCTGCCGTGGTCGAACTCGCGCTGCGGGATCGAGGCCACGCGGAACCCGGCGCGCAGCAGGCGTTCGACGGTGCCATCGCGCGAACCGCTGTCGATCGCCAGCAGTTCGTCGAACACGACCCCGCGCTGGGCGGTGATCGCGGTCAGGACTTCGTCGAGCAACGGGCCGGCGTTCCACGTCGGCATCACCAGGGAAATGCGCACGCCGCGAATCCTGCCGCAAACCGGGGCGCGGTGCCACGAGGTCGCGTGCCGGGGTGCCGGGTCGGTCCGACGGCGGGCCGCCGACGACCTCGATTCTGTCGATCCGAAGCCGGTCCGCACAAATGCGCGCTGTTCGGATGTGTCGCTCGCGTAGTAGGGTGCAAGACCAGCCGCTCGACTGTCACCGTCCCCTCTACCGCATGTCCTCCCCCCACGCCCTGTTCACGGGCAACCCCAGCAGCCGCCGGATCGCCGCCTTCGGAGCGTCCCTGTTCCCGCTGGTCCACCAGGAATTCGCCTACGAGCTGGTGCGCGACCTCGGCGACCGCATCGACGCCGAGGTCCGCTTCGTCCACGCGGAGCCGGCCGACCCCGGCGACGGTCAAGGTCGACAGATGCGCTGGCTGGGCCTGGGCCTGCTGGCGCCGATGACGATCGAGATGATGCGGGCGGATCTGGCGCACTTCCGCGACGTGGACCCGGCCCGAGTCGATGCGCTGCTGCAGCTGCTGGCCCGAGAGCTGGGGATGAACGTCGCCGAGGTCGCGGCCCTGCCGGTGGTCGGCCTCGCGATCAGCCAGGCCCGGTGGGTCAAGGCGCTGGCGCCCGACCTGATCTGCACCTTCTACAACCATGAAGGGGCGTTGGCCGGCTTCGTCGCGGCGTTCCTGTTGGGACTGCCGCGGGTGCACTTCCACTACCCGACGGAGCGGAACGACACTCCCCAGGAGAGGTTGCTGACCGAGCTGCTGTTGCGGGCCGCCTGGGTGACGACAGCCAGTGAAGCGGTGGCCACCGAACTCGGCCGCCAGTTCGGTCCGGAGTTCGCCGCCAAGACGATCTGCCAGACCACGGTGCCGAACTGGCCCCGCGTGCTCGCCGCCGGCGTGCAACAGGTCCTCGCCAGACAACCGAGTGCGGCGTCTCGCGCCGATCTCGGCGCCAAGGCCGCCTTCGTGACCACCGCCAGCAAGCTGCCGATCTATCCGGCCGATCCGATCCCGTTCGTCGTGCTCGGTGCCGAACGAACCGGCAGCAACCTGTTGTCCGACATGCTGCTCACCCATCCGGGGGTGCTGTCGGCCGGTGAGCTGTTCAACCCGGACATGATCGACAAGGGCCAACTCGACATCCAGATGCCGGCCGGGATCAAGGCGGAAGAGATCCAGGCCCTGCGCCGCGCCGATCCCGCCGCCTGCCACGCGCTGCTGCTGCGGGTGGCAAAGCAGAAGGGCTGCAAGGCCGCCGGCTTCAAGCTGCTCTACTACCACGCGATGGCCGAGAACCGGATCGTCGACCGCCTGGTGTCGCTGCCGAACCTGCGGGTGATCCACTTGCGGCGCGAGGACCGCCTCGCGCGCTGGGTCTCCCACGAACGGGCTCGCCGGTCGGACTCGTGGTGGGTCGCCGCCGATGGCAGCAGCCCCGAACGCCCGAAAGTCGGCGCGGTGGAACTGTCGCCGCACCTGACGCTGTGGGACTTCGAGTGGCAGCAGCAGCTCGAGCAGCGGGCCCGCGCCACGTTCGCCGACAGCAGGTGGCTGGAGCTCAGCTACGAGCAGCTGGCCGCCGACCTGCACGGCGTTGCCGATCTGGTGCAGGACTTCCTCGGCATCGAGCGCCGCCGCCTGGAGGTGGTCTCGGTCAAGCAGGGCGAGCGCGACGCTCGCTCGCTGGTGCAGAACTACGAGGCGCTGAGTGCGGTGTTCGAGGGCTCCCGCTGGGGCCACGTCTTCCAGCGCGACTGACGGCTGCCACCGCCGCCGACGGCCAGATCGCCTTGGCATCGGGGCATGGGCTGGACCTTTGCATGGCAGTCGGGGTTGCGCCATCATCCGCGGGCGCCGGCGCCTGCCGAACCGCAGCGACGCCACCCTCTCGTTCGCCGATACCCGTCAATCCACCATGGCCCTGGCCGACGAGCAAGGCACTCCGGAGCACCCCGAGCACGAGCCGTGCCTGGCACTGCCGCCCGCCGATCTGGAACAGGCGCGCCGAGTGGCCGGGCTGCAGCCATCGGCCGACGGCAGGTCGCCCGCATGCTCGGCGCCGACCACCGAAGTGGTGCTGGACCGCGACGGCGGCCTGCGCGGCTGCACGTTCGGCACCGGCGCAGCATGCACCGGACCGTTCGCAGATCTGGCCGCGGCGTGGCACGGCCCCGAATTCGAGCAGTTGCGAAGCCGGCTCCAGGACGGCCAGTTGCCGCACGCGCACTGCGGCACTTGTGTCCGCTGGTGGCAACTCGACCTGGCGCCGCTCACCCCGATGGTGCGCGACCACGGCAACGATCCCGGCGGCGCTGCACCGCCAGCACCGCGCTCGCTGGTGCTGCGCCTGCCGGAACCGGAGGCACAGTGGCCCGCGCCGACGCTGGCGGCGGCGCTCGCGGCCCTCTGCACCGCCGAGCAGGTGGTGCTCGACGAGACGGTCTTCGGCAGCCACCCGACGACCCGCGCCCTGCTCGACGCACTGCGCACCACGGCGCCGAGGCCGCGCCTCCTGATCCGTTGCGAGTCCTTCGTCGCCGGCGCGGCCGGCCTGCTGACGGACCTGCCGATCGAAGAACTCGAGGTGCTCGGCGAGACCGGCCTGCGACAGCTGCCGCAGGCGGGGCAGCTCGCGAAGGCCACCGGCGCTCGGTTGCGACTGCGCTTCGTGCTCGCCCCCGACCAGTGGTTCCAGTTCGAGGAAGCGGCGCGCGCCGCGGCCGCGATCGGTGCATGGATCGACCTGCGGACCATGCACCGCAACGGCGTGGTGCCGTTGGCCAGCCTCGCGGCCAACGAGTTGCGTCTGGTCAAGGACGTGGTCGGCGGCTGCTGGACCCGCTGCGGCGGCCCCGACCGGCCGGGTTCGATTCCCGACCGCGACTTCGACCACCTGCTGACCGAGCTGCGGGCGCTGCTGCAGGAACGCGCCACGGCAGAACTGGCCGGCGTGGCCAGCCCGGCGACCGGGCTGCAATTGCCGCCGCCACAGCACCCGTGGTGCACCGACGAGGCCCGTCAGGGCTGGTGGCTGGAGCACCTGTTCGGCAACGGTCACAGCGACACCGTCGCGACCTGGCTGGGCGGAGCCACGGCCGGTGCGGCCGGCGTCGGCATGCTGCGCCGGACCACGTGGTTGCGGGTGCTGTGCCACCGCGTGGCACACGATCGGCAAAAGCCCGCGCTGCTCGAGCTGCTGCGGGCGGTCTACGACGAACCCCGGCGCCGTCTGACCCTGACCCAGGCCGACGCGGAGTTCGCGACGGCCTTCCCGCTGCAGCGCTTCGGCGGCCCTTGGGCGGAGCGGCTCGGGCTGATGATGGAGGGCAAGCGGCGGGCCCCGTTCCCGATCGGCAAACCGCAGAAGCCGAAGGGCGGGCAGCCGCCGGACGTCACGGTGCTGATCCCCTCGTTCCGCCACGGGGCCTACGTCGAGACCACCATTCGCAGCGTGCTGGCCCAGCGCCACACCGCCTTCCGGCTGCTGGTCGTCGACGACGGCTCCACCGATGACACGGTGGCGCGCGCGCGCTCGATCGAGGATCCCCGTCTCGAGGTCCGCGTCAACGCGAGCAACCTCGGGCTCGGCAACAGCGTGCTGCAGGCGCTGGCCGACATCGACACCCCGTACGTCGCGCTGCTGAACTCGGACGACGTGTTCCACCCGGACCGGCTGCGTCGCTGTCTCGAGGTGCTGACGCAGCGGCCCGAAGTGATGCTGGTCACGACCGGCATGACGCTGATCGACCAGCAGGGCGGCGAACTGCTGCCCGCCAACGCCAGCCTGGTGCTGGACGGCAAGCTGGTGTTCGACTGGGTGCACTGGTTCGCCCGCGTGACCCCACCGGTGGACCTGCCACGCGAGCGGCTGTTCGCGACGCTGCTGGAACAGAACTGGCTGGCGACCAGCAGCAATCTCGTGTGCCGCACCGAGTGGCTGGTGCGCCAGGCGGACTCGCTGCGCAGCCTGAAGTACTGCCTCGACTGGCAGTTGTTCCTGGAGGCCGCCGCCACCGACGTGCTGCACCACCTGCACGAGCCGCTGGTCGCCTACCGGCTGCACGCGACCAACACCGTCTGGTTCCGGGAAGGCCGCCGCTGGTCGTACTACCTCGAGGTCAACCGGGTCGCCGCTGCCGCCCTGCGTGCCTACGTGAGCCGCGAACCCGCGATCGACGACACCGCGGCGATGCACCTGCTGGATGCCGTCGCCGGGCACCTGCTCGCCAACCGGGAAGTGGACGGCTTCGCGCTGTTCATCGCCGCCACCACCGATGCGCTGCAGATCGATCGCCTGGCGACGACGTCGGCGACCGCCCGCGACCTGGTCCAGCGGCTGAACACCACGGCCGAGCAGGTGCGGGCCGCGCGGGACGAGTACGAGGTGCGGGCCAGCGACGACGACCGGCTTCGCACCCAACTGCGTCTGCTGCTCGGCGACATCGCGATCGAACAGCGTGGGATCGAACGCGGCAGCCGGCGCTGGCTCGAGGGTTACTGCCAGACGCTGGAGCAGAGAATCCGGGAGTGCTGGCAGGGCCGGGAACGCATCGAGGAAGAGAAGCGTTCGCTGTACGACCAGAAGGCCGAGCTCCATGCCGACGTCCAGGGCCTGCAGAGGGACCTGGAGACGAGCCGCCGGGAATCGGCGCACCAGTCGCAGCGCGCGGCCGAACTGGAACGCCAGGGCGCGGACCTGCGCGACCAGCTGACGACCGCCCGCGGCGACCTGACCA
Organism: Planctomycetota bacterium; assembly: GCA_025459175.1. Classification (GTDB taxonomy): domain Bacteria; phylum Planctomycetota; class UBA1135; order UBA1135; family UBA2386; genus UBA2386. The sequence goes on along the minus strand of JALORC010000119.1, from coordinate 11,003 downwards.
ACCTGCGCGAGGCGCTGGCGGCGGTGCATGAACTGCGCCGACTGATCGACGGCGAGCTGGCGACCCGGCGGGCGAACGAACAGGAGCTCGAAAGCCGGCTGCTCGCGGCGACCGAGCGCATCGCGGCCCTCGAGCAGAGCGAGCTCGAAACACGGTCCGCGCTCACGGCGGAGCGAGCATCGGTCGCCGCGCTGACCGCCCGCGGCGAAGCGTTGCGGGCCGAGGGCGAAGCGCTGCGGGCCGAGGGCGAAGCGCTGCGGGCCGAGGGCGAGGGGTTGCGAGCCGAGGGCGAAGCGTTGCGAGCCGAGCTGTCACGTCGCGCCGAACTGCTCGATCGACGCAAGGCGGAGCACGACGAACTCGCCGCGACACTCTCCCGCGAGCGAACCCGCCTCGAGGCACTGCAGCAGGACAAGTCGGGCCTCGAACAGCAACGCACCGCGCTCACTCATGAGCTCGCCCGGGCCCGGGCCGAGCTGGAACGGGTCGGCAGCTCGCGAGAGTTCCGTGCCGGCAACTTCCTCTGGAACAAGATGCCCCTGGGATACATGTCGCGTCGTGGCAAGAAGTGGTACCGCCGGCTCCTGGACGCCAAGGACCGGACCGTGATGTTGTTCAAGCGGCGCCGTCGCGCCAATGGCGTGGCAGTGGTCGCCGCCTGCTGGGAGTGGCCGATCTACAGCCACACCTTCGTCTACCAGGAGATGATCGGCCTCACCCACATGGGGCTCGACGTGCAGATGTTCCACTGGAAGCTCGGCGACACCGGCCAGCTGCACCAGGCATTCGGCTACCTCGCCGACCATCGCACCGAGCTGCAGCCGGTATGGGAGACCCACCTGCGCGACCGCGAGCACTTCGAGAAGACGAAGCCCGGCCGCCTGCGTGCGTTCCTGGAGATGGTCGCTGCACGCACCGGGCGCAAGGTCGAGGAGCTCGAGCAGGAATCGCTGGTGCTGCAGGGCTGCACGTTCGCCCGCATGGCCGAACTGGCCGGCGCGAAGTACCTGCACAGCTACTTCTTCTATGACCAGTCGTTCATGGTCATGCAGGCGGCATGGCTGCTGGACATCCCACGCGGTGTGTCCTGCTACGCCGACCACATGCTGGACGACTACCCGTTCAAGCTGGTGGGGCTGCACGTCGAGCTGGCCAGCGTCGTCGTGGCGACCAGCGCCCGGATCAAGAAGGAGCTGTCGCAGAAGTCGGGCGGCAAGTTCGACGACAAGATCATCGTCAAGCCGAACGGCGTCGACGGCGCGCGCTTCCCGGCCGTCGACCGCCCGCAACGGCGGCCGGGCGAGCCGATCGAACTGATCTCGATCTCGCGCATCGAGCCCAAGAAGGGACTCACCTACCTGGCCGAGGCGATCGCGATGCTGAAGAAGCGCGGCCATCGCGTCGTCGTGCACGTGGTCGGCAGCAAGGACCAGCACAGCAAGGGCAGCCTCGAGTACGCGGCGGAGTTCGAGCGCCGCATCGCCGATCTCGGCGTCGGCCAGGAAATCGTGCTGCACGGCATGAAGAAGCAGGAGGAGCTGGCGCCGCTGCTGCAGCGCAGCCGCGCCTTCGTCGCCCCCTACGTCGAGGTCGAGAACGGCGACAAGGACGGCATCCCGACCGCGATGCTCGAGGGCCTGGCCTCCGGCCTCCCGGTCGTCACGACCGACTCGGGCTCCATCCTCGAGGTGGTCACCGACGACGTCGAAGGTCTGATCGTGAAGCAGCGCGACAGCCGCGCGCTGGCCGCGGCGATCGAACGGCTGGTGCAGGACCCGGCGCTGGAACGGCGCCTGGCCAAGGCAGCGCGCGCCCGTTTCGACCGCGAGTTCGACATCCGCGTGACCGAGCAGCGCCTGCACGAACGGGTCGCCGGGCTGCTGCGGGCCCGGCCGAAGAGCTAGGATGCGGCTGCTCTTCGTCATCCACCAGTTCTTCCCCGACTGCCGGTCCGGCACCGAACAGTACTGCTTGGCCGTGGCCAGGGCGGCTCGCGACGCCGGCGACGAGGTCACGATCCTGTCCTTGAACTGGGACCACGATCGCGACTGGCCGCCGATCCGCCTCATGGAGCTGCCGTACGACGGCTTCCGCGTGCTGCGGCTCGATCACTGGCGGCGCATCAACCCCAACGACGTGCTGCGCGACTACGACAACCGCCATGTCGAAGGCTGGTTCCGCGCGGTGCTCGACGACGTGCGCCCCGCCGCCGTGCACTTCTTCCATCTGCGCCAGCTCGGCAGCGGCCTGATCCGCGTCGCTCGCGAAGCGGGCCTGCGCACGGTCGTCAACCTGATGGACTTCTGGTTCCTGTGCCCGCGGTTCACGTTGCTGCGCGCCGACGGAACGCTGTGCCAAGGACCGCCGAACCGGGGTGCTGGCTGCATCCCGTGCCAGCATCCGGAACTCGCCGACACGTGGCCCCAATCGGGGCCGGCGGCGCTGAGCAGTGATCCACCGGCGCGACTGCGCGCGCTGCTCGATCGCCCGGCCGCGCAACTCCGGGCGCTCGCGATGGCCGACGCGGTGGTCGCCCCGTCGCACTTCCTCGCCGGGATGTTCGCACGCAACGGCTTCCCGGCCGAACGCATCACGGTGGTGCCGTACGGTCTGGCCGCCGGCCGGATCACGGCACGGCCGGTGTCGCGCCCGCGCACCCCGCTGCAACTCGGCTTCTGCGGGGTGCTGTCGCCGTGGAAGGCGCCGCACGTGGCCATCGAAGCGGTGCGCGGCAGCGATGCGAAGGTGTCCCTGCACCTGCACGGCAACGCCGAGGAGCCGATGTTCGCCGATTACATCCGCGGCCTGCGACAACTGGCCGGCGACGACCCGCGGATCACCTTCGACGGCGCGTTCGACGAGGCCGCGGCGAGCACCGTGTTCGCCGGCCTCGACGCCCTGGTGGTGCCCAGCACCTGGTACGAGAACACGCCGTTCGTGGTGCTCGAGGCCTTCGCGGCCGGCATTCCGGTGCTCGCCTCGGACCTCGGCGGTCTGTCGGAAGTGGTGCAGCACGGCCACAACGGCCTGCTGTTCCCGGCCGGCGACGCCATGGCCCTGCGAGCCCTGATCGAGCGCCTCGTCGACGAGCCCGATCTCCATCGGCGGCTGGTGCCGGCACCACCGCACGACGTCGCCGAGGACCATCGCCGGCTCGCGGCCCTGTGGCGCGGCTCGTGACGCGAGCCGGGCGTCAGGGCTGCCGCTTGCTGCGGCCCAGCGTCGCCACGTTCAGCAGCGCCGAACCCCAGCGATACTGACGGCTGGTCCGGGCCGCGGCTTCACGGCGCTGCGCCTCGGCGAGTTCGGCCTCGAGCTTCGCGACCCTGGTGCGCAGTTCCCCGAGCGCCTGCGGATCGGCCGCCGGTGCCACCGGCCGCACCACCCGTTCCGGCACCGGTGGTCGACCGGCGAGGCAGGCCCGGTAGACATCGACACTGCGCGCCGCGATCGCGGTGTCGGTGAGCCGATGCTCGACCTCGGCGCGCGCCGCCGCACCGCACCGCGCGCGCAGCCCGTCGTCCTCGATCATGCGCTGCAGCGCCTGCACGAACGACGCCGGATCGCCGTTGCGCGCCAGCAACCCGGTGCGTTCGTGCTCGATCAGCTCGGGCATGCCACCACAGTCGGACGACACGATCGCGCGGCCGGCGGTCATCGCCTCGAGACAGCTGTAGGGACAGTTCTCCCACAGGCTCGGGATCAGGAAGATGCTGCTCGCCTTCAGGCACGCGCGCACCTCGGGCAGCCCGAGCTGACCCAGGTAGAAGAACCGCGACTGCAGCTGGTGGTCCTTCACCCACGGCAGGATCTTCTTCTCCATGTAACCGAACAGGTCGCGACCGGCGAACACGAACGCGATGTCGCGGTACCTGGCCAGCGTCGCCTCCACCATCTTCTGTACGATGTGGATGCCCTTGCGCTCCTCCATCCGGTTGGCGAAGAAGATCAGCTTCTTGTCCTTCGGCAGGCCGAAGCGCGCGTGCACGTCGATGCCCTCGTCGCGGTCGAACAACGGCACGTCGATGCCGTTCGGGATCACGTGGATCGGGTCCTGCTCGCCCATGCGGGCGTGCACCTCGTCGGCGAGGAACTGACTGCACGAGGTCAGCACCTGGGCCTGGTTGATGCCGAGCTGCTCGGCGAACGCCGTCAACACGCGATCGATCTTCGGCGTGTCGTAGATGTTCATGATCAACCGCGCCGGCGAGTGGAAGCGCACCGCCGTCGGCACCGACAGCATCGTCGTCGACACCATCGCGTCGGCGCCGCACTCCGGTGCCTCGACGAAGTCGAACGGCTTCCTGGCGTGTGCCTTGGCCAACCCCTCGTAGGCGTCGAAGCCGGTGGTCACGCGGTTCTGGAACCACCACGCCCGCGACTTGCGCGCACTGTCGAGCAGCCCGTGCACGACGCCTTCCCGCTTGATGCGGGTGACCTTGACGCCCTCGTGCTCGGAGTGGGAAACCCCGGCCTTGGTCGCGCCGGCGAACACGTGCACGTCGTGGCCGAGCTTGGCCAACGCCCGCGCCTGGTAATAGGCATAGGTGCCGATGCCGCCGAAACCGGTCTCGGGCGGGTACTCGAAGCTGAGCAGGGCGATGCGCATCGTCGTTCTGATCCTCCGGTGCCGCTGCGGCGGCGCCACCAACTCACTTGCCGGCCAGGGCCTGCTGCCAGCGCCAGGCGTCCGCCATCGAGCGCTCGAGCGGCAGCTCGGCGCGCCAACCCAACCCGGCCGCGGCCTTGCCGGTGTCGGCATAGGCAGCGACCACGTCGCCGGCGCGGCGCGGCGCGAACTCGTACTGCAGCTTGCGACCGGTCGCCCGTTCGAACGCGGCGATCACCTCGAGCACGGTCGAGCCGGTGCCGGTGCCGAGGTTGAACACCTCGACCGGATCGCTGCCCTTGCCGGCGAGCAGCCGTTCCAGCGCGTAGATGTGCGCCAGCGCCACGTCGACGACGTGGATGTAGTCGCGGATGCAGGTGCCGTCGCGGGTCGGGTAGTCGTTGCCGAACACCTTCAGCGCACCGCGCAGGCCGGCGGCACTCTGGGTGATGAACGGCACCAGGTTCTGTGGCACGCCGAGCGGCAGCTCGCCGATCCGTGCGGTCGGGTGCGCGCCGATCGGGTTGAAGTAGCGCAGCGCGATGGCCCGGAAGCCGTGCGCCCGCGCGCCGTCGCGCAGGATCTCCTCGCCGACCTGCTTGGTGTTGCCGTACGGCGACTCGGCCGGCTTGACCGGCGCGTCCTCGCGGATCGGCAGGCTGTCGGCCTGGCCGTAGACCGTGCACGACGAGCTGAAGATGAACCGGCACTGCGGCCGCTCGGCGGTGTAGTCGAGCAGGTTGACCAGCGAGCCGAAGTTGTTGCGGTAGTACGCGAGCGGCTTCTGCACCGATTCGCCGACCGCCTTGTGCGCGGCGAAGTGGATGATGCCGGCGAGCTCGGGCAGACCGGCCAGCAGCGCTCTGCAGGCGACCGGATCGGCGAGGTCGATGTTGGCCCAGGTCGGGCGCTGACCGCTGATCGAGGCGATGCCGTCGAGCACCTCGGCGCGCGTGTTGGCGAGGTTGTCGACGATGACGACGCGGTAGCCGCGCGCCAGCAGCTCGACCACCGTGTGCGAGCCGATGAAGCCGAGGCCGCCGGTCACCAGGACGGATTTCATTTGCGTGCGTAGCCCTGGAAGTCGCGGTGCTCCTGCTTGTGGAGCACTTCCGGCGGCAGCGCCTTGAACGCCGCGTAGGTGATCTTCAGCCCCTCGGCGCGCGTGACCTTCGGCTCCCAGCCGAGGATCGACTTCGCCTTGGTGATGTCGGGGCGACGCTGGGTCGGGTCGTCCTTCGGCAGGTCGCGGAACACGATCTTCTGCTTGGTGCCGGTGAGCTTGATGATCTCCTCGGCGAACTGCAGGATCGTGATCTCGTCGGGGTTGCCGATGTTGACCGGGTAGGGGTAGTCGCTGTGCAGCAGCCGCCAGATGCCCTCGACGAGGTCGTCGACGTAGCAGAACGAGCGGGTCTGGTTGCCCTTGCCGAACACCGTCAGGTCCTCGCCGCGCAGCGCCTGGCCGATGAACGCCGGCAGCACGCGACCGTCGTTGAGACGCATGCGCGGGCCGTAGGTGTTGAAGATGCGGATGATGCGCGTCTGCAACCCGTGGTAGGTGTGATAGGCCATCGTCATGGCCTCCTGGAAGCGCTTGGCCTCGTCGTAGACGCCGCGCGGCCCCACCGGATTGACGTTGCCCCAGTACTCCTCGGTCTGCGGGTGCACGGTCGGATCGCCGTAGACCTCGCTGGTCGAGGCGACCAGGATGCGCGCGTTCTTCGCCTTGGCGAGGCCGAGGCAGTTGTGCGTGCCGAGCGAGCCGACCTTCAGCGTCTGGATCGGGATCTTCAGGTAGTCGATCGGCGACGCCGGCGACGCGAAGTGCAGGATGTAGTCGAGCGGCCCCGGCACGTGGATGAACGTGCTGACGTCCTTGTGATAGAACGTGAACTGCTTCAGCGGGAACAGGTGCTCGAGATTGCGCAGGTCCCCGGTGATCAGGTTGTCCATCCCGACCACTTCGTAACCTTCGCGGATGAAGCGGTCGCAGAGGTGCGAACCGAGGAAGCCGGCGGCGCCGGTGATCAGGATGCGTGGCATTCGGAGTACTCGGATTCCTTCTGGACGACCTGGTTCACTTGACGCCGATGCCGGCGTAGCTGAACCCGAGGGCCCTCAGTTCCGGCCCACTGTAGATGTTGCGCCCGTCGAACACAGCAGGCTGCTTCAAAGCCTTCTTGACCCGCTCCCAGTCGGGCACCCGGAACTCGCGCCACTCGGTGACCAGTAGCAGCGCGTCGGCCCCCTGCAGCGCCGCGTAGGCGTCCTTCGCGTAGCCGATCTTGTCGCCGATCATGTGCTTGCTCTCCTCGACGGCGACCGGGTCGTAGGCGGTGACGGTGGCGCCGGCGGCCAGCAGCTGCTCACAGATCACCAGCGACGGCGCCTCGCGCATGTCGTTGGTCTCCGGCTTGAAGCTGAGCCCCCACATCGCGAAGTGCCGGCCCTTCAGATTGCCGGCGAAGTGCTTGTTCACCTTCGCGAACAGCACGTGCTTCTGGTCCTCGTTGACGTCCTCGACCGACTGCAGGATGCGCAGCTGGTAGCCGTTCTCGCTGCCGGTGCGGACCAGCGCCTTCACGTCCTTCGGGAAGCAGCTGCCGCCGTAACCGATGCCCGGGTAGATGAAGCGGTTGCCGATGCGCGGATCGCTGCCGATGCCCTTGCGCACCTGGTTGACGTCGGCACCGAGCAGTTCGCAGAGGTTGGCGATGTCGTTCATGAACGAGATCTTGGTCGCCAGCATCGCGTTGGCCGCGTACTTGGTCATCTCCGCCGACGGCACGTCCATGAACAGCACCGGGTGGCCGTTGAGCGTGAACGGCTTGTAGAGCCGCGCCAGCACCTCCTGCGCCCGCTCGCTCTGCACGCCGCAGACGATGCGATCGGGCTTCATGAAGTCCTCGATCGCCGCACCTTCCTTCAGGAACTCCGGGTTCGAAGCGACATCGAACGTCAGCTTCGAACCGCGCTGGTGCAGCGCCTCGCCGAGCGCCTTCTTGACCTTCTCGGCGGTGCCGACCGGCACCGTGCTCTTGGTGATGACGACCAGGTAGTCGGTCATCGCCTCGCCGATCTCGCGCGCGACGCCGAGCACGTAGCGCAGGTCGGCGCTGCCGTCCTCGCCGGGCGGGGTGCCGACGGCGATGAACGCGGCCTCGGCGCCGGCGATCGCCTCCTTCAGCTGGGTCGTGAACCGCAACCGCCCCGACTGGGTGTTGCGTTCGACGATCGCCTCGAGCCCGGGCTCGTAGATGGGCAGGATGCCCTTCTGCAGGTTGGCGATCTTCTGCGCATTCACGTCGACGCAGGTCACGGTCATGCCTACATCCGCGAGGCAGGAGCCGGTGACCAGTCCCACGTATCCGGTGCCGACGACGGCGATCTTCATGGCTGGGCGAGTTGACGAAGGGGGCTGGTGGAGAGTGCTCGAAGGTGCGTCGGGGACGCACGATCCGTCATCGGCATGACGAGGGCTCCGCTCGGAGCGGAACCGGCCACCACGGACCCCGGAACGGGATCCCCGGGGCCCCACGGCGATGGAGCGGCAAAGGTTGTAGCGAACGGCGACGGCGGCGGCCACCGCACACTTGCCTCGAAGCGGGACGATCCGGTGACACCCGCGCGGCGGCGAGGCCGACCACGGTTCGCAGTCGGTGCACGTCCGCGCTAGCCTGCCGCACGTGAACGGTATCCCCGCCGCGCAAGTCGCCTTCCTGAGCCGGTTCGGTTTCGACGCCGAGCAACACCGTCGCTGGCAAGCCGAGGTCGCCGCCGGCCGCCTGGGCAAGGCGAGCAACCTGTGCACCGACCCGCTCGCCGCCCCACCTGCCGGCGCGCTCGCCAGCCTGCCCCCCGCCGGCTCGGCCGCCGCCCGCGAACTCGAGCGCGTCGGCCGTGACGCACTGGCACGCGGCGAACTCGGCGTCGTGGTGCTGAACGGCGGCATGGCGACCCGCTTCGGCGGGGTCGTCAAGGGGGTCGTGCCGGTGCTCGGCGAACGCCGCTCGTTCCTCGGCCTCGTGATCGAGGACGCGCGCCGCATCACCCGGCTCTGTGGCGGCAAGGTGCCGCTGTTCCTGATGAACAGCTTCGCCACCGATGCGCCGACCAAGGCCCACTTCGCCGCGCACGGCCAGTTCGGCCTGCAGCCGGGGCAACTCGAGCACTTCACGCAGTTCATCGCGCTGCGGCTGACGCGGCAGGGCGAGCTGTTCCTGCTCGGCAACGGCGAGCCGTCGCCGTACGGCCCCGGTCACGGCGACTTCCCGGCCGCGTTCCGGACCGCCGGCTGCCTGCAGCGCTTCCAGCAGGGCGGCGGCAAGTACCTGCTGGTGCGCAACGTCGACAACCTCGGCGCCCGCATCGACCCGGTGATCCTCGGCCACCACATCATGAGCCGCTGCCGGGCGACCGTCGAGCTGGCGCCGAAGGTGAAGGGCGACGTCGGCGGCGCGCCCTATCTCTACCGCGGTCGCACGCAGCTGATCGAGGGGCTGCGCTTCCCGCCGGGCTTCGACCCCGACATCGTGCCGGTGTTCAACACCAACACGCTGTGGTTCGACGCGGCGGCGATCGATCGCGACTTCGCCCTCGGCAAGTACTACGTCGAGAAGACCGTCGAGGGCCGCACCGCGGTGCAGGTCGAGCACCTGATCGGCGAACTCACCGCGCACCTGCCGACCAGCTTCCTGCAGGTACCGCGCAGCGGCGCCGACACGCGCTTCCTGCCGGTGAAGACGCCCGAGGACCTGACCGCCATCACCGCCGAGATCGAGGCGCTGTACGGCCGCCAGCCGGCCGCGCACTGACGCCCCGCCCGTACGCACCAGATCGCCGGCGCCGCCGCTGCCACCGGGCCGCTATCATCCGGCCCCATGCGAACCGACCCTGCAGCGTGGCGCGTCGCGGTCGTGGGCTCGGGCCCCGCGGCCTTCTACACCGCGGAAGCATTGTTCAAGACCGGGCGCGGTGTGCAGGTCGACATGTTCGACCGGCTGCCGGTGCCATACGGGCTGGTGCGCGGCGGGGTCGCGCCCGACCACCAGAAGATCAAGGCGGTGGTGAAGGTCTACGAGAAGATCGCTGCCGAGCCGGGCTTCCGCTTCTTCGGCAACATCCGCATCGGCCACGACCTGCAGGTCGCCGACCTCGCCGCACACTACCACCAGATCGTCTACGCGTTCGGCTGCGAGAGCGATCAGAAGCTCGGCCTGCCGGGCGAGGAGCTCGGCGGCGTGCACGCCGCCACCGACTTCGTCGGCTGGTACAACGGCCATCCCGACCACCGGCAGCACACGTTCGATCTCGGCCGCGCGCACACCGTCGCGATCGTCGGCAACGGCAACGTGGCGATGGACGTCGCGCGGATCCTGCTGCAGCACCCCGACGAGCTGGCCGCGACCGACATCGCCGACCACGCGCTGGCGAGCCTGCGGCAGAGCCGCGTGCAGCAGGTGATCCTGCTCGGGCGTCGCGGGCCGGCGCAGGCGGCGTTCTCGCCGAAGGAGATCGAGGAGATCGCCGAACTGCCCGACGTCGACGTGATCGTGCGCGCCGACGAAGCGGCGGTCGATCCGATGTCGCAGGCCTGGCTCGAACGCGACGGCGCCCGCAGCCAGCAGCGCAACGTGAAGTTCCTGCACGAGCAGGCGCACAAGCCGCCGGCCGGCCGCAGCAAGCAGCTGCGCTGTCGCTTCCTGGTGGCGCCGAGCGCGCTGCACGGCGAACAGGGCCGCCTGCGCGGCATCACGCTGCAGCACATGGAGCTGGTCGCCGACGACAGCGGCACGCCGCGGCCGAAGCCACGCGGCACCGAGGAGATGCTGCCGGTCGATCTGCTGTTCAAGGCGATCGGCTACAAGGGTGTGCCGGTGCCCGGGGTGCCGTTCGAACCGAAGCAAGGCATCGTGCCCAACCGCGACGGGCGCGTGCTGGAGGCGGTCGGCGGCGCCGTGCGCACAGGCCACTACGCGGCCGGCTGGTGCAAGCGCGGGCCGACCGGGCTGATCGGCACCAACAGCCTCGACGCGAAGGCCACGGTCGAGGGCATGGTGCAGGACCAGACGAACGGGGCACTGCTGCAGCCGCACGCCGGCGACATCGAGGCGCTGCTGCGCAGTCGCGGTCTGGATCCGGTGCGCTGGGCCGACTGGCAGCGCCTCGATGCGTGGGAGCAGCAGGAAGGTGTTGCGCGCGGCAAGCTGCGCCACAAGCTGGTCGACAGCGCGGCGATGCTCGAGCGGATCCGGGCGCTGCGCGGCTGAGGCACGCACCACGCGACGATGGACCTCGACGCGAAGCTGCGGGCGCTCGGTTACACCCGCGCCTGGCTCGACAGCGGCGTGCTCGACGCCGCCGAGGTGCACCGGCAGCACGCGGCGTTCGA
>JALORC010000038.1 GCA_025459175.1 Planctomycetota bacterium | reverse complement strand
AGCCCGGTCTCCTGATAGCGACCCTGCACCAGCCGCGGCCGCAGCAGTTCGGCGATCGACAGCTGCGCGGTGACGGCGCAGGCGCGCGTGTAGACGTCACCGAGCCGCGCCTGCAGCGCGGCCGCCGACAGGCCACCGTCGGCGGCGAACTCGGCGGCGCGTTGGCGCGCGTCGGGCACCGCGCCGAAGTTGGCGAGGATCCACTGCGTGGTGTTGCCGCACAGGTGCAGCACCAGGTTGCCGGCCGAGTTGCCGCCGCCTGGCGGGCGCTGCCAGACGCCGTCGTCGCCGAGCAGCTGCAGGCAGCGGCCGATGCGCGGCAGGTGCTCGTCGAGCAGGCGGCGGCGGAACTCGGCGGCGATGCCGTGCGCGAGCGCCGCGGCCGGATCCGGTGCCGCGGTCACGCGACCTCGTCGCGTTCCCCGGTCTTGCTGCGTGGCCCCGCGTCGCCGGCCCGCAGCCGACCGACTTCCTCCTCGAGCAGCGCCAGCCGCTGGCCGAGCGTCTTGTGGCGGTGGGTCAGCCGGCTCAGCCGCACCGAGAACTGCAGCACCAGCGCCAGCAGGAACAGCAGCGCCCCGAAGAACAGCGTCGATACCGAGCTCGACGAGCCGATCCAGCGACTGACCGTCAGCAGCAGGTCCTGCTGCAGGGCCAGCAAGGTGATCGTGGCGGCGACCGCGATCCAGACCCACGAGTATTCCTCGCGCAGCTTGCGGCGGCGGACCAGTTCGAACACCAGCAGCACGACCGCGGCGGCGAGGCCGATCGCGACCGCGCGCTGGCGATCGAGCATCGGCGCCAGTTCGGCCAGCGGCGGAGCTGCGAGGAGCGGCAGGGCTTCGACGAGCGGCGTCAGCGCGGCGATCACGACAGCCTCGCCACGGTGTCGTGCACCCGCAGCGGGGTGCGGCGGCGGATCGGCAACAGCAGCAGCGACAGGAACATCTTGTAGCCGTAGTAGGCGATGCGGGCGCCGCGGTGCATCGACAGGCCGCCCTTGCGCGCATGCATGCGCACCGGCACCTCGCGCAGCTTGAGGCCGCGGCGGTGGTGTTCGACCAGCACGTCAGTGTCCGGGTAGTCCTCGGGGAAGCCGTCGTCGACGACCGCTTCCAGCGCCCGCCTCGACAGGCCCTGGAAGCCGCTGGTCGGGTCGGTGATGCGCTGGCCGATCCAGGCGGTCGCGATCGCCGCGAACAGCCGGGTGCCGACGCGCCGGGCAAAGCTCGACGGCGGCGGCGCACCGTCGAGGTAGCGCGAGCCGAGCACGACGTCGGCGCCGGCGTCGAGCCCGGCCAGCAGCTGCGCCAGCATGGCCGCTTCGTGCTGGCCGTCGGCGTCCATCTGCAGCACCCGGGTGTAGCCCTCGCGCAGCGCGTGGCAGTAGCCGGTGTGCAGCGCCGAGCCGTAGCCGAGGTTGTACGGGTGGGAGATCACCCGAGCGCCGGCGGCCCGAGCCTCGACCGCGGTGGCATCGGGGCTGCCGTCGTCGACCACCAGCACGTCGAGCGGCAGGCCGAGCCGCCGCACTTCGCGCACCACGTCCCCGACGCGACCCGCTTCGCGGTAGGCAGGAATGACGAGTACGGTGGAATGGGGCACTGGGGCCGGGCTCCCGGACGAAGGCGGCCAGCGTAGGCCGCCGCGCCGATGGCGCCAGCGAAAAGACCCGCCCCGGGCCGGTGCCGGATACCGGCGGCGAACGCGGCGGCCGGGTGCTGCGCTGAGGCGCGCTTTCGTACCGACGGTCGGCCGTGCCGATGTTGCTCCGCGCCGACTTCCGCTTCACGATCCACGCACCATGTCGATCCGCTCCGTCACTGCGGCCGTCCTCGGCCTTCTCTTCGTCGCCTGCGGCGGCGTTCGCGATACCCGCGTCAACCCCGATGCCCCCGACACCGTGACCGGCACCGGGCTGCAGAGCCAGGACATCCGGACCATGGCCATGGACATGGCCGCGAAGATCAAGGCCGACGGCATCCTGGCGCCGAGCCGCGACGGCGAGCGCGCGTCGTTCTTCATCTACGAACTGCGCAACGACAGCTCGGACACGATCGACAAGGAGATCATCCTGACCAAGCTGCGCACCAACCTGTTCGAGGCGTTCGGGCGCCAGGTCAAGATCATCGATCGTTCGCCGCAGGCCAACGACCTCGTCGACGCCGAGCGCCGCATGAAGGAGCGCGGCCAGGTGTCGGGCACCAACGACCGCAAGATCGCCGGCAGCGACTTCGTGCTCAAGGGCACCATGAAGAGCCGCGACCGCCAGGCCGGCCGGTTGAAGTCGTCGTACATCCTGGTCACGTTCGAGCTGACCGACCTGGTCACCAGCGAGCTGGTGTGGACCGGCGACTACGAGATGAAGACCGAGTCGGAGAAGTCGGTCATCAACCGCTGATCCACGCGCGTGTCTCCTTCCACGATGGCCAGGCACCGGGGCGCCTTGCGCTGCTTGCTGCTGCTGTTCTGCGTGTGCGCCGCCGGCTGCGCCGTAGCGCAGCCGCGGTTCCCGATGGGCGCCTTCGTCGCCGGCGACTATGCCGCGGTGCGCGACTTCGCCGCCGCCGAGGCCGAGTCCGGTGACGACGAGAACCTGGCGCTGGTGTGGAACGTCGAGGCGCAGTGCGAACTGCTGCTCGGCCGGCCCGACCGCGCGCGCGGCATCTTCGAGCGCGCCGGGCAGGTGATGGGCAACTGGCAGACCAGCGGCAGCGAGGCGACCGGCGCGATCCTCGGCAGCGAGAGCAGCAAGACCTGGAAGGGCGATCCGTACGAGAAGTCGATGAACGCCTTCTATCTGGCGTTCTGCTACCTCCTGAAGGGTGAGCCAGACAACGCCCGCGCCGCCTGCAAGAAGGGCATCCTCGCCGACGGCGAGGTCGCCGACGAGAAGTTCCAGACCGACAACGCGCTGCTGTTCTGGATGGCGGGGCGGATGAGCAAGCTGCTCGGCAGCGACCAGGCCGACGGCTTCTTCGCCGAGGCGAAGAAGGCGAACGAGTTCGCGCTGCAACACGGCGCCCGCGGCGACCAAGGCATCCGCGCGCTCGAACAGCCGACGGCCGGCAACCTGGTGTTGCTCTGCGAGTGCGGGCTCGGCCCCGAGAAGTTCGCCGCCGGCGACCAGGAGGAGCTGGCGCGGTTCCGTCCGCGTTCGCACCCCGCGGTCCGCGCGCGGGCGACGGTCGACGGTCGCTCCGTCGGCAAGGCTGCGATCCTGCTCGACGTCGACTACCAGGCCAGCACGCTCGGTGGCACCGCGATGGAGGGCATCCGCGAGGGCAAGGCGGTGTTCAAGTCGGTCTCCGCGGTGGCGGGCATCGTGCTGCTCGACCAGGCGCTGCGCTCGCACGAACGCCACCGGGACGCCGCGCGCACGCAGGCGATCGTCGGCGGGGCGCTGCTGCTGGCCAGCCTGCTGACCTCGACGTCGGCCGACGTGCGGCACTGGCCGACGCTGCCGTCGACGGTGCAGGTGCTGACGCTCGACGTGCCGCCCGGCGCGCACGACGTGGTGGTCGAGTTCCTCGACGCCAGCGGTCGGGTGCTGCCGACGCTGAGCCAGCGCATCACCGCCGAGGTGCCCACCGGCGGCGAGAGCTGGTACCTGTTCCGGTCCCTGCCACCGCCCATGGCACCGAGGCGCGGTGAGGCCAGCGCGCCATGATGCACGCCGCCTCTGCTCACGTTCGCAACCCGCGCGGCGCCGATCGCGCTGTTCGCCTTTTTGGTCCGGTGCCGATGATGAACTCGTTCCCGCTGCTCGTTCTCTGCTGTTGCGCGGCGCCGCTGTGGGCGGCGGCGCAGGACCCGAAGCCGCCGGTCGCCGCGCCGGTGATCGCCGCCGACGGCTACACCGAGGGCTTCGGCCGCGCGACCAACTACCGCACGGCGCTGGCGCAAGCGCTCGAGGACGCGGTCGGCAAGGCGAAGGGCATCGCCGTGGCCCGCGGCCCGGGCGTGCGCAGCCGCCTGTCGGTGGTGTCGGGCTGGAGCGACGACGTGCCGAACGGCTGGTTCGACGGCGAGTCGGACCAGGAACGCGAGTGGGTGCAGCAGCAGATCCAGGGCTTCGTGCAGCGCTACGAAGTCAGCAAGAAGGACAAGGCGAACGACGGCCAGTGGGAGGTCACCGTGCGCGCCATGGTGGCGATGCACGACGGCCGCGAGCCGGTGCTGGTGATCGCGCTCGCGGGCAACGAGCTCGGCAAGTGGCAGCTCGAACGCAGCGAGGAAGGCGCGCAGGGCGGCGCGTTCGCGCGCGACGGTGGTGACTACCGCGGCCCGCACCTGCGCGAGAACCTGCTGCGCAGCGGCGCCGTCAAGGTGCTCGCCGGCAGCGGCGGGGTGAAGGTCGCCGACGGCAGTGCGCCCGGCGAACGCGAGAAGCAGGGCCGGCAGCTGGTCGCCTCGCATCGCGTCATCGTGAACTGGGAGCCGATGCAGCTGCAGTCGGTGGTCGAGAAGCCGAACAAGGCGCGGCCGACCGCGGGGCCGCGACCGGAGTGGCTGGTGGCCGGTCTGGTGCAGGTGCAGGTCAAGGTCGTCGATCTGGTGCAGGACATCGAGGTGTTCGAGCGGCCGATCACGATCGCGCTCGACGTGCCGCCCGGCACCGGTCTCGACCGCCGCGACGCGTTCGTCGTCAAGCTCGCCGACCAGGCCAACGCCGCGGTCGCCGAACAGGTGTTCTTCGCGCTGCGGCCGCCGGTCGTGCTGCGCAAGTGGCCCGGCGAGGGCGGCGCCGACTGGTTCGTCGAGGTGCGCATGTCGCGCCGCGTGGCCACCGGCTACGACGCGTTCGCGCTCGGCAATCCCGGTTCGCTGGCATCGCCCGACTGGCAGCGGCTGGGCACTGCCGCGCTGGTCGGCGGCACCGATGACAGCTGCACGTTCCGCCTGCTCGAGGCCGACGCCCAGTCGCGCATCGAGGCCGAGTTCACCGAAGTCCGTCCCGTCCGCAAGTGAATCCCATGAACGCCGTCAAGCTGTCCGCTCTGTTCCTCTGCGCGCTCGCTCTCGCCGCCTGCTCGTCGGCGCCGCCCTACGCGGCGCTGCCGATCGAGGACGATGCCGAGGCGATCAGCAACGTCGTGATCGCCGACGACGAACTCTACGACGTGATCCGCGTCGGCCGCGCCGGCGTCGAACGGGTGCCCGGCACCAACCAGCTGAAGATCGCCGTGCCGGTGCGCAACATCGACGACGAGGGCATCCAGGTGCTGCTGCAGGTGAGCTTCCTGGACAGCCAGCGCAACCCGATCGGCGACGACACCAACCAGCAGGTCAAGCTGATCGGCCCGGGCTCGACGATGACGCACATGGCCATCAGCAAGCAGGCCGAGGCGATGGACTGGGTGTTGCGCATCAGCTGGAACAAGTGAGGTTCGCCATGCGCACCATCCTGCTGTTGCCTTGGTTGCTGATCGCGTGCGCGGCGCCGCGCCACCTCGAGCTGGCGCCGCAGGTGCCACCGACGAGCACCGAGGCGCCGCGCGCCGACCTGTCGCGCGACGCCGGCCAGCGCGCCGCCGCCGATCGTTCGCCGAGCCGGTCGATGGCGGAGATGCCGCCGATGAACGAGACGACGGTCGCGTTCCGCTCGGTGGTCGAGGTCGTCGAGGTGCCCCAGCCGGTCGCCGCCGACCCGGGCGATGCGGGGCAGGCGCGCTACTACCACGACGACTGGCAACCCGAGCGCCACCAGGAACGCCGTCGCGGCTTCTTCCCGGTCGGCACCGCGGTCGGCGCCGGCGTCGGCGCCGTGATCGGCAACCAGAGCGGTCGCCGCGGCCGCGGCGCCGCGATCGGCGCCGGCCTCGGGCTGCTGTTCGACATCAATCGCGCCTGGTGGTGAGGCGGACCAGGTCGTGGTTCAAGCCGCGGATCGCGAGCGCAAACTGCGCTGGCGTGAGCAGGCAACCAGGAACGGCGCGGTGGTCGGTCGCCGGGTGCGGCGCCGTGGTGCTGCTGTGGATCGGCGGCGGCGGGTGCGTCGGCAACTCGGTGGACCCGGTGGCAACGCCGGTCACCGCCGCGGCCACCTCGGTGCCTGCACCCGCGCGCCGCGATCGGCTCGTGCGGCTGCAGCTGCGCGGCTTGTCGGGCACCGACTACCGGCTGCACCTCGACTGTGAGTCCGGGCGTTCGCTGCAGCAGCCTGGTCGGCCCTCGGGGCAGCACGAACTGTGGCTGCCGCCGGGGCCGTGTGTCGTCACCGTGCACGCCGAGGGCGCGGCGCGGCCGCAACGTTTCGAGCACGTGTTCACGGTCACTGTCGAACCGGAACAACACGTGCTGTTCGACGTGGTCAGCGGATCGTGAGCTTGGTCAGTTCGCCGACCGCATCGCGCTGGTAGCGGGCGAGGCACGCGGGCTTGCACAGGTGCAGCGTGTAGCCACCGACCTGGACCGAGTGCTCGGCCTTGCCGTCCATGCCGAGGGCGCAGCCGGCGCAGCGATGCACGACCTTGTCGACCTGGCCGTCCTTCGCGTCGGCGGCCGCGAGCTTCACGTCGAGTTCCGGCGTCGATGCAATCGGCCCGGTCGGTGTGGTCGGCGCGGTCGGCACCGCGTCGCTGCTGCAGGCGCCAGCCAGGGTGAGCGCGAGGAGGCCGAGGAGATTCCGGAACGTGGGCATGGCAGAACAATGCGGTCGGTGCCGCGGAGTTTCGAGCCGACCGCGGGTGCCACCGCGACGCAGGTTGGTCGGGGCCGGCCGCGGTGGCACAATGCCGCAATGAACGGAGCCAACGTCAGGGTCCTCGGTGCCTTCGTGTGCGCGTGCGTGATGTCGCCGGGCTCCCTGACCGCCCAGGTCGTCGATTGGCATCGCCTGCCGGCCACCTCGGCGGTCGGCACGCCGCGGCTCGCCTTCGACCTGCACCGCGAACGCATGGTGCGCGTCGACGGCTCCGGCTGGGACGACTTGTTCGCGACCTGGGAGTGGATCGGCGACACCTGGTCGCTGCGGCGCACGCCCACGACCCCGCCGCCGCGCGCCGACTTCGCGCTCGGCTACGACCCGGTGCGGCGCCGGGTCGTGATGTTCGGCGGTCGCCCGGTGTTCCAGTATTCCGGCGGCAACACGCTCGACGACACCTGGGAATACGACGGCATCGACTGGCGGTCGGTGGTGACACCGGTGCGGCCGACGCCGCAGATCCGCGCCCACCTCGTGTTCGACCACGCGCAGAACAAGATGATGCTGCTGAGCGGCGTGGCGCCGACCGGCAATGCCGGCGCCTGGCACTACGATGGCACCACGTGGACCGCGCTGCCGCAGCCGCCGTTCCAGAGCTATCCGGTCGCGAGCGACCCATTGCGACGGCGGGTCATAGCCTACCTCGGCTGGGGACCGCTCGACGACGTGTACGAGTGGGACGGCACGTCCTGGATCACGCGGAACCCGACCCCGACGCCGCCGTCGCGGTTCTCGGGGGCGATGACCTGGGTGCCGCAGCGGCAGCGCATCGTGCTGCACGGTGGCTTCGACAACCCATGGCCCGGCGATCTGTGGGAATGGGACGGCACCAGCTGGAGCTCGATCGGCCCCGCCCCGACGCGTGAGTCCCACTCGCTGTGCCACGATCCGGTGCGCAACGTGCTGTTCGCGGTCGGTGGCAACACGCAGAACCAGGGCTATAGCGACGAAACGCTGCGGTGGGACGGGGCCAACTGGACTGCCAGTGAGCCGGGGCTCGGCTGGGACGACGTGCGCGGCGCCTGGTTCGACGGCAATCGCCAGGGCGTCGTCGCGACGAACGTCTTCCCGGCGTCGATGCTGCTGTGGAACGGCGCGCGCTGGGAGCGTCAGCCCTGGCCGCAGCCGATGCTCGACGGGCGCGGCGCGTTCGACCCGGTGCGCAACGTCGCGGTGATGGTCGGCAGCAACCTGCCGGGCGTCGTCACGCAGGAATGGGACGGCAGCACCTGGGGGCCGCAGCAGCCGGTGACCTTGCCGAGCGTGGCGCGGCCCGTGTTCGACCCAGGTCGCGGCCGCGTGGTCGCCAGCTGCGGCAGTGCCGGCTTGTTCGAGTGGAACGGCACCAGCTGGCAGTCGTTCGCGCCGGGCCCCGGGGCGCCCTGGAACGCGGTGCAAGACGGCCGCGCGGTGCACGACGCGGCGCGCGGTGAGCTGGTGATGGTGACCTGGCAGGCGGGTTCGGTGTTCACCGCGCGCTGGAACGGCAGCACCTGGACCGTGGCGCAGGCCGTCGGTGGTCCGCCGGCGCGGCGCGATCACGCGCTGTGCTATGACCCGGGCAGCCAGACCGTGGTGATGTTCGGCGGCTCCGACCCGAGTTCGGGCACGCATCCGACCGCGGGTGGCCAGGTGCAGTTCGCCGACCTGTGGCGCTGGAACGGCCAGAGCTGGAGCCAGGCGGTGTTCCCCTCGTCGCCGGTGCCGCGCGAACGCAGCGAGCTGGTGTTCGATCCGGTGCGGCAGCAGTTGCTGCTGCTCGGCGGGCGCCGCGCGGTGTCCAGCATCGCCGCGGCGCCGGCGGGCGATGTGTGGACGCTGGACGCGCGCACGCGGGCGTCGGTGGCGACCCTCGGCCCGGGCTGCGCCGGCGCATCGGGTGCGCCGCGGCTCGTGTTCGGGGCGCCGGTGCCGGGTGCGTCGGTGTTCCCGGCCGAAGTGCACGGGGCGCCGCCGCAGGCGCCGTGTGCGTTCGTGTTCGCGTTCGGCGCCGGCAGTCTGCCGCTGGGCTCCGGCTGCACGCTGTATGCCACAGGCCAGGACCAGACGATGTTCACGTACTGCAGTCCGACGGGCTTCGCCTTGGTGACGACGTCGATCCCGCTCGCGCTGCAGGGCTTCGCCTTCGTCGGGCAGGCCGTGGTGCTCGACGCGGCCAGTCCACTCGGTGTGTCGCTGACCGAAGGCGTGCAGCTGGTGGTGGGGCGTTAGTCGACGAGGCTCGGGAAGATCGCGCGCACGCGCTGCAGATGCCGTTCGGCGTCGGGTGTGTTCTTGTGCGCCAGCACCGTCAGCAGCGAGTACAGATCCTGCGCGCTGACCGTGTAGGTCGCCTGCGGATGGCTCTCGAGGTGGCGGGCCAGTCGCTTCTGCGCGACCTTCGGCGTCAGCACGTAGGTCGGCTCGACCTTCTCGCCGCCCTCGAGTTCCTGCAGCGCCGCGTCGGCGGTGCGCTTCTCCTCGCCGGGCGGGGCCGCCAGCACGCGGCGGCAGATCTGCTTGGCCTTGCTCCACGACAGCTGGTCGCCGTGCAGCAGCGCGCGCACGCGCGGGTCCATGCCGGGCACGTAGCGCAGGATGTCCTCGACCCAGCCGGTGCTCTTGTCGAGGAAGCTGGCGATGCGTTCCACCGGCCAGTTGGCGTTGTTCAGATAGACGATGGTGTCGAAGTAGTCGCTGATCTTCGCGTCGAGGCGATCGGCGTTCAGCTTGAGGTTGAGCGCGCGGATCTCCTCGAGCTCGCCGGTGACGACGCGCACGTCGACGCGGTCGTAGTAACCCGGTCGCTCGGCGCGGATGCGGCGGATCGCCGCCAGCCGGTGGAAGCCGCCGACCAGGAAGTACTCGCGGCTCTTGCGCTCCCACACCACCAGTGGCTCGAGCAGGCCGTTCTTCAGGATGTCGTCCTGGTAGTGCGCGACCTTGCTCGCATTGAGTTCGCGGTGGTTCTGGACCAGCGGGTGCTCGAGCACCTGATCGATCGGCACGTAGTCGTAGCGTTTGGTGGTGACCATGACGGGCTCGGGCGGCGCGGTATCGGCGCCGGCTCCTGTGGTGCAGCTTCGCCGCCTTGCGGGCGCGAGTCCAGTTCGGGGCCGGCGCGCGCGTCAGCGCGGCGTCACCTGCACCACTTCGACGATGCGGCTGCCGGCGTTCGTCGTCACCGCGAACGGGAACGTCATGTTCGACGCCGCCGCGCCGGTGCGGCCTTGCTTGTCGACGGCGATGAAGCAGACGTCGAGCGCGTAGCCGCGCGGATCGTGCCGTGCGATGTGGTGCACGATGTCCTCGCACGCTTCCTGCGGCGACCGGCCCGCACGCATGCGTTCGACGATCAGGCAGGTCGCACACCAGCGCATCACGTTCTCGCCGATGCCGGTGGCGCCGGCGGCGCCGACCTCGTCGTCGACGTAGAGACCCGCGCCGAGGATCGGTGAGTCACCGACGCGGCCCGGCAGCTTGCCGCCGGCCCCGCTGGTCGAGCAACCACCGGCGAGGTGGCCGTCGGCATCGCGCAGCAGCACGGTGACGGTGTCGTGGCCGGCGCGATCGACGGGGGGACGTTCGCGGGCGAGCCACGCCTGCTTCTTCGCCGCCAGTTCGTCGACCGCCACCGACTCGACGCCGTGTTCGAGTGCGAACCAGCGCGCGCCTTCGCCGACCAGCATCACGTGCTTGCTGTGCTCCATCACGCGCCGCGCCGCGGTGATCGGGTGCACGATGCCCTCGACGCCGGCGACGCTGCCGGCGCGCCGGCCCGGGCCGTCGACGAGGCAGGCATCGAGCTGCGGATACCCCGCCGCGTTGGGGCGGCCACCGAGGCCGACCGAACCGTCGCTGCTGAGCCGTTCGATCTCGCGGATGCCGGTCTCGATCGCATCGAGCCGCGAACCACCGGCCTGCAGCTTCGCCAGCGCGAGATCGGTGGCGATCTTGCCGAACGGCCAGGTCGCGATCAGCACCGGGCCGAGGACCGGAGGCTGTGCTGTGGGGGCCGTGGCGCAGCCGGCGAAGGCGAACGCGAACGCGAGGGCCAGCCGCGCGGCCGGGTGGCGCCGTCGTGGCAGGCGCGTGGTGGCAGCGGGAACGAGAACGGCGACGCGGGGGGCGGTGGCTCTGGCCATGCGGTGTGCATGCTACGGCGGCCGGCGCTGGCTCTCACGCCGCGCCGAGAACCTGCCCGCCCGCCCCATCGTCCGCGCGCTACGATGCTCGCCTGCCATGAAGGACGTCCTGCTCGCCCGACTGTCCGCGTTCTCGATCGATGCCCCCGGCGCCGCGTTCTCGTTCCGGGCCCGCCTGGCCCACGAGAACGGTTGGACCGATGCCTTCGCCGGCCGCGTGATCGCCGAGTACTTCCGCTTCGTCTGGCTGGCGGTGCGCGCCGGCCATCCGGTGACGCCGCCGCCGGCGGTCGACGAGGCCTGGCACCTGCATCTGTGCTACACGCGTTCCTACTGGGACGAGCTGTGCGCCGAGGTGCTCGGGCGGCCACTGCACCACGGCCCGACCCGCGGCGGCGCGGCCGAGGCGGCGAAGTACCACGACTGGTATGCGCGCACCCTGGCCAGCTATCGCCAGCACTTCGGCGAACCGCCGGCCGACATCTGGCCCGCGGTCGGCGATCGTTTCCGCGGCGGCATCCCGCGCCGGGTCGATGCGCGCACGCATTGGGTGATCGACAAGCGCAAGGTGGTGCGGCTCGCCGGCGCTGCCGCGGTGGTCGGGTCGCTGTCGGTGCTGACCGGCTGCACCGGCGTGTTCACCAGCGGGGAAGTAGTGGCGGCGGTGGGCGCCGTGGTCGGACTGCTGGTGGTGGTCGGTGTGATCGTGACCCAGGCGGGGCGGCGGCAGCGCGATGAGGGCGATGGTCCTGGCGCCGGCTCGACCGGCACCAGCGCCACGGGCGGCTGTGGGGCCGGCGGCGGCTGCGGCGGCGGCAAGCACGGCGGGGATGCGGCTGGCGATGGGGATGGCGGTAGCGGTGGTGGTGGCGGCGGCGGCGATGCCGGCGGCGACGGAGGTGGTGGTGGCGGTGGTTGCGGTGGCGGCGGCTGTGGCGGTTGCGGCGGCTGAACGTCCGTCGGCCGTCACGCCTCGAGCTGCAGCCACGGCTTCTGCCGGTAGCGATCCCACGAATCACAGCCGACCGTGACCACCGGCCCGTCGAGGCCGCCGCGGCGCGCGATGCGCAGCGCCGCCGCGATGTTGGTGCCGGCCGAACCGCCGACCAGCAGGCCCTCTTCGACGATCAGGCGACGCGCGGTCGCGTAGCTCTCGCGGTCGTCGATGCGCACCACCTCGTCGATGACGTCGCGCTGCAGGTTCGCCGGCGGCCGGCCCGAACCGATGCCCTCGACGCCGTAGCTCTGCGACGGACCGACGACGCCGGTCTCGACCCAGTCGGCGAGCCCCGAACCCACCGGATCGGCGAGCACGATGCGCACGCCCGGCAGCTCACGCTTGAGCCGCCGGCCTATGCCCGTGATCGTGCCGCCGGTGCCCGCACCCGACACGAACGCGCCGATGCGGCCGCCGGTCTGCGCCAGCAGCTCCGCGGCGGTCTCGTGTTCGTGCACGGCGATGTTGGCCGGATTGCAGAACTGATCGGCGAGGAACCAACCGTGTTCGGCCGCGAGGCGCGCGGCCTGCTGCTGGAAGTTCTGCGGATCGTCGACCGGCACGTCCGGCGCGATGATCACCTGCGCCCCGAGCAGCGCCAGTGCGGTGCGCTTGTCGACCGACATCTTCGCCGGCATCACGCACACCAGCCGGTAGCCGCGCGCGGCGCTGACCAGAGCCAGCCCGATGCCGGTGTTGCCGGCGGTCGCCTCGACGATGGTGTGGCTGCCGCGGCCGCCGAGCACGCCGCGCGCCTCGGCATCGGCGACGATCGCCTTGGCGAGCCGGTCCTTGACGCTGCCGCCCGGATTCAGGTGTTCGCACTTCACCAGCACCGGCACCGGCAGGTCGATCGCGAGCCGTTGCAGCCGCACCAGCGGGGTGTTGCCGATGCGATCGACGATGGTCGGGAAGCGGTCGTGCATGCGAGATGGGGCGGTGCGCGCGGCTCAGTTGCTGCCGAACACGTGCTGGAGCAGCCGCGGCAAACGCGCCCGCCAGCTGTCCTCGTTGTGGCTGCCGTCGACTTCCGCGGCCAGCGCGCGGCCGCCGCTGGCGGTGCGCAGGGCCGCGAACAGGTCGCGGCAGTGGTCGCGGATCGGCGTGCGTTCGGACGCACCGATGTCGGCGGCGATGCGCGGTGAGGCGATGCCGCGCTGCTGCACGAGCCGCAGCAGGAAGCCGTCGTCGATCCACGCCGACGGCGACAGCGCGATGGCGCCGCCGAACACCTCGGGCCGCACCAGCGCGCCGTACAGCGCCGACACGCCGCCGATCGAGGCGCCGCACAGCACGCGGTCGGCGGCGGCGGTCGACAGCGCGAGGGTGCGCAACCGGCGCTCCACCGCGGGCAACACCTCGTGCTGCAGCACGTCGAGATAGATGTCGCCGCCGCCGCCGAAGTCGGTGGCGCCGTGCTGCGTGCGCACGGGCACGTACTGGTCGGCGCGCGAGCCGGCGTGGGTGCCGATCGCGACCACGATCGCGGGCCGAACCGTTCCCGCGCACAGCAGCCCGTCCATCAGCCGGTGCAGTTGCAGCGTGCCGGACTGCTGCCAGGGGGCCACCCGCGCGTGGTTGGACGGCTCGAACGCCTTGTGGCCGTCGTTGACCAGCAGCAGCGGCAGCGGCTGCTCGCCGCGCAGTTCCGGGGCCGGCACGTAGATGCGCAGCATGCGCATGCCGGGCAGCCGCCGCGTCTCCAGCAGCAGGTCGTCGATCTCGCCGCGCCAGTGGCGCGGCATGCCCAGCGCGTGCAGTTCGGCGCGGTCGGGCAGGCCGTGCAGTTCGGGTGGCAGGTCGTGCGGTCGGCGACAGGGCATGCGCGCTGCGAACGAGCATACGGTCGCGGCGCCGGGATCCCATCCGGTGCAAGAACGGCACGCGAGCGCTCAGCGCGCCCAGCCGCCCCATGGTCCGCCGGACGACTGCGCGATCTGGATCGTGCGCACCAGTGCCTTCGCATCCTCGCTGTCGGCGTCCAACAGCAGGCCCTTGCTGGCCCAGGCCAGGGCAGATCGGTAGTCGCCCTGGACCGCCATCGCGTTGCCGGCGTGCAGCATCGCCTGCAGCGCGCTGTCCTTGATGCGCTGCACCAGTTCGGCGGCGTCCTGCTGGTCCTCCGCCGCGGTGCCGGCGGTCTTCAGGATCGCCTGCAGGTCGACCCAGGCGGAACGGTAGGCCACCAGCGCCTGTTCGTAGCTGTGCGTCGACTGCACGGTGTGGCGCGCGTTGCCCAGACCGGCGCGCACCAGCGCGTCGGCGCGTTCGACCTGCTTCTGCACTGGCTGCATCGCCAGCTCGAACTTCCCGCGCTGCTTCGACACCGCGGCGGCGGCCGTGACCGCGCGCGTGGTCTTGCGACGCAGGGTGTCGGCGGCCGCGATCTGGTCGAACATCTCGCCGATGCGCTTCTCGTCGAAGCGGTCCGGCACGCGGGTCGCGATCAGGCGCAGGTAGTGACGTGCCGCCATGACGTCGCCGCCGCGGATCGCGGTGTCGAACAGCACGGTCAGCGTGGCGGCGGCCCAGGTGTCGAGCGTCGCGGTCTGTGCCCCGGTCGGGTCCGCGGCCGCGAGCCGGCGGGCGATGCCGGCGTGTTCGCCCGCCTGCGGCAGGACCTCGAGCGCGATCGCCCGGCGCGCCATCGCCAGGTGGTCTTCGAACGTGATCGGTGGTGTCACCTGTTGGTGGATGCGCAGTTGGGAAACGGGGCCGAAGTCGTCCAGCTGGCGCCGGATCGTCGCGCTGCCGTCCAGGAACACCACGTCGAGGACCACCCAATCGCCTTCGATCGCGACCGCGCGCCCGTGGATCGTCTGCTGCGAGCGCAGCAGGAAGGACGTCAGAGGCTCGGCAGGCGCCTGGGGCGGCGCGGCGAGCACGGACGACAACAACGACACGAAGCAGGCGAGGATCATGGCAGTTCTCGGAGCGGTGACCGCGGTCGACGAGCGCACCCGGCGTGGGCGCGCTACCGCGATCGGCAATCGTGTGGACGGGCGAGAATGGGCTGAACGGCGCGTGAATTCGGCTTCATGCGCCGCGGCCCGGAATCCGTCGCGAGGCGGCGGCAATCGTGGCCGTCCCGACGCGCGCAGGCACTAGCGTCGGTCGATGCGAACCCTCGGTCCGGCGTCGATGTCCGTGTTGTGGTCGCTCGGGGCCTTGGTCGCGCAGCAACCCGAGCTCGATGACCGCGTCGTCGCCGGCTACGTGGCCGCCGTGCTCGAACGCGACTTCGGGCTCGCCGCCGAGCCGGTGACGGTGCGCGACGGTTTGGTCCAGTTGCCCGATCGTGACTTCGGCCGACTCGAACGCCAGCGGCTCGCCATCGTGCTGCGCGCGCTGCCCGGCGTGCGCGACGTGATCTTCCTCCGGCCCGAGCCCGGGGTCGCGGCGCCCGCGGCGGCATCGACGCTGTTCCTGTCGACCGGCCGCTTGTTCGAGCCGTTGCTCGCCGATCCGCGCTGGCCGCACTTCTTCGCCTCGTGGCAGTACTACGTCGAGGACCGCGATCGCGCGGCCGGCACCGAGCCGCTGGCGCAGATCGGCGCCGCCGGCTTCGGGGAGACGCTCGCGTTCGCGCGCAGCCGCGGCACCGGTGTGCTGCGTTGGGAGGCCGGTCTGCAGGCCGGCGTGTTCGCGATCTTCGATCTCGATCGCGCCTCGAAGGATCTCGTCAATGCCGACTACACGATCGGGCCGTATCTGGCCGGGCGCCACCGCGACACCTCGCTGCTGTTGCGGCTGCGCCACCAGAGTTCGCACCTCGGCGACGAGTACGTGCTGCGCGAACAGATCACCGGCAGCGGCCGCGTCAACCTCAGCTACGAGACGGTCGACGTCGTCGCCAGTCAGGAACTGGCGGGCGGGTTGCGGCCGTACGCGGGTGGCAGCTATCTGCTCGCCGCGGAACCGGCCGACCTCGAGTCGTGGACGTTGCACTACGGTCTCGAGTGGCGCGGGCAGCAGCCGTTCGGCGCCGGCGCCGGGATGTGGCCGGTGGCGGCCGTCGACTGCAAACAGCGGCAGGAGAACGACTGGGGCCTCGATGCGTCGGTGCGCGCCGGCGTCGTGTTCGAGGACGTCGGCCGCCAGAGCCAGCGCCTCGCGGTGCTGCTCGAGTGGTACGACGGGCACTCGCCGAACGGGCAGTTCTACACCGATCGCGTGCAGTTCCTCGGCATCGGCGTGCACTTCTTCTTCTGATCCGGCCGGCCCGCGGCCACGCCGAGACGCGGCTACTTGCCGGCGCCGCTGCCGCCGTGCGCGCCCTTGCCGGCGACATCCGCCTGCGCGACCTTCTCCGCCTGCTTGCAGAGCGTCTTGCCGTGCTCGAGGTGGCCCTTCACCGTCGCCAGACCCTTGGCCAGCGTCGGTCGCAGCTCGGCCGACGCGTGGTCGGCGAACACTTCCAGCAGGTCCACCATCATCACGTGGTTCGCGACCTGCAGCTGCATGAAGGCATGATCGAACGCGGCGCCCTTCTGTTCGCCGAGCATGCGCGTGGCCGAGGCCAGGCACTTCCTGCCGACGTCGTGCAGCAGCACGCCGTGGTCGAAGCCCGTCGGCACCGCGACCTTGCCGCGCGCATCGACCGGTTTGCGTTCGTCGACGCCGCTGCTGTCCTCGGCTCGACGGGCCTTGCTGTCCGCGGCCGGCGCGGCGGTGAACGGCTGCAGCTGCTTGCCGAACGCGGCGTGGTCCTCGACCATCTGGCGGGCGAACTGCTGCACGTCCTTGTGCTGCGCGCTCTTCAGCGCCAGGTTCGCGAGTGCGACCTCGTTGTCATTGGCGACGACCAGCCACGTGGCCAGGATCGCGTCGCTGGCGTTGCTGCCGGGCTGCGGCTGCGCGGCCGGCGGCGCGGCAGGCGGCGCGGGCGGCTTGCCGGCGGGCTCCTGGCCCGACAGCAGCGTGGCCGGGAGCAGGGACAGGATCGACATCAGGATGAAAAGCTTGCTCATGTGCGTACCTCGGCGGCGGTAGCGGAGGTGCTCCGTGACTCGCCGCGAGCCAGCCGTTGGCAACCGCCGTGCCGTCGTCGCGGCCGCCGCTCGCCGCGGTCGGCGTCGCCGGTGCGGTGGCAGCGCTGCCGTTCGCGCGGCGCGGGTTTCTACAATCGGCCGCGTCGCGGTCCGTGCGGGTCCCGGCCGTGAGTGCCGGCTCACGTGCACTTCATCGCGGCAACAGGCGCAGCGGCTACGAGCAGTGCATGCACCAGTTCTGCCCAGGCACCATCGTCGTGGACCCCGCCGCTCGCTCACCGTTCGACGCGCCACGTCGCCACGATCGCCGTCGCGGTACCAAGAGGCTCGGCTGATGCGCGCGCTCGTCTATCTCGGTCGCGGCCGGATCGGCGTCGAGGAACGACCGCAGCCGACCGTGCAGCGGGCGACCGACGCCGTGGTGCGCATCGTGCGCAGCACCATCTGCGGCACCGATCTCCACATCCTGAAGGGGGATGTCGCCACCTGCAGCAGCGGCCGCATCCTCGGCCACGAGGGCACCGGCGTCGTCGAGTCGGTCGGCGCCGCCGTGGTCGGCTTCGCGCCCGGCGACCGCGTGCTGATCTCGTGCATCACCGCCTGCGGACTGTGCCCGGCGTGTCGCCAGGGCATGCCGTCGCACTGCGCGACCGGCGGTTGGATCCTCGGCAACACCATCGACGGCACGCAGGCCGACTTCGTGCGCATCCCGCACGCGACCTCGAGCCTGCACGCGTTGCCGGCCGACGTCGACGACGAGGCCGCGGTGATGTTGAGCGACATCCTGCCGACCGGCTTCGAGTGCGGCGTCGCGAACGGCAGGATCGCGCCGGGCGGCACGGTCGCGATCGTGGGTTCCGGGCCGATCGGGCTGGCGACGCTGCTGACCGCGCAGTTCTACACGCCGTCCCGGATCATCATGATCGATCTCGACGACCACCGGCTCGAGGTCGCCAGGGCGCTCGGCGCGACCGACGTCGTCAACAGTGCCACCGGCGACGCCGCGGCCGCGGTGCAACTGCTGACCGACGGGCGCGGGGTCGACACCGCGATCGAGGCAGTCGGCGTCCCCGACACGTTCCGGCTCTGCGAGCGGATCGTCGCCGCCGGCGGCGTGATCGCCAACATCGGCGTGCACGGTAAGCCGGTCGAACTGCACCTCGAGACGCTGTGGTCGCACAACGTGACGATCACCACGCGGCTGGTCGACGCGGTGTCGACGCCGATGCTGCTGCGCACGGTCCGCGCCCATCGCCTCGACCCGCGGCGGCTGGTCACGCACCGGTTCCCGATGCACGACATCCTCGCCGCCTACGACACGTTCGGCCGGGCCGCGGCGACCAAGGCGTTGAAGGTGGTGCTCGAGGCCTGAGGCGCTGGTCCGGCGACCCGACGGTGCGAAGGTGTGAGGTTCCCGTTCCCGATCGCCGGGCGCAGGGTAGATTCCCGCGGCGCGGTGGACGTCACGGAACGACTTCGTGGGGTCGCACGGCGGCGTCCGGGAACCGAGGAGTGGAAGGTGGTCGATCTGCAGAGCCTGCTGGACCTGCTGCCAACCCCCGTGTTCCGCCTCGATCGGGACGGGCGCCACACGTTCGCCAACCTCGCGGCGGCGCGCGCGATCGGCGTCGAGCGCTCGACGCTGCTGGGCCGCACCCCGGGGCAGGCCGGCATCCCGCCGCATCTGGCGGTCGACATCGAGCGCCACGTGCAGCGCGTCGTCGCCACCGGCACCCCGGCCGAGTACCAGGTCACCGCGCCGACCCCGGGCGGGCCGGTGACGTTCCTGTGCCGACTGGTGCCCGAGCATGCGGCCGACGGCAGCGTGCAGGCGGTGCTCGGGGTCGCCACCGACGTCACCGCTCGCGAACAGGCCCAGCGCGCGCTGCTTGAGAGCGAGGAGCGCTTCCGCCATCTGGTCGACGGCGTCACCGACTACGCGATCTTCCTGCTCGATACCGAGGGCCGGGTGGCCAGTTGGAACCCCGGCGCGGCGCGGATCAAGGGGTGGACGGAGGCCGAGATCCTGGGCCGGTCGCTGGCCGAGTTCTACGTCGACGAGGAAGTCGCCGCTGGCCGGCCGGCGCGGGCGCTGGGGAAGGCGCGCGACGATGGTCGCCACGAAGAGGAGGGCTGGCGGCGACGCAAGGACGGGTCGCGGTTCTGGGCCAGCGTCGTGCTGACCGCGCTGCGTGACCCGGCCGGCGCCCTGCGCGGCTTCTCGAAGGTGACGCGCGATCTCAGCAAGCGGCGCGCCGTCGAGGAGGCGCTGCGCATCAGCGAGAACCGCTACCGCCAGGTGGTCGAGGACCAGACCGAGGTGGTGTGCCGGTTCCTCGCCGACGGCACGTTCACGTTCGTCAACGAGATCTACTGCCGCACGTTCGGTCGCAGCGCCGAGCAGCTGCTGGGCCACACCTGGCAACCGGTGGTGCTGCCCGACGACCTCGAGCTGGTGCGGGAGAAGCTGAGCGAGATGTCGTCGACCCACCCGGTGGTGCGGATCGAGAACCGTGTGCTCGATGGCGCCGGTCGGGTGCGCTGGATGGAGTTCATCAACCGCGGTTTCCACGCCGCCGACGGCACGCTGCTGGAGGTGCAGGCGGTCGGCCGCGACGTCACCGATCGGCGTGCCGCCGAGGACGCGCGGCGCGAGCTCGAGCTGAGCCTGCGCGAGAAGGAGCAGCAGAGCCGCTACGAGCGGCAGATGATGCAGTCGCAGAAGCTCGAGAGCCTCGGCGTGCTGGCCGGCGGCATCGCCCACGACTTCAACAACCTGTTGACCGCAGTGCTCGGCTACGCGTCGCTGGCGCGGATGCGGATCGCGCCCGGCGACGCGGTCGGGGACGACCTCGGTCAGATCGAACGGGCGGCGATGCGCGCGGCCGAGCTGTGCCAGCAGATGCTCGCCTACGCCGGGCGCGGTCAGTTCATCGTCACCGCGGTCGACCTCAACACGCTGACCGAGGAGATGTCGCAGCTGCTGGCGACGGCGATCAACAAGCGCGCGGTGCTGAAGTTCAACCTGATGCAGCGACTGCCGACCGTGCGCGCCGACGCGACCCAGCTGCGACAGGTGGTGATGAACCTGATCACCAACGCCTCCGACGCGATCGGCGAGCGCAGCGGTGTGATCACGGTCACGACCGGGCTGATCGACGCCGACCTGCGCTACCTGCGCGAGATCCACGCGCCCGACGACCTGCCGGCCGGGCGCTATGTCTATCTCGAGGTCTCCGACAACGGCTGTGGCATGCCCGACGCGGTGCGCGAACGCATCTTCGACCCGTTCTTCACCACCAAGTTCACCGGTCGCGGCCTCGGGCTCGCCGCGGTGCAGGGCATCGTTCGCGCCCACAAGGGTGCCATCAAGGTCTACACCCAGCAGGGCAAGGGCACGACGTTCAAGGTGCTGCTGCCGGCGCTGGCGCCGGTCGAGAGTTTCGCGCCGAAGTCCCCGGTCGCGCCGGCGCTGGCCGGCCGCGGCCGCGCGGTGCTGGTGGTCGACGACGAGGAGGACGTGCGGGTGTTCGTGCGCAAGGTGCTCGAGCACCACGGCTTCGCGGTCGCCGTCGCCGTCGACGGCCGCGACGGGGTGCGCGCCTTCACCGCCGACGGCGCCGAGTTCGATCTGGTGCTGCTCGATCTGACGATGCCGCACCTGTCCGGCGGCGATGCGTTCCGGCTGTTGCGCGCGCATCGGCCGGAGGTGCAGGTGGTGCTGACCAGCGGCTTCGCCGAGGAAGAGGCGACCAGTGGCTTCCAGGGCAAGGGGCTGGCCGGGTTCCTGCGCAAGCCGTTCCGCGCCCAGGAACTGCTGGCGATGGTGCGACTGGCGATCGGCGGTTGACGGCGGGTCCGGTCACGGCGACACGAAGAGGCGCAGGCCGTGGCTCGCCTGCAGCCCGAGCTGCGTGCACGGTGCCGGCGACAGCCACACGCTCTGCAGTCCGAACGACAGGCCGGCGGTCACCGACGACAGCGGTGCGGCCAGCGTCGCGCGGCCGAGCGGGTCGGCGACCAGCCCCGCCACCACGTCGATCTGCGGGCCGAGGAACGCGGTCAGGTCGAACACCGGCAGGCCGCTCGGCAGCGGATCGCCGAGCAGCATCGCGCCGGGCATGCCGGCCGGGGCGCGATCGCAGCGCAGCGCGAAGTCGGGGTTGCCCGCGGTGGCCGGCCGCGTCGCGTTCATCCACACGGTCGCCGCACACGCCGGCGACGGCACGCCGAGGCAACTGGAGCCGGCCGGCAGCACGGCGGCGTCGACGGCGGTGAAGATGCGCTCGAGATACGGGTACGAGAGCTGGTTCAGGTAGGCGATCGCGAACGTGCCGCTGAGGTCGTGCGCCCGATCGATCCAGCCCGCGAAGCCGAACGCACCGACGCCGCTCGCGAACAGCGTGCGGCCCTGGCTGTCGCGGCGGTCGATCCAGATGCCGATCCCGTACGGGGCCGAATACGGGTGCGGCGTGCCGAGGATCGGGATGCCGACCGTCTGCGCGGTCAGCATCTCGGCGACGCTGGCCGGGGTCAGCACCTGCGCGCCGTTCCAGCTGCCGTCCTCGCGCAGCATCGCCGTGAAGCGCGCGTAGTCGCGCAGCGTAGAGCGCGCGCCGCCGTCGATGCGCGGGTTCAGGGTCGGGCCGAAGCCGAAGTAGTCGGTCGCGACCAGCTGCAGCGGCACAGCGATGCGCTGCGCGAACAGCGTCGACCACGACTGGCCGCTCGCCACTTCGCAGACCGCACCGGCCACGTGCATCGACAGGCTGCCGTACTCGAAGCGGGTGCCGGGGATGTAGTGCAGCGGGATCGTGGCGATCCGGGCGGCCGCCTGACGCAGCGTGATGGTGTCGTCCATCACCACCGGATCGTTCTGCTCCATGCCCGATGTGTGGGTGAAGCACATGCGCAGCGTGATCAGCGACTGCAGGCCGCTGTTCCACTCCGGCAGCCACTGCCCGACGCGGTCGTCGAGCGAGAGCACGCCGCTGTCGACCAGCGACATCAATACCGCCGCCGACAGCGTCTTGGTCGCCGACGCGATCGCCACCTGCGTGGTCGGCGTGAAGTTGCCGAACGACTGCTCGTACAGCAGCCCACTCGGCAGTTCGAGCCGCACCGCGTTGCTGCCGAACGCGGGGGCCGCGACGACCAGCGACTGCGCGATCGGCGCGATCGCCGCGAGATCGTGGCAGCCCAGTGACTGGGCGTGGGCGATGGTGGTGGTGAGCGACAGAGAGAGTGCTGCGATGACTGCGACGTGATTCATGACGGGCGCGGATTGCGCGTCGTACACGCGGCGGGGACGCATCTGCAGCCGAGTTCCCTGACGGGGCGCACCGCGGGTTCCTGTCCCCGGCGCGACAAGCGTCGCGCGATCGGTGGATCGCAACGGCTCGTGGCTTCGAGGTCGATTCGGCGGCGGCGGCGATTCCCGCTTCGGGACCTTCCCGCCGTCGAGCAGGGTGCGGGGGAAGGCGATCCGTCGTGCCTGCACCGACGCCGCTCATGCCGATGAGGGCGAACGCAAAACCCTGAGCCGGAGCCGGGGAAGTCCGGTGGCGAGGCTGCGTGGTCTCGCTTGCGCCGCAGCAGAATCGACGGCTCGCTACGCATTGGTTCGGGTACCTGCAGGCGTTCCACTGCGGCGTGCCCCGTGATAGCCTGCTCAACCCGGAGTGCAGCGCGGGCAGAGTGTCCAGCGGCTGTTGACTCCACATCTCTCCGTAGCAAGCAACCAATGACACGCATTCTGACCGGCCTCGCGGCCGCTGCTTTCCTCGCCGTGGCTGCCACCGCGCAGTGCAATGACTTCACCAGCCCGGGCACGCTGCTCGGCTCCGGCGACGACAGCCTCTTCGCGGTGCAGCCGCTGGGCTTCACCTTCACGATGGCGGGCAGCGCCGGCACCACGACGTGGACGCACTTCCGCGCCACCACCAACGGCGTGCTGATGCTGACGAACGCCGCTGGCACGCTGACCAGCTCGCCGGGTTCCGCCAGCTACGGCAGCGTCACCGCCGCCGCCGCGGCCTCGCTCTACGGCCCGGCCGGCAGCAACCCGCGCATCGCCCCGTACTGGCGCGACCTCAACAGCTCCGGCGCCGGCAACGGCGTCTTCTTCGACAACACGACCAGCGCCGGTGTCAGCTGCAAGGTGACCTGGAAGAACGTCGTCGACTTCGGCTTCACGGCGCAGAAGAGCTTCTCGGCCGAGATCTTCGCCAACGGCAACATCGTGTTCAGCTACGCCGCCGGCACGAACGTGACGGGCTCCTCCCCGGCCTTCACCGGCATCTCCTGCGCCAACGGCCTCGCGGTGCCGGCGGCCAGCGACTTCTCGCCTGGCCCGGCCAGCTCGGCCACCGGTGGCATGCACCAGTCGTTCGCGACCGGCACGTTCGACATCGCCAGCCAGACGATCACCTTCGTGCCGAACGGCGCGGGCTGGAACCAGTCGGTCACCTGCCAGGTGCTGCCGGCCTCGCACACGAGCTACGGCGCGGGCTGCTACACCCTGAGCGACTCGGCGCACCAGTCGTTCGCGACGTCGGCGCTCGCCAGCCCGGCGCTGAGCAACACGGCGATCACGTTCACGCCGAACGCCGGCAGCTACCAGATCACCGCGGCGGGCACGTTCCTGCCGGTGGGTTCGGTGCAGGCCGTGCCGACGATCGTCGCCAACGGCGATGACACCGAGACGGTGGTGCCGTTCACGGTCGGTTCGTTCCCCGGTTCGACCGGCCTCGCGATCTGCTCCAACGGCTTCGTGTCGCTCGCGACCGGCAACAGCACGACCTTCCAACAGACCGCGGCCCTGCTGCTCAATAGCCCGCAGACGTCGTTCCGCAGCGCCCACGACTACAACCCGACCGAGCCGGGCAGCGGCCAGATCAAGTACGAGGAGTCGGCCGGCGTGACGATGGTCACCTGGGACGGCGTCTATGACTTCGACGGCACCACGGCTGCCGACGCCAGCACGTTCCAGATGCAGTTCTACCCGAACGGCACCGTCGTGATCGCCTGGGGCACGATGTCGACGATCGGCGCGTCCGGTATCGGTCACTTCGTCGGTTACTCGCCGGCCGGTCCCTCGACCGCCAACGAGATCAACTTCGCGACCCAGCTCCCGTACCAGGTCGCGACCATCAACGCTCCGGCGATGTCGCTGGCGGCGTCCCCGGCCCCGGTCTCGACGGCCGGCTCGGGCACGCTCGTCACCTACACCCAGACCAACATCCCTGAGGCCGCGCCGACCTCGGGCGTCTACCTCGGCACCACGATCATCAGCCTCGGCCAGGATCTGCCGGGCACCAGCCTCGCGCTGGCCGGCATGCCGGGCTGCAACCTGCACGTCGCGTCGCTCGACCTGCTGATCGCGTTCGTCGGCACCAGCAACAGCCTGACCACGCAGTTCCAGGTCCCGGCCGGGGTGTCGTACGGCTTCCAGCTCTACGCCCAGGCGGCGGCGCTGGTGGTCCCGAACAGCCTGCCGAACGGCCAGAACGCGTTCGGCGCGACCGTGTCGAACGGCGTCGCCAGCTTCATCAGCTTCTTCTGATCGCGGCTCGGAAGCAGTTCCCGGGAACTGCAGCGGGCCCGGTGACCTCGGTCACCGGGCCCGCGTTCGTTTCCGCCCGCCCCGACCGACGCTCACGCTCGGTTCTTCTTGCGGCCGAACTTGCTCGGTCGCAGCGTCGGTTGCTGGTGCTGCAGCGGCACCCAGGTGCGACCGCCGCCGGTCGTCGGTGACTGATCGGTCGGCGGCGGCACGTCATCGACCGGAGCTGGGACCGCCGCGGCCGGCGGCGCGACCAGCGCGCAGCACTTCTTGAACTTCTTGCCCGAGCCACACGGGCAGGGGTCGTTGCGGCCGGTCTTCGTCATCGGCGCACTCTACTGGCGCTGGCGACTGGCCCGGACGGCAAACGTGTTCTCACCCGCCGTGACCGCGGGAAAGTGGCCGCGGTCCGGTATCCTGCGGGCCGCCCCAGCTGTCCCAGCCCTCGCCATGCCTGATCTCCTGCTCCGTGCGGCGCTCTGCGCCGCGGTCGTCACCGCTACCGCCGCTGCCCAGGACCAGGTCTCGCTGCAGAGCGTGACCGTGCTCGCCAACGGCGACGTCACCGTCGTCTACGGCAAGAACTTCGCGACCTGCGCGCACCTGCGCCTCAGCAACGCGAACTGCACGCAGAACGGCCCGCTGGTGCACTTCGCGAACGTGTTCTGCACCCAGGGCACGCAGGTCACGGTGACGCTGCCTTCGACCGCGTTCACGGCCGCGTTCGGCCCGGGCGTCTCGGTCTACATGGTGCACGGCAACAACAGCAACGTGGCGAGCCCGTGTGTCAGCGTCGGCTGCGATGGCAGCTACGGCAGCGGCTGCGCCGGCGGGCCCGGCGTGCCGGTGTTGAGCGCCAACAGCGATTGCCCGCCATCGGGCAGCACGCTCGACCTCGGCATCGGCAACGGCCTGCCCGGCTCGATCGCGGTGCTCGGCTTCGGCATCGGCCAGACGAGCCTGCCGGTGCTCGGCTGCCAGCTGCTGCTCGGCAGTGTGCTGGGCACCGCGGCGGTGCCGTTCGATGCGGCG
This sequence comes from Planctomycetota bacterium, assembly GCA_025459175.1. Classification (GTDB taxonomy): domain Bacteria; phylum Planctomycetota; class UBA1135; order UBA1135; family UBA2386; genus UBA2386. Next base: position 72,100 of record JALORC010000038.1, on the reverse strand, counting down.
GGGGCCGGGACGTTCCCGTTCCCGCTGCCGCTCGGCAGCGGTGGCGTGCAGTTCACGGTGCAGGCGTTCGCGATCGACGCGGCCGGCCCGCAGGGCTTCTCGGCGACCAACGGCCGATTGGTCCGCGTGCTGTAGGCGAACCGGACCATGCTCCACTCGAACTGCCGCCCCCGCACCGCGGGTGCGCCGTGGCTGGTCGCGCTGTTGGTGGCTGCGGCGATCGCACCGGCCCAGTCGCCGACGGTCGCCGACGACGGCTTCGCCGCGCGCATCGCCGCGCATCTCGACGTCGCGCGCAGCAACACGCTCGCCGCGTGCAGCACTCGAGGCATCGAGCTGCCGGCCGACTTCCTGGCCTTCGTCGATGCCGACCCGGTGCGACGTGCGTCGGTGTGGGGCTGCCGCGCTGATCCGCTGCCGGTGCTGCTGGCGCTGCGTTCGCTCGAACTCGATCTCGGCCCGGAGCTCGTCCGTCGCGACCACCCGCAGTTGGCGCTCGCGTTCGCGATCCAGCGTTCGTACATGCTGGCGCGCGACGAGGCATCGGGGTGGAACGACGGCGACGGTGAAGGCACTCCGGCGCTGCCCTCGGTGACGCCGCGGGCGCCGCTCGTGCTGACGATCCCGGGCGATCCGCGGCAGCCGGTCGCGACCAAGGACCCGGGCCGCACGCTCGATCGCGATGACCACATCGTCAACTTCCTCGAGGACCACGCTCCGATCGAGGTCGAGCAGCGCAGCAAGGAGCTGCCGCCGCTCGTCTACGACGAACGAGGGGTCGCCAAACCGCGCGGCAAGGCGGTCGAGGTCACCAGGCAGGTGCTGCGGCCGCTGGTCGCCGCCGATGTGATCGCGAGTGCGTCGCTGCAGGCCGAGTTCGAGTCGTACATGGCGGCGCACGGCCATCCCGGGCTGCGGCTCGACACCGGCGATCGCGCTGTGCACTGGTACTCCACCGAGGCGATCGGCGACCAGGCGCTGCGCGAACGCATCGCCGCCGCGCACACGTTGTTCCTCGACGCGTACCGCCGCAAGGGACGCATGCCGATGCAGCGCGACCGGGCGCCGTCGATGGCGGAGTCGATGGCGTGGTTGGTGCGCAACGACCGCCATGCGTTCGCGGCCGAGATGAAGCAGGCGCGCCGCTGGCCGCGCTTCCCGTTGCAGGCGCCGTGGCCGCTGCTGCTGATGCTGGCCGCGGACGACCAGCCGCTGCGCGAACGCGAGGCCATCTGGCTCCGCTTCCGCGACCACGGCGAGCTCGAGACCTACGGCGAGTACATCGGCGGCATCGCGCAGCAGTTCGACATGCAGTCGGCGCGGCGGCTGTCGCCGTTCCCGTTCGCCTACGGCTCGATCCAGATGATGTGGAAGGACGGCGGCGTGTGCGGGACGATGGGCAACATCGGCGCGCGCACGTGGCGCATCGTCGGGGTGCCGGCATCGACCGCCGGACAGCCGGGGCACTGCGCGCTGGTGCGCATGGAGCACGACCCGGCGACCGGTCGCTATCGCTGCGTCGGGGAGCAGTACGCGACCGGCGGCGACGAGGTGACGACGGTGCACGCAGGATGGAACCACGACGACCGCGGCGGGCGGCGCGGCATGGTGTTCCATCAGTCGGTCGCGTGGGGCTGCAACCACGGGCTCGCGTCGTTCGTCGATGCGCTGGTGCTGGTGCGAGTCTGGAACGCGCTGCCGGAGGCCGAGCGGCCGGCGCAGGCGGTCGCGTTCGTGCAGGCGGCGCTGCGCCGCAACCCGTTCGCGCTGGCGATGGTCGACACCACGATCGCCGCCGCGGATGCGGCCGGTGCGCTCGCGCTGGTCGATGCGTTCGACGCCGCGGTCGCCGGTCGGCTCGACGACCAGGAGCACGCGCTGTATCGCCGCACGGTGCACCAGCTCGGCCATGCGCGGCTGCGCGCGCTGCCGCCGCCGGCCGACGCGGCGGGCCATCGTGAACTGCTGGCGGCGCTCGAACGGCAAGGCTGTGCCGACGACGTGCTGCTCGCGCGCTGCTGGCGCGGCATCGACGGCGAAGCCGGCTTCACGAGCCGGTGCCGCGCGGCGGTCGAGAGCTACCTGACCGCGCCGGCACGCAACAAGGAGCCCAAGGTCTCGCGCGCGTTCGCGGCGCGGCTCGAGGCGCTCGGTGGCACCGTGAAGGGCAAGGCGGCGAAGACCGCGTGGGCCGAGGCGATGCTGCGCGCGTTCGCCGGCCACGAGGTGCTGGTGCGCAAGGGCAAGCAGGTCGTCGATCCGGCGGTCGTGCACCTGTGCAAGCTGGCCGGGCGCGAGCCGCCGAGCGTCGGCGGGCCGAAGTAGTCGGGCGTCAGCGTACGATCCCGACGCGCTACACTAGGAAGCGTGAGTGAAGTAATGTTCGGACCGAGTTTGCGGCATGTGGTCAATCCGTCATGGGGATGAGTCCTATATCAAAGATGAGAAAAGTGTTTCTGTCACACTCCCGGCTGGATGCCGAACTTGCGCTTCGGGTGAAGAATCTGCTAGACGTTGCATTCGGGCGCACGGTTGAGGTGTTTCTGGCCATTCATCATGGCGCAGTTCCGGTTGCCTCAGATTGGCAGTCCACGTTGCACGAGAGAATGGCAGACTCGGACGTCTTTCTCCTCATCGCATCGAGTGCTGCCATGGCTAGCGATTGGGTGGTGGGGGAGTGCGGCATAGCATCATACTTGGCGACTCCGAAGTCCGGCGGGAGCGCGGAAGATGTGCGTTTGATGAAAATCGTTGTTGCCAGGGTTGCGGGCTTCGGTCCGGATCATGTGCCTCGGACTCTTCGCAAATGGCAGAGTTCACAGATCAGTGTAGTTGACGAGGTGAGGTGTATGGTGGGGTATCTTGCCGATTACCTTGAGGTGAATCGGATAGAGGCGATAGATCGTCTGAGCCAGGCGAGCAGAGACGTTGTGGGTGAGGTGGTCGAGGCCGCCAGTTCTGCTGTGTATGACTGGTCAGGTGTCACTGGGCGGCTGCCTTACTCGGCAAAGGCCAAAGAATGTCCCCTTCGGGCTGATAATGCGGTCAAGTTGGCCCGGGAGCGAGTGCTGGTCTTTGGACAGAGTCTGCAGTTTCTTGCGAGGCACGAAAAAACCCATCAAGCTATCTGTGAGTTCTTGTGTCGCAACCCGACGGCACGATTTGGAATTGCCATGGGTGACAAGATGTTTGGTCCTGGTGTCAAGGTATGGCAAGCGGCAGGGCCTTCGACTGCCGATACCTTTTCCTACGCGAAACAGTTGAAATTCGCAGAGAGCGCGTTTCGCAGACTTCGTAAGTCTATGGGTCCATTTGAGCGCATCCGGTTTGAGGTTAAGTTTTACGATATCATACCATTTGGGGCGATAGTGATCGACCCAGACGCCGAAAATGCGGCCCTCGTCATTCATCCTATGTTGGTTGGCTCAGATTTTGCTTCTGAGCGTCCACAGTTTTTTGTGGAGAAGCGATCTGATCCAGCTCTTTTTGCCTGCTACTGGGCCCAGCTGAGTCATCAGTGGAATTATCGGTCAAAGAGGGGGCTGGCCGGGGCTTGATATCGTATGATGAGCCATGAGTTGCTTGGGCGCATGGGCGGTTCATGCTGCGGTTCAGGATCATCCGTGAACCCCGCCTGCCGTCCTGCCACCCTCGTAACCTCGTCCAGCAGGTCGCGTTAGCCCGTTCCGCTCCTGCGCCTTACAGGTTTCTTGGAGCAAACGGCGAAGCGCTTGTCGCGCCCCCTTTTTCTTGGCCGCCGCTGACCCGCGTAGCGCGGCGTGGGCCGATGCGCACGCGCGGGTCTGGGGGCGGGCCAGCAGTGCTTGTGGAACTCGTCGGGGTCGCGGCGAGCGCGGCTCCGGTTGAACGGTTGAACCGGTCACGCCGCGCACCGTTGACAGCTGATTTTCCACCAGGCTGGAAGGCGAACGGCGGTCCCCCAGTCCTGGCGAATCGTGATGAAGAAGCTCGCAGCTGTCGGTTGGTGGTCGTTGCTCGCGCTCGGCGCGGTTCGGGCCCAGGACGCGCTGCGCACACAGGTGCCCGTGCCGGGCACCGTGCAGCTCACGGTGCGCGATCGGGCCACCGGCGAAGTGGTGCCGGCCGCCGAGGTCTGGTGGCTCGAACGCCGACGCGGCGAGTCCGACGAAGAGCTCGCCGACGCTCGCCGCGATCCGGAGCCGCCCGTGCGCGCGGGCGGCCAGCGCTCGTTGACGGCCGCCGATGGCCGGGTCGAGCTGACGATCGAGCGATGGGCTCGTGTGGTGGCTCGCGCCGGCGAACGCTATGGCGAGTGCTTCGTGCGCCGTTCGGAGGCGAGCGCGGAGTTGGCGATGGACGTCGACACCGCGTTGCGTGTGCGCACCGTCGATGGCGAAGGCCGTCCGGTCGCCGGCGTGCGCGTGGCGCTGACGGCGGTGTGGCGCCGCGCCGGCGTGGACGTGCCACCGTGGTCGACGCTGCTGTTGCCGAGTGATGCCGACGGGCTGGCGGAACTGCCGCATGCGCAGCTGCTGGGGAACGGGCGCCTCGGAGTGCGGCTGGCGCGGCCCGAACTCGACGGTGCGGTGCTGCACACGCTGTCGCTGCAGCCGCAGCTGACCGGCGGCGACGGCGCGACCGTGGTGCACGTTCTGGATCACGAGCGGTTGCCCGGCGCGCCGATCCCGGTGCCGGTGCCGCCGACCGGCAGCCTCGAACTGATGTTGCGCGGGCCCGATGGCGCGGCGTGGCCGCTGGTGCCGGGCGACCGGTTGCAGGCCGTGCTGAGGCCCGACGATCGCCCGGTGCGGTCGCTGCAACGGCAGATCCACACGGTGCCGTGGGCGGCGGACGGCAGCGCCCGCTTCGAGCGCGTGCTCGTCGGTGCAACGCTGGAGCTGCTCGGGCGCACGGATTGGTATGCCGGCCGCCACTTCTCGGGGCCGCAGCGCGCCGGTGAAGTGATGCGCGTCGAGGTGCCGATCGAACCGGGCAGTTGCTGGTTGCAGGGCCGATTGGTCCGCGAGGACGGCAGTCCGTGGCCGCACGGTGGCGAACTGCGGCGTGGTTCGCAACAGCAGCTGCCCGCCGATTCGGGCGGCCGCTTCCTGGTGCCAGTGGACAACTCTCCGAACGACCCGCGCGTGTTCGTCCACGCGGGCGACCTCGCGACCGAGCTCGTGCTGCAGGCCGAGCCGGGCCCCGGTCGCAACCAGGTCGGTGACGTCGTGCTGAAGCCGCTGCCGCTGCTGGTCGCCGGTCGGGTGGTCGTGCGCGGCGCCGCCGAGCCGAAGGCGCTGCTCGCGTCGCTGCGCGTGCACGTCTCCAGCTGGCCGGCCGGCCAGGCCTTCGGGCGCGCGACCCGACAGCAGGTGACCCTCGACGGTGAGGGGCGATTCGAGGTGCACGGGCTGGCCGACGAAACCGACTACCGGGTCGTCGTCGACGGCAACGTCACCGGGGAACGCGCGCGTTCCTTCGCACCCGGGGCTCGGGACGTCGTGCTCGAGGTCGCGGCGGCGGTGCAGCTCGAGGTGGGCTTCTTGGTGGCGCCGGAATGGAACTCGCTGGTCGTGAGCCTGCTGCGGAACGATGCGCCGGGAACGGCCGTGGCGTCGACGGTGTTCGGTGCCGCCGCCGCCGGGCGGCAGCGGTTCTCGGCCGAGGGCCTGGTCGATGGTGAGTACCGCCTGATCGCCGCGGTGGGTTGGCTGACGTTGGTGGAGCGTCGGATCACGATCGTCGGTGGTCAGGTCCAGGACGCGGCCGCGCTGGCGGCGATCGACCTGCGCGGCATCGCGCCGCAGATCGTGGTGCGGGTCACGGATCCGGCCGGGGTGCCTTGCCAGGACACGTCGATCGCGTGGCGACCGGTCGGCGCCGACGACACGCGCTGGTCGGTCGATCGCTACGGCGATCGTGGAGGGCGCGGCACGATGCTCGTCGTTCCGGGCGCGGTGGAGCTCGCGGTCTGGGCGCCCGGTCACGAGCTCGTCGAGCAGCCGGCCGTGGCTGGCGACGTGGGACTCGTGCTGCGGCCGCTGCCGCGGTTGCTGCTGCAGTGGCCGGCGGCCGCGAGCCTGCCGCCGGGCACGACGGTGGCGCTGCTCTGGCAGCGCGATGGCGAACGTGCCGACGTCGGCGAGCTGCGCCCCGAGCTGCGCGCCGCGGCGATGGTGGCCGCAGCGCGGCGCGGTGGCGAACTGCCGACGCAGTTGCGGGATGGCAAGGTCACGCTGTCGGCGGCGAACGGTTCGCGGTTGCGGTTGCGCCTGCAGTTGCGCGGGGCGCGCACCGCCGCGCCGATCGCGGTGCAGCCGGGGGCGCTCGATGCCGGCACCTGGCGCGATGGTGACCTGGTGGAGCTGCAGGTCGATGCGGGGCAACTGGAGGTGGCGCTGCGGCAGTGCGCGCCGGCTGGCAGCGGCCGCTGACCTCGCATCGCCGCAAGCGAATCACTGCGGCAGCACGAGCACGTCGAGCACCGTCGGGTCCGGTTGCAGGTCCGGCTGACGGAACGTGATCGCGCCGCGTTCGCCGATGCCGGTCGTGATGACGAGGCGGTAGTCGCCCGGCGCCACCATCACCGAGGCCGCGAAGGGCTGGTCGAGGCAGCGCGTTTCCAGCCACCGGGTCACCGTGGTGCCGCGCGCATCGAACAACTCGGCGATCGCCGTCGCGGCGCCGAGGCGACTCGGCTCGACGATCGCGAACGTGCGTCGCACCCCGGCGCGCAGTTCCGGCGTCAGCTTCAAGACGGCCCCGGCCTGGATCACGAACGGCATCGATGCCGCCTGCTGGCCGACTGCGACCGGCGACCAGTTGATCGCGGTGAGCCGATAGCTGCCCGCGGGCAGCGAGGCGGTGAACACGCCACGTTCGTGCTGCCAGTCGAGCAGCGCACAATGCAGCGGGTCGCCGTCGCGGCACGCGGCGAACTGCACCGACGCCGATGGATCCGCGGGCACTTCGATGCGCCCGAGCGTCGCGGCCTCGGGTTCGGTCGGCGGCTGCAGCGTGCTCGCGACCTGGGCCTCGCTCAAGACGAGGTTGCACTCCGCCGGCGGTGGCCACGACAGCCAGAAGCGCGTCGGACAGCGATACTCGAACGCGGGTTCGATCTGCCAGGTCGCGGCCGGCACGCTGCGCAGCGCGAAGCGGCCATCGCGATCGGTGACGGTGTAGAACGTGCTGGTGCCGGGCAGCTCCTCCATCGCCTGGATCGTCACGCGCCAGCCGGCGAGTGGTGCACCCGCGGCACTGCGCAGCGTGCCCTGGATGCCGTCGCCGGCCTGCAGCTGCGGATTCCACTCGTGGTGACGGCCGGGCTGCAGCGACAGCGTCGTCGCCGCGTTGCCGGCACCACCCGAGCGGCCGTCCGGCGACGGTTCGCTGCGGCACACCATCGCGACCTGCTCGCCCGGAGTCAGGCCCGCCAGCGTGTAGCGGCCCTCGGCATCGGTCCACACCGTCGCGTGGAACGGGGCCTGGTCGCTGTCGAGTTCGGTGCCGATCTCGGCGCCGGCGACCGGCTTGCCGGCGGCGTCGAGCACGCGACCCGACACGGTGGCCCCGGGCTGCAGCCGCAGTTCGAGCTCGCGACCGCCGACCGTCATCGCGTCGGTGCGCGCGTGGGCGGCGCTCCATGCCGACACCAGCACCTGCCGCCCGGCGCCGAAGCCGTCGATGTGGAACGCACCCGCGGCGTCGGTGCGCACTTCGAGGCACTGGCCGAGATCGTCGGTCATGTGCATCGTGCCGTCCGGCCCGACTGCGGCGAGCCGGCCGCGTTGCCCGGCGTGCGCGGCACGAACGATCACGCCTGCGGCCGGTTGCCCGTCGGTGGTGACGACGCGCCCGCGTATCGAACTGCCGTTGGCGCTCAGCCGGAGTCGCAGCGGCTGTTGGTCGGTAGCGTGGATCGCCACCGCCGCACTGGCGCCGTACCCGGGGGCCGTCGCGAGCAGGTGCGACGCACCGCATCCTGCCGATGTCATGAGGCGGAATCGCCCGCCGGCATCGGTCCTGGCCCATGGCATGCCACCGAAGCCCGTCGTGTATTGACCGTCGCCGTCGCACAGCCAAACGGTGGCATCGGCGAGCGGGCGTTCGTCACCATCGACGACGATGCCCTCGCAGCGATGCACCTCGCGCAGTTCGGCGATCAGCGCGTTGGCGCCGGCGGTGAGGGTGATGAAGCGCGGCTCGTTCGCACCGAACTCGCTGCGCGGTGAGATGACCCACGGGCCGGGTGGCAGTCCTTCGAAGTGCGCGATGCCGTCAGGGCCGGTCGGGCGCGTGTGCCGTTCGAAGCGCCAGTCGGCGACCGAGACGGCCTTCACCGGGAACCCGGCGACCGGTCGGCCGCCATGATTGACGGTGACGGTCAGCGTCGCGGTGGTGGGCAGCGCAGTGCGTTCGGCTGCGAGTGCGTTGCCGTCGCTGCGCGACAAGTCGCTGGCTGCCGCCGCCGCAGGTCCGGTGTCGATCGCCGCCACGGCGCGGTCCGCCGCGCTGGGCGGCACGGGGCCGGCGGCAGTCGACGTTGCGAACCACCACGGCACGGCGACTGCGAGCACGAGTCCCGCTGTTGCCGCAGCCAGCCAGCCGCGGCCGATCGTGCTCGGGGCCACCGTCGCGGCACCGACGCCACTCGCCGCCGCCCCGGCTTGCCCGGCCCGTTCGAGCAGCAGCGCGCGCAGGGCCGGCCCGCTCAGCCCCGGCGAGACGCGGACCAGCAGCGCGGTCGCGGCGCCGGCCGGCAGCAGCTGCCGCAGCATCGCGAGGCCGCGCACGACCTGGGTGCGCACCGTGCCGGCCGGCCGCTGCAGCTGCGCGGCGATCGCGTTCGCCGGCAGTTCGCGATCGAGGTGCAGCTGCACGACGGGCGCGTAGGTCGGACCGAGCTGCTGCAGGGCATTGGCGACCGCGGTCGCGAACTCACGATCGGCCGCCAGCTCGGCCGGATCGCGCGGCTCCGGCCAGGCACACCGGGTCGGGTCCGGTCGTTGGCGCGCGCGCCAGCGCATCATGCGGGCCTGGTTGTGCAGGATGCCGAACAGCCACGGCGTCACCGGGCGTTCGCGATCGAACCGGCCGGCCGCCTCCAGCGCCCCGAGCAGGGTGCCCTGCACCAGGTCCTCGGCGCTGGCGCGATCCGGGGCGAGACGCAGGGCCGTCTGCAGCAGTTCGTCGTGGAGCAGATCGTGCAGGTCGGCGAACGCGGTGGCGTCGTCGTCGTCGAGGAAGCGGCGGAACAGGCGGTCGGCGCGCGATGCGGTCATGGTGCACCCTCTTTGGCGGCAGCCGTTCCGTGCGACACGGATCGTCGGAAACTGGTTGGGCCGGCGCCGGGGCGAGTGGAACGGGGAATTCTCTGTCTGCCGAGCGGGTGGCTGCGGGGCTGGTGCTCGATGGCTGTTCCGGCACAATGCCGCGGCGATCGCTCGGCGTCCGTTCTCGTCCTGCAGAAGTCCCCACTACTCGCCATGAGATCTCTCCTTTCGCTCCTCGTGTTCGGGCTGGCCGTCGTGGCCCCGGCGCAATCCCCGCTGGTGGTCGCACCAGTGGCTCCATTCGGCTACCTGCAATGGACCGCTGCGGCGGCCAATCCGCAGACGTTCTTCGACCTGACGGTCAGCAGCACCATCACGCTGCGCCAGTTGGAAACGACGCTGGTGTCACCGGCCGGCACGTCCGGTTCGATCGAGGTCTGGCTGACCTTGCCGGGTACCACGACGCACGTCGGCAACGAAGGCAATGCTGCGGTCTGGAGCCTGGCCGCGCGCGGCACCATCACCAGCGGCGGCCCGTCCCTCAATTTCCCGTCGCGCGCCTGTCTCGAGGCTCCGCTCGGTGGTGGTCTGGTGCTGGCGCCGGGTAGCTACGGGGTGGCGCTTCGCCACATAGGCGTCCGGCCGCTGCTGATCGCGGTCGGCGCCGCCCAGTCGGTCGCCACCAGCGAGCTCGCGATCTCTGGCGGCGCCGTTCAGTCCGCCGCCTTCACCTCGCCGATCGCACCCCCGGCAACCGGCTTCAGTGGCTGGTTCTGGCGTGGATCGCTCTTCTACTCGAACGGTGCGGTGACGCATGCCTGTGCGCGGGCCACCGCGTATGGACTCGGCTGCTACGACGTCTGTGGCTCGTTCTACGAGTTCTTCACGGCGCCGCCGCCGGCGTCGGCGTCGCCGGCGGCTTCGGCGGCGATGTCCGGGCGTCGACTGACGCTGGTGCCGACCGGCAGCGGCTACACGCTGAACCAGAGCGCGGTCGCGTTCGTGCCGCCGACGGCGGCCGCGACGGTGTTGGCGCTCGGCGACGACTCCGAGGTGCAAGTTTCGCTGCCGGCGCCGTTCCCGTATCCGGGTGGGGTCGCGCCGGCGCTGTTCGTGAACAGCAACGGTTACGTGTCGGTCGCCTCGCAGGTGGCGCTGCCGGGCGGACCCAACTGGGTGCCCGAGCTGGCCCCGTTCCTGGCCGCTCCGGCGACCGCGTGGTGGTCGTGGCACGACTACAACCCGAGCGAGCCGGGCAGTGGTCCGGTGGTGGCCGAGCTGGTCGGCAATCGCATGATCATCACGTGGAACGGCGTCGAGAGCTATCCGACCTGGGCCGCCAATCCGAGCACGTGGCAGTTCCAGTTCGAGCTCAACACCGGTCTGGTCCACTATGTCTGGCAGACGATCGACCCGGTCGGTGGTGGCAGCTTGGCGTCGGTCGACGACCATCTGGTCGGTTACTCGCCGGGTGGGCCGTCGCCGCTGTGCGCGCCGATCGCCATCACGACGGCCAATGGCGTCGCGCTGCTGGCCGAGCGCTTCGCGCTGCAGCTGGCCGCCCTCACGCCGCCGATCCTCGGCACCACGCTGCAGCTCGAGACGAGCCAGCCGACCGGAGCAGGCGTCGGCGTCAACTTCCTGAGCCTGAGCCAGATCCCGTCGCCGGGCGTCGGTCTCGGGGTCATCGGCGCACCCGGATGCCAGGCGCTGATCGACCTCACCGTCAGCACCGGCAACCTGATCGGCAACACGGCGGGGCAGAGCATGCTCGCCAGCTGGGCGCTGCCCGCCAATCCGGCGTTCACCGGCATCGTGCTCTACAGCCAGTCGGTCTGGGTCGATCCGGCGGTGAATCCGGCCGGGCTGCTGACCTCGAACGGGCTCGAGCTGCAGCTGCAGTGAGCCGCGCCGCCGGGCCTCACTTGCCGCGCTGCTGCCGGTAGCGCTCGCGGTACTTCTTCGCGAGCTCCGTCTGCTTGTTGCGCAGGTCGATCTCGCGGCCCTGCACGAACGCGCGCTCGATCTTCGTCGCCAGCTCGAACGGATGGCCGTCGGCGACGAACAGCGTCGCGTCCTTGCCGACCGTCAGCGAGCCGAGCCGGTCGTCGACGCCGAGGATGCGCGCCGCATCGAGCGTGATCGCCGCCAGCGCGCGCGCTTCGCCGAGCCCGTACGCCGCCGCGGTCGCAGCGTGATACGGCAGGTTGCGGTCGTTGCTGAAGTCGCTGCCGGTGGCGATGCAGAACCGCACGCCGGCGGTGGCGAGACGCGCCGGCAGCGTGAACGGTTCGTCGATCGGCAGGTCGTCGCGCAGAGGCAGGCGGTGCACACCCTGCACGATCACCGGCACGTCGTGCTGCTTCAGCAGCGCTGTGCACGCATCGGCCTGTTCGCCGCCGACGATCACCGGTCGCAGCCGGCGCTCGATCGCCCAGCGCACCGCCGACTCGATCTGCTCCTGGTCGGAGGCCAGCACGAACACCGGCACCTCGCGGCGCAGCGCCAGCACCAGCGCCTGATGGCGGATGTCGATGCCGAGCCGCGGATCGGCGGTCCACGCATCGAGCCACGACCGCGCCGCGGTGAACGCGTCGTCGATGCGCTGCCGCCGTTGCCGGGTCGCCGCCACCGGGTCGGCGGGAGCTTCGCCGTCGGCGGCGCGGCGCGGGCCGCGGCGGGGGCCACGTTCGCCGGGCAGCGCCGGCCAGGCGATCACCGGCCCGGCCTCGGCGCGCACCGCCAGTTCCTGGTTGGTCCAACCGTCGAGCTGCAGCACGCTGGCGCGACCGGGCAGCAGCCCGCCGCTCGGGAACACGCCGGCGGCGAGCACGCCGTTGCTGCGCGCGACCGGGATCGCCGTGCTGTCGGGGTTGACCGCGACCAGCGCCAGCGCCTCCGGCGTCAGCTCGCCCGTCTCGTCGGTGTCGACGGTCTGCGCGACCGCACCGATCTCGATCAGCCCGAGCGACGTCACTGCCGAGATCAGCCCCGGGAACACGTGTTTGCCCTGCAGGTCGAGCACGCGCGGCGGCACTCCGCCCGGCAGCTGCGGTGGCTCGCCGGCCGCGAGCACACCGCGGATCGTGCCGTCGACGAACCACAGCGTGCCACCGAGCACGACGCCGCCGTCGATCGTGTGCAGCACCGCGTTCTGCAGCACCACCGGGGCTGGCTGCGGCGCGGCCTTCGGCAACAGGTCCTGCGCCGGTGCGAGGGACGGCAGCAACAGCGGCAACAGGCAACGGAACGGGTGCATCAGCGGCCTCCTTCGTGTTCGCGGCAGCAATAGGTCTCGGTCAGGTCCTCGGCGGCCCAGTAGGCGTCCTTCGGGTCACCCTCGCGCGCTTTGCGTTCGCCGCCCGAGGCGAGCGCCTTCTGCAGCAGGCGCTGGCGTTCGGTGGCGATCGCGGCCCGGTGCGCGGCATCGGCGGCCAGCGAGAACAGCGGCCGGCCGTCGACCCAGGTCGCTTCGCAGCGCGCCGCGTAGCTCAGCGGATTCGCCGACCACAGCACCAGATCCGCGTCCTTGCCGGCGGTCAGCGACCCGGTGCGGTCGAAGATGCCGAGCTGGATCGCCGGGTTGCGGGTCACGAAGTCCAGCGCGTCGGCGGCCGGCACTTCGCCGTACTTGACCGCCTTGCCGGCCTCGGTGTTCAGCCGGCGCGCGTGTTCATTGCTGTCGCTGTTGAACGACACCACCGCACCCGCCTCGCGCAGGATCGCGCCGTTGTCGGGGATCGCGTCGTAGACCTCGAACTTGTAGGCCCACCAGTCGGTGAACGACGACGCGCCGAGCGCATTGGCGGCGATCGCGTCGGCGACCTTGTAGCCCTCGAGCACGTGCTGGAACGTGCCGATCTTCAGCCCGCGTTCGCGGGCCAGGTTGCACAGCATGAAGATCTCGTCCTGCCGGTAGCTGTGGCAGTGGATCCAGCGGCGACCCGCCAGGATCTCGGCGATCGCCTCGAGTTCGAGGTCGCGCCGCGGCGGCAGCACCGCGGCGCGCGCACGCGGCTCGAGCGCGTCGTAGGCGGCGTGTGCGGCGCGATACACGTCGGCAGCGGCGAAGCGATCGCGCAGCAGCGCCTCGACGCCCATGCGCGTGTTCGGGTAGCGGGCCTCCTGGCCGCGCTCGCCGCCGCCGCCGTTGGCGCGGCGCGGGTTCTCGCCGAGCGCCCACTTGATGCCGGCCGGGGCCCCGGCGAAGTGCATCTGCTCGGGCAGCGGCGCGCCGAAGCGGTTCTTGGTGGTCTGGCTCTGGCCGCCGATCGCGTTGGCCGAACCGTGCAGCTGGTTGACCGTGGTGACGCCGCCGGCGAGCTGCCGGTACCAATTGACGTCGTCGGGATCGAGCACGTCCTGGATGCGGACCTCGGCGGTGACGGCCTGGCCGCTCTCGTTGACGCCGCGCGCGATGCCGGTGTGCGAGTGGCAGTCGATCAGCCCCGGCGTCACGTGCTTGCCGGTGGCGTCGATCACCGTGATGCCGGCCGGCAGCTCGGGCAGCTGGTCGCGCGGCCCGGCGAACACGATGCGCTCGCCGCGCACCAGCAAAGCACCGTTCTGGATGCAGCCGCGGCCGTCGCCGGTCCACAGCACCGCCCCGACCAGCACGAACTCGCTCGCGGCCGGCCACTGCACGAAGCCGTAGCCACCGAGTGGCACCGGCAGCGGCGTGATGGGGGGCGCTTCGAACGGCGGTTCCTTCGGCGGCTGCTTGGCCTCGGTGGCCGCGGCCGAAGGCGCAATGCGGGTGGCGCGCAGCGGGCGCTGGCTGCCGTCGGGCACCGTGCAGATGCCGCTCAGTTCGGCGCCATCGACCCACAGCCGCAGCCAGTGCTGGCCGTCGCCGAGCGGCTGGCCCTGCACGCGGCAGTGCAGCGTGGTGGCTTCGCGCTGCACGGCTTGGACCTTCAGCTCGACCTCAGCGGCCTTCGCGGTGACGCGGTCGCCGTCGATGGTCAGCACCAGCGCCGGCCCCGGCCAACCGGCCGGCACGCTCCAGCTGCCCGACAGCCCGCGATCCGGCGCGGCTTCGACTTCGTGGCGGATGCCGCCGACGAACACCGAGCGCACCTTGGTCGCGGCGTCGAACAACGGGCCGGTGGTGACGACCAGGTTCGCGAGCTTGCCGGGGGCGATGGTGCCGATGCGTTCGCCGAGGCCGAGCAGGCCGGCCGGTACCGTGGTCAGCGCCGCCAGCGCCTGGTCGTGGCTCACGCCGCAGGCGATCGCCGTGCGCACGCGCGCGGCGAAGTCCTTGCGGTCGCGCAGCCGCGCCGTGGTCCACGCCACCGGCACGCCGGCGTCGAGCAGCCGTTTGCTGTTGGTGGGCGCCTGTTCCCAGCTCTGCAGCTGGCGCAGCGACACCTGCGCCGCGGCATGGGCGGTGGCGACATCGGGCGCGTCGGGGAACTGCAGCGGGATCACCATCGGCACCCGCCAGGCGGTCAGCGCCTGCAGGCGGCGGAACTCCATGCCGCTGCCGACCAGCACCGGCTTGCGTTCGAACTCGGCGGCGATGCGCAGCAGCCGCAGCGCCTGCAGTTCGTCCTGGCTGTCGAGCCACAGTGGCAACCGGCGTTGGTCGGCGATCGCCTGCAGTACCGCCGACGGCGCGGGCGCGCGGTCCGCGAGCTTGCTGTCCGTGGCCACCGTCTGCTGGCAGCGTTCGTACCACTGCGCATCGAGCAGCGACTGCCGCAGCAGCGCGATCGCGCCCATCTCGCTGCCGGGATAACCAGCGCGGTGCTGCTGCAGGCTCGCCACCGCGTAGGGCCGATCGTGCACGATCCGCGTCGGTGCGGTCGGCTGTGGCTCGTCGAGCAGCACCACCGCGGCGGTGCCCTTCAGGATGCCGCCGCTCGGCGCCACGGCGGCGACGGTGAAGCCGAGCTGGCGCAGCGTGGTGCGGTCGGCGGCCGGGACCAGCGCCCCGTCGGTCGCCGCGCGCTGCGGCTGGATCATCGGGTTCCAGTGCTGCTCGGTGGCACTCGGGTCGAGGGCCGGCACGTCGCTGGCGAAGAACGGTTCGATCAGGCCCGGGTAGATCGACAGGCCGGTGCAGTCGATCGTGGTGGCGCCGGCCGGTGGGGTGAGCTCGGCACCGACCGCGGTGATGACGGCGTCGCGCAGCACGACGGTGGCGCGTTCGAGCTGTTGCCCGGGCGCGATGACGACGCGGGCGTTCTGCAGCGCGAACCAGCGCGGCGGCAGCGGCCGCGGGCCGTTGTCGGGCGGCCCCTGGGCGGGCAGGTTGGCGAGCAGCGTGACGAGGACGAACGTGGCGCGACACGTCATCGCCGCAGCATAGATGCGCGGCGGTCGCGAAGCTCGGTGCGTGTCGTGCCGTGGTTCAGCCGTGCCGCCACGAGGCCTCGACCGGCCGCCGGGCCGCCGTCGGCGACGGCGGCAGCCGCAACCAGCGCAACACGATCTCGTGCCCTTCGATGGCGTAGAACAGCAGCCGGTCGCGCACCGCGAGCATCTGCACGTGCCGCACCGCGAACGGCAACTCGGCCAGCTGCTCGCGGAAGCCTTCGGTCGCGCTCCAGCTCCACAGCGAACGATCGGCGGTGAAGCGCTGGCCCTGCATCGTGCCGCCGCAGGCGAGGTAGATGCGATCGCCCAGCACCGCCGCCTGGGGCGACACCCACGGCCGCGGCAGCTCGAGCTGGCGCCAGGTCTCGGTGGCGAGATCGAGCACGTCGACCGGGCCGGCCGGCGCGAAGTCGTGGCCGAGGCCGCCGATCAGGAACAGCTCGTTGCCGAGCTGCGCGGTCGCGAACGACCGGCGTGGGCGCGGCAGCTGGAGGTCGGCCGTGGTGAAGCCGGGCTCTTGGCCGCCGAGTTCGCAGCGGAACACCACCGCCGCGTCGCCGGCGATGCTGCCGCCGTCGGCGGACGGCGTGAAGTCGACGCCGCCGAACAGCCACAGCCGGTCGCCGCAGCCGACCAGTTCGCACTGGGTCCGCGGCTGCGGCAGCGGCCCGAGCGGCTGCAGCGTCCCGGTGCGCGGGTCGAAGCCGAAGGCCGAGGCGAGACTGCGCACGGGGCCGTCCGGCGTCGGCGTGCCGAGCCCACCGACCAGGGCGTATCGGCGCGGTTCGCCCCAGCTGGCGACGGCCATCGACTGACCGCCGTGCGGCATTTGCCCCGCGGTCGTCACCGCCATGGTCGGCAGGTCGAGGCGCCAGATGTCCGCCGCCAATTGGTCCGCCGCGAAACGATCGCTGCCGGTGCCGCGATTGCCGCCGAACGCCCACAGCACGTCCCCGGCGAGCAGCAGCGCCTGGCGATCGGCGATCCGGGTCGGCGCCCGCAGCCGCTGTTCCTCGAGCGCGAACTTCCCCTCGCCGTCGAGCGGCACGAACTCGCAGCTGCGCAGGTGGCCACTGCGGTTGGCGCCACCGAGCGCCAGCAAGCGCCGCTCGCCGGCCGCCACCAGGCGATGGAAGAACCGCGGCGTCGAGAGTTGCGCGGTCGTGCGCCAGTCTGGCGCGGCGCCGTCCCAGGCCAGCAAGCGGCCGTCCATGACGGTGCAGTACAGCTGTGCGCCATCGGCCCACGCCGCGGTGCCGAACGCCATGCCCGGCAGGTCCGGCGCCGGGCGCCAGCTGCCCGTGCCCGCCTCGAGCACCTGGACGCTCGCCAGCGGCCCGTTCGCGTCCATGCCACCCAGCACGACCAGTTGCCCCTGCACGGCGCCCAGGGCACACGCTCGGCGTGGGCCGGGGCACGGCAGCGGTTGCCACTGCAGCGGTTGCTGGCGCAGATCGGCGACCCAGGCGGTGGTGGCCCATTCGCCGTCGCTGCTGCCACTGAGTCGCCAGCCGCCGACGACGTGGAGGCGATCGCCGAGCACGTAGGCATCGTGCGACGAACGGGGCTCCGGCAGCGGCGTCAGTTCCTGCCAGCACCCTGCGCGTGGACAGAAGCGCGCCACCGACGCCGTCGAGTGCAGGTCTTCGTCCGCCTCGGGTGCGTTGCGTGCCGTCATGCCGCCGACCCGGTAGACCGACCCGTCGGCGGCGGCCACCAGCGCGGTGCCCTGCAGCGGTGGGCCGTCCGGCAGCACCTGCCAGTCCGTGCCGGCGTCGAGGTCGCAGCGCACGAACGTGCCGACCATGTTGTCGCGGCTGTGCGCGTGCTGGCGGCCGATGTGACCGCCGAAGACATAGAGCCACGGTCCGCTGCGGCAGGCGCCGAAGCTGGTCACTGCCTGCGGCAGCAGTGGCGGGCGGGTGATGCTGCAGGTCGGAGCGGTCGGCGACGGAGCCGCTGTTTGCTGGGCGGGAAGCCGGCTCAGCACGGTGACGCCCACGAGCGACAAGGAGGCGATTCGGATCATGCCTGCACATTATCGCGATTGAGACGCAGTCGCAAAGTGAGAAACAATCGGTTTCGAACTCTCTGCGTGGCCGCGCAGGCGGCCACCAGGAGCATCTGAGAGGCTGTATCCTGATTTTCTCTCAGCCTCTCAGAACCGGTGCGTGACCATCAGGTAGACACCGCGCTCGGCCTGCTCCTGGTAGTAGTACTCCTGGTGCCGCGGGTCGGTCAGGTTCTGGCCGACGAGGTCGATCGAAGTGGCCTCGTTGGCGCGCCAGCCGAGCCGCAGGTCGAGGCGCCACCAGGTCGGGATGCCGGCGCGGCGCTGCGTGTAGAGCAGATTGGAATCCAGCTCGAGCCCGGGCACCGGCTCCCAGCCGACCGTCATGCCGCCGCGCAGCCGCGGCACCTGTTCCTCGATGGTGAAGAACTCGGCCGGGTCCTGGTTGCGCGAGTTGGCCTCGGTGGTGGCCAGGAACGCGGTCACGCGCACGTTGTCGATCGGGTTCCAGGCGATGCTGGCCTCGCCGCCGAACGCGTTGGTGCGACCGTCGCTCAGGTAGAGCG
Source organism: Planctomycetota bacterium (assembly GCA_025459175.1). Lineage (GTDB taxonomy): Bacteria > Planctomycetota > UBA1135 > UBA1135 > UBA2386 > UBA2386. Next base: position 53,942 of record JALORC010000038.1, on the reverse strand, counting down.
TGGCGCCGGTGCCCGGATCGGTGTCGAAGCCGCTGGTCTGGCGGTCGACGTGGTAGGCGAAGCCGTCGAGCTGCAGGAACACGCTCTCGCCGAAGCGCTTGCGCAGGCCGAGTTCATAGGCGAGCAGGTTCGGCGACGGGCGCCGCACCAGCAGCCCGGAGTCCTCTACCTTGCGGTCCGGCTCGCGGTTGGCGCTGAACGCCGTCCACAGCGTGAAGTCGGACGACGGCGTCCAGGCCAGCCGCAGGTCCGGCTGGCTGTCGACGCCGCTGCCGGTGTCGCCGTCCTGGTAGCCGAGGTTGCCACCGAGCGTCAGCCGCAGGTGCGGGTCCAGGTCCCAGTCGAGCGCCGCGAACACGTCGCCGCGCGTCTCGTTGTACTCGGCGGCGCGACCGGAGAAGACGCGGAAGCTCTCGACCGTCAGGTGCCGCAACACCGTGCCGACCGTCAGCTGCAGGTCGGAGCCGAGCCGCCGCGAGTGCTGCAGCATCGTGTCGAACAGTTCCTCGCGGAAGCGCAACGTGAAGTCGGGCACGTTGTCGCGGAAGTCGCGGATGTCCTGGTCGTAGCCGTCGACGCCGACGCGCCACTCGGTCCAGCTGTGTTCGTCGTGGTCGACGCGCAGGCGGCTCTTCAGGTGGCCACCCTTGATCATGTTCAGCGACGAGAACCCCGGGTCGACCTCGTACGAGTCGCCGAGGAAGCTGTCGTGGTACATGCCGTCGACGGTCAGCGCGACGCCGGCGTCGAGCTCGGTGTCGACGCGCATGCCGATCGCGTTGTTGTCCCAGCGGTCGCCCGAGGTGTTCGGCGCGCCGCCGTCGCGCTGCGCCAGCTTGCCCCACAGATAGAAGTCGGTCGCGTCACCGAGCGAGTCCCCCCAGCGGAACGAACCGATCAAGCGCTCCTCGGTGCCGACCACGCCGCTGATCCTGGCCCCGGCCACGTTCTTCGCGCGCCGGGTGACGATGTTGATGACGCCTTGCGTCGCCTTGTCGCCCCAGCGGGCGCCGCCCGGGCCGCGCACCACCTCGATGCGTTCGATGATCTCGACCGGCAGGTCGATCGCCTGCCAGTACTCGCGGCGGAGCAGCGTGTTGTAGAGGCGCTGGCCGTCGATCAGCACGAGCATGCCGGAGAAGCCGTACTCACCGAGCCGGCTGCTGAAGCCGTAGGCGCCGGGCACGTCCTGGGCGATGATCAGCCCCGGCACGAGGCGCAGCAGCTCGGGCACCGAACGCAGGCCCGAACGGCGGATCTCGGGCTCGTTCAGCACGAAGACCGCCGCGGCGGTGCGCGCCAGCGACTGACTCTGGCGCGAGCTGACCTCGACCGGGACCTCCATCAGCTGTTCGAGCGACAGTTCGGTCAGGTCGACGTCGGGGTTGCTCGCCGGCTCCTGCGGTGGCGCCGAGGGAGCGTTCTGTCCGGGCACCGCGGTGGCCAGCAGCACGGCCGCGGGGATGGCGTGAGAAAGCCTCATGGACGCTCCTGGCCCGGTCCGGGCGCGTGGTCGCTGGGTGCGGTGGCGGTCGCCAGCTTCGCCAGCAGCCCGCGCAGCCGCTGGATCGAGACCGGCTTCGGCAAGACCTCGTCCATGCCGGCGTGCAGGCAGGAACGATGGTCCTCCGGGGTCGTGTTGGCGGTCAGTGCGATGATCGGTACGCGGCGACCGCTGTTGGCCTCGTCGCGGCGGATGCACGCCGTGGCCTCGAGCCCGCTCATCTCCGGCATCTGCATGTCCATCAGCACCAGGTCGAAGTCGCCGCGCTGCCAGAGCTCGCAGCAGATCCGCCCGTTGTCGGCCATCGTCACGCGATGCCCGTCGCGCTGCAGGATGCGCTCGATGAGCTTCTGGTTCACGGCGTTGTCCTCGGCGACGAGGATCCGCAGCCCGTCGGTGCGGACCTTGCTGCCGTCTTCGATCGTCGGTGCGGTGCGCGCCGGCTCGGTGGCGGCCGCCATCGACGGTCCGAGATTGGCGATCCGCACCGCCAGTTCGCGCGCCGAGATCGGCTTCGTGATGTAGCCGGCGAAGCCGCTCTGCCGACAGCGCGCGGAGGCGCTGGCGAGGTCCTGGAACGACGTCACCACGAACACCTGCCGCACCCCGAGCTCGTTGCGCGGCGCGATCTCGCAGGCCTCGGCATCGCGGTCGGGGTCCCGTTCGTCGAGCAGCAGCAGGTCGTGCTGTCGCAGCGGCCCGCAAGCCCGCGCGGCGGCCAGTGAGGGCACGGCCAGCACCTCGATGCCGAGCCGCGTACCGATCGTGGTCAGCGAGCGCGCCTGTGCGGCCGACGCACTGACCAGCACGATCCTGGTCGAATTCGGCAGCTTCGGCGGCGGCGGCAGCGGGCTGTCGCACCTCGGCACCGGCAGCACCACATGGAACGTGGTGCCCTTGCCGACCTCGCTCTCGACCCGGATCGAGCCGCCCATCAGGCGCACCAGTCGGTCGGTGATCGACAGTCCCAGTCCGGTGCCGGCGAAGCGACGGGTGATGGTGTTGTCGGCCTGCGTGAACGGCGAGAAGATCGCCTGCAGGCGGTCGGCCGGGATGCCGACCCCGGTGTCCTGCACGGCGATCTCGATCTCGTCGACCGGGGCCGGACCGTTCTGCGCCGCGATCGCGCCGGCGCGGCGACGGACGTGCACGCCGACGTGGCCGGCGGCGGTGAACTTGATCGCGTTGCCGACCAGGTTGGTCAGGATCTGCCGCAGGCGCACGTCGTCGACCAGGTAGGCCGGGGCGAGGTCGGGCGCCAGTTCGAACGACAGCTCGATGTTCTTGCTCTGGATCCTGGAGGTCAGCGGGCGCAGCGCTTCGAGCAGCATCGACTCGAGCTCGGTCGGTACCGGCGAGAGCTCGAGCTTCTCCGACTCGATCTTGGACAGGTCCAGGATGTCGCACAGGATGCCGAGCAGGTTGGAGCCGGCGCTGCGGATCACGCCCAGGTACTCACGCAGCTCGTGCGGGTCCTCGCTCTCCATCGCCAGCTCGGTCATGCCGAGCACCGCGTTGAGAGGGGTGCGGATCTCGTGGCTCATGTTGGCCACGAAGGTCGACTTGGCGCGGGTCGCGGTCTCGGCGGCGAGCACCGCCTGCTGCAGCTCCACGGTGCGCTCGCGCACCAGTTGTTCCAGGCGCACGGCGTCGTCGGCGAGGTGGCGATCGCGCTCCTGGATCGCCTGCAGCATGGCGTTGAACGCGTGCACCAGGGCCCCGATCTCGTCGTCCGCCGCGGCCGTGGCCCGCAGCGAGTAGTCCTCGGTCTCGCGCACGCGATTGGTGGTGTCGACCAGCGTCGCGATCGGCTGCAGCAGCCGCGTCAGCATCCAGCGCGCGGCGATGCCGAGCACCACCAGCGCGAGCGTTGCCGACAGCAGTTGCCCGAGCAGGAACGCCTGCAGCCGGGCGCGCATGGTCTCGTTCGAGGCCCGCACCAGGACACTGCCGGCCCGCAGCGCGCCGTCCTCGGTCGTGTAGTGCAGATGCCAGCGACCGCTCCAGCCATCGGCCCGCGGCAGCGGGTCGCGCGACTGCTTTGGCACCGCGTGTTCGTCGCCGGCGACCGCGAACAGGGCGCCGTCGTGGTCGTAGATGGCGGCCACCTGCACGTCCATCTCGCGGGTGATCGTGCGCAGGAATTCGGACAGGTCGTTGGCGTAGCCGAACTCGATCCACGACCGCGCATTGACCGCGATCATGCGCGCCAGGGCGTTGACCCGCTCCTGCATGCTGGCGGCCTGCGTGGCGTGTTCGCGGCGGTACGAGTCGACGCCGGTCAGCGTCAGCGCCAGCACCGTCAGCAGCGAACACAGTGCCGTCAGCCGACGGCGCATCCAGCGGCGTGGCGGCCGGGTCATCGTGGCCCCCGCTGCGACATCTTCAGCAGCTGGCTGTCGGCCAGCAGCCCCTGTCGCTTCAGCGTCTCGACGTTGACCTCGAAGCGCAGGAAGTTCTCCTTCACGAACAGCTGCACGGTGCCGCCGGCAGCTGCGAAACCACGGCGTTCGCTGATCAGCGGCACCGGGCTGGTCTTGTGGGCCGCGACGATCTTGACGGCCACCGCGTCCTCGATCGACGTCGCCACGTAGAGCAGATCGACGGCCGCCGTCTTGTCGATGGACTGCGCATCGTCGGCGGTGATCCCCAGCACCACCAGTTCGCGGCCGGCGAACTGCTTGCCGGCCATCTGCTGGCGCAGCACCTGGCTCGCGGCATCGTCCCCGACCACGCCGACCCGCAGTTGGGCGGGACGCGAAGCGGGCGGGATCGCCGGTTGGATGTAGGCCGCGATGCGCAGCAACATCGTGGCGCGCAGCAGCGCGGCGCGGACCTCGGGATCCTGCGGTGGGCCGGCCTGCAACGGACCTCCCTGTGCCTGCAGCAGGCCACCGAAGGCCAGAAGCAGGTACGTGGCCGTGCTGCGGCCGTGTCTGGGAAGGAGCCCGGGCATCGCTTGCCCCTGACCATCGTCGCCGCCGGGGGCGGCACTTGACGGTGGCGCGCCGAATGAGGCGGGTGGCGAGCCGTCGTCGGGGAATCGCTGTCGAGAATCCCGACAGCGCGATCCGGTGGTCAGTCGCGGCGGCGGGTGTAGAGCGAGCGCACGTCGTCGAGCACCAGATACAGCGACGGCACCAGCAAGAGGCTGATCAGCGTGGCGAACATCACGCCGAAACCCAGCGACACCGCCATCGGCACCAGGAAGCGCGCCTGCACGCTCTTCTCGAGCAGCAGCGGGGTGAGCCCGCCGAAGGTGGTCAGCGACGTGAGCAGGATCGGCCGCAGCCGCGCCGCTCCGGCCGTGCGCACCGCCTCCAGCAGCGAGTCGTGGTGGGCGCGACGTTGGTTGACCCAGTCGACCAGCACGATGTTGTCGTTCACGACCACGCCGGCCAGCGCGATGATGCCGAACATCGACAGGATGCTGAGGTCGTAGCCGGTCAGCATGTGGCCGACGATCGCCCCGACGACGCCGAACGGGATCGCGGTCATGATCAGCAGCGGCTGCAGGAACGACTGCAGCGGGATCGCCATCAGCGCGTAGATCACGAACAGCGCGATCGCGAAGCCGCCGGCCAGCGACACCAGCAGGTCGGTCTTCTTCTTCTGGTCGCCCTCGAAGCCCCAGCTCAACCCGGCGTGCCGCTCGACCAGGGCCGGCAGCACCTCGGTGCGCAGTCGGGCGTTGATCGCCTCCGGCGATGCGTCCGGGTCGGTCTCGTCGACCTCGCCGCTGACCCGCAGCGCCTGCTTGCGGTTGACGCGGGTGATCGTCGACGAGCTGCGGCCGGCGCGGGCCACGGCGACCTCCTCGAGCGGGACCTCGTCGCCGCCGCGGCCGCGGATGCGCAGTCCGGCGAGGTCCTGCAGCGATCGGCGCCCGGTCTCCGGGTAGCGCACCATCACCTTGACGTCGTCGCGGCCGCGCTGCACCCGCTGCGCCTCTTCGCCGTAGAACGCCTGCCGGACCTGGCGGGCGAGGTCCTGCTGGCTCAGGCCGAGGGTCTCGGCGGTCGGGCGGATCGACAGCTCGAGTTCCGGCTTGCCGCGGCGGTACGAGCTGGCCGCGTCCTTGATCTCCGGCATCGCCCGCAGCTCGGCGAGCAGGTCGTCGACCGCGGCCCGCAGCACCTGCTGGTCCTGGTGGTAGAGCTCGACGTCGACGTCCTTGCCGGTGGAGAAGAACGAGGTCGTGTACTGCAGATCGACGGCATCGGCGATCGAGCCGACGCGATCGCGGATCCGGCTCATGATCAGATCGGACGAGATCTCGCGGCGTTCGGACGGCAGCAGCTGCACGTTCAGCTCGGCGAGGTGCGAACCGGACTGGAACTGCGCGTCGCGCTGGCCGCCGTTGCGCGACTGCTCGACCGCGTACGGCTGCGCGCCGACCGTCGCCAGCATGTGTTCGAGCACCGGTGGGCCGGGCGGCCGGTCGCGATCGAAGTCGGCGCAGATGTCGCGTGCGGCGCGCTCGATGCGGGCGAGGTGGTCGGCGGTGACCTGCAGCGGCGTGCCCTGCGGCAGCGTCAGCGACACGACGATGTTGTCGCCGTCGACGGTCGGGAAGAACACGAAGCGCGGGAAGCCGGCCCGCACGCTGGCGACGCTGACCATCAGGATCACCATCGCGATCGCGATGGTCAGATAGCGCCAGCGCAGCGAGGCCTCGAGCACCGGCTGGTAGACCGAGCGCGTCACGGCGTCGAGGCCGCGCTGGAACGCGTTCTGCAGCGCGCCGAGCCAGCGCGCGAGCAGCCACGGCCGCCGCTGCGGATCGTCGGCGCGCATCCGCGCCAGGTGCGCCGGCAGGCACAGCTGCGATTCGAGCAGGCTGATCAGCAGCACCGGGATCACCACCAGCGGGATCACGCGCCACACCTGCGCGTCCGAACCCGGCACCGAGAAGATCATCGGCAGGAACGCGGCGACGGTGGTCAGCACCGACGCGAACACCGGCACCCGCACCTCGCGGCCACCGCGCAGCGCCGCCAGCATCGGCGACGCCCCTTGCTGGCGGTGGATGACGACGTTCTCGCCGACCACGATCGCGTCGTCGACGACGATGCCGAGCACCAGCAGGAAGGCGAACAGCGAGATCATGTTGATCGACACGCCGAACACCGGCATCAGCGCCACCGCGCCGAGGAACGCCACCGGGATGCCGACCGCGACCCAGATCGCGACCCGCAGCTGCAGGAACAGCGCCAGGATCACGAACACCAGCACCAGGCCCTGCATCGCGTTGCTGAACAGCAGGTCGATGCGGCCCTGCAGGATGATCGACTCGTCGCGCCAGGTCGCCATCTCGACCCCGTCCGGCAACGACGGCCGGCCGTGCTGGGCGACCCAGTCGCGCACCGCCGCGGTGACCGCGAGCGCGTCCTGGTCGCCGACCCGGAACACCTTCAGCAGCGCCGCCGGCTTGCCGTCGAAGCGCGCGGCGAGGTCGTCCTCGGCGAAGCCGTCGATGACGCGCGCGACGTCGCCGATGGTGACGCGGGTGCCGTCGGGGCGCGTCAGCAGCGGCAGCGCGGCGAACTCGGTGCCGCGGTAGGCCTGGGCCTCGACGCGCAGCAGGGTCTGCCCGGCGGTCGACTTGATCGCGCCGGCCGGCAGGTCGAGGCTGCTGCGCCGCACCGCCGCGGCGACGTCGTCGAAGGAGAGCCCGTGGCGCCGCAGCGCCTCCTCACCGACTTCGATCGAGATCTCGTACGGCCGCACCGCCGCCAGTTCGACCTGCGACACCTGCGGCAGCGCCGCGATCGCCTCGCGGGCGCGCTCGGCGAGGCGCTTGAGCACCAGTTCGTCGGCATCGCCGTAGATCGAGACGTTGATGACCTCCTTGCGCACCACCAGCCGCGACACGATCGGTTCCTCGATCTCGGCCGGGAAGTTGGTGATCGCGTCGACCCGGTTCTTGACGTCCGACAACACCTGCTCGAGGTCGGCGCTCTCGAGCGCCTCGACCACGACGAGCCCGACGCCTTCGTTGGCGCTGGCCGTGATCTTGTCGACGCCGGTGATGCCCTCGACGGCTTCCTCGACGCGCAGGCAGACGCCCTGCGCGACCTCGGTCGGGGTGGCGCCCGGGTAGGGCACCTGCACGGTGATCACGTTCGGCGCGATCTCCGGGAACACCTCGCGGCGCACGCGGCCGGTGGCGAGCGCCGCCAGACCGGCGACCACGAACGTCAGGCCGACCAGCACGGCGGCGACGTGGTTCTGCGTGAACCAGGCGAAGAAGCCGGCGCGTTCCGCCAGCGGGATCGTGGGATCGTCCTGCACGTCAGCGTCCTCCGGCGGAGTTGTCGGCGGTCGGTGCCTGCACGCGCACCTGCATGCCGTCGGTGATGGTGTCGAGGTCGGACAGGCAGACGCGTTCGGCGGCGAGCACGCCGGACGCCAGCAGCACGCGATCGGCCTCCTGGCGCAGCACCTGCACCGGCTTCCTGCGCAGTCGGTCGGTGTCGTCGACGGTCCACACCGTGTCCTCTGCGCGCAGCGCCTGGGCCGGTATCACCAGCACCCCGTCGCGCTGCCGACCGTGCAGCACCGCCCGCACGAACATGCCGACCAGCAGCGGCGGCCGGTCCGCGCCACCTTGTGCGGCGGCGCCGTCGATGCGCGCCACCACGGTGAGTTGGCGCGTGCGGCGGTCGACCTCGCTCTCGACGCGCACGACCTGGCCAGTCCACGTGTGCGTGCCGCCGGCGAACTCCGCTTGCACGGTCACCGGCGAGCCGGCACTCGGCTGCGGACCCAGCGGCAGGTCGAGGAACGCCGCGTCGGCGACCGGGATCGGCAGCCGCACCTCGACCGCGGCCCCGTCGAACAACACCGCCAGGCGCTGGCCCGGCTGCACGGTCTGGCCGAGATCGGCGGCGACGCTCTGCACGCGACCGGCGAACGGGGCACGGATCTCGGTGCGCTGGCGGTCGAGGCGGCTGCGTTCGAGCTGCGCGCGCGCCGCTTGCAGCGCCGCCTCGGCATCGTGGATCTGCGGCGCCCGCAGCACCAGTGCATCGGCCGGACGTTCGCCTTCGAGCTGCTGCCACGCGCGCAGGGCGGCAGCGGCCTCGGCGCGTTCCTGGGCCAGCCGCAGTTCGGCGCGCGCGAGCTCGGCCTGCCGCTGCACGATCGCCAGTTCGAAGTCGGTCGGATCGATCGTCACCAGCACGTCGCCGGCGGCGAACGTGCCCCCGGCGCGCAGCGCCTCGCTGGTGGCGACGATCCGCCCGGCGAGCTGGCTCGACAGATCGACCGTGCGCAGTGGTTCGACGGTGCCCTGGGTGGCGACGTCGAGGCGCACGGTGGTGGTGGTCACCGCGGCGGTGCGCACCAGCGGCGCCAGACGGGTGTCGGCGGCGACCGCAGGCGGCTGTTGGCGCCCGGCGATGGATTTCGCGAGCAGCGCGCCGCCGACGAGGACCAGGAGCGGCAGCAGGATCTGCAGGAGCAGGCGAGGCAGGTTCACGGGTTGGCTCCGCTGGCGGGCCGGCCGTAGCCACCGCCGAGGGCGAGGAAGAGGTCGATGCGATTGTCCAGCCGCTGGCGCGCGGTGCTCAGGCGGTTCGATTCGCTGGCGAACGCCTGTCGCTGCGCGTCGGCGACGGTCAGGAAGTCGGTGAGGCCGCTCTGGTAGCGCTGGCGCGCCAGTTCGTGCGCACTGGCGGCACTCGCGGCGGCCGCCTGTTGGCGTTCGGCCCGCACCGAGAGCTCGACCTCGGCGCCGAGCACGTCCTCGACCTCGGCGAACGCACGCAGCACCGCGCTGCCGTAGGTGGCGAACACCTCGGCGCGGCGCGCGAGCTTCTGCTCGACGTCGGCGCGCAGCGCGCCGCCGCGGAACAGCGGGGCGAGCAGGTTGCCGCCGATGCTCCAGATGCGGAAGTCGTCGTCGACGAGGTCCTCGAGCTCGAGGCTGTTGGTGCCGGCGCTGCCGGTCAGCGACAGCCGCGGGTACAGCGCCGCGCGGGCGGCCTCGACGCGGCAGCCGGCGGCGGCGACGCGACGTTCGGCCGCGACCAGGTCGGGTCGGCGCAGCAGCAGTTCGCCCGGCAGCCCCGCGGGCACCGCCGGCAGCTGAGTCGGCAGCGTGGCCCCGGCGGCGGTGCGGCCATCGGGATAGCGACCGACCAGCACGTCGACCTGGCGGCGCGCGCGCTGCAAGGCATCGCGGCGCTGCGCGGCGTTCGCCTCGGCGGTGGCGAGGTTGGTCTCGGCCTGGTGCACTTCGAGCGCCGGGCGCACCCCGCGGCGGAAGCGATCGCGTACGTCGTCGGCGGTGGCGCGGAACGTGGCCACGGTGGCGGTGGCGAGGTCGAGCTGCTGCCGCGCTTCGACGGCGGCGAACCAGGCGCGACAGACCTGCGCCACCAGGCTCTGCCGCGCGCCCTGCAGATCGGCGAGCGCCGCCTGCTGGTCGGCGATCGACGCCGACGAACCGGCGCGGATGCGGCCCCAGACGTCGAGTTCCCAGCGCAGACTCAGCGCGAGGCCGTAGCTCGTGAAAGTGGCGCTCGGCACGCCGCCGCCGCCGAACGGGAAGCCGAGGAACAACCGCCGATTGCGCTGCGCATCGAGGTTGGCGTCGAGCTCGGGCCACGCCGGACCACCGGCGATCGTGCGGGCCGCGGCAGCGCCCTCGAGCCGCGCCATCGCCGCCTGCAGGTCGCGGTTGTGCAGCAACGCGCGTTCGACGGCGGCATCCAGCTGCGCGTCGCCGAAGCCCTGCCACCAGGCTTCGGGCAACGCCGGCGCGGTGGCGTCGGGGCGGTTGGCGTCGGCGGCGCTGGCGCTGGTCCAGTGCGGCGGGATGTCGATGCCGAGTGCATCGTCGATCGGCGGCGGTGGCTCGGCGGTGCAGGCGGACAGCAGCGCCAGCAGCAGCGCGCTGGCGGGGCGGCGGTGGGGCGGGCTCACGTTCATCGGCGGCTCCGGGCTCGGCGCTCGGTGGCAGGGGCGGCCGCGCGGCGCTTCTTTGCGGCCGGCAACGGCGGCGCGCTGATGCCGGCGGCGGCGAAGGCGACCAGCTGTTCGACGACGGCATCGACGTCGGTCGCGTCGCAGAGGCCGGCGGTCAGGTGCGCGAGTCCGTCCGCGCTGTGCAGGGTGTGGGCCATCGCACCGGCCAGGAAATGCATGCGCCACCACACCGTGGCGGCATCGTGGCGCGGCAGCGACTGCCGCAACCGAGCCTCGAAACGCAGCCCCAGGTCGCGGAATTGCTCGGCCAGGAACAGGCGCAGGAACGGCGGCTGGTCGACCATCAGCCGGCCGAACATGCGGCAGAAGTCGCGCGCCGGGGCAATGTGCCCGGCGGTGCAGTTGGCGTTGGTCGGGAACGCCGGCTCGACGAACGCGCGCACCACGTCGGCGGTGGTGGCCCGCACCGGCAGCGCCTCGAGCCGGCGCGCGCGTTCGGCGTTGATCGGTGCGATGGTGCGCGCCAGCACCGCCATCGCCAGCTTCTCCTTGCCACCGAAGTGGTAGTTGACCGCGGCGAGGTTGACCCCGGCCCGCCTGGTGAGCTCGCGCAAGGACGCGGCGTCGTAGCCCTGCTCGGCGAACAGCGCCTCGGCGGCGTCGAGGATCGTCGTCTTGGTGTCCGGGCCGGCCATGATGGCGCGCAGCCTATCGGCACGAACGTCGGTTTCAAACGGACGTTCGAACGGGCGGGGCCGGGTCAGCGCGCGCCGCCGCCGGCCAGCTCGGCGGCCAAGGCACGCACCAGCCACTCGTGCTGGGCGCGGCTGTGGTAGATCTGCGGCGAGATGCGCAGCAGCCGCAGCCGCGGTCGGGCCCAGCGCATCACCGGCACTTCGATGCGATGGCGATCGTGCAGCGCGATCTGCAGCGGGTCGAGTCCGAGTGGCCCCGTGGGCGGGGTGTCGTCGAGCGGCAGCGGCACCGCCGCCAGCGAACCGAGCATCGAGTCGGGTGCCGGCGGGGCCACGCCGAGCACCTCGCACAAGCGGTCCCGGCCCCAGCAGGCCAGCGCGTGGTTGTGAGCGCGGATCGCGTCGATGCCGCCGGGCACCAGCTCGCGCAGGAACTGCAGCGCCGCCGGGATGCACAGCCAGGGGGTCGGGTCGCCGGTGCCGGTGAAGTCGAACTCGAGCCGGAACCGCGACCGATCGGTGCGGGTCGAGTTGGCGCCGTGACTCAGCACCAGCGGCCGGATCCGGTCCTGGCGATCGGGGCGCACGTACAGCAGCGCGCTGCCCTTCGGCGTGCACAGCCATTTGTGGCAGTTGCCGGTGTAGTAGGCCGCGCCGAGCCGCGCGAGATCGAGCGGCAGCATGCCCGGGCCATGGGCGCCGTCGACCAGGGTGTCGATGCCGCGTGCGGCGAGCGCCTGCACCAGCTCGGCGACCGGCAGCACCAGCCCGGTCGGGCTGGTCACCTGGTCGATCAGCAGCAGCCGCGTGCGTTCGGTGACCGCGGCCAGCACCCGTTCGACGACGAGCTCGGGGCCGGTGATCGGGAACGGGATCGCCGCCGTCACCACGCGTGCGCCGCTCCGGCCGGCCACGTAGTCGAGCACGTTGCGGCACGCGTTGTAGGTGTGGTCGATCGTCAGCAGTTCGTCGCCGGGCGCGAACGACAGCGAGCGCAGCACGGTGTTGACGCCGGTGGTGGCGTTGGGCACGAACGCGAGGTCATCCGCCGAGCAGCCGACCAGCGCCGCCAGCGCCGCGCGCGCGTGATCGAGCCGCGGTTCGAGTTCGCGGTGCAGGAAGCGCACCGGTTGCCGTTCGAGTTCGGCCCGCAGCGCCGCCTGGGTCTGCAGCACGACGCGTGGACACGCCCCGAAGCTGCCGTGGTTCAGGAACACCGTGTCGGGGTCGAGGTCCCAGTGGCGCGCGAGCGGCGAGGGTTCCGGCAGCGTGGGCAGCGGCATGCGGGCGAGCATCGCGCGCCGCCGCCACCGCGCAACGGCGTTCAGTCGATCGCCACCGCCATGCGCACCACCGGTGCCGCGAGCGCGGTCGCCGGCGGGGCACCGTCCTCGAGATGGAAGTACGGCTGCGCGGTGATCGGGCTGCGCGCGACCAGGTCGTATTGCTGCAGCGCTTCGCGCAGCAGGCGCTCGCCCTCGGCCAGTCGCGCCGCCAGGTCGCCGGTCGGCGGGAACACGACGAGCCAGCGGCCGGCCGCGATCTGGCGCAGGCGCCATCCCGCCGGCGGGGCGAACGCGGCGCCGCCGGCGCGACCGCGGAACGGCGCCGCCAGCCAGCGTTCGCCGTGCTCCTGCCAGAACACCGGGAAGCCGGCGATCCACTGCTGCTGCGCCAGCAGTTCCTTGTGCAGCGGCAGGTAGGCTGCGGCCCGGGCCGGCCAGTCGCCCGGATCGGCGACGCTGGCCCAGGTCAGCGCCTTGGTCTCGACGACGATCGGCACCGGGGACTGCACCTCGGTGACGCTGCCCGGTGCGGCCATGCGCAGGGCCACCGGTTTCGCCGCCGTGCCGGGTCGGGCGAAGAAGTCGGCGGCCCAGTTCAGGCCGCTCAGGTTGAACTCGACGCGGCACGCGCCGAGTGCCTCGCAGTGCAAGGTGGTCGGCAGCCACGTGGTCGGGGTGCGCGTCCAGTCCAGCACCTGCACCGGCGGTCTCGTCGCGGTCCGCAGCGCGCGCGGCAGCAAGGTGTCGGCTGGCAGGGTGACCTCGCACGGCACGCCGTCCGCGTCGGTGACCACCAGCGTCGTGGGGCCGGTGCGCGCCGCCGCGCGGCCGCGGTGCAGCGGGCCGAGCGCGCCGGCATCGACGAGGTCGCGCAACTGCAGCGCGAGTTCGAGTTCGGCCGCGGTGGTGGGGGGCGCATCGTGCGGCAGGCGGAACAGCGCCCCGTCGCGCAGCAGGAACTGGCCGGCGGTCGACTGCAGGCGCACGGTGACCGGCAGCGCGGCATACAGTCGCCACTGCATGCCGTCGGGCAGCGTCACCGTCGCATCGACGTCGTTCATGCGACCGCGCAGCGGTCCATGGCACTCGTCGAGCACCGCGGCCAGCAGTTGGTCGGCGGTCATGCCGCCGGTGGCGACCGCGCGCGGGGCCGGCTCGCCGGCGCCGCAGCCGAGCGCGACCGACAGCAGCCAGGGGCTCAGCCGCGATCGAAGGTCTTGCGCCACGCGGCGAGATCGTAGCCGTGGTCGACGCCTCCGGCGAGTTCCGCCAGCGCCTTGCGGGCCAGCAGGCGCACGTTCTGCACGGTTTCCTGCGGTCCGATCAGGGCGAGCAGCTGCTCCCAGTGGGTCTGGGCGTTCATCCGCCCGAGCGCCAGCGCCGCCGCCATGCGCAGGCGCGGGGTCGGGTGCTTCAAGAACGACGCGATCAGGTCGGCGTGGGTGGCGTCGCGGGCGAGCCCGACGCCGCGCACGGCCGTCATCAGCACGCTCGGCGGCAGCTGGTCGCGCCCGGTGGTCAGCATGTCGTGCCAGATGGCGAGGATCTCGGTCGGACGCTCGATGGTGCCCTGGATGCGATAGAGCGCCCAGGCGGCCTGGGCCCGCCCGTCCTCCGGATGCTTGTCGTTCCTGGCGATGGCGGCGAGCACCCCGGGCGGCGTCTGCGGCGAACGCAACACGGCGATGCCGAGCACGGCACTGTCGACGACGTCCGCGTTCTCGAGCATGGCGCCCTGCACCATCGTCGGCAGCGCGTCGGGCAGGCCCGAGAAGCCGAGTGCCGCCAGCGCGATGCTCTGCTGCTTCGGCTTGGTGCCGTCCTTGGCGGCGGCCTGCAGCTGGCGGTAGGTGTCGCGCGGTGTCGTCGTGGCGCGCGGGTCGCGCGGGTCGACCGCGTCGAGGTCGAGCACCGCGTCGTGGATCATGCGTTCGAGCCGCTCGGCCTGGTCGTCGGCGCGATGTTCGCCCTGGGCCGCCAGCGCCTGCACATAGCTGTCGATCGCCTGGTCCATGCGGATCAGCAGCGCCTGGAAGCTGCGATACCGCGCCGCGGCGGCGGCGGTCTGTTGCTCCTTGGTCTCGAGCTCGGGAGCGGCCTCCTGCCGCAGCTCGGCAGTGGCGCAGGCGGCGAACAACAACGGCAGCAGGACGAATGGTCGCACCATGAGGACGGCTTGGAAGGGGATGCGCAGCCAATCCTTCCCGACGACCGCCGGTGGCGCCAGAATCCCCGCATGGAACTGCCGGCGCACCTCGATCCGTTGCCGTCGTTCGACGGCGAGCGGCTGCTGCTGGTGCACGACCGGGCGGCGGCGGCCACGGTGCTGGTCGCGGTGCACGACACCCGGCTCGGCCCGGCCCACGGTGGCATCCGGCGCTGGGCCTACGCCGACCGTTCGGCGGCGCTGCGCGACGTGATCGCGCTGGCGCGGGCGATGACCTGGAAGTGCGCGCTGGCCGAGGTGCCCGCCGGCGGCGGCAAGTGCGTGATCCTCGACCATCCGGGCCTCGATCGCGCCGCCGCCTACCGACTGGTCGGCCGGACCGTGGCGGAACTCGGCGGCCGCTACTTCACCGGGCCCGATGTCGGTACCACCGAGGCCGACCTGCAGCTGGTCGCGGCCCACACCTCCTATGTCGCCACCGGCGACACCGCCGGCGACCTGACCGGCGCGACCGCGCTCGGCGTGATGGCCGCCATCGCCGCACTGGCCGAACGGCTCGGATTGCCGTTGCCTCGCCTGCATCTCGCGGTGCAGGGCCTCGGCGCCGTCGGGCTGCGCCTGTGCGAACTGCTGGCCGCGGCGGGGGCGCGGTTGACGGTGGCGGACGTGATGCCGGCTCGCGTCGCCGCGGCGGCCGCGCTCGGTGCTGCGGTGGTGGCGCCGGAAGCGATCGTGCACACCGCGTGTCACGTGTTCGTGCCCTGCGCGCTCGGTGGTGTGCTGACCGCCGGCGTCGCGCGCACGCTGCCGGCGCGCGCGGTCTGTGGGGCCGCCAACAACATCCTCGCCGATGCCGAGGCCGGCTTCGTGCTGCACGGGCGCGGCGTGCTGGTGGTGCCGGACTTCGTCGCCAATGCCGGCGCGTTGATCCAGGGCGCGCTGTGGCACCTGCGCGGCGAACGGGTGACCGCGGCGCGTATACAGCGGATCGGCATCACCACCGGCCAAGTGCTCGATCGCGCCCAGCGCGACAATCTGCCGCCCGGCGAGCTGGCGCTGGCGATGGCCCGCGAACGCGTCGAGCGGGCGCCATGAACCCGGCCTCACCCTCGCCCCGCACGCCCCTGCCAGGGTAAACGACAGGCATGATGCCGTTCCCCGAGCCGGTGCACCGCGTGCGCGTTCGCTACTGCGAGACCGATCGCATGGCGATCGCCCACCATGGCAGCTACGTCGCCTGGTTCGAGGAGGCGCGCACCGAGTGGCTGCGCGCGCGTGGCAAGACCTACCGGCAGATGGAGGACGAGGGCAACCTGCTGCAGGTGGTCGAGTTCGTCTGCCGCTACCACAAGCCGGTCGACTACGACGAAGTGGTGGCGATCGCGGTCCGGGTCGCCGAGCCGGGCAAGGCCGCTGTCGTGCTCGAGTATGAATGCCGTCGCCAGCGCGACGGCGAGGTGTGCGCCACCGGCCGCACCAAGCTCGCCTGTGTCGGCCGGGACGGCAAACTGCGGCGGTTGCCGAGCGAACTCGCCGACGCGACCTGAAGCCGGAAGCCGCGGTGGGACCAGGAGTTCGTGTGCCAGACCGGCACTCATCGTGCCGGGGTCGATAGCGCGCGCCCGGACGGCGAGTTCGCCGGGGCGAGCCTTGGCACGAACGTCACGCCGGCCTCGCAGCCGGCGCTCCGTTCGCGTAACCTCTTGTTGGCAGTGGAGGAATCCTCCGCCCCCCTGCCCGTAGCCCCCGCCCGATGTCCCTCTCCCCGGAAGTCGCCTTCGAGCAGCACCGTGAGCGTCTGCTGTCGGTGATCTATCTGCGCATGGGACCCAATCTCAGGGTTCGCATGGATCCCGAGGACGTGCTGCAGGAAGTGGCGATCGAGGCGGTGCACTCGTGGAAGACGTTGTCCGACGAGGCCAATGCCGGCGCCTGGCTGGTCACCCTGGCCCGCCGCAAGGTCGCCCGCATCCTGCGCGATCAGCTCGGCGTCGCGGCCCGCGATCCGCGCCGCGAACACGGCATCAAGACCGACCTGCCGCTGGCCGACCGGCGCTCCGGACCGGTGACCGAGGCCGACCGCAAGGATCGGCTCGGCCTGCTCGAGGCGGCGATGGAGCGGCTGTCCGAGGATCACCGCGAAGTGATCCTGCTGATGAAGATCGAGGGACTGTCGGCACGCGAGGTCGGCGACAAGATGGGGCGCACCGAGAACGCGGTGCACCTGCTGCTGAGCCGGGCGCTCAAACGTCTGGCCGAAGAACTCAAGCTGTGAACGCGGACCGGCCCACTCCCGCCGACGATGCTGGCGATGCCGGCGGCGCCGATGGCGCACCCGACGCGGCCGATCTGCGCATGGCCGACGTGTTGCGCCGCAGCACGGCGGCCGGCGAGGGCCTGCGGGCGGAGCTGCATCGCGACGGCAGCGCGGAAGCGAACGACCTGTTGCACCGCCTCGATGCGCTCGAGTTCGTGCAGCAGGTGGTCGGTAGTCCGAGCGACCTGCCGGCGCGGATCGGCAGCTACGACGTGAAGGGCGTGCTCGGCCGCGGCGGCATGGGCACTGTCTACCTCGGCTGGCAGCAAGAGCTCGAACGGGAAGTGGCGCTGAAGGTGCTGGCGCCGAGCTACGCCACCGACTCGACGATGCGCAAGCGGTTCCGCGCCGAGGCCCGCGCGACGGCCGCCCTGCACCATCGGCACATCGTGCCGATCTACGACTACGGCGAGGCGCAGGGTGTGCTGTTCTTCGCGATGGAACGGGTCGACGGCATGAGCCTCGACAAGCACATCGCGGTGGCGCGGCAGCGGGGCGAGAAGCCGATGCAGCCGCTCGACGCCGCGCGGCGCTTCGCCGGCGTCGCCGATGCGCTGGGCCTCGCCCATCGCCGCCGCCTGCTGCACCGCGACGTCAAGCCCGGCAACATCCTGGTCGGCAAGGACGGCACGCTGGCGCTGACCGACTTCGGACTGGCGAAGGCGCTCGACCAGGCCTCGATGCGGCTGACGGCGCAGGGCGGCGGCTTCCTCGGCACGCTGCACTACAGTTCGCCGGAGCAGGCGCTCGGCGACGAACTGACGCCGGCGAGCGACCTCTATGCGCTCGGCGTGACGATCTTCGAGGCGCTGACGGGCGAACTGCCGCGCGCCGGCAAGACCACCGAATCGCTGCTGCAGTCGATCATGCACGGCGAACCGCGGCGGCTGCGCGACTTCGTGGCGAAGCCGCCGCGCGACCTCGAGGCGGTGCTCGACAAGCTGTTGAGTCGCGAGCCGCGGGATCGCTACCAGGACGGCGAGGAGCTGGCGCGCGACCTGCAGCGCATCGCCGACGGCGAGCCGGTGCACATCCGCCGGCTGCCGCTGCACGTCCGGCTGTGGCGGCGCGCGCGCAAGAACCCGCTGCTGTCGGGGGCGATCGCCGCGGTCTGCGCGCTGCTGCTGGTGACGCTCGTGCTGTTGACGGTGCTGCGGCGCGAGGCCGGCCGCGGCCTCGTGTCGCGCCACCAGCAGCACCTGGCCGCGATCGCGAAGAGCATCGGCAGCGAAGCCGGGGCGCCGTGGGGACCGGTGCCGCTGCTGGCGGCGCTGACCGGGCGCGAGGTCGACGCGGTGTCGCCGACCGAGGCGATCCTGAAGGAGTTCGACCGCGCCGGCCGCGACCTGCCCGACGATGCGCAGGTGGCGGCGATGCGGTCGGCCTACACGGACGATCCGGCGCCGGCGGCCAGCGAGCTGCTGCGCGAGGGCCGCGGCTACGAAGCGCTGCGTTGGTTCGACTCCGCGATCGCCGATGCTTCGGCCGCGCGCACCGGTGGCACCCTCGACGTCGAGTTGCGTCTGCACCGGCTCTATCTCGGGCGCGGGGTCGCCAACCTGACCGCGTCGCTGGCGCGGGTCACCGAGGCCCGCACCGATCTGGCGCTGGCCAACTACCTGCGCCCAGGCGCGGTGTTCCCGCGCGCGCTGCTCGACGTGCTCGACGTGGTCGAGAATCCCGACGTCGCCGCTCGCACCGCCCAGCTCGAGCGCGACCTGCAGGCGGCGGCGCGCGAGCGTCGGCGCGTGATCGGCGTGTTGCTGTGGTGCGCCGCCGGGCTGCAGCCGCTGCCGCAGTCCAACCTGATGGACTTCGGCCTGTCCTATCCGCGCCGGCGCGTGCTGCACGAAGCGGCGCAGCGGCTGCTCGGCGAGGTGTTGACCGAGGCGGTCGCGAACGGTCAGCCGACCGGTCTCGCCGGCACCTTCGCCGGCTTGTGCACCGAGGCCCTCGGCCGGTCCGGCGATGCCAACGCATTGCGTGACCTGGCGCAGCGCACCGAGACCGCGATCGACACCTCGGTGCACCCGGACTCGCCGCTGCAGGGCTGGCGCGCGGTGGTGCAGATGCTGCGCGATCCGGCGCGCAAGGGGCCGCTGGTCGACCGCGACCAACAACCGCTGCCGGCGGCGCTGCAGCTGCTGGCGTGGGAACACCTGCTGCGCCTGCAGCCGGCGCGCGAGAAGGTGGCGATCTGGTTGCCCCGGTTCGAGGAGCTGCGGCGCAACTTCGCGAGCCTGCCCGGCCTCGCCCGCACCGCCGCGCGCATGCACCTGCGCGCCGGCTCGCCGCTGGCGCTGGAGCTCGCGAACGCGTGGGTGGTCGAGTCCGACGGCGAACCGGAGGCGCAGCTGTGCCGCATGCAGTGCCAGCTGCGGCTCGGCGCGCTCGAACAGGCCCGCGACGACGCGATCGTCGCCGTGCAGGAGTCGGTGGCGCCGACCGCGACGTTGACCGAGGTGGTCCGCCTGTGCCAGGAAGCCGCACCGGTGCTGCCGGCCGGGGAGACCGAGGGGTTGCTGCTGTTGGTGCAGCAGTTCCGGCGGTTGCTCGAGCGCGGCATCGAGCTGCCGGGAGGGCGGCGATGAGGGCGCCGTGGGCCGAGCGTCACCGGCGACTGGCCTGGCTGATCGGCACCTGCGTGCTGCTCGGGCTCGGCATCGGGGTCGGGGCGATGATCGCCCGCGCCACCCGCGGTGTGGCGGCGACGGCGTCGAGCAAGGCGCCGGCGAACCAGGTCGTCGAGCCGGCTGCGGCCCGGCAGCCGGTGGTGGCACCGCGCGCCGCTGCCCCGGCCGAACGCGGCGCGTCGGTGCGCGGCATCGTGCGTCTGCCTGGCGGCGATCCGGCGGCCGGGGCCACGGTGACCCTGTATCGCGCCGCCACCGAGTGGCCCGAGTGGCAGCGCGAGCCGATCGACCAGGCCGTGTTCACCGGGCGCGACGGCCTGTTCCAGTTCGGCGTCGACGACCCGCTGGGGTTGCTGATCGGTTTCGAGCACGCGTCGTTCGCCGGAGGCCTGGTCGAGGTACCGACCAACGGTATGCCGCTCGAACTGCGGCTCGAGCCGGGCTTCCCGCTCGGCGGCGTGGTGACCAACGACGCCGGGGCACCGGTGATCGGCGCGCGGGTCGCGCTCGAGCCGCTGACCGGCGATGCGCGGCGCGTGCAGGTGGCCGTCACCGGCCGCAACGGCCGCTACGCGTTCGGCAACGTGCGCGGCGGCAGCGTGCGGCTCGTGGCCCGGCACGCGAACTGGCAACCGGCGTCGTTTCCGTCGCTGGTGATCGGTGAGGTGCGTTCGTTCGACGTGCGGTTCGAGCGACCGTCGATGACCCCGCTGCGGGGCCGGGTCACCGCACTGGCCACCCAGGCGCCCGTCGAGGGGGCGCTGGTGCAGCTGCTGCCGTTGAACCAGAAGCCGGGCCAGGTCGATCCGATCGAGGTGCGCACCGGTGCCGACGGTGGGTTCCTGCTCGCCGGCGTGCCGCGCGGCAGCATGCGATTCCTGGTCCGGCACCCGGATCACGGCAGCGTGGTCCGCACCGAGGCGGTGGGCGTGGTGGCGGCCGATCTGCAGATCGAGATGCCGGCCCGCTCGGTGGTCAGCGGCAGTCTCGACACGCACCGGCCGCCGGCGTTGCACCGCGGCGGCGAACGCATCCAGCTGCGCGACAAGGCCGGCCAGCTGGCCTTTGCGGTGATTGCCGCCGATGGCACGTTCCGGTTCGACCAGCCGCTGTCGCCCGGACTCGCGACGCTGCGGCTGATCGACGGCGAGTTCGCGTTCCAGCGCTCGATGACGACCGAGGTGTCGGTGTCCATCGAGGAGTCGCGCCGCACCGAGCTCGACATCGGTGTGGTGCCGCCGTCGCGGGTGCGAGGCCGGTTCGTCGACACCGCCGGCCGACCGGTCGCCGGCGTGGTGGTGATGCCGACCAAGGTGCTGCTCGAGAACGTGCGGTCGATCGGCGATGCGGCGCTCGAGCTCGACATCGGCTCGTTGACCAGCCAGCTGGCGCAGTTGGCGGGCGCCGACCGCGACGAGCCACTGGTGACCTCGGCCGCCGACGGCACCTTCGAGCTCCGCGGTCTGCCGCCCGGGGCGCCGATCGTGCGGCCCGTGTCGCGTGGCTACGGCAGTCGGTGGTTGCGGGTCGCGGTGCCGCCGCCCGGTGGCCGTGTCGATCTCGGCGACATCCAGCTGGCGCGCGGGCTGCGGCTCGCCGGTCGGGTCGTGCGCGGTGACGGCGCGCAGTCGCGCCCGGTCGCCGGGGCCGTGGTGTCGGTCGACGGCCGGCAGGCGAAGGCCGTGGCCCTGACCGATCCGAACGGCCAGTGGGTCGTCGACGATCTGGTCGCCGGGGAGTATCGCGTCCGGGCCCGGCTCGGGGCGCAGTCGGGCAGCGTCGAGCTGCCGCAACCGGTGCTGCTGCGCGGCGAAGACGCGCCACCGCCGCCGCCGGTGCTGCTGCGATTGGAGCTCGGCCGCAGCGTGCGAGGCGTCGTCACCGGCAGCGCCGGGCAGCCACTGGTGGGCGCCGTCGTCAGCGTGCGCGGCAGCGGCACCCAGTCGATCGCGACCGACGGCGCGGGTGAGTTCCAGCTCGAACTGCCGGAGCGGGCGATCGACCTCGTGGTGTCGCACGGCGATCGCAGCCGCGCGCGCGTGCTGCAGGTCGAGCCGAGCCAGCGGCAGGTCGCGGTGCAGCTCGACACGCCGCCGACCTGCACCGTCATCGCGCGCATCGCCGGCTTGCCGGGCCAGAAGCGCATCGCCGCCGGCGTGCTGCGCTGGTCCCGCATCGACGGCGCCGACGGCGCGGTCGAAGGCGATGCGTCGAGCCGGTGGATCGAGTTCGTCGACGGCGAACTGCGGTGGTCGTCGGCGCCGATCGGTCGCGTGCGGCTCGAGATCTGGTGCGACGGCTATGCGCCGTTCGTGTCCGAGCAGGTGCTGACGGCCAACCAGGAACATGTGCTGAAGGACGTGCTGCTCGAGCCCGGTGGTCGGCTGCTCGGGGTCGTGCGCGATGCCGCCGGTCTGCCCGTCGCCGATGCGATGGTGCTGCTCGGCGAGGAGACCGACCTGGAATTGTTCGAGGGCCGGACCCGCAGTGCCGCCGACGGCACGTTCCGGATCACCGGCATCACCGGGCGTTCGTCGCGCCTCGTGGTGCGGGCCCCGGGCTTCGCGCCGGCGGTGGTGGACCTGCAGCTGCCGGCCGACCTGCTGACCTCGGAGCCGTACGTGGTGACGCTCGAGCGAGGTGCTTTGATCGAGGTGTCGGTCGGCGCGACGTTGGCGCGCGAGGGTGGTTTCGTGCAGCTGCGGCGCGGCAGCCGGGTACTGGCCACCGCCGAGATCGACGACATCGGCCGGGCCTCGTTCGCCAACCGCGGCGCCGGGGTCTACACGGTGATGCTGCTCGATCGCGCAGGGCCGCCGAAGAGCGTGCGCGTCGAGCCCGGCGACTCGTTGCGCCGCGTGCAGCTGCCCTGATCGCCCTCCGGCGTTGCAGCCGGTGGCCGGCCCCGGCAAGCTGCGCGGATGCGACGCCTGTTGTCGGTGACGATCCTCGCGGCGGCAGTCGGTTGCGGGCCGCGTTCGGCGGCAGTGGGCGTCGCGGCGCCGCCGAGCCACGAGCAGCTGGCCGCCGAACTGGTGGTGGCGCGGCAGGGCTGCACGCGCTGTCACGCCGCGGCGGGGCCAGCGGCGGAGCGACTGGCGCCGCGCCAAGGTCCGGCGTTGGCGCAGGCCGCTGCGTGGCGGCGCGACGACGGTGGCGAGTCGATGCTGCGTCGTCACCATGGCGGTGTTGCTGCCGCCGACCTCGCCGCGTTCGTCGCGTCGTTGGCCACGGCCCCGCCGGCCACCGCGAGCGTGCCCACCGCGGCTGCCACCATCGCCCGCGGCGAACGGCGCCTCGGGGAACTCGCCTGTGGCGCCTGCCATGCGCCGACGGCCTTCGCCGGGCTGTCGGCGCGCGTCGATGCCAGTACGCTGGCAGCGTTCCTGTCGGCGCCGGACGAGCATCGCCCGGGCCTCGCGCATCCCGCCGTCGACGCCACCGCGGCGACCGAACTGGCGGCCGCATTGCTGCGCGAGCAGCTGCGCACCGAACCGAAGCTGCCGGGCTTCGCGTGGTCCTGCTTCGAGCGGCGCATCGACACCGAAGGGCAGCCCGAACTCGGCGCTGCGGTGCCGGTGGCGGCCGGTCGCGCGATGACGATCGATGCCAGTCACGGCACCCGCGACCACCACTTCGTGCTGCGCTGGACCGCGGTGCTCGACGTGCCGGCGGACGGCGAGTGGACGTTCACGACCGGCAGCGACGACAGTTCGTGGTTGTGGATCGACGACCAGCTGGTGGTCCGCAACGAAGGCCTGGCGCCGCACCGTCGCGCCGAGGGCACGGTGACCCTGACCGCCGGGCCACACGCGCTGCGCGTCGACTACACGCAGGCCGGCGGTGGGGCGAGCCTCGAAGTGCTGTGGCGCGGCCCCGGCGTCGACGAGGCGCCGGTGCCTGGCGAGCGCGCCAGCAGCAGCGCCGATGCGCTGGTGCCGCCGCCGGCGCGCCCCGCGCCCGCCGCCGATGCCGTCGAACGCGGCCGCCGCGCCGCGCGCGAGCGCCGCTGCGACGCGTGCCACACGATCGACGACCAGGCCTTCGCGGCGCTGCCAGCACCGGCGCCGGCGATGCCGTTGGCCCGGCTCGGCAACGCGGAGTGTCCGCAGGTGCCCGGCGCGGCGGCGATCGCCACCGCGGTGCAGCCGCAGCTGGCCGCGCCGGCGACGCCGGCCGTGGCGTTGTTCCAGGCCATGGAGGCCGACGGCTGCTTGCGCTGTCATTCGCGCGACGGTCGCGGCGGCCTGCCGCCGCCGGTGCGCGAACGGTTGGTCGAGGTCGAGGACCTCGGCGACGAAGGCAAGTTGCCGCCGGACCTCAGTGGCGCCGGGGCCCGGTTGCGACCGCAGTGGATCGAGCAGGTGTTGACCGGCGCCAAGCGGGCGCGGCCGTATCTGCGCGCGGCGATGCCGAAGCTCGCGCCGGAGCGGGCCAAGGCCTACGCGGCGTGGTTCGCCGCCGTCGATGCGCCGGCGACGGCGATGGCCGAGCCGCCGTTCACCGTCGCCGCCGCGGCGCGCGGGCGCGAACTCGCCGGCACCACCGGCAAGAACTGCATCACCTGCCACGGCTTCCAGGGCGCGCGGGCGCTCGGTCCGCAGGGCATGGACCTCGGTCTGCAATACGAACGCACGCAGCCCGGCTGGTTCCGCGACTGGCTGCTCGTGCCGCACCAGTTGCGGCCGGGCACCCGAATGCCGGCGCTGTGGCCGGTCGTCGACGACGCGGCGCGCGCCGATGCCGATGCGCTGCGGACCTGGCTGTCGCTCGGCGCCGCGGCGCCGCTGCCGAACGGCCTGCCGGTGCCCGGTGCGCTGGTGCTGCAGCCGACGACCGGACCGCGGCTGCACGGCGCGTTCCTGCAGGGGGTGTCGGCGCGCTGTCTGTGCGTCGGCACACCCGAACGCACGCACTTCGCGTACGACCTCGCCGCCCCGGCGTTGGTCTGGCTGTGGCGCGGCGACTTCGTCGACGCCAAAGGCACCTGGAGCGGCCGCGCCGGCGAACTGCTGCTGCCCAAAGGCGTCGACCACGTGACGCTGCGCGAGCCGGCGCTCGGCGACGGTCGCACGCGTTCGTTGCGCGGCCAGCGGCGCGATGCCGATGGCTACCCGGTATTGGTGGTGGCGGCCGGCGATGCGGTCTACGAGGACTCGGCGCGGCCGCGGCTGTCGGCCGCCGGCAGCGAAGTGGTGCGCACGTTGCGCTGCGTCGAGGGCGCGCTCGAGTTCGTGTTCCCGACCGTGCCCGGGGTCGAGGCCCTGGTCGACGGTGTGCAGGCCGCGCGCCATGCGCTGACCGCTGGCCAACGTCTGGAGGTCGTCTACCGATGGTGATTCCCGCTGCGATCGTGTTCGGTCTGGGCTCGCTGCTGCCGCAGGAGCCGGCGTCGCCGGCGCCGGTCGCTTCGGTGCCGCACGCTGCCGAGATCGAACTGCTGGCGATCCACGACGTGCCGTTGCCGCCGGAGGTCGTGCTCGAGGTCGGTGGTCTCGTGGTGCGGGGCGACACGCTGTTCGTCGCCACCCGGCGCGGCGAGATCTGGCGCATCGAGGCCGCGTCGAGCAAGGCGCCGCGGGCGCAGCTGTGGGCCGAAGGCCTGCAGGAGCCGCTCGGGCTGGTCGATCGCGATGGCGCGTTGTGGTGTGCGCAGCGCGGCGAACTGTCGGCGCTGCGCGACACCGACGGCGACGGGCGCATGGACGAGCTGCGCACGATGGCGCAGGGTTGGCCGTTGTCGGGCAACTACCACGAGTATGCGTTCGGGCCGACCGTCGCCGGCGACGGCTCGTTCTGGATCACGCTGAACAAGCCGTTCGGCGACGAACCGTTCGGCCGCGCGCCGTGGCGCGGGTTCGCGATCCGGGTGCCGGCCGGCGGTGGTGCGTTCGAGCCGGTGTGCGCCGGGCTGCGGTCGCCGGCCGGGGTCGGCACCGCGCCCGACGGTTCGGTCTGGTACACGGACAACCAGGGCGAGTGGTGCGCGACCAGCAAGTTCGCGCTGCTGCAGGAAGGGGACTTCCACGGCCATCCGTGGGGCATCGAATCGTGCCAGCGACCGGAGAGCCGCGTCGCGCATCCGGGCGAGGTGAAGAGCGGGCTGCGCATGGCCGAGGCCGCGCGCACGATCCCGCGCTTCACGCTGCCGGCGGTGTGGATCCCGTACGACCTGTGCGGGCGATCGCCGGGCGGGTTCGTCTGGGACAGCGAGGGCAACTTCGGGCCGTTCCGCGGCCAGGTGTTCTGCGGCGACCAGTACTCGGCGGAGGTGTTCCGGATCTCGCTCGAGCAGGTCGACGGGAAGTTCCAGGGCGCCTGCTATCCGTTCCGGCGCGGCTTCCAGTGCGGCATCACGCGACTCGCGTGGGGCGAACGCGGCACGTTGTGGTGCGGGCTGACGAACCGCGGTTGGGGCTCGCTCGGCCAGGCCGAACACGGTTTGCAGCGGCTGGTGTGGAAGGGCGGCGAGCCGTTCGAACTGCTCGAGGTGACCGCGCGCGCCGATGGCTTCCGGCTGCGGTTCACGCAGCCGGTCAGCGACGCGTCGGCCGTCGTCGCGAGCTTCGCGGTGCGCAGCTGGACCTACGACCACCACGAGAACTACGGCTGCCCGCCGCGCGACCAGCATCCGGAAGTGGTGAGCGCGGCCACCACGGCCGCGGACGGCCTCACGGTCGACCTGCGGTGCGACGGGCTCGAGGACGGTCGCGTCTACGAGCTGCGTTGCGCCGGGGTGCGCGCGCGCGGCAGCGAGCGGGCGCCGCTGCACGGCATCGCCTGGTACTCGCGGCAGCGCACGCCGCGTTAGCGCCCGGCCGCGGCGAGCGGCAGGTAGACGTCGAACGTCGTGCCGACCCCGAGCTCGCTGTGCACGTCGATGCTGCCGCCGTGGTCGCGCACGATGGCCTTCGCCAACGTGAGGCCGATGCCGTTGCCCTTGCCGGCCGGCTTGGTCGTGAAGTAGGGGTCGAAGATCCGCGGCAGCAGGTCGGCAGCGATGCCGGGACCGGTGTCGCGCACGCGGATGCGGGCGTGTGGGCCGGGCTCGCTGACGGGCAGTCGCCGGGCGTCGGCCGCCGCCAGTTCGACCGCCGTCAGCTCGACCGCGATCGTGCCGCCGCCGTCGGCCCGGCAGCGGATCGCATGGTTGGCATTGGTCAGCAGGTTCAGCACCACCTGGTGGATCTGGGTCGGGTCGATCGGCAGCGGCGGGACCGGGGCCAGCTGCAGTTCGACTCGCTGGTCGCGACCGGCGCCGGCGCGCAGCATGGCCGTGGCCTCCTCGATCAGTGGTGCCAGTGGCAGCAGCCGCCGGGTCTGTTGCCGCTGCGGGCGGAACGCGAGGATCTGCCGTACGAGATCGCGCGCCCGTTCGCTGGCCTTGCCGATCTCGTCGAGCACCTCGCGCATCGAGCTGCCGACCTCGGCCTGCATGCGGGCCAGGTCCAGGTTGCCGACGATCGCGGTCAGGATGTTGTTGAAGTCGTGCGCGATGCCGCTGGCCATCGAGCCGATCACCTCCAGCTTGTGCGCCTCGTGGCGCTGCTGCTCGGCCGCGGCGCGTTCGGCCTCGGCGAGCTTGGCGGCGGTGATGTCCAGGTGCGACACGACCGCGCGCCGCTGGCCGCGTTCGTGGTAGCCGCGGATGCTGGCGCGGAACCAGCGCGGACCACCCGGGGCCTCGCAGCAGTATTCGATCTCGGCCCGCTCGCAGCGGCCGTCCAGAACGTCGCGGAGCCTGGGCAGCAGCGCCTCCGTTCCACCTGCCGGTCCGGGTGACGGCGCCGGCAGCGCGAAACAGTCGACGCCCTCGCAGCACGCTTCCAGTCGGCCGCCGTTCTCGATCGCGAACCGGCGCCAGGATTCGTTGACCCACAGGATGCGACCGTCGGCATCGAGCACACAGACATGGCTGTCCATGCTGTCGACCGCCGCCGTCAGGTGCGAGAGCGTGGCGCGCGAAGCGATGACATCCCGCTCGGTGGATCGCAGGCCGTGGTGCGCTCGCGCGGCTTCCTGGTCGCTCCCCTGCACCTCGTTGGCTGCTTCTCCATTGAGGCGACGCTACCCGGTCGCCAATGAGCTGACCATCCGCATTTCTCCCCTCAGTCCTCTTTGGCGGGGTGATTCGCACTCTGGCAGCCCTGATCCGGATCCGGCTGTTCGCTCGCGAACGCCGCTCCCGCTCGATCGGGGGGAGTCGCCCGTGCCGACTCCGCAACCCCTGCACCGATCCAACCATGAACATCCTCCGCCTCCCGATCCTGGCCGCCGTGGCCGGCTTCTCCACCTTCCTGTCTGCCCAGGTCACCGTGACCTTCCCGAGCGACCACGCCACCGTGGCCGGCGACGGCGTCGCCTACTACTACCCGTATTCGAACGGCATCAGCCGGGTCATGGCGGTCTACGAGGCGTGGGACCTCGGTATCGCCCCGGGCACGCCGATCGCGCGGCTCGGGGTGCGGCAGGACGGGATCCAGACCGCCCCTGGCCGCAGCCTGCAGCTCGAGGTGCGCATGGGCTACACCCAGCGCACCGCCGCCAACCTGCTGTCCAACTTCGACAACAACTACCAGGGCGCCGCGCAGACGGTGTTCGGGCCCGGCGTGTTCGCGCTGCCGACGTTGACCAACCAGCAGCCGGGGCAGCAGGTGATCTGGCTCGATCTCTCGACGCCGTTCGTCTGGCAGCCGGCGAACGGCAACCTGCTGGTCGAATGGCGCGTGCTCGCCAACAGCAATGCCAACCAGGCGTTCTCCTATCCGCTCGACAAGGCGAGCTTCCTGTCGCCGATCACCAGCGGCAGCAGCACCGGCTGCCAGCACTCGGGCGGGCAGACCGCGACACTGACCAGTTCGCCGACCTCGATCGGCAGCAACTGGCGGATCGCCGTCAACAACGCCCCGGCCAGCAGCGCCGTGGTGCTGGCGGTCACCGTCGGTCAGCCGCTCGGCGCGGCGTTCCCGCTGCAGGCGCTGCTGCCGGGGATCCAGAGCACGTGCCAGGGCTATCTCGGCGGCGCGTTCCAGGTGTTCGGGGCCACGACCAACACGAACGGCTACTACCAGTGGACGGTGCCGGTGCCGAACGACCGGCTGCTCTACAACGACCTCGTCATCTCGAGCCAGGGTCTGATCCTCGACTTCTTCTCGCCGGGCGGCTTCGTGACCACCGACGGCGACCAGGTGCAGTTCGGCATCGATCCGGCGCACACGCTGCTCTACAGCACCGGCACGGTCACCGCCCCGACCGGGACGCTGTTGCCGAACCACGGCCTGGTGACGCTGTTCCAGTGAGCGGGAAGGCTCGTGGGGTGACCGAACAGCCCGGTGCAAGCGGCCTTGCCTGTGCGTAGCGTCCGCAGCATGGACTGGAAACTGTTCGCGACCATCTTCGGCTCGGTGTTCGTGGCCGAGCTCGGTGACAAGACCCAGCTGGCGACGATGCTGTTCGCCGCCAAGGGCGAGATCAGCAAGTTGCAGGTCTTCCTCGCCGCCGGTGCCGCGCTGGTGGTGTCGACCGCGATCGGGGTGTTCGCCGGCAAGTTCGTCACCGAACTGGTCAGCGAGCAGACGCTCAAGTACGTCGCCGGCAGCGCGTTCATCGCCATCGGCGTCTGGACGCTGGTGCGCAGCTGACGGCCTGCTTCAGCGGGCGCCGAGCCGACGGACTGCATCGACCAGCAGCGCCACCCCGAAGCCGGTGCCGCGATCGCCGCGGAACGCCGGCGACGCGAGGTCGACGTGGCCCCAGCGCGCCGAGGTGCCGTCGAGGTGCCAGTGCACGAACTCGGCGGCGCAGCTCGACTGCGCGTTGCTGCGGTTCTTGACCGAGTTGCGCATGTCGGCGATCGGGCTGTGGAACTCGCTGCGATAGAACTCGGGCGCGAACGGCAGCGGCCAGCACAGGTCGCCGGTCGCCTTGCCGGCCGCCAGCAGCGCCTGCTCGACGCCTTCGTCGTTGCTCATCACCGCCGCGTGCAGGTCGCCGGTGGCGACACCCTGGGCACCGGTCAGCGTCGCCGCGTCGAGGATCAACGCGGCGCCGAGGTCGCGCGCCGCGTAGCTGCAGCCGTCGGCGAGCAGCAGGCGGCCCTCGGCGTCGGTGTTGTTGATCTCGACCGTCTTGCCGCTGTGCATGACCAGCACGTCGTCGGGCTTGTAGGCGGCCGGGCCGATCGCGTTCTCGGCGAGGCACAGCAGCAGCGACAGGCGGTGCTTGGGCTGCTGCGCCGCCAGCGCCGCGAACGCGCCGAGCACGGCAGCGGCACCGCCCATGTCGGCCTTCATCGTCTCCATCATGCCGCGCGCCTTGATGTGCAAGCCGCCGGTGTCGTAGGTGACGCCCTTGCCGACCAGCGCCACGTGCAGCCCACGCGCGGGGCCGGTCTGCGCGATCAGCATTCTCGGTGCCGAACGGGCGCAGCGGCCGACGGCGTGGATGCCGCCGAGCTTGCTGCGCAGCAGCGCGTCGCCGACCAGTTCGCGCACGCGCACGCCGCGCAACGGCTTCAGCACGCGTTTGGCGGCCGCGGCGAACGCGGCCGGATCGAGTTCGGTCGGCGGGGTGTCGACGAAGTGTGCGGCCTCGCGCGCCCGCAGCGTGATCAAGCGTGTCGCGGCGTCGACCGGCACGGCGCTGCCGTCGGCGAGCGTACAGGCGATCGCCAGCGTGCGTTCGGTGGGTTTGCCGCTCTTGGCCGTGAACGTCGGCAGCGCGCGGCCGATCGCGTTGACCGCGGGCAGCACATGGGCGCGGTCGTCGAGCACGACCAGCACCGCACCGAGTTTGCTGCCACCGACGCCGCTGCCGGCGACGAGCTTGCGAATGCTCTCGGCGCGGGCCGGGCTGTTGTGGCGCGACATCGTGTCGGGCAGCACCCCGACCGTCAGGCGATGGCCGCTCGCGGTCAGCGAACTCGCGGCGCCACCGAGCAGGCCCGGGCTCGCTTCGCCGCCGAGTTGTTGCGCCAGCGCCGCGAGGTCCTTGCCGAGCCACTTGGTGAACGCACCGTGGGCGCGTGCGCGCGGTCCGAACGAGGTCTTGGTGGCGAGCAGCAGCAGGTGCTCGGCGGACAGCAGCGCCTTCGGTTGGTCGACGAACGTGAACTTCATCGCCGCGATGCTACGCGCC
The DNA here is from genome assembly GCA_025459175.1 of Planctomycetota bacterium. GTDB lineage: Bacteria > Planctomycetota > UBA1135 > UBA1135 > UBA2386 > UBA2386. The sequence continues at coordinate 23,270 of JALORC010000038.1, read as the reverse complement.
CGCGCCGGCGCCGGCGACAACGCTCGCCGTGCCGTCGTGCGTGATCAGCAGCGGGGCGCCCACGCCGCGTGCAGCGCCTCGACCGTGATCGCGTCGTGCGACGCGTGCCACACCGGCTTGCCCTGCTCGAAGAGGATCGCCTGCGGCGACTCATGGCGCACCCCGCAGCGTTCGGCGATGCCGCGCGCGACCGCCCGTTCGCCGATCACGTTGACCATCATCGTCGGCACGTCGTCGAGATCGAGCCGCCACATCGCGTAGGCGGCGTGCGCGGCGGAACTGATCGGGCAGATCGGGCTGTGCTTGAACAGCAGCACGCGCGGGTGGGTGCGCAGCGCCTGTTCGTAGGCGGCGAGGTCGTGCAGGACGAGTTCGGCCATGGTCGGTGGGAGCGCGAGCGTCGTGGTTCCGGCGCCGTCGCCATGACGTTACCTGCGTCCGGGACCGCGGTCACGATGCGAACCCGGTGCGCGTCACGCGGTCGCAGGGACCTCGTGCACGCTGATCCGCCCGTGCCGCAACCAGCCCTCGGTCCGCAACCAGGTGCGGGGATCGGTCAGCCGCGGACCCCGGCGGCTCGGTGTGTGTCTGCCTCGGCTGGAACCGCATCGTCGCGCTGGACCCGGACTCCCTCACCGCGACCGCGTCGCGTGACTTCGTCGGCGAGCCCGCCGCCGCAGTGCCGTTCGGAGCCAATCATCTGCTCACTGCGATCGGAGCCGAACTGCTCGTGATCGACGGCAGCTCGCTCGCGACGATCGGTTCGTTGCCGCGGGCCGTCGACTTCGACCGCATCGACGGGATCGCGGCATCGCCGTCCGGCACGCACATCGCTGTGGCGCGTCGCTCCGGGGTCCGGATCCTTCGAACCGAGTGAGCTGCGCACGCTGGCTTCCCCGCTGTTCGACGTGCTGGGTCCTGAAGCCAAACACCCGGCGACCTGCGCAAAGCCGGTTCTCGTGCAAGGGGCGGGGCAGTCATTCGGTGGGACCGCAACCCTGTCGCTCGGCCTGCCAGCCGGGAACGGGCCGAAAGGGCTGCTGGGAGCGCCTGGACCGCGGCGCGCGCACGGGGCAGGATGCGGGTGCAAGGTTCCGGGTGGCCGGAACCGCAGCTCGAACCGCTTGCTCCCGCTCCCGCCCGCGAACGTGAACTCGCCCGCCGATCGACCCGCCTCGACCTCCGTGCCTGCCGCCGCCGACGCCAGCATGCACGACATGCTGCGCATCCTGGACGTCGCCTCGGCGATGCGGCGCGAACGCGAGACCGCCGAGGCGCAACTCGACGTCGACACCGCCAAGGCGAAGCTGCGCGAACGGCTGCTGGCGACCGCGGTGGCGGCGGGCGATGCCGTGACGGCGGCGGAAGTCGACGCGGCGATCACGCAGTACTTCGCGAGCCAGCATCGCTACAGCGACCCGCCGCGCAGCTGGCGGCGCATTCGCGCGCAGTTGTGGGTGCTCCGTTCCCGGGTCGTCCTCGGCATCGTGCTGGTGGCGCTGCTCGTGCTGGGCGCAGCCGCACTCACCGGCGCGTTCGCGAGGCCGGCGCCGGAGCCGAAGCCGACGGCGCCGCGCGAGCTGCCGGCGAAGCCGCCGAGTGCACCAGCGGCAACCGTGACACCCGTGACACCCGTGGCGACTCCCGAGGTCGTCGCGCCGACACCGACCCCTGCCCCGCCTCGCGACCCGTTCCCCGAGCAGTGGCAGCGCTTTCAGGACGCGCTGGCGGCGGCGCGCCAACTGGCAGGCGACGAGGGGGCCCACGCTCGGCTCGGCCAGGTGCTCGCGGTCGCCGAGGCCGCTGGTCTGCGCAAGGACGTTTCGCGGCTGCGCGCTGCCCAGCACGAACTCGACGAAGTGGTCGCGCGTCTCGACGAACAGTACGACGTCAAGGTCGTCGATCGGCCGGGCGAGCGGAGTCACGTCGACCGCTACGCGAGCGGCCGTCTGACCGGTTACTACGTCATCGTCGAGGCGAAGACCGCCGACGGCAGCGCGCTGCGCCGCCGCATCGTCAACCACGAGACGAAGTCGCGCGACGAAGTGACGAAGTGGGGCGAGGAAGTCGACGAGGTGGTGTGGAACCGCCTCCTCGCCGACCAGCGCGCCGACGGGGTCGTCGACGAGGCGCTGTTCGCGCGGAAGCGCCGCGGCACCTTGGCCGAGGACGTCGTGATGCAGGGCGCCGACGGCAAGCCGCTTGCCCGCGGCCGCAGCATCACGGCCTGGTGATCTCCGTCGAGGGCCGGCCCGCGGGCTGCGCGCTCGAGCGCGCGGTGGTGCGGACCCCGATCCCGTGATAGGCTCTGATCCCACGAGGAAGCACGAATCCTCAACAAGGATCACGATCCAGCCGGCTCGCGCCGCTCCACCGACCATGGCCCGCAGCAAGTCGACCCACGCCACGACCCTCAGCATCTCGCTCCCGCCGGAACTGGCCGCCGCCGTGCACGAACGGGTGCGCAGCGGTCTGTACGGCTCCGCCAGTGAGCTGCTGCGGGAGGCGCTGCGGCGATTCCTGTTCACGCCCGCTGCCCAGGTGGCGGAGCCGCGGTCGCCGTGGCCGATGCGCGAAGCGGTCGGTCCGTTGTCGGAACGGCTGCGGGATACCGCGGCGCTGGCGGATGCTCGCGCCGAGCTGCTGCGGGCGCGGTTGCGCGACGAGCTGCCGGTTGCCTCGGCGGATGAGGTCGAGGCGCAGCTCGCGTCGCTGCTGCAACAGGAGCGTGAGCAGGAAAGCGACCCGCACCTGCGGCCGGCCCCGGACCGACTGCGGAGGTTGCTCGATGGCTGAGTTGCTGACCGTGATGACGAAGGCGATCGAGGATCTCGGTCGACTCGGCGGTCGCACGGCGCTGGTCGGCGGCTTCGCGTTCGGCCTGCGGGTCCGACCGCGGATGACCAAGGACATCGATCTGGCGGTGGCGGTCGCCGACGACGCCGCCGCCGAACAGCTGGTCGCAAAGCTGCTGCGGAACGGCTACCGCGTTGGCGCCTTGTTGGAGCAGGTGTCGAGCAAGCGCCTCGCGACGGTGCGGTTGTGCATGCCGAACAGCACGCCGTCGGAGCCGGACCTCGATCTGCTGTTCGCGACCTGCGGCATCGAAACCGACATCGTGGCTGCGGCCACGCCGATGCGCCTCGACCCGATCGGCAGCGTGCGTGTGGCCCGCATCGGGCACCTGATCGCGATGAAGTGCCTGGCCGAGAGCGATCGGCGGCTGCAGGATCGGGTGGATCTGCAGGCCTTGGTCGAGCTGGCTACTGCCGACGAGCTCGCGCTGGCCGCGACCGCGATCCGCGCCATCACCGCTGGCGGCTATGCCCGCGGCAAGGACCTGCAGGCGGTGCTCGACGGCTACCTCGCGCGCCGACCGCGCTGAGCCGGTAGTGTTCGTGCGATGCGCCAGCTGCGATCGTCATGGTGTGTCATCCCGCTGCTGCTCGCGACCGGCTGTGCGTCGGTGTCCTCGCCGCCGCAGCTCGACTGCACGCTGGTGCTGATCCGCACCGGCAACACGCCGCCGCAGCTCGACAAGGCTGCGCGCCAGGCGATGTTCCAGGGCCACTTCGCGAACATGGGCAAGCTGGCGCGCCGAGGTCAGCTGGTGCTCGCGGGGCCCTACGGCAAGCAGAAGAGGGCGCCGGACCTGCGCGGCATCTTCGTGCTCGACACCGCGGACCCGGCGCAGGCGAAGGCCTGGGCGGAGAGCGACCCGGGCTTCCAGCAGGGCGAGTTCCGCTTCGAGTACCACCGGTTCCGCACCGGGGCCGCGCTGCGTGCGCAGGTGGCGGCGGATCTCGCGCGCGAAGACGAGATCGCGCGCAGCGGTCGCCAGGCCGCACCCGGCGAGGGTGGGCGCGGCTACGTGTGGCTGCATCACGCCGACTTCGCCGCGGTCGATCGGATCCTCGGTGCGCAGCCGTGGGTGCTGTTGCTGGCGCGGCTCGACGACGGCGCGGCGATGGTATTGCTCGATGCGGTCGATGCGGCTGCGGCAACGGCGAAGCTGGCGCCGTTGGCAGGCGAACTCGGGGAGCACCAGCTCGACGAATGGTTCGGCAGCGGCCTGCTGACCGGCCTGCCAGGCCGCACCGCCGCCGCGATCAGTCGATGATGCGCACGCGACCCTGCGCATCGCCGACCACGATGCGGCCGGCCATGCCGACGAACAGGCCGTGGTCGACGACCCCCGGCATCGCATCGAGCGTGCGCTGCAGCGCCGCCGCATCGGCGATGCCCGGATAGCGGCAGTCGAGCACGAAGTTGCCGTTGTCGGTGACGAACGCCTTGCCGTTCTTCTGTCGCTGCACGACTTCGCAGCCGGTCGCGGCGAGGCGCTTCCTGGTCTGCTGCCAGCCGAACTGGACCACTTCGACCGGCAGCAGGAACGCTCTGCCGAGCTGCGCCACCAGCTTGCTGTCGTCGATGATGACGACCAGTTCCTTCGCCATCACCGCGACCAGCCGTTCGCGCAGGTGCGCGCCGCCGCCGCCCTTGATCAGGTTCTTGTGCGGATCGACCTCGTCGGCGCCGTCGATCGCGAGGTCGAGCCCGGTCACGTCATCGAGCTGCGCCAGCGGGATGCCGAGCTTGCCCGCCAGCTCGGTGGTCTGCTGGCTGGTGGCGACGCCGCGCACGCGCAGGCCCTGGTCGCGGATGCGGGCGGCCAGCCGTTCGAGCACGAACGCGAACGTCGAACCGGTGCCGAAGCCGACCGTGGTGCCACTCTGGATCAGATCGGCGGCCGCGTAGGCGGCGGCGCGCTTGCCGGCGTTGGGGTCGCTCATCGTGGGCACGCTAGCCGGCAGGGGGCCATGGCGACAAATGTCGTCCGCGGTCGAGCGTTCCCGGAAGATTCCATGCCGCACTGCGTCGGGCGTCGCCAGCCATGCTGAAGCCACTGACCTGGATCGGGGTGTCCTTGTTCGCCTCCTGGTGTTGGCCGGCGCCGCCGATCGAACTGGCCGCGGCCAGCGCGCTGTACGAGGAGGACGCCGCGGCCCGCCGCCCGGTTGCGGCGATGCAGGCGCGGCTGCTGCGGATCGGTGGCGAGGTGCAGCTGGAGCTGCGCGTGCTGGCGGTGGCCGCCGGCATCGTGCCGGTGCCCGGCCTCGACGGGGCGCCCGGCGCCAACCTGCGCACCGCGATCGAACTCGATCGGCTGCTCCGTGAGCAGGTGATCTCGCTGCGCAGTCGCGTCGGCGAACGGCTGGTGAACGGGTCCCTGATCGCGATCGATTCGGCGCCGGTACCACTCGCCGCCGTCGATGCGGCCGGCAGCGTCACGCCCGCCACCAGCCCGGCCTCGTGGCCGGTCGCGGCGACCTTCCGCAGCGTGCCGTTGCCGCCGGGCAGCAGCCGCAGCTTGCTCGAGGTCGATGGTGTGCCGCGGCTGTTGGTCGACGTGACGCACGGCCCCGGCCACGCGACGATCGACCGCCTGATGAGCCTCGGTGCGCACACCGCGGAGGGATGGTGATCCGCGTCGCGGTGGTGGCGTGTTGCCTCGCGATGGTGGTGTCGACGCAGGCGCCGCACAAGGCACTGCCGGCCGACTGGCCGGATCGCGATCTCGAGGGCAAGTGGGTGGCGTACCAGGCCGCGCTGGCGAAAGCACCGGCGGACAAGGAACTGCCGACGGCGCTGGTCAAGGTGCTCGGGACAGCCGGCGAGATGGAGCTGCTCGAGTGGATCGCGATCTACCAAGACTGGCGGCTCGCTGGACCGGTGCTGGTCGAGCACGACGCGCCGCAGTGGCTGCGCGCGGCGGTGTGGGGGCTCGGCAACTACGATTCGCACGGCCAGGATGCGGTCGAGAAGCAGCTGCGAGGCGATCCCGCGCGCACGCTCGGCTGGCTCGAGCGCTGGCCCGAGGGCCGGGTCGGTCGCGCCGGTGCGTTGCGCGACAAACTGGTGGCCGAAGGCGTGCGTCCGGCCGCCAATGCGAACGACCTGCCGCCGCTCGACGCGATGCAGATCCTGGTGCCGGCACTCGATGCACCGGCCGAACTGGTCGAGTTCGGCGATCGGCGACGCGGCGAACCGAAGGTCCGCTACGTGCACCAGGTGGTGCGGGCACTGGCCGGCGTGCTGACCGGCGGTTTCGCCGAGCCGCTGGTGCTGGCCAAGGTGCTGGCGCTGACGCGGCACGGCCATGCGACCGTGCGCCGCGCGGCGTTCGACACGCTGGCCAAACTGCCGCCCGAGCTGGTGCCGTTCGCGGCGATGCAGCAACTGCTGGCCGATGCGACGGCTGTGCCCGAGCGGCGGCGGCTCGCGGTGCTGGTGCTGTCGCACAGCTCGCACCCGGCGATGCAGGACGAGTTGATCGCGATGGCCACGGCGCCGACCCACCCGGGGCATGACAACGCGCTGCAGCGGCTCGGTGAGGTCGGCGACCCGCTGGCGACCGCGCCGTTGCACGCGCAGGTCGGTGCGCTGCCGATGCTGATGGCGCCGTTGCGCCGGATCGAGGAACGGCGAGTGCAACACGCGTTCGCGGCGCCAGCCGCGGTGCAGGCGCTGCTGCTGCGCGCGGCGTGGCGTCGCCAGCGCGGGGTGGCGGCCGCCGACGAAGTCGCGGCGCTGGCCGAGTTGCTGCGCACCAGCCTGCCGGAGCCGAGCCTGGCCACGGTGCTGGCCGCCTGGCGCAACGCACCGCCGGTGCCGAGTCCGTTCGCCGCCAACGAGGCGACGACGATCGCGGCTGCGGTCGAGGCCCTGGTGCGCGAGCTGGAAGCGTCGGCGCGTCCCGCCGGTAAGTAGCGGACCCGACCCGGCGTCGCCGCTACGCTCCTCGCGGCCCGATGAGCTCCGGAACCACCCTGCCGCTGCGCGTCCAGTGCGGCTACGCCACGGCCGAGGCCGGCATCAACACCGCCGAGACGATCCTGCGGCTGTACCTGCTCGCGTTCTACACCGACCAGGTCGGCCTGTCGGCGGCTCTGGCCGGGCTGGCGATCGCGCTGGCAATCTGCTGGGACGCGGTCACCGATCCGGTGATGGGCGTGATCAGCGACCGCACCCGGCACCGGTTCGGCGGCCGTCGCGGCTATCTGCCGCTCGGCGGGGTTTGGCTCGGGCTCGGCGTGCTGGCGGTGTTCTGGCCGCCCGAACTCGACAGCCAGGCGGCGAAGTTCGTGTGGTTGTTGCTCAGCTACTGCTTCTTGAACACCGGCATGACCGTGCTGAGCGTGCCGTACGCGGCGATGGCCGGCGAGATGACCGAGAACCCGCACCAGCGCACGGTGCTGTTCGGTGCCCGCTTCGCCGCTGCCAATCTCGGCGCGGTGCTGGCGGCGGTGCTGCCGATGGCCTTGGTGACGCAGGACGTCGGACTGGTCACCGCGCTGCTGGCGGTGGCGACCGCGCTGTGCACGTGGTGGGCGACCAAGAACGTGCGGTTCCTGCTGCCACCGCTGCAGCACACGCCGCTGTGGCAGTCGTTCGCGGTGCCGTTCGGCAACGTCACGTTCCGGCCGCTGATCGCCGCCTACGTGGTCGCCAACGCCGGCATCGGCGTGCAGGCGGCGAGCTTCGTCTACTACTACCAACACGTGCTGCAGGTCAGCGACGGCGACCGGCAGGCGGTGCTGGCGGTGCTGCTCGGGGTGTTCACGGTGTCGATCGCGTTCTGGGTGTGGCTGTCGAAGCGCTGCGGCAAGCGCGTGCCGTTGATCGTCGGTGCCAGCGTGCTCGGCGTCGGCACCACGCTGCTCTACACGCTGGTGCCGGCCGGTGGGGTGGCGTGGGTGATGGGTTGCGGTGCGATCGGGCTCGGCGCCTTCGTCGGCTCGATCGTGCTGATCGACACGCTGCTGACCGACGTGCTCGACCACGACCTGCTGCGCACCGGGCAGCTGCGCTCGGGGTTGTTCTTCGGCGTCTGGAAGTTCGCCAGCAAGCTGGTGCGCGCCGGCTCGTTCGTGATCGTCACCGGCGTGTTGGCGCTGGCCGGCTTCGTCGAGAACGGCGGCGCGCAGCCGCCGGCGGTGCACAGCGCCCTGGTGTGGTTGTTCGGCCCCGGCGTCGGCGCGTTCTTCGTCGGCGCGGCGTGGATCCTCTATCGCTACCGCTTCACCGACCAGAAGCAGGCGCAGGTGCGGCAGCTGCTGGCGCGACGGGAGCAGCGGCTCGCGAACGGAGTGCGGCGATGAGCGAAGTGTCTGGTGGCGCCACGGCGACGCGGCCGGAGCGGCGATCGTGGCCGGAGTGGCTGGCGCTCGGGCTCGCGGCGGTCTACCTCGCCGCCGGCTGCTGGGCGATGTGGGATGCATCGCCGAAGGTGCTGTACGCCGATCCGTGGCGGTTCGCGATCGGCTGGCTCGAGCGACCGTTCCCGGACAACGTCGTCGTGCCGGACAACGGTCACGTCGAGATCTGGCCGTCGCTGGTGCGGCTGCTGGACCTGCACCTCGCCGATGGCGCGCAGTGGGTGCAGCTCGGCGTCGGTGCGGCCCTGGCGCTCGGCCTGCTGGTGTTCACCGGCGAACTGGTGCGGCGGCACGCACGCAGCAGCGCGTCGTTCGCGGCGATCGTGATCGCGGTGTTCTGGCTCGGCAATGCCAGGAAGCTCGCACACGGCAACGAGATCGTGCCGCTGTTCTCGATCCTGCTGCTGGTGATCCTCGGCATGTGCGCGGTGGTGCGCGGGCGCGTGCTGGCCGTCGTGTTGTGCGGGCTGCTGGCGACGTTCACGTTCGGCAGCGGTCTGGCGAGCTTCGGCGCCTTCCTGATCGCCGCGTGGCTGATGCAGTGGCCGTGGTCGCGCTGGCTCGGGCTGCTCGGCAGCTGGATCGGCACCGCGTTGCTGCTGCAGTGGGTCGCCGGCGGGCAGGCCGATGTGCCGTTGCTGGCGCCGCTGGAACAGCTCGGCGACCTGCTGCGCTGGCTGGGCGCACCGTTCGTGTGGGTGCTCAGTCCGTTGCTCGATCCGGACCACGCGGCACGCTTGCCGATCGGCTGGGCGCGCGCGCTGTGCGGGGCGATCGCCGAGCCGCTGCACGCGGTGTTCGGGCCGGCCCAGCTGGCGCGCTGGCCGGCGATGGCGTTCGGCGCGCTCGGGGTGCTGGCGCTGCTGTGGCGCAGCTACGTGCACCGGCGGCGTTCCGGCACCGGGGTCGAACGGCTCGCTCTCGGGCTCGGCTGGTACGCGCTCGGCGTCGGTGGCCTCGTGGTGGCGCTGCGGGTGACCTACTTCCGCGACCGGCCGGATCAGCTGTACGCATCGCGCTATCTGCCGTGGTCGATGCTGCTGTGGCTCGGTCTGCTGCTGGTCGCGGTCGAACGGGCGCGCACGCGCGCGCGCGGGGCGTGGATCGTGGTCGCCGCCGGGCTGCTGCTGTTGCCCAGTCAGGTGTGGCTCGGCCGCTATGCGCTGAAGCTGCAGTCCACCGCCGAGCACACCGCGCTCGGCGTCGCGGTCGGCGTGCTCGATCCGCAGTTCGACCTCGTCGAGAGCATGTGGGTCGACATCGATGCGGTGGTGCCGTTGCTGCGGGCGGCGGAGACCTCCGTGTTCGCGTGGTCGGAGACGCGCGTGCTCGGCACGCGTCCGGGCGGCGAACGGCTGCAGCCGTTGCCGATCGCGGCGGTCGTCGTCGAGGCGGTCGCCAATCGCTTCGGTGCGCCCGGCAGCAGCGTGCAGTTCGACGCCGACGCGGCCGCCGACCGGTTGCTGCTGCTGGACGCCGCTGGCACCGCGATCGGTCTCGCGCGCCGCGATCGCCTGCTCGGTCGGTGGTGGGGTTGGCTGCGTGGCTCCGTGGCGCCGGCCGAGCTGCGCGCTGCGGCGCTGCGCTGATGCACGCTGGCTCTCGGCCGCGGCCTTCGTAGCATCGCTCCGTGCACACCCTGGCCGATTCCCTGTGGCAGGCCGATCGCGACCTCGCCGACGCCTGCCTGCGCCATCCGTTCGTGCGCGGCCTCGCCGACGGTTCGCTGCCGCCGTGGCGCTACCGCGACTACGTGGCGCAAGACGCGTTCTTCCTGCGGGCGTTCGCGCAGGCCTACCGGCTGGCCGCGGCGAAGTGCGCCGACGAGGCCGGCCGTGCGCTGTATGCGCGGCTGCAGGCCGGGGTCGACGACGAACTGCAGCTGCACGCGCGCGCGGCAGATCGACTCGGCATCGAGCTCGGCGCGGTGACGCCGAACGACGCGACGCTCGCCTACACGGAGTTCCTGCTCGCGACGGCGGCCACGCGGCCGGAGCCGTGTGCGGCGGCGGCGATGCTGCCGTGCCTGCGGCTGTATGCGTGGCTGGGCCAGCAGCTGCTGCCGAACCTGCTGCCGGGCTCGCCGCACGGCGATTGGGTGCGCACCTATGCGGATCCGCAGTTCGCGCAGCTGTGGGCCGAGCTGGCGCCGCGGCTCGAACTACCCGTCGTCGACCGCGACGAGCTGGCCGCGCTGCATCGGCGCGCGATGCACCTCGAACAGCGGTTCTTCGCGGCGGCGTGGGGCGGTGACTGGTTGGGCACACCGCCGATCGCGCTGTCGATCGCCGGCAGCGACCCGTCGGGTGGGGCCGGCATCCAGGCCGACCTGAAGACGTTCCATCGCTGCGGGGTCTACGGGCAGGCCGCGATCACGCTGCTGACGGCGCAGAACACGCGCGGTGTGCAAGGTGTGTTCCTGCAGCCGGTCGACGTGGTGCAGGCGCAGCTGCACAGCGTGCTCGGCGACCTCGGCGCGCGCGCCGCGAAGACCGGCGCGCTCGGCAGCGCGGCGATCACTGCAGCGGTGGCGGCGGAACTGCGCCAACGGCCGGTCGGCGCGTTGGTCGTCGACCCGGTGCTGGTCAGCAAGCACGGCCATTCGTTGTGTGACGACGACGTCGTGTCGGCGCTGCGGCGCGAGCTGTTGCCGCTCGCGACGGTGGTGACGCCCAACCGCTTCGAGGCGGCGCGGCTGTCCGGCATCGAGGTCGATGGTGGCCCGGCCGCCGCGCGCGCTGGCCGCGCGCTGCTCGGCTGCGGCGCCCGCGCCGTGCTGGTCAAGGACGTGCCGGGACTGGACGGGGACCTGCTGGTCGATGCCGACGGCGAACGTCTGTTCGCGCGGCCGCGCATCGACACCGTGCATCGCCACGGCAGCGGTTGCACCGCCAGCGCCGCGATCGCCGCGCGACTCGCGCACGGCGACACCGTCGCCGCGGCGGTGGTGTTCGCCCGCGACTACCTGGTGCGCGCGCTGGCGTCGGCCCCGGGGCTCGGTGGCATCGGCCCGGTCAATCACTGGGCGTGATCGATGCGCCGCGATGCGGCGACGACGCCCTGACCTCGCTACGCTCCCTGGCCAACCATGCCTTCGATCGAGACCAACCGCGACAACTGGAACGATCCCGCCAACTGGCTGCGCCACGGCGAGGAGTGGTCGGACGCGTGGGGTGGCACCGCGAGCATGTGGTTCGGCTCGCTGCTGCCGCGCATCGCGCCGTTCCTGCCGACCGGCCACCTGCTCGAGATCGCGTGTGGTCACGGTCGGGTGACGGACCATCTGCTGCGCCATTGCGAGCGCTACACCGGCGTCGATCTGGCGCCCAACTGCATAGCGATCTGCACGCAGCGGTTCGCCGCCGAACCGAAGGCCCGCTTCCTCGGCACCGACGGTCGTTCGCTGGCCGGCATCGCCGACCGGAGCATCGACTTCGTGTTCAGCTGGGACTCGTTGGTGCACGCCGAACAGGACGCGATGGTGGGCTACATGAGCGAGCTGCTGCGGGTGCTGCGGCCGGGTGGCAACGCGTGGCTGCACCACAGCAACATGGCCGCGCACGTCTCCGGCGACGGCACGCTGTCGGTGCCGAACCCGCACTGGCGTGCCAGCAGCGTGTCGGCTGTGCGGTTGCGGCAGTGGGCCACCGCGGCGGGCATCGAGGTCGCGGCGCAGGAGATCGTGCAGTGGGGCGGGCCGGTCGACAGCGACTGCTTCTCGTGGTTGCGCAAGGCACAGGCGGGTGATGCCGTGGCCGTGTGTCGCGAACTGCGGCACCCGGACTTCAACGCCGAACTCGCCCACTTCCGGCAGTTGGCGCAGCTGTATCGCGCGGCGTCCGGGCCCGCGGCCGGGAGCTCTTGAGTGGGCGCCGCCCGCATCGCCCACACGCTGCCGCTGTTGCTGCGCGGTCCGCGCGACCTGCCGATGGCCCATGCGTGCCTCGCTTCGCTGGCGGCCGCCGAACCGGGAGCGCGCGTCGTGATCTGCAACCAGGGCTATCTCGACACGCCGGCGCTGCAGCAGTGGTTGCGTGGCTTCGCGCTCGACACCGTGGTCGTGGGCACCGGCAGCAACATCGGCATCGCCGCCGGTCGCAGCGAGTGCTTTCGCTGGCTGTGGAGCAACGAACCGCCGCAGTACCTGAGCGAGATCCATCTCGACATGCTGTTCCCGGCGGGCTGGTCGGCCGAGCTGGCAGTGTTCCTCGATGCGCATCCGGACGAGCCGCTGGTGGCTCCCGGCATCCTCACCGCGAACGGCGAACTGGCACCAGACACGCGGCGCGTGCTCACGCTCGAGCCGCAGTGGTGGGAGCAGGCCGATCGCATCGTGGCGATGCTCGCGTCATGGCAGGAGCCGCGTGTGCTGCCGGCCTTCGTGCACCCGGTGCTGCACCGCAGCGACGCGTTGCAGGCGATCGGTGGCTACGACACCCGCTTCCTGCGCTCCGTCCAGGGCTACGAGGACGACAGCATGTTGCTCGGGCATCGACTGCGCCTCGGGATCGCGCGCGACTGGCGACCGAAGTGTTGGCTCGGCACCCGCGTGTTCCATGCCACACTCGGGCAGCGCTTCACGGTCGGCGACCTGTCACACTCGGTGGTGGTGAACCTCAACGGTCTGCTGGCGCAGTACGGAGTGCACGGACTCGAGCAGTTGGCGCAGCTCTATCCGGGCAACGTCGAGTTCCGACAGCTGGCCGAACGCATCGTCGCGGACCTGGCGGCCCAGAATCCGCTCGGCCGCTGAGCCGGACGGGGGCGGCGGCTCACCGTCGCCGGGCCACGAACTGCACCACGGCGCTGCTGCCGCGGTGACCCTTGCCCTCGACGACGTCACGCTCGCGTTCGACACCGAGCAGTTCCTCGAGGCCGGCGAACTCGGTGCGCAGCGTGGGCGACGGCAGACGATGCGGCATGAGACCTTGCCCGGACGGCTCCTCCCGGGCCGAGCTCGGCCGGGCCCGCTGGTGACGCTGTTCCCGCGCCCACACCTCGTGGCAGCACGTGCACGAGACCCCGGTCTTCGGCGCCTGGTTGCACTCGGCGCGCGCAGCGGCCATCGTCCGTCGCGCTCCCACACCCCACACCGCCATGGACCGCCCCTCCTTTCTTTCCGACGACTGCCCGCCGATGGGCATCTACGAGACGCTCTACGCCTTCCGCGACAGCTTCGGGCAGTTCATGGGATCGCCCGGAACGCATCCGTGGTCGCAGGGCTTCCCGCTGACGACGCAGCTCGACGGTGGGCCGGAGCTGCCGGGCAGCGTCGAGGTGACCTGGGAGGATCGCTTCTACCCGAAGGCTTGGGGCCACCCGCGGCTGCGCGACGCGATCGTGCAGCACTACAACAGCTTCTACGGCTCCCGGATCACGCCGGACAACGTGATGGTGTTCGGCGGCGGGCGGCCCGGCATCTATGCGGTGCTGGCGTTCCTCAAGAAGCACGTCGAAGTGCGCATCGGCAACGTCGAGTGGCCCGCCTACCTCGACATCCTGACGCAGACCGGCTGCAGCTGGCGCGTGGTGCCGTTCACCAAGGCGAACGGCTTCCACCCGGCCAACGCGACCTACTTCGACCGCGCCGGCCTCAACGCGAAGACGCACTTGCTGCCGGTGATCTCCAACCCCGGCAATCCGACCGGTCACACCCGTGCCGGTCGGGAGCTCGAGGAGCTGATGGCGATGGCCGAGCAACCGGGCAACGGCATCCTGCTCGACGAGGCCTACGAGATGTTCCATGGCTCGAAGGGCGTCAGCGGCATCCGCTACGTGAAGGACCTCGACAACAGCAACGTGTTCCTGTCCGGCGCGTGCACCAAGGGCCTGCAGTCCCCCGGCATCCGCATCGGCTGGATCATCGCCAGCAAGCGCAACATCGAGACGCTGAGCAACTTCTCGAGCTTCGGCATGGGCGGCGTGAGCCACCCGTCGCAGCTCTATGCGGCGCAGCTGCTGGAGCCGCAGCGCGTGCAGCAGGCGCGTGAGGCCATCACGCGCCACTACGGCATGCAGCGCGAGCGCTACGGCAAGGCGTTCGCCGAGCTGGGGCTCGTGGTGCACACCGGCGACGGCGGCTTCTACCACTGGCTCGAGCTGCCCGATGGAATGAACGCCGACGAACTCAACCGTCGACTGTTCCGGCACGGCGCGGCGATCCTGAAGGGCTTCGACTGCGACATGGCGCGGCCGCACGACAAGGATCCGGGCTACAAGTCGCCGTACGAGTCGTTCTTCCGCTTCTCGTTCGGGCCGTTGCGGCCGGAGTCGTTCGCGTCGGACGTGGCGATCCTGCGCCGCGTGCTCGACGAGTATCGGGCCGATCTCGCGCGGTAGCAGAGCCTCGGGATTCGCTCCCGAAGCGTGGCCCGCCGTATGCTGCCTGGAATGTGCGTCGCTGAGTCGGCGACCCGTTGCCTGAACCGAGGAACTCCCATGCGCCTGGTGTCGCTCGCGGTCTCGCTCGCTGTTCCGCTCGTGTCCCAGCAGCCGGTGCTGCGCGAGGCGCACACCGTGTTGCTGCGCGATGAGAGCTTCGGCAGGCACCTGGCATCCGGCGACATCGACGGCGACGGCCACGTCGACCACCTTTTTGCGGCCAATGTCGCGTTGCTCGGGCGGGCCGACGGGGGCTTCAGCGTGCGCAGGTCGCTGTTCAGCCCGCAGCTGTCCCTGCAGTGGGACAGGCCGCGACTCGCGCTCGCGGATCTCGACGGCGACGGTGATCTCGACGCGTGCGCCCCGCGCCTCGCGTTCCCGGTGGGCAGCGCAGTGTTCGGCGGCGGCGGCAGCCAGTTGTTCGTCAACGACGGCGCCGGAACGTTCACCGCCACCGCCCTGCTCGGTGCCGTCGGCTCCTTTGGCGGCGAGATCGCCACCGATGTCGCCGCGGGCGACGTCGACGGCGACGGCGATCGGGATCTGGTCATCGCGGTCCGCCCGCTCGTGTACTCCGTCCCGACCCAGCTGGGGCTGCCGCCCACGGTGTATGTGGTCGGCGGTCAGAACAGGCTGTGGCTGAACCAAGGTGCAGGCACCTTCGTCGATGCCACACACCGTCTGCCGGTCGACGGCGACGAGACGACGGCGGTCGCTCTGGTGGACCTCGATGGCGACGGCGACCTCGATATCTACTTCGGCAACTCGCAGACGTCCGCGATGGGGGCGTTCCTGAACCAGGATCGTGTGTATCGCAACCAAGGCACCGGCTGGTTCGCCCGGGACCAGGCGTTCCAGCCGGGGCCGACGAACACGTCGGCTGTGCACGCGCGCGATTTCGACGCCGACGGCGACGTCGACGTGCTGCTCCACGACACCCTCCAGCCTCGCTTCCTGCGCAACAACGGCACGGGGTCGTTCCTCGTCGTCCCGCTGCCGCTGCCGACCCCGGTCGACAGCGACCTCGCCGTCGGTGACTTCGACGCCGACGGCTTCATCGACTTCGGCGTCTGCACGTCGACGACGTGGCAGCCGGTGCGCAACGTGGGTGGCACGTTCACCCCGGTTCCATCTGCGAATGTGACCCTGGCGTTGCGCGCGACCAGCGCCGCGTTGCCACTGGTCCTCGACCTCGAGCGTGACGGGGATCTCGACGTGCTGCTGGCACCGACCACCGGTTTGCGCGCCCGCTGGCTGCGCAACATCGGCTCCGTGCCGGTCCAGCTCGTGGTCGCCGATCTACCAGAGGTGTTCACGAGTGCGGGTGCCGTGGCGGTGGGCGATCTCGACGGTGATGGCCATGCCGACGTGCTGATCGGGGCGCAAACCCTGCCCGGCTGGTTCTTCCGCGGCGACGGCCACGGCAGCCTGATGCCGGTCGCGAACGGCGACTTCACGCAGAACTCCCCGTACACCAGGTCCATGGTCCTGGTCGACCTCGACGCCGACGGCGACCTCGATGTCGTCACCGGCAACGCCGCGATGGGCAACTCGCCCAGTGTCATCGTCTATCTCAATCAGGGCTCGGTGCTCACGCTGCAGTCGACCACGTATCCCGTTGGCGACCAGGTCGCAGCCGGCGATCTCGACGGCGACGGCGACGTGGATCTCTACGTGTCGGCATCGTCGGTGGGCGACGTGGTGCTGAGCAACCAGGGCAATGGCGTGTTCAGCGTCGCGACAGGCGCGGTGCCTGCCGCGGTGTACGGCCGGAATCCGAAGCTCGTAGACATCGATTCGGACGGTGACCTCGACGTGATTGCCAGCCGGCTGGTGCTGCGGAACAACGGGACCGGCACGTTCACGGTGGTCGCGACCACGGTATCGAACTCGATCCTGCCACCGCTCCCAGGGGACTTCGACGGCGACCTGGACATTGACTTCGTGCACCACGGTTACCTGTTCCGCAACGACGGCGCGGGCGTGTTCGCAGCCGTCGGGGCAGGTCTGCCGCCGGCGCCCAGCGATGGCTATTTCGCGGCCGCCGGCGACTTCGACGGTGACGGTGACCTCGACGTGTTGCTCGCGAACGGTGCATTGGTGAATGCGGGGGCGCTGTACGCGAACGACGGCTCGGGAGCTTTCACGTTGGTGCCTGGGGCTGCCGACGATGCGCCCAACTACATTCGCGAGATCGCCCCCGTCGACCTCGACGGCGACGGCGATCTCGACGCCGTGGTCGCTACGTACGGCCCACCGCGCTTGTGGTGGAACCGTATGCGCCACCTGAGCTGGCGCACGCTGCCGCGCATCGGCTACCCGCTGGTGCTCGACGTCGAAGGCCGCGCCGGTGATCCCTATGCGCTGGCGCTCGCACTGGCACCCACGCTGCAGCCGCTCCCGGGTCTCGGCACGCTGCGCCTCGACCCGGCGTCCCTGGTCGTGATGGCGACCGGGGCGCTCGACGCGGCGGGCAAGGCGGTGTTCCAGCAGCCGGTGCCGCCGATCCCGGCGCTCGTCGGTCTCACTCTGTATTGGCAGGCGATGACCGGCACTACCGCCCGGCTGGGCAACCTCGAGCGCACGACGTTCCTGGCGCAGTGAGCGCCGCACCCGCCGTTCAGTCGTCCTCGTCGTCGTCGTAGGGGCTCGCATTGCACGGCAACCCACCCGTGCTCTTCGTGCCGGCGTCCTTCGCGTGCACGTAGGTCGGGTCGCCGCGCCGCGGCTGCTTGCCGTTGGCGCCAGAGCGGCGCGCCTCGATCGCGACCTTCGGCGGATTGGCCGGGATCAGGCACTCCGGCCCCGAACCGATCAGGTCCTTCCTGCCGGCCTCGAGCAGCGCCTGGCGCACGACGAACCAGTTCTCCGGCTTGAAGTACTGCATCAACGCGCGCTGCATCTCGCGGTCCTTCAGCTTCTTCACCGTCTCGACCGGCTGCATCGTCATCGGGTCGAGCCCGGTCCAGTACATGCACGTCGCGATGTCCATCGGCGCCGGGATGAAGTCCTGCACCTGGCGCGGCTTGTAGCCGCGCTGCTTCAGGAACACCGCGAGCTCGATCATCTCGGCGACCCCCGAGCCCGGGTGCGAGGCGATGAAGTACGGGATCAGGTACTGCTCCTTGCCGGCGCGCTTGCTCGCATCCTCGAACTTGGCGGCGAACTCGTCGAACGTCGACGTCGCCGGTTTCTTCATCAGCGACAGCACCTTCTCGCTGGTGTGCTCGGGCGCGACCTTCAGCTGGCCGCCGACGTGGTGGCGCGCCATGTCCTCCAGGTACTCGTCGTCGAAGCGCGCGAGGTCCATGCGGATGCCGGACGCGACCCGAACGGTCTTGATGCCGGGCGTCTCGCGCACCTTCTTCAACAGGTCCTTGGTCGGCCCGTGGTCGACGCCGAGCAGCTTGCAGACGGTCGGGTGCACACACGACAAGCGCCGGCACTTCGCCTCGACGTCCGGCCGCGTGCACCGCATCTGGTACATGTTCGCGGTCGGGCCGCCGACGTCGCTGATGTGCCCCTTGAACTCGGGATCGGCGGCCATCTGCCGCACTTCCTTCAGCACCGAGTCCTGGCTGCGGCTCTGGATCGCGCGGCCCTGGTGCATCGTGATCGAGCAGAACGTGCAGCCACCGAAGCACCCGCGCATCGTGGTGACCGAGTCCTTGATCATCGTGTGCGCCGGGATCGGCTCGGTGTAGCGCGGATGCGGCTTGCGCGTGTAGGGCAGGTCGTAGATGCGATCCATGCCCTGCTCGTCGAGTGCGAGCGCCGGCGGATTGACGACCAGCAACCGGTCGCCGTGCTTCTGCACCAGGCGCCGACCGTTCTTCGGGTTGGTCTCGTGGTGGATCAGCCGCGTCGCGGTCGCGAACGCGACCTTGTCGGCGGTGACCTGCTCGAAGCTCGGCAGCTCGACCGTCTTGTTGTCGCAGCTGGCGTCGTGCCATTCGTGCGCCGGCAGCGTCTCCTTCTGGCCGAGCAGGTAGGCGACCCCGCGCAGGTCACGGCAGTCGCGGATCGACTTGCCATCGCGCAGGCGCTTGCAGACCTCGACGATCACCCGTTCGCCCATGCCGAAGCCGACCAGATCGGCCTTGCTGGTGGCGAGGATCGACGGCTTCACCGTCTCGGACCAGTAGTCGAAGTGGGCGACGCGACGCAGCGACGCCTCGACGCCGCCGGCGATCACCGGCACGTCCTTCCACGCCTCGCGGCAGCGCTGCACGTAGATGTTGGTGGCGCGGTCGGGCCGCAGCTCGATGCGACCACCGGGCGAATAGGCGTCGTCGTTGCGCCGCTTCTTGTTCGCCGTGTAATGGTTGATCATCGAGTCCATGTTGCCGGCGCTGACCGCGAAGCAGAGGCGTGGGCGCCCGAACTGGCGGAACGCGTCGGGCGTGGTCCACGGCGGTTGCGGCAGGATCGCCACGCGGAAGCCCTCGCGCTCGAGCACGCGGCCGAGCAGCGCGGCGGCGAACGACGGGTGGTCGATGTAGGCGTCGCCGCTGACGAAGACGACGTCGACCTCGTCCCAGCCGCGCGCCTTCATCTCGGCGGCCGTGGTGGGCAGGAAGGAGTTCGCGGGCGGGGTGCTGCAGGGGCTGGCCATCGGGGCGAGGATGGTAGCGGAAGGCGGGGCGTTGGTGGGGCTCGCGCTGCCGTGGGGTTGGTCGTCGGGGGGAGAATCGGCAACCGCTGGCGATTTCGTGCCCCGTTACGGCCGACCTGCGGCGTGACACCGCGCGTGCGATCGCCAGCCCGCCGCAGCACGCGCACGTCGTCCCGACGACGGATCAGTGCGGGGTTGATGATCGGGAGGTCGTCCGGATGGCCGGTCGGTCGACCGCCGAGAAGGCCGCGAAGAAGACGAGGAAGGGCTGAGTCCAGGGCCACCGACTCTTCCGCGCACGCAACCTGCAATGGGCGCGCTCCGGTCACGGGGCCTGCCGCTCGCCATCCCCCGATCAACTGCGCACGCGCGCCAACCGTGCGGCTTGGTTGATGAGCTCGATGAGTTCGTGCTCGTCGACCACGGAACTGTCCAGCCGATCGCCGAGCGCCGTCAGGCGCGCCCAATCGAGATCGCCGCGATGGGCCGATTGCCGCAGCAACAGCGCGAACGCGGCCGCCGTCGACGCGACCAGGAAGTCGTGGCTGGCCGGCGCCGCCGCGACGTCGCGCACCTGCACGATGTGTCGCCGCGTGATCTGGTCGCCGCCCGTCGGTGGTGACCAAGCGAACGCCACCGCGAGCAGTTCGTCAGGATGGACTTCCGGCACCGCGGCAGCCCCCGCGCTGGCGTAGCGCAGCGCCACGCCGTCGCGCACGGCACCCGCCCGCGGCACCAGTTCGTAGAGGGCCGTCACGCACTGGCCCGGGCCGATCTCGCCGCCGTCGGCCTTCGCGTCGGCGAACTCACGCGCCTGCAGCACGCGGTCCTCGTAGCCGAGCAGACGCCAGCTCGCGACGTGGCGCGGATGGAACTCGACCTGCACCTTCGCTTCGCGCGCGACCGTCATCAGCTGTTCCTGCAGCCGCGAGCCGAACAGGCGCTTCGCCATCGCGATGCCGTCGAGATAGTGGTAGGCGCCGTCCCCGGCCCGCGCGACCGCTTCGAGGTTGGTGGCCTTCAGGTTGCCGCGGCCGCAACCGAGCACCGTCAGGCGCGTGCGTTCCTTGCGTTGCTCGGCCAGCAACTGCCGCAGGCCCTCGGGACCACTGGCGCCGATGTTGAAGTCGCCGTCGGTGACCAGGACGACGCGGACCTCACCGTCGGTCGGCATCTCGCGCGCGAGCGCACACGCCGCCCGCAGCCCCGCATCACCATTGGTGCCGCCTTTCGCGACGAGCCCGGCGATCGCCTCCCGGATCGCCGCCTTCTGCTCGCCAGACCCGTGGCGCAGTGGGAACTCGGCGCGGTCCGAGTAGCTGACGATCGCCACGTGGTCCTGCGGCCGCAGCGCGTCGACCAGTACGCCGAGCGAACGCTTCACCAGCGGCAGCTTGTCCGGCTCGTCCATCGAGCCGGACACGTCGATCAGGAACACCAACCGCAGCGGCGCCTCGGCCTGCTCGGCGACCGGAGCGCGGGCGCGCACGGCGACGCGCAGCAGCCAATGGTCGGCCGCCCACGGACAGGGCTGCACTTCACTCGCGACCGCCAGTGCATCCTCGCCGTTCGCCGGCCGCACGGCATACGGGAAGGCATTGACGAACTCCTCGACGCGCACCGCATCGGCCGGCGGCAGCTGGCCGCGCCGCAGCAGGTCCCGCACGTTCGCATAGCTGGCGGTGTCGACGTCGAGGCCGAAGGTCGACAGCGGCTGGGTCGTGGTGTCCGCGAAAGCGTTCTCGACGATCGCGGGGTACTGCTCATTGCTGGCCTGCGGCGGCGGATTGAGGCCCCCGCGCACGCTGCATCCTGCCAAGGCGAGCAGCAGAGCAGGGGAAAGGGTGGCGCGAACGGGGCGGTGCTTCGTGGGCATGGGGGATCTCCTCGAGCGGTGCGCATCGTGCCGGCGTCGTGAGCTTTGGGAAAGACCGGGTGTCGGTGCCACGGAGCTTCCGTCCAGAGCGGCGGTGGCCCCGCGCCGACCCCCGCTGTCACTGACCGAGCTGCACGCGTAGGCCGTTGCTGGTCAGCAGGCCGAGCGTGTTGGCGCCCGGCACGAAGGCCCAGGACTGCAGGAAGAACGTCACGCCGACCACCGCCGGTGGTTCGGGATCGGGGCCGAGGCAGTCGCGGCCGGCAGCTGCACCAGCATCGGCGAGCCGACGTTGAGGACGGCATCGTGGTGGGCGAAGCCCGATGCAGCGGGAGTGCCCGCCAAGTCGCACTGGCCGGTTCGTGGGATTTCCGTGTTCCTCGGCGTGGCAGTCGATGGGCCGCGATGCGGCATGCAGTTCGGCCCGGCACGCGGCCGTTGGCATCGACGGATCTCGCGTGCGGATTCTGATCGGCTCCCGCTGCGAATGTCATGGGCATGCGCAGACACTCCACTTCGCTCCTTCTCTTCGCTCTGGTAGCGACCACCTCGGCACCGTCGGTCGTTGGCCAAGGTCCGACCTGGGCGAGCCTCAGCGAGCATCCGACGAGCCGCAGCAGCCACGCGATGGCATTCGATACGGGTCGCGGTCGAACCGTGATGTTCGGCGGTTCCAACGCGGGATCCGCGCTCGGCGAGACATGGGAATGGGACGGCCGCGTCTGGATCCGGCGCAATCCGCTCCACAGCCCGTCGCCTCGGTTCCTTGCGGCGATGGCCTACGATCCCGTACGCGGCATCACGGTCCTCTTCGGTGGCTTCAACGGTGTCACCGGATTTCAGGAAACCTGGGAGTGGGACGGTGACGACTGGCGACAAATGTCGCCCGCCATCAGCCCACCCGGGGCGGCTGGTCATGTGATGACCTACCACGGCGGAACCAACCCGGGGATCCTGCTCGTCAGCTTGTCCGGCACGTGGCAGTACGACGGGGCCACCTGGACGTCCCGCGGCACGGCTCCACCGCCGTACGGTGGCATGGCGTACGCGGCCAGCCGACAACGGACCTACTTGCTGGGCAGCGCTGGGATCTCGTCAGCGCCCCCGACCTACGCCTGGAACGGGACGTCCTGGAGCACGGTGACGAACTTCGGAACCATCCCGGGCGGCTCGGCCCTGCTCTACGACCCGCAACGGGATGCGCTGATCGCGGTCGGGGGCAGCTTGTGGAACGGAGTGTTCTCTGCGACCACCTCCCAGACGTGCTTCGGGACCTTCAGCACCGCCGTCCCTGGCTCGCTGTCCTGGAACGTCGGCGCGCAGTTCCCGGGTTTCGTGACGACCTACGGGCAAGGGGCCGTCGCGTACGACAACGTCCGCAACACCCCCGTCTTGTTCGGCGGAGTGGCCACCGACTTCGGTTCGCAGCAGACCTGGAACCGGCTGTACGAACTCCCGTCTTCGGTATCGATCTGGGTTCAGCGCAGCCCGTCTGCACCACTGCAACCGACCAGTCGCGTCTACACCGACATGGCGTTCGATGCATACAACAGCCGCATGGTGCTGGGCCCCGGGCAAGGCCCCAACGGACTGCAGAACGACACCTGGACGTTCGACGGCTCGACGTGGACCAACCACGGCGCGTCCGCGAGCCTGACGCCACGCACGCAGCCGGCCATCTGCTACGCATCGGACGGCATCGTGTTGTTCGGCGGGGGCGTCTATCCGACCACCTACCACAACGACACGTTGCGCTTCTCCGGCTCGCAATGGCAGCCGGCCCTCGTCTTCGGCGCGCCGCCGCCGCCGCGCATGGGTCACGACATGGTGTGGGCGAGCGGCTGGAACCGCGCGGTGATGTTCGGCGGCTACGACGGCAGCACGCTCGGCGACACGTGGAGCATGACGACCACGTTCTCGGTCTTGCAATGGACGCAGATGTCCGTGCAAGGGGCCATCCCGCCGCGCCAGAGCCACGCGATGGCGTTCGACCAGCGGCGCGACCGGCTCGTCGTGTTCGGCGGCGCCGACGCCAACGGCCAGTTCCTCGGCGACACCTGGGAACTGGTGCCGGCGGGGCTCGGCTGGCAGTGGATCCAGCGCACGCCGACGCAGTCGCCGCCGCGCCGCTGGCAGCACAAGATGGACTACGACCCGGCGCGCGGCGTCGTCGTGATGA
>JALORC010000037.1 GCA_025459175.1 Planctomycetota bacterium | reverse complement strand
CACCGGCGAGGAAGATCGCTGCCGCGCGGTGCGACGCCGCCACGCCGATGGCCACGCCGAGCGCCGACAGCAGCTGCAAGCTCACGAACGCACTGATGCCGAACGGACGCAGCCAGCCGAACACCTGGCCGGCGATCGGCATGAACAACACGTGGCGCCGGTACTGCCGCAGGTCACCCGCCTGCAGCTGCTGTACGAGATAGTCGGAGTCGATGCCGTGCAGCCGCGCCTGACGCGCGATCAGGAACGCGATGGCGACCAGGATGCCGACCAACACGGCAGCACCACCGCCGCGCATTGCGTTGCTCCCACGCGACGCCGATACGGCGCCGAGCGAGCCGGGCTCGTCCTTCTCGACCACGCACACACGCTACGCACCCACAATGTCGCGGACAAGCTCGGCACCGTGGATCGCCGGCGACCGTCAATCACAGAACGGCCATACCAGCAATGCGGCCAGCCCCGCGAGCAGGATGGCCGTGCCGCCGACCGCGAGCAGCATCGCACCGTTCCGGCGGACGTCGAAGCCACCGCCGCGGCGGACCAGCAGCCACGAGATCGGGAACGTCAGGAAGAAGCTCACGATGCCGTTCAGGCTGATCCAGCCACCGCGGTGCGGCTTGCGTTCGCAGGCGATCACGAAGCTCGTGGCGGCGGCGTAGACCGCGGCGACACACAGGCCGGTCAGCAGGGCGGGATGCATAGGACGCTGACAACCTACCGCCCGCGCGCCCGACCCGCGCCATCTCTCACACGACGACCATCACCTCGTCCAGCGGCCGCCGCTCGATTGCCTTGCACGGCACCACACAATCCGCCGCCGCATACCCCACCGGAATCAGCAGGAACGGCCGCTCGTGCTTCGGCCGCCCCAGCACCTCGCCCAGGAACGCCATCGGGCTCGGCGTGTGCGTCAGCGTCGCCAGCCCGGCCAGCTGCGCTGCCGCCAGGAACATCCCGCAGGCGAGCCCGACCGATTCCTTCAGGTAGTAGACCTGCCCACCGTCGTCGCCCTGCGTCAGCTGGAACACCACCACCAGCCACGGCGCCACGGTCAGGAACTCCTTCTGCGGATCGGTGCCGAGCGGTGCGAGGTCGCGCAACCATTCGTCGTTGGCGCGCCGGCCGTAGAACTCGCGTTCCTCGGCCTCGGCGGCGGTGCGGATGCGCGCCTTCACGGCCGCATCCTGCACACACACGAACCGCCACGGCTGCTTGTTGGCCCCGCTCGGCGCCGTGTGCGCGCAGCGCACCAGCCACTCGATCGTGCTCCGCGGCACCGGCGCGTCGGTGAACATCCGCACACTGCGCCGCCGCCGCAGGGCGTCGTGGAACGTCGCCAGCGCGACGTCGGTCGGCACCGGGGGCTCGTAACGATCGGCGAACGGCACGAACCGGGCTTCCGTCATCGCGCCAGTGCACGGCCGCCGAGGCGGCGCGTCAAGCGCACCGCGCACCGGCCGCCGCGCTCACTGCACGTCGACGACCGCGGGCGCACTGAGCTCGAAGGTCCCGGCCGTCGTGATCACGACACTCTGGAACAGCACCTTGCCGGTGAAGAACGGCGGGATCGCCGGCATCGGGAAGCTGCCGAACCCACCCGGCGCGGTCGCCGTCAGGTAGAAGCTGATGCTCGGGATGTAGATGTCGGGGAAGAACTGCGGGAACGGGAAGCCCGGCAGCGACATCGGCACGACCGGCGACACCAGTTCGATGAACACGAAGTTGAAGAAGAACGGCGAGCCCATGTCGATCTGCGTGCTGCCGAACGGCGCGCCGAGCGGGAACACGTTCATCACGTGCTGCTGCGGCTCCATGACATAGCGGCCGGTGCGCACCTTGCAGAGCGCGTTGACGTAGCTGGCGGCGCCGAGCACACCACTGACCGGCTGGATGCCCATCTGCACGCCGAGCGTCGGCCCGAAGCCGCACGAACGGCCGAGCGGCGAACACGGGCCGTTGTGGATCTGGCCACCACCGGCGGTCTCCAGCACCGCACCGCCGGTCAGCGTCTCGGTGGTGAAGATCAGGTTCGGCACGAAGATCGGCGGCTGCGCCGTGCACCCGGAGACCGGCAGCACCGCACCGAAGAAGTCGAGCTCGAGCGCCTCGAGATCGATCGCCACCGGCACGCAGGCGCCGAAGCGATCGGTGACCTGCGCGTTCAGGACCATCGCGTCGATCTGCGCCTCGCTGTAGACCTGGATCGCACTGCCCGGCAGCACCGCGGCGATGCGCAGGTCGGCCGTGTAGGTCAGCGCCGCCTGCGAGATGCCGATCACCGCGCCGTCGCGCATCAGCACCGGCCCGCAAACCGTGTTGGCGACCACGTCCTGGTCGAGCGAGAAGAACACGCCGAACTGCGGCGAGAACGCGATCGCGTCGACGTCGATCGGCGTCGCCAGCGGCAGGCCGAGCGCCTGGTTGAACTGTTCCTGGCGCATGAAGTGCTGGACCTGCCCGTCGAGCGCACCGAGGCGCACGATGCGGCCGACGTCACCCGGCCGCAGCGGCGGCAGGCTGACGTTGTTGCCCATCGTGGCCGACGGCGACCAGAACACGGTGCGCTGGTTGTCGGGCCCGGCGCCGGCGGCGTTGCCGTTGGACAGCAGCGCGTCGACCGGCCCGAACAGCGTCGGGTTGAACAGCGTGCCGTCGCCGTTCTCGTCGCCGGCCATGGTGTGGTAGACCGTGCGCGGCCCCCACTTCTCGGCCGACACCGGGCACGGGCTGCCCGTCCAGTCGAGCTGCACGACCTCGTTGGGCCGGATCTGCGCGAGCACGGTGCCGCCGCTGCCGGACAGCGTCTGCTCGACTTGGGAATAGGTGACGAGGAAATCGGCGTTCTGGGCGGCAGCGGCGGCGGCCAGGGCCAGGACGACGGACGGGAGGTGGAGGAAGTGGCGCATTGGGGTTCTCGTTGCTCTGCAAGAACCAGCGGGGCGCAGGCGCACGCCGAAGGTGCAGATTCCTCGGTTGGCCTGACGCCGGTATCGCATTGCCGGCGGCCGGTCAGCGTGCTTCGCTGTAGCGATGCCCGCCCTGCCACGCCTGCTCGCCGTGCCGCTGCTGTGGGCTGCGGCCTGCAGCAGTGACCCGACCACCGCCGACCCCGCGCCGGCCGCGCCGCCGTGGCCGCAGGTGGCCGCGGCCGCGCTGGCACCGGCCCAACAGGCGCAACTGGCACACGCCGACCGGGCCCGGGGCGCCCTCGCGCAGCGGCTGCTCGGCGAGCTGACCAAGGCGATCGACACCCACGGCACCCGCGCCGCGATCTCGGTCTGCAAGGTGCGCGCGCCGGAACTGGCGGCCGAGGTCGCCGCCGAGCACGGCGTGCGCCTGGGCCGCACCTCGCACCGACTGCGCTCGCCCGACAACCGACCGCCGGGCTGGGCCAAGACCGCCCTCGGCGGCGACGACGCGCCGAAGTTCTTCGCCGGCCCGGCCGGCGAGTTCGGCGTGCTGCAACCGATCCTGCTGCAGCCGATGTGCGTGCAATGCCACGGCCAGCCAGACCAGCTCGCCGAGGGCGTGACGGAAGCGCTGCAGCGGCTCTACCCGGACGATCGCGCCACCGGCTTCGCCGCGGGCGAACGCCGCGGCTGGTTCTGGATCGAGGTGCCGAAGGCGCCATGAACGCACGCCGATGAACGACCGGCAGCCGCGCGCGGGCAGCCTGCCGCAGGCGATCGAGGACGCCGTGCTGTCGATCCTCGAGGGCGACGACGAACGGCGCGAGCTCGCGCTGCGCGGGTTGCTGGCCGAGCACCCCGAGCACGCGCGCACGATCCGCGCCTGGCTCGCCGAGTCCGGGGTCGAGACCCCGTTGACGGTGATCAGCACCGGCGGCGGTGCCGGCACCGCCGAACCCGCCCTCGATCCGTTCGCGCTGCCGCAGCGACTCGGTCCGTACCTGTTGCTCGCGGTGCTCGGCCGCGGCGGCTTCGGCACCGTCTACCGCGCCGAGCAACAGGAGCCGATCCGTCGGCCGGTCGCCGTCAAGGTGCTGAACCCGGGCATGGACTCGCGCGAGATCCTGGCCCGCTTCACCGCCGAACGGCAGGCGCTCAATCGCATGGACCACCCCGGCATCGCCCGCCTGATCGATGCCGGCACGACGCCGAAGGGCCGCCCGTTCTTCGTCATGGAACTGGTCGAGGGCCCGCCGCTCGCCGCGTTCTGCCGCAAGCAGCGACTGCCGCTGCGCGCGCGATTGGCGCTGTTCCTGCAGGTGCTGGAGGCGATGAAGCACGCGCACCAGAAGGCCGTGCTGCACCGGGACCTCAGCTCCAACAACGTGCTGGTCGCCGATCCGACCGGGCGCCCGTGCCCGAAGATCATCGACTTCGGCATCGCCAAGTCGATGGACGCGCCGCTGCTGCAGGGCGGCGCGATGACGTTCCAGGGCACGCTGATGGGCACGCCCGAGTTCATGAGCCCGGAGCAGGCGGCAGGGCGCGCCGCCGACCTCGACACCCGCGCCGATGTCTACGCGCTCGGCGTGCAGCTCTACGAACTGCTGACCGACCAGCTGCCGATCCCCGGCGTGACGCTGCGCGCCCAGGGCCTCGCCGGCATCGCCGCGGTGGTCGCCACCTACCGGCCGCCGCTGCCGAGCGAAGCGGCGCCGAACCAGCGCCGCGCCGCGCTGCGCGGCGATCTGGACAGCATCACGATGAAGGCGCTCGCCAAGTCGCGCGACGAACGCTACGGCTCGGTCGACGAGCTGCTGGCCGACCTGCGGCGCCACCTGAACGACGAGCCGGTGCAGGTCGTGCAACCGACGCGCTGGTACCGGCTGCGCAAGTTCGTGCGCCGCCACCGCGCGCAGTCGATCGCGGCCGCGATCGTGGCGCTAGGGCTGTGCGCCGCGTTCGGCGGCATGTGGTCGGCGCTGCGCTACGCGCGCGAGCAGGCGCAGGAGGCCGAACGGATGCGGGCGTTCGCCGCCGAGCGCGCCGACAAGGGCTACCGACTGCTCGCCAACGAGGAACGACTGGCCGCCGCGATCGCCGCCGAGCAGCAGCTGCCGCCGCCGTGGCCGCAGCACGCCGCCGACTACGAGCAATGGCTGCAACGGCACGGGGAACCGCTGCAGCACGAGCAGCAGACGCTGCAGGAACGGCTGCGCGCGATCGTGCAGGACGGCAGCGACGCCGGCGACGAGACCGTTCGCCATCTGCGGCGCGCCCTCGAACGGCTCGACGCGCAGCTGCAGCGCTTCCTCGGCGCGGACGGCCCGCTGCAGCGCACGCTGCGCCGCCGGCAGCTGTCGACGTCGGTGATCGGGCCGGCGATGGAACGCCATGCCGCCGCCTGGGACCAGGCGATCGCCGCCGTGCGCAAGAGCGACGGCGTGGCCGCGGCCCGCGACTACCGCGGTCTGGTGCTGGTGCCGCAGCCGGGGCTGGTGCCGCTCGGCTGCCATCCGCGCACGCTGTTGTGGGAGTTCCTCGACCTCGCCAGCCACGCGGTCGACTACCCACTGCCCGAACGCGGCACCGACGGCGAGCTGCGCTGCGACGCCGGCACCGGCATCGTGCTGGTGCTGCTGCCCGGCGCGCGCGTGCAGCTCGGTGCGCGCCGCGGCCAGCCCGGCATGGACCTCGACGACCCGTTCGCGGCCGACGACGAACTGCAAGGCGGGCAGGCGATGTTGTCGCCGTTCCTGCTCGCGCGCACCGAGCTGACGGCGGCGCAGTGGAGCCGGCTGCTGGGGCCGGGCGCGCGGCTCGGCGATCCGAACCTGCCGGCCACCGGCATCGACCACGGCGAAGCGAGCTACGTGCTGAGCCGCTACGGGCTCGATCTGCCGAGCGAGGCGCAGTGGGAACACGCGTGCCGCGCCGGCGCGCGCACGCCGTGGTGCAACGGCTCGGATCCGGTCGCGGCGGCAGCCCACGGCTGGCTCGACAGCGGCCCGCACCAGGTGGCCCAGTTGGCGGCGAACGCGTTCGGCCTGTTCGACCTGCACGGCAACGTCGCCGAATGGTGCGCCGACGAGCTGCTGGCCCACGCCGACTCGGTGGCGCGCCGCGGCGACGGCCGGCGCCAGGCGAAGTTCGACCACACGCCGAGCGACCTGCGCGCGGTGCGCGGCGGCTCGTGGCTGACCGGACCACTCGGCACCCGCGCCAGCGCCCGCGCCGCGCGACCGGTCACCTGGCGCGACGCGGCACTCGGCGTGCGCCCGCTGCGCATGCTGGTGGCGGGGCGCTGAACGACGGGCCGCGAGCCAGTTGTGCGGACCACGCCTGGGTAGACTGCAGCGACGGCAACGGGCAGTTCCTGGCCCGTGTTCTCACCCGACGAGGTCCCCCATGCATCTGCTCTTCCCGTTGGCGGCGCTGACCCTGGCCGCCACCGCCGCCGCGCAACTCCGCCAGTTCGACTGGGACACCCATCGCAGCCCGTCGTACTTGCTGGCCACGAGCATCGCGTCCGGCGACACCGGCGATGTCGACGGCGATGGCGACCTCGACCTGATGGTGTCGCGGGTCCTCGCTCCACTGTCGCGCACCGAACTGCTGCTCTACCGACGGCAGGCCGGCATCTGGCAGGAGACCGGGCTCGGCGCCGCGCTGGGCGGCAACGGCGTACAGGCGCGCATCGTCATCACCTTGGCCGATCTCGATGGCGACGGCGACCTCGATGCGGCGCTGCTGGTGAGCAGCGAGTTCGGGGCCCCGACCACGCGCTTCACCACCTTCCGCAACAACGGCAGCGGCGGGTTCCTGGTCCAGGGCTCGCAGCCGGTGCCGGGCCTCGCCGAGGCGCTGCTGGCGGTCGGCGACGCCGACGGGGATGGCGACCGCGACGTCGTGGTGGCCGGCCGGAACGCCGCCGGCCAGCCGCAACCAGCCGTGCTGCTCCGCCACGACGGCGCATTCGGCTTCCTGGCCGTGGCGAACGGGCTGCCGGCGACGCCGGTGACGGCCCCGGTGTTCGCCGATCTGGACGGCGACACCGACCTGGATCTGCTGGTCGTCGATGCCGCGGGTGCCGTGGTCGGCTGGACCAACCAGAGTGGTGGCTTCGCCGGCGGCGCGCTGGCGGCGGTGGCAGCCCGGCACGTGGTCGCCGGCGATCTCGACGGCGATGGCGACCAGGATGCCCTGGCCCAGCGCAGCGACGGCAGCACCTTGGTGCTGCGCAACACGGGCACCACGTTCGTGCCCCAGGCAGTGTCCACGGCCGGCACCGCGGCCGGCCAGCGCCCGCTGCTGGCAGACCTCGATGGCGATCTGGATCTCGATGCGGCGATCGTCGTCGACGGCGCCCTGCGCGTGCTGCGGAACGGCGGCCCCGCGAACTTCACCAGCGAAGCCGTCGCGGCAGCGAACGTGATCGCCGCGGGCGACGCGAACCAGGACGGCATCCAGGACCTGCTGTTCGCGGTCACCAACCGCAGCCTCGCCGTGGCCTACGGCGGCCCGGGCGGCCTCGCCTTCGATCCGGTGCTCCAGCGGCGCGCCTTCACGCCGTTGGCCGAACGCGGCTTCACCGAGGACGTGGACGACCTCGATGGTGACGACCGCATCGACCTGGTGCAGCAGGACACCAACCTGGTGCTGGTGCGTCGCAATCTCGGCGCCGGTGCGTGGTCGACGGTGCCGGTCGCCGTGCCGTTCACGCTGCCGCGGGTGCGCGCCGCCGACCTGGACGGCGATGGCGATCGCGATCTCGTGGTGGCGGCCGGCGAATCCGCCGGTGGCCTCTTGGTGCTGCGCCACGACCCCGGCTTCACGTTCACCGCGGTGCCGCAGCCGGGCTTCGGCTACGTGCACCTGGCGGGCCTTGCCGACCTCGACGGCGACCAGCGCGAGGATCTGCTGTGGAGCACCGGCTCGAGCGGCGGCAGCGGCGAGCTCCGGTTGCTGCGCAGCCTCGGCGCCGGAACGTTCGCACCGCCGGTCACCCTGCTGACCGGCACCGCCGCCTCGACCAAGCCGGGCATCGCCGACTTCGACGGCGATCAGGACCTCGACCTGCTGGTGACGGTGCTGCCGGCACCGTGCAACGTGCTGCTCGTCAACGACGGCAGCGGCGGCTTCACCGTCGGCAATCCGTGCGCCGCATCGCTGCCGGGCTTCTGGACCACGAGCGTCGGCATCCGTCTGGCGGACATCGACGGGGATGGGGACCCTGACCTCTTCACCGGCGGCTACGGCGACGGCCAGATGTTCGTCAACAACAACGGCAGCTTCGCGCCCGGCCAGGTGATCCAGGGTGTGTTCGGCGCTTCGTTGTTGAAGCCGTGGTTCGCCGACTGGGACGGGGACGGGGATCAGGACCTGCTGCAGCTCGGCGGCCCGCCGCAGCTGTGGCTGAACGACGGCAGCGGCAACTTCGTCAACTCCGGCACCACCCGCGTCGGCTCGACCGAATTCTCGGCCGCCGGCGCCGCCGACCTCGACGGCGACGGCGATGTCGATCCGGTCGGCGTGTTGGGGCTGTCGACGCAGCACTACCTCAACCACCAGCGATCCGCGAGCTCGATCGCGGTGCCGACGCCCGGTGGCCAGCTGCAGCTGCGGCTCGCCCACGATCCGGGTATCGCCACGGGCAACACGCTGGGCATCCCGATCCTCACGCTGGCGGCCCGGCCCACACCGCTGCGCGTGCCGGGCATCGGCGGCACCCTGCAGATCGACATGACCACGGCCGTGCTGCTGGCGCCGATGGTGTTCCCGGCCCCCGGCGGCACCGGCGTCGCGACCTTCCCCGTGCCCGCGCAAGCGGGGCTGCTCGGCTTCGACCTGTATGCGCAGGGGCTGCTGCTGAACACCGCGGCGATGTTCACGCCGGCGGTGCACGAGCGCATCCTGTAGCCGTCGCCGGCCGCGGCCAGGGCGTCCGAGGAGACGACGCAGCGGGGCCCGTTGCGTCGATCTCGTGGTGGATGGGTCCGTGGTTCAGCCCAGCCGGTGCCGGCGCGCGATCACCAGGAAGCTGCTGTCGAACACCGTGCCGAGGCGATGGAACAGCGCCGCCACCTGACTGCGCTGCGGCTTCATCGAACTGCGCACGCACAGCACCGCCATGCCGTAGCGCTCGCGCAGCAGCTTGCTGAGCACCGACGGGCGGAAGAAGGTCAGGTGGTGACGGGTGTTGTAGTGCCGCGCCGGCCGCGACCGCAGTCGCAGGCGATCGGCGAACGTCTTCAGCCGGTTGCTGATCGAGCCGAGGTTCGGCATGCCGAGGAACAGCACCCCGCCCGGTCGGAGCAGTGCATGGCAGGTGTCGAGGTAGCGGCCCGGGTCCTTCGGGTGCTCGATGACCTGGTCGAGGAAGATCGCGTCGTAGCCGCCGGTGCGAGCGAGCAGGTCGTGGAACTCGCCGCAGTGCACGGGCACCCCGAGGCGCTCGGCGATCGCGGCGGTGGCCTTCGGATCGACGTCGTAGCCCTCCGGCTGCCAGCCGGTGGCGAGCGCTTCCTGCAGCTCGAGCCCGTCGCCGCAGCCGACCATCAGGATGCGCCGGCCGGGCGCGTGCGAGGCGATCAGTTCCAACGTGCGCCGCTTGCCGAGCCGCCGCACCTCCGGGTTGCGGCGATGGCTGGTGTCGCCCTCGTGGTGCAGGCCACACGTGTAGCCGGCGTAGAAGCGCCGCAACGAGTCGTCGCTGTACTGCGGGTTCATGAACTCGACGCCGCACGCCGTGCAGCCGTCGATGCCGTGGCCGCGGAAGTCGCGCAGCCGCCGGCGCAGCGGTCCACCGCCGCACAACGGACAGGTGCTGCGCGGCGGGTCGTAGTCGGCGCTCGGTTCCGGACTCGACGTCGGACTCACGTTCGGCTCCACCCGCCGCTCACTCGAGCCCCAGCGCCCGCCGCACCGCCGCGCGGTCGACCTTGCCGCCGGCGAAGTCGTCGAACGCGCGCGACGGCGGCCGGATCATGTGCTTGGCGATGAACGGCGCGCCTTCCTCGGCGCCCTGCTGACTGTCCTTGAAGCAGCACTCCCACTCGATCGTGGCCCAGCCCTCGTAGCCGTACTTGGTCAGCAAGCTGAAGATCGACGTGAAGTCGACCTGGCCGTCGCCGGTCGATCGGAAGCGGCCGGCGCGGTTCTGCCAGGCCTGGTAGCCGCCGTAGACACCGGTGCGGCCGTTCGGGCGGAACTCGGCGTCCTTGACGTGGAAGCACTTGATGCGCTCGTGGTAGAGCTCGATGTACTCGAGGTAGTCGAGCTGCTGCAGCACGAAGTGGCTCGGGTCGTACAACAGGCACGCCCGCGCATGCTCGTCGACGTGGTCGAGGAACGCCTCGTACGACGCCCCGTCGTGCAGGTCCTCGCCCGGGTGCACCTCGAACGCGCAGTCGACGCCCTGGTCCTCGGCGTAGTCGAGGATCGGCCGCCAGCGCCTGGCCAGCTCCTTGAACCCCTCCTCGACCAGACCGGCGGGCCGCTGCGGCCACGGGTAGACCGTGTGCCACATCAGCGCGCCGCTGAACGTCGGCATCGCCGACAGCCCGAGGTGTTTGCTGGCCTGCAGGCACAGCTTGACCTGCTCGGTGCCGTAGCGGTGCATCGCCTCGGCGGTATTGACCTCCGGCGGCGCGAACACCTGGAACATCGACGCGTAGGCCGGGTGCACCGCGACCAGCTGGCCCTGCAGATGGGTGCTGAGTTCGCTGATCTGCACGCCCGCCGCCGCCGCCGTGCCGCGCAGGTCGTCGCAGTAGGCCTTGCTCGCCGCCGCCTTCTTCAGGTCGAGGCAGCGCGGATCCCACGACGGCACCTGTACGCCGGTGTAGTCGAGGCCGGCGGCCCACTTGCAGGCCGAGTCGAAACGATGGAGCGGGGCCTGGTCGCTCATGAACTGCGCCAGGAAGATGCCGGGACCTTTCATCATGGGAGTGCTCGGGGGCTCTTGGACTCTGGGGCTCAGGGGCTCAGGGGCTCAGGGGACGGGATTCAGCGCGGGACCTTGACCCAGCTGCCGGACCGGGCAGCCGTCGACGCCGCTTCGAGCACGGCCTGCACGGCCACGCCGTCGTCGAAGTTCGGGGCGAACGCGCTGCCGGCGTGCAGCGCGGTCACGAAGTCGACGACGTGGTGCACGAACGTGTGCTCGTAGCCGACGATGTGCCCGTCCGGCCACCAGTTGGCGGCATACGGGTGCACGCTGTCCATGCACATCACGGTGCGGAAGCCCTGGGCGTCGCGCGGCTCGTCGAGCAGGAACACCTCGAGCTCGTTCATGCGTTCGAGGTTCCAGCGGATCGAACCCTTCTCGCCGCTGATCTCGATGCAGTTGTGGTTCTTGCGCCCCGGGGCGGCGCGCGTCGCCTCGTAGCTGCCGATCGCGCCGCCCTTGAACTTCGCCAGGAACAGGAACGCGTCGTCGACATCGACCTTCGCCTTGCCGCCAGCACCGTCCGGACGCTCCTTGGTGAACGTCTGCTGCACGCCGCACACCGACTCGAACTCGAGCCCGGTCAACGCCCGCGTCAGGTCGATCAGGTGCGCGTTGAGGTCGCCGTGGGCGCCGCTGCCACACAGCTTCCGGCTGGTGCGCCAGCTCGCCGGCACCGACGCATCGGCGAGCCAGTCCTGCAGGTACACCGCGCGCACCTGGCGGATGGCGCCGAGGTCGCCGCGCGCGATCATCCGCGCAGCCAGCTGCACCGCCGGCGCGCGGCGGTAGTTGTGCCACAGACCGACCCGCACCTTCTGCTTCTTCGCCAGGGCCGCCATCGCCTTCGCCTGCACCAGCGTCATCGCCAGCGGCTTCTCGCACAGCACGTGCTTCTTCGCCCGCAACGCCGCCATCGTGATGTCATGGTGGCTGTCGTTCGGCGTCGCCACGTCGACGACCTGGATCGCCGGGTCCGCGAGCACCGCGTCGAGGTCGGTGGTCGCGTGCTCGAAGCCGAGCTTGTGGGCGGCGGCAGCGGCCCGTTCGGCGTGGCGACCGACGAGGACCTTCGGCACGACGCGGAACGGCAGGTCGAAGAACCGGTTGGCCTGTCGCCAGGCATTGCCGTGGGCACGGCCCATGAAGGCATGCCCGACCATCGCGACGTTGAGAACCGGCAGTGCACCGCCGGCGGTGGTATTGCCCTGGGACGAGAGGCTCATGCGGGCCGAACCATAGGCAACCAGGCGGGTCCGCCGCCACTTCCGCGCGCCGACTACCGCGTGCCGCCGAACAACACGCGCAGGTTGTTGCCGGTCAGCCGGGGCTGGACGGTGTTCCAACCGACCAGCAGGTCGAGCACGTCGTCGCTGTTCCAGTCGCCGAGATCGAACACCAGTCGGTCATTGCGCTGTCCGAGCCGGAACGTGGACAAGGGCCGCGCCTCCCCGAACTCGCCCGTCCCGGTGCTGAGGTAGACGGCGACGGTGGTGCTGCGCAGCTGCGTCAGCGGCGACGTGAACTCGACCCCGACGATCGCATCGACGCTGCCGTCGCCGTTGATGTCGCCGAGCTGCAGGCGCCGGGGCAATCCGGGGGAAACCGGCTGCGGCGCGCCGGCCAGCACGAACGAACCCACCACCACCCCACCGTCGGGATCCGGCCCGGCCGAGTTGCGGAACAGTCGGAGCCGGCCGTCGTCACCGGCGACCAGCAGGTCGACCGAGCCATCGCGGTCGAAGTCGGCGGCAGCCAGCGCCGTCGGCCCGTCGCCCGCCAGCAGCACCTGCGGCCCACCGGCGGCGGCTCCGGGTACGAACCGATCGAGGTCGGTCCGGTAGCGGAAGAACCGCACATGATTGCCGTCGACCCCTCCCGCCGCCGTGCCGTCCGGCACCGCGACCGCGAGCTCGAGCCGCGGCGGGATGGCCCCGTCGGCGGCGAAGTCCCCCAGCACCAGGGCCGTCGAGCGCCCGTGCACCGGCGTCAACGCCGTCGGCATCTCGAACGGGAACTCGCCGGGGCTGCTGCCCGACTTGCCCCGCAACAACGCGATCGCCGACTGTTCGGCGCCCGCCAGCCCGAACGACAGCAGCACGACCGCATCCTGGTAGCCATCGCCGTCGACGTCGCCGACCACCACGCAGGTGCCCGGCGCGAGGTCGAGGCCCCGCAGCAGTGGATCGTCGCTGACCAGGCGAAGCGGCGACGACTCCGCCAACTGCAGCCCGGTGGCAGCCGGGTCCCAGACCCCGAACACCGACTCGACAGTGCCGAACAACAGACGATCGTGGGTGCCCGATCCGCCGGACATCAAGGTGAGCGATCCCACCAGCAGGTCGCTGCGCTCGAGACGCGCACCTTCCCCCGGGAAGCCCCCGAAGCCGTCGTTCTCGATCAGCAGGATCCGCGACGCCTGCCCCGGCGACGCTTGCTGCAACAGCGCCAGGTTGCGCACCGGCCCGGAGTCGCCGGGATCGACGTCGCTGAAGTTGCCGGCCACCAGGTCCTCGAAACCGGGCTCGACCTGGCCGCCGGCGTCGGACGGCAGCACCTGCAACGCCGACTGCGGCGGGATCAACCGGGTCGACAGCCGCTGTTCGAGTTCCCCGCCGACCAGGGTCTCGTGCACGACGAACACGGCGCGCGCACCGTCCGATCCGGCGGTGCGCGGGAAGGCGCGGTCGAACGTCAACGAGCGGATTTCCCGGGCCGGCTCGGAACCCGTCAGCACGGTGCCGGCCGTCGCCAGGTCGAACCGCAGCGCGCGCAGGTCCTGATCGCGACGCAGTTGCAGCAGCAGCAGCTCGCTCCCGTCCGCGAAGGCGACCAGCATCTCGAGCTGCCCGGCCGGGTCCTCGTCGAGGTTCTCGACCAGCGTGGTGGTGATGGCCGGCAGTTCCGCCTGCAGGATCCCACCTTGCGCCGGCGCCGAGTAGACGCGCAGCGCATCCTGACGCAGGATCGCGACCGCCGGTGACGGCGACTGCTCCACCCGACCGGCCAACGCCACCGCCAGCGACTGCCGAAGACCGTCGCGCAGCGCATGCAGGCTGACCGCACGCGACTGCAGCGCCGGCACCGCGATGTCCAACGCCACCCCGTTGGTGAACGTGCCGTCGCCGTTGCCGTAGGCGACGTCGAGCCTGCCGGTGGTGCCGTTCGCGACGGCGATGTCCAACACGGTATCCCCGTCGAGATCGGCGACCTCGACCGCTTCGTAGTCGTAGTCGCGGACCAGCACGTCGACCGGCGCCGCGAACGCCGGCCGACCGATGCCCAGAGGCCGCGACAACAACACGTGCGGCAACTGCGACGGCAGCGCTTCGGGCCCCGGCACCAACAGCACGTCCTGGCGCCCGTCGCCATCGAAATCGGCGACGCGACCGCGGCTGCTGCCACCGGCCGCGACGACACCGCGCACGTCACCGAGCGGCGGCAACGGCCGCACCTGACCGAGCACGATCTGGTGCACGGCACTCGCCGCGCCGGCATTGACGACGAACACGTCCGGCACCGCATCACCGTCGAAGTCGCCGACGCACAGATCGCGCGGCCCCCGTTCGGCCGGCTGCTCGTGGCTGCCGATCTGCCGCGGCGCCGCGAAGCGCTGGAACATGCCGTTGCCCTGCGCCAACAGCAGCTGCAGATGCGCGACCCCCGCGATCTCGGTCAGCGCCATGAAGTCGACCGCTGGCTCGGTGTCGGGCTGCGCCAACGCCCCCGTCGCGCTGTCGAGCAGGATCGGTGCCACCGCGACCGGCGCCTGTTCGAGCACCGTGCCGCGTGGCCCGAAGAACGGGTCCGGGTTGGCGAACAGGAACCGCCCGGTCGCGGTGACCGTGGCCTCGACCCGCGTGCGGTTGCCCTCGGCGTCGACCCGTTCCATCCAGACCCGCAACCGGATGTCGACCGGGCCGGGCCGCCCGTCCGGCGACGACGGCATGCGGAAACGCAGCTGTTCGCTGTCCGACTGGGCGACCAGCAGGTCGCTGGCCGGCAGATCGATACGACGCCCGCCCTTGCGGAACGACAGCTCGACGTCGCCGAACCGAAGCGGCGCCGCGCCCCCGATGCCGAAGTCGCGCGGCACCAGCGCGATGCCGATCAGGGTCGGCTCGCTGGTGCCGGTGGTCGGGCCCTGGCTGGGCGAAACCAGGTCGATCCGCGGTTGGTAGAACAGATCGGTGATCGGGGTCGACTCTCCGGCGATCGCGTCGCGGACCTCGACCACGGCCTGCACGGGGAACGTGTTGCCGGGCAAGGTGGCGCGCACCGCGGCGGTGCCGTCGCCGTTCGGCACCAGCTCGACGTCGGTCGCCGCCCGCGTGATGCGTCCGCGCGCCTTCCCCACCGGCGGCGCATCCGGATCCGGGACGTGCACCAACACCTGCAGCTGGCTCGCCGCGGTGACGCGCAGACCGGCGACCAGCAGTTCCACCTCGCCACCGCCGGCCGACACGAAACTCGGTCCCGCGGTCGCCAGCACCGCGATCGGCTGCCGCAGCAGATCGACCGGCTTCGGTTCGCCGATCGGTCGACCGTCGGCCTTGACGACGATCCTGCCGGCCAGATCCGCGGTGCGCGGCATGCCGGTGGTGACCAACGTGAACGTGACCGAGGGCGCGCCCGACTGCACCGACAACTGCGGATCCGACTGTTCGACCTCGATCGACCCGGCGCCGGAATCGGCGACGAGGATCACCTCCAACCGGGTACCGACGGCGATCTCCGAGTTGCGGATCAGCACCGTCACGGTGGTGCCCGGGCTCGGTGCCAACGGCAACTGCGGCTGGAGCAAGGTCAACTCCGGGGGCGCCGGTCGCCGCGAGTCGCTGCCGGCCACGATGCCGGTGATCAGGCCGGAGCCGCAACCGGTCAGCAGCAACAGCAGACCGACGACCCACCACGACCCGAATCGACAGCGGCAGCCCATTCGAGCATTGTAGCGCTTCGATGGCACCTCGTGCGGCCGCCAGCATCCGACGCCCAGGCTTCGATGTTGCCGATGGCAGGACCCTGGCCGGCGGCGGTAGAACGACGGGATGGCGACCGGCCGCACCGACCACCAGGCTCCTCCCGAACGCGCCCTGTTCTGCAACCGGACGCTGAACATGCGCTCGATCCGCGCGGTCGGCTTCGACATGGACTACACGCTGGTCCACTACGATGTCGTGGCCTGGGAGACGCGCGCCTATGCCCATGTGCAGCAGCGCCTGCTCGACCGCGGCCTGCCGGTCGGCGAGCTGCGGTTCGATCCCGAACTTTTCGCGCGCGGCCTCATCCTCGACGTGCAGCTCGGCAACATCGTCAAGGCCAATCGCTTCGGCTACGTGACGATGGCGTCGCACGGCACCCGACTGCTGCCGCACGACCAGCAGCGGCGCGTCTACAGCCAGATCTGGGTCGACCTCAGCCTGCCGCGCTGGGTGTTCCTCAACACGCTGTTCTCGCTGTCGGAGGCGTGCATCTACGGCCAGCTGGTCGACCTGCTCGACCGCGGCGACCTGCCCGGCCAGCACACCTACCAGAGCCTCTACGCGCTGGTCGGCGACACCATGAACGCGGCCCACCTCGAGGGCCAGCTCAAGGCCGAGATCATCGGTGACCCCGATCGCTTCGTCGATCTCGACCCCGATCTCGCGCAGACCCTGCTCGACCTGAAGCAGGCGGGCAAGAAGCTGTTCCTCGCCACCAATTCGGAGTGGCACTACACCAAGGCGATGATGGGCTACGCGTTCGACCGCTACCTCGGCAGCAGCGGCGAACGCGGCATGCACTGGCGCGACCTGTTCGACCTCGTCGTGGTGCAGGCCAGGAAGCCGGGCTTCTTCGAGCAGCAGGCACCGTTCCAGGAGGTCGTCGACGACGAGGGGGCAGTGCGGCCGCTGCAGGGGCCGCTGCGCGCCGGCGTCGTCTACCGCGGCGGCAACGCGCACGCGGTGCAGCAGCACTTCGGCATCGACGGCAGCGAGATCCTCTACGTCGGCGACCACGTCTACGCCGACGTACATGTCTCCAGCCAGATCCGCCGCTGGCGCACGGCGCTGGTGCTGCGCGAGCTCGAACAGGAAGTACGCGCCGAACGCGAGTTCCTGGTCGGCCAGGCCGAACTCGACGCGCTGATGCGCGACAAGGAACGGCTCGACCGCGAGCAGGCGCTGCTGCGGCTGTGGCTGCAGCGCCGCGAGCGCGGCGGTCCGGCGCCGGCCACCATCGATGGCGGCCCGGCCGCGGTGCAGGAACGGCTGCGCGCGGTGCGCCAGGAGGTCGAGGCGCTCGACCAGCGCATCGTGCCGCTGACCCGACAGGTGTCGGCACTCGGCCACCCGGTCTGGGGCCCGTCGATGCGCGCCGGCAACGACAAGAGCCGCCTCGCGCGCCAGATCGAACGCCACGCCGACGTCTACACGGGGCGGGTGTCGAACTTCCGCTTCCTGACCCCGTTCGGCTACCTGCGCGCCGCGCGCGGTTCGCTGCCGCACGACCCGCAGCGCTGATCGGGGGCGGACCCGCCGCTCAGCGACGGAACAACCCGCCGCCGGCGGTGCCGGCCCACAGCGAGTTCCCCGACTCGAGCATCAGCGCCGTCACCGCCTGCGGGGCGAGGCCATCGAGCATCGGCGTCCAGGTGTCGCCGCGGTCATCGCTGCGATACACACCGGGATTGCGACCGTCGTCGGCATCGCCGGCACTCGCCGCGTAGACGGTGTTGCTGCCCGGCACCACGACGATGCGCACGATGGTGTCGGCGAGCAGGCCGGTGTTGCGGCGCTGCCAGTTCTGGCCGCCGTCGAGCGTGCGGTAGACGCCGTCGTTGGTGGTGCCGGCGAACACCACCGCGGGCTCGCTCGGGTCGATCACGACGCACTGCAGCACCGGATCGTTCAGGTTGTTGTTGGCGCCGGCCCACGTGGCGCCGCCGTCGAGCGAACGGAACATGCCGCTGCGCGTCGCCGCGAACACGCGGTTGCCGTCGGTCGGGTCGAGCGCCAGCGCGCGCACGTTCAGGTTGCCGAGCCCACTGTTGCTCGCCGCCCACGACGCACCGCCGTCGAAGCTGCGGAACACGCCGTTGGTCTCGGTGCCGGCGTACAGGTTGACCGAACTGCCGGTGACGATCGCCAGCGCATTGACGTCCAGGTCGGTGAGGCCGGTGTTGACCGCGGTCCAGTTGGCGCCGCGGTCCTGGGTGCGGAACACGCCGGCGGTCGCGGTGCCGACGAACGCGGTCGCCGCATCGTTCGACACGATCGCCAGCGCCTGGGTCTCCCAGCGCGAGAGCCCGCTGCGCGCGGCGGTCCAAGTGACCCCACGATCGGCCGTGACGAACACGCCGGCCGCGGTCGCCGCATACAGCGTCGACGGCGCGATGGCGGACTGCACCAGGTCGCTGATGCCGCCGCCGGTGAGACCGCTGCTGGTGGCGGTCCAGCTGGCGCCGCTGTCGGTCGACGTGAACGCACCACCGCCGTCGGTGGCCGCGACCAGCCGATTGCCGCCGCTGCTGATCTGCAGCGCAGTGACGCCGGCGTGCGGCAAGGCGCCCACCACCGGGCTCCACACCGCGCCGCCGTCGTTGCTGACGCGCACGCCACCACCACCGAGTGCGGCGTAGAGCCGACCGCTGAGCAACGGATCCGCCACCAGCTGCTGCAACCGGTAGAGGCTCGGCAGGCCCGAAGTGGCCGCGGTCCACGACGCGCCCTGATTGGCGGTGCGGAACATGCCGCCGGCCACCCCACCGGCATAGGCGGTCAGCGGATCGAAGCGATCGACCAGCAGCGTCGACACGTCGGACGGGCCGGCGGCCGCCGCGGCCCACACCGTGCCGGAGTTGGTGCTGACATACACGCCGGTGTCGGTGCCGGCATAGAGCACCGCGGGCGCGCTCGGCGCGATCGCCAGGGCATGCACGTCGGTGTCGGTCATGCCGGTGGCGCGCCGGCTCCACGTGCCACCGGCGTTGTTCGAGCGATAGACGCCGCTGTCGGTCGCCGCATAGACGGTCGTCGGAGTCGCCGGATCGATCGCCAGCGCCTGCACGTCGAGGTCGCCGAGGCCGGTGTTGCGCACGGTCCACGTGACGCCGCCGTCGTCGCTGCGATAGACGCCGCCGCGCAGCAGGCCGGCGTAGACGATGTTGCCGTCGGCGGGATCGACCGCGAGCGCGCGCACGCTGGCGAGGCCACCGAGCGGCACCACGACCGCGTCCGGCAGGCCGGCGTTGGTCGCGGTCCAGGTGGCGCCGCCGTCGACGCTGCGGAACACGCCTTGATGGCGCGTGCCGGCATGCAGGCGGCTGCTGGCGTCGCCGGCGAGGCAGAGGATCGCGCCGCCGTCGAGGCCGGCGCTGCGGCTGCGGAACGTGGCGCTGGCTGGATTACCGCCCAGACCACCACCGCCGCCGCAGGCGGTGAGGAACACGATCGTCGCACCGACCGACAGAGGCATCCGAATGCTGTTCATGGCAAGGCTCCGCCGGTCTCATCGACGGTTCCGCGCCGGATGTTGAGTCGATGTACAGCCGCGGTGGCAACGGGCTCAGGTTGCGACGTCGGTCCGGTTCCAGCGCAGCGCGGCGCGCGGCGACAGCCGGGTGACGAGCCCTGGCGGCAACACCCGGCACAGACCCGCCAGCACCTTGTTCACCGCGCCAGGGATCACCACCGTGCGCCCCGCCAGCACCGCGTCGAGGCCGCGGCGGGCGACGGTGTCGGCATCCATCCACATCCACCTCGGCAGCGAGTTCATCTCGGTGCGGTTGCCCATCACGTCGTGGAACTCGCTGTAGGTGAAGCCCGGGCACACCGCGGTCGCGGTGACGCCGCTGCCGCGCAGTTCGGCCTGCAGCGAGCGCGTGAACGAGACCATGAACTTCTTCGCCGCCGAGTACATCGAACCGGGCGCATCGGGCGCGAACGCGGCCAACGACGCGATGTTGGCGATGCGGCCCGACCTTCGTTCCAGCATGCCCGGCAGCACGCCGTGCGCGAGTTCGACGGTGCTGTGCAACAGCACGCGCAGGAACGCGTCGTGCGCCGACCACGGCAGCGCGGTGAAGTTGGCGCCGAGGCCGTAGCCGGCGTTGTTGACCAGCAGGGCGACCGGCGGGCACTCGGCGGCGAGCCGCGCGAGCAGCGCCGGCACCGCGCCCGGCGCGGCGAGGTCGCAGGGCATCACGTGGCAGCGCGCGCCGTGCGGCTGCAGTTCGTTCGCCAGCGCCTGCAGGCGGTCGGTGCGCCGGGCGACCAGCACCAGGTCGTGGCCGCGCGCGGCGAGCAGGCGGGCCATCGCCGCACCGATGCCGGCGGAGGCCCCGGTGACGACGGCGAGCGGACGGGCGGCGGTGGCGGCGGGCATGCGCGCATCGTCGGGGTCGCGCCGGCGTTGGCAACTTCGCGGTCGCCAGCCGCGCCGAGCGGGCGGACGCGGCGGCCGGGCTACTTGTCGGCGGAGCCGCCGGCCGGCGCCGGCGGAGCCGGCGCTTCGAGGCGCGCGCGGGCCAGCGGCACCTGCGCATGGTCGGCCGGCGCCACGGCGAGGATCGCCGCGGCCGCCAGGCGCTGCAGCTCGTCGGTGCGATCGACCTTGGTCACCCGCGAACGCTGGGCATCGATGCGCTCGTTCCGCGGCTCGCCTGGATGCTCCAGCTCCATCGCCGCCACGAGTTTCGGCAGCAGTTCGACACACGCGGCACCACGCGCCGCGATCACCTCCAACGCCCGCCGCCGGCGCAGCACCGACTTGTCCCCGAGCAGGTCGCCGAGTTGGGCGACCGAGGCATCGATCGGCACCGCCTGGGCAAAGTGAAGCTCCCGCCACGCGGCGTCGAACTCGTTGAGGAACGCCACGTCGATGGTGCCACCGATCGAACGCCCGAGCAGCTGCAGATGGCCGACGCTGCTGCTGTGGGACGGCACCACGAATACATCCGTCGACCACGGCAAGGTCGTGGCGAGCGCGCGCACGACGCCGATCGTGTGCGGCGCCGGCAGCGCGAGCAGGGCTTCGCCGATCGCCGGCGTCGCCGGCGCGGCCTGCTTGCCGAGCCGGCGCAGTACATCGAGCGCGGCCACCAAGGTGTCGGCGTTCTCGTCCGGCTTCAGCAGCGCCGCCACTGGCAGCGCCGCCGCGGCGCCGAGGGCAACCAAGTTGTCCGCAGCGGCCGTGCGGTTCTTCACCTCGGAACGGCGGAGCTCGAGCACCAGCTCGTCGACCCGCGCTCGCAAGCGCTCGGGCAGCACGGGCGCGGCCGGTGCCTTCGGCGCCCACGTGCCGGCCAGCACCTCACGCGCAACCGCGGCTTCGGCGCCGTCGGGGGCGATGCACAGGATCGCCCGCGCCGCCTTGCGATGCAGCGGCACCCGATGTTCGGTCGGCACCAGGCGCGGCTCGGCGCGATCGAGCAACGCGCGCAACGCCGGCAGCCCTGGCACCGCCGCTGGTCCGAGCCGGCCGAGCCGTTCGACCGCGACCTCGACCGCCATCGGATCGCGGCCACCCAGGGTGACCAGCAGCGCCGCGAGTTCCTGCGGTGGCGCCAGCTTCTTGCGCGCCGCGAGTCGCCACATCACGAGACTGCTGGCGGGCTGCTGGAACAGCCCGAGCTCCATCCCGAGCATCAGAGACTCCGGGCCCGGCAGGGGATCCGGCCCCTCGTGATGCGGCACCAGCTCGGCGAGGGTCGCCAACAGCAGCTCGACACGTTCACGGCGGCGGTCCATCGGCTTCCTGCGCACCAGCTCGGCCAGCGCCGGCACGGCACCGCCTGCCAGCGG
Source organism: Planctomycetota bacterium (assembly GCA_025459175.1). Taxonomy (GTDB): domain Bacteria; phylum Planctomycetota; class UBA1135; order UBA1135; family UBA2386; genus UBA2386. The sequence goes on along the minus strand of JALORC010000037.1, from coordinate 33,209 downwards.
CCCGAACTCGGTCAGCACCTCGAGGCAGGCCGCCGCGTGCTCGAGCTGGGTGTGCTCCAGGTATCCGGTGAGCCGAACGACCGCCGCGGCGCCGAGCCGGAGCAGCTCCGCACGCGCGGCGGCCCGGGCCTCGGGAGCGGCATCCTGCAGCTGCACGATCCAGCGGTCGGCCGGCGATTCCTGCGCCACGGCCGCGGACCACAGCCCGCACCCGCAGCTCAGCAGCAGGGCTGCGAAGGGGACGTTCGATGACGGCATGAGTGCTCCAGTACGGTCGACGTTCGTGGCGGGCGAGCGGCAGAGGCGAAAGGCCAGTGCGACGGATCGCCCCCAGCCCACCTTCCGGGCGGCGCCGAGTATCCAGCGCGGCCGCCGGCGTGACCAGGACCGCGGCTGCACGAACGGTGCGCGCGCTGCGTGGCATCGTCGACCGCACCCGGGCGATCGAGTTCGACCTCGCGCCGCGACTGCAAACACGTCGCGGGATAGGATGCCGGCTCCCGGCGAAGAACCGGATCGAGCCAGGAGTCCCCATGATCGCGACCCGCGCTGCGTCTCTCTCTGCCGCGATGCTATTGAGCATCTCGGCCTCCATCACCGCGCAGCAGCCTTCCGCATGGCGTCAACTCACGCCGCCGGGAGCGGCCGCGGCGGGGTCGCTGCAGCTGCTCGCGCAGAGCGGCCGCTTCGGCAAGCTGGCTCTCTACCGCGACAGCCAGTACATGCGGGTCTACTCGACGGTGACCGGGCGCTGGCACGCGCACACACCGAGCGCCGGCACCACACCGCGCCTCTACGAGGACTTCGTGCTGGTGCCGGAGAGCGATCGGTGGACGGCGATCTCGGCCTACCGCGGCGTGTTCGAGACGCTGCTCGTCAACCAACCGAACACGACCGTGGACTGGGGCAGCTCGATCGCGGTCGTGCGCCACCTCGGCACGGTGCACGTGTTCTCGGCCTTCACGGGCCGCTGGCACTCCCGGCCGATGCCACCGAACTGGAACGCGCAAATCGGCCAGCGCATCGCCACGTTCGGCCCGAACTCCAACTCGAGTTCGTTCGCCGGCTTCGCGCTGTTCGACGCGATGACGGGGCAGTGGCACGACCTGCCCGCAGCGCCGTCGGAACGAGTGGCGAGCGGTTCGATCTCCGCCTCGACCGGCATCCTGCTGTTGGTGCGAGCGGACCAGTCGCAGTACCTGGCGACCTGGACCGGGGTGCAGGCGAACTGGCAGTTCCAGCCGATCGCGGCCCAGCCGCCGCTGTTCAATCTCGGCGGTGGTGGCGCGGGCGGCTGCGACTTCGTGACCGCATGGGACATCACCTTCTCGGGCCTGAGCGGAGTGGTCACCACGCTCGGTGCAGCGGTCTCGCCGGCGAACGACGGCCTGATCGCCACCGCCTACGACACCACGACCGGGCTCTACTCTTGCCTCGGTCTGCGCGGCGTGTCGTGGGTGCCGGTGCCCGCCGGTTCGATCGCGCGCTACACGAGCGCGGCACCGCGCGGCGTTCGCCTGTTCGCGAACGGCAACCAGACGCTGGCCTTCGACGCCGGCACCGACACGCTGCAGGCGACCGCGTGCGATCTGGGCCAGTTCGCCGAGCGCGGCTACGAGGGTCTGAACTTCGCGGCCGCCGGCGACGCCAACGGGATGCCGCACATCTACTCCTGTGCCGCCGGCCAGTGGGTGCCGGTGCCCGGCAACGTACTGCCGGAATCGCCGCCGTCACCGCCGACCACGACACCGACCACGGCGCTGCTGCGGACGACGACGGGAGTGACCGCGTTCTCGGGGCGCACCGGCGCGTTCGTGCCACTGACCGGCAGCGGCATGACCCGCACCTTCGACGGACACGTCGTCCAGGGGGGCCTGCTGCACGTCTTCGACGAGCGCGCCGACCGCTGGCTCACGACCACGGACCTCCCCAACCGTTCGGCGAACGACAGCAGCGGGTTCGTCGCGGCCGCCGGGACGACGGCCGTCGGCTACGGCGCGCGGGCTTCGCGCCTCGAATCGATCACACTGCCCGAGCCGGCACTGCAGTTCCAGGCGCTCGACGGCGGGGGCATCGTGCGCACGCAGAACCATCTGTTCGCGTTCAGCGGTCTGCCGGACCTCTACTCGTTCCACGCCTTCCCCCACCAGGCAGAGGTGAGTGGACCAGGCTCGACGTGGCGCCATCAAGTGCGCCTGCCGAACGGAGTCGTCGCCGCTTTCGGCATCGGGCCCCGCCTGCCGGGGCCGGTGGCGCTGCCGCCGTTCGGCGCGCTGTGGTTCGACCCGCAACAGTCGGCGATCCAACTGCTCCAGGTCTCGGCACCCGGCGAGGAGCGCGTCGAGATCGTGCTGCCGTTGCCCGACATCCAGGCGCTGCGCGGCACCGAGTGGGTGTCGCAACAGATGATGCTGCCGTTCGCAGGCTCGCCGTGGTTGTCGGATCCGGCGACCCTGACGTTGCGTTGAGCGGAAGCCGGTCGCACCCCGCGGTCGGCACCGGCGCGCCCAGGACAATGCCGCGACGCGGGTAGGCTGCGACCCGGTGGTGCCGACGTTGCCGGTGCGCTGGATGGCCGAGGAAATCAACCATGCAGTCCCCGCCCCTCGGCCGCGCTACCCTCCCGGTCCGGCGGCGTCGCCGCCCGCGGAGATCCACATGCTCACCATCACTCTGTTCGTGCCGCTGCTGTTGGCTGCACCGCAGGGGCCGCAGTTCGAGGCCCCCGTCCGCATGCGTGCGGGCGATTCCACCATCCAGGTCGAAGCTCCCGGCTATGCCGCCCCGTGCTGGCAGGACGCCGACGGCGACGGCAAGCCCGACCTCGTCGTCGGTCAGTTCCGCGACGGCAAGATCGCGGTCTACAAGAACGTCGGCGCCGGCAAGCTCGCCGCGCGCACCTGGCTGCAGGCCGAGGGTGCGAATGCCGAAGTCCCCGGCGTCTGGTGATGCACGTCCTCGACTCCACAGTTCGTGGAGCTCAACGGCGACGGCAACATCGACATCCTGAGCGGCTCGTACTCGCGTCAGGACGAGGACATGGCGGGACTGTTCCAGGTCCTGTGGGGCCAGAAGGGCGGCACCTGGAAGAAGCCTGAGGCGCTGAACGGCAGCGACGGCCAGCCGCTGATCCTGCCGCGCAGCGGCAGTGGTGGCGACGACGGCGGCGACGATGACGTGACCGACCGCATCTGCACGCGCCCGACCGCGGTCGACCTCGACGGCGACGGCAAGCTCGACATCGTGGCCGGCAACTTCTCCGGCACGTTCGCGTGGTTCCGCGGCGAAGGCGGCGGCAAGTTCGCACCGAAGGCCGAATGGCTGGAGGCCGACGGCAACCGCCTGCAGGTCGACGCCCACGGCGATCCGTTCTTCGTCGATCACGACGGCGACGGCGATCTCGACCTGTTCAGCGGCTCGGCGCAGGGCGGCGTGTTCCTGTTCCCCAACCTCGGCAGCAAGACCGCACCGAAGTTCGGCGCCAGGGTGACGCTGCTCGAGCCGCACGGCCACCACGGCACGGACGACGGCGCCGTGCAGTTCGGCGATGCCCACATCGTGACCCCGCAGAGCGACACCCGCGTCTGGCTCGCCGATGTCGACGGTGACAAGAAGCTCGACCTGCTGGTCGGCGACACCGTGCGGCTGATCCACCTGGCCGAGGGCGTCGACGAGAAGACCGGGCGCGAGAAGTACGCGGCCTGGCAGAAGAAGCAGAGCGAGTTCCTCCAGCAGCCGCAGCCCGACAGCGAGGACGGCCAGGAGAAGTGGCAGCAGGCCTACGACGCGCTCGAGAAGGAGCGCGAGGCGTTCGCCAAGGAAGAGTCGACCGGCTTCGTCTGGCTGCTGCGCGGCAAGTAGCGCTCGGCGATCAGCACACGATCCTCGGCCGGGTCCTGGTCGGGCAGCGGCACCTCGTGGATCGGCACGCCGGGGGCCTGGGCGCTGGCGAACACGGAGCTCAGCAGGACGACGACGGCGCACGACCACGTTCGCATGCGCGCAGCTTGCAGACCCGATCCGCTCGACGCAGAGGGTCGGCGCTGGCGCGGGGCGAAGCCACGAACGCGCGCCGCGGGCCACGAGCTCACTGCGGGAACAGCAGATCGATCGCGCGCTGCACCACCGCACCGTCGACCGGCAGCACGCGGCCACCCGCCGCGACCTGGCAGTTCTCGGCCTGCCACACCACCTGCTGCCGCGATGCCACGCGCACCACGATCCGCGGCGCACAGCCCGCGTTCGCGGCGAGCCACACCTGGGCCGCGCCCGCGGCCGAGAAGGGCACCGCCTCGGCACCTTCGTTCGGCAGCAGCAGCAGCTCGCCGCCGGGCGGCAACCGCGGCGGCGTCGACAACTCGACGCGCAGTCGCGGCCCGCTGCCGAGCCGCACCACGTGTTCGCCGGTGATCCGCCCGAGTTCGATCTCCGGCAACGTCTCGTCCATCGGTCGCACGCTGATCGTGCCTCCGTCCTTCGGCACCACGCCGTGGGAGAGGCCGCGGTTGGTGCCGCGACTGTTGACGATCTCAGGACGGTCGCCGAACTGATGGCGGACCATGGCCGTATCGCTCGGCCGGCCAGCCTGGTCCTCGACCCGGATCGTCACCAGCGCGGCGAACGCACGCCAATCGAACTCCATGCAGCGCGGGTCGTGGTTTTCGATGCCGGGTGCGATGCGCAGGTCGGCAATACGGTGCACCTCCTGTTCGGTATGCAGCACGACGAGGTTCCAGTGCCCTCCGGGCAGCAACCACTCCTGGTCGTACAGCTGCAGATCGACCGTCAGCGGCTCGCCGCCACCACCGGCCGGTTCGAGCCGGAACTCGAAGTCGGACCAGGCGCCCCTCGGGATGCCCGCGGCGGCGAACCGCACCCGGCCCGCCGGCTCGAGCACGACCCGCTGCCTGGCGCCGGCGGGGAACGACCGCGAGCGCGCGACCGGATCGTGGAAGTACCAGTGCTGCGTGGCGAGATGCAACCGCAGCTCGGCAGGGACCGGCTCCGGCAGCCGCATTTCGAACGAGCCATCGGCAGCCGTCGTGAACGACGTGTGCTCGGCCCGGAACCTCACGTGCGGCACCGGCTGACCCGCTGCGTCGACGAAGACGCCGGCGATCGCGACCGGCTGTTCGGCGAGCTGCACATCGCCGAGTTGCACCGTCTGGTCGCCGTGACGCCGGTAGTCGATGCGGCACGCAGACGGAGGCAGCCCGTCGGCGGCCGGCGCGAGCAGCTGCAGCTGCGCCTTGTTCTTCACATTCGTGGGCGGTTGCACTTCGACCCAGCCGGCGGCGTTGCTGACCGCGCGATGGATGGCGCCGCCGGTCTTCCACTCCCACCGACACTCCAGCTGCGCGCGCAGCAACGGCGCCCCCTTCGGGTCGAGCAAGCGCAGCACCACGCGCCCGGGCTTCGGCGCCGGCTGCCACTCGAACGGCGCCGGCGACGCCGCGATCGGCGGCAACGGCACGACGGACAGCTGGCCATCGATCCACACCTGCAGGTTGCCTTCGACCCCCGGCTCCAGATACGGGAACACCGCCTCGGTGCCGATCGCGGGTCGGGCAGCGAACTGCCGACCGCCCGTTTGCTGGTAGAACCACTTCACTTCGCTGCCGGGCAGCAGTCCGCCGCCGATGCGCACCGTCAGCGGCACCACGACCGGCAACTGCAGCCGCACCACGGCCGGCGCCTCGCGCGGCAACGCCACCGCCACCGGCTGGCGGGTCGGCACCTGGAGCTGCACCACCGCGGTCTTTGGCAGTTCGGAGAACATGCGGAAGCGGGCCCGACCGGCGGCATCGGTCCGGTTGGCGAGGGTTACCGCGCCACCGGGCGAGTATGCCGCCGCGAGCAGCACCTGCGCGGCCGGTGCCCCTTCGGCGTCGACGACCTGCGCCTCGAACTCGCGCACGGGGGCGAGCTTCAGCAACAGGCGCGGTGCGGTGCCGCTGGCATCGTGCGGCACCCTCGCAGTGGCGAAGCGACCGTCGTGCATCGCCAGCACCCGCCCCGACAGCGCCGGCACCCGCACCGCGCCGCGCTCGTCGAGCCGGTAGCGACTGCCACCGGCGAGGCGATGCGCCTGCATGCGCGGCTCGTCGCCGAGGAACCACCCCGCGGCGGCGGCGGCGCGGTCGGCAGCTTCGGCGGCGTCCTCGGTGGCGAACACGACGATCGCGGCCGCCGCCGGGCTGCCGTCGGCCTCCTGCACGACGATGCGCTGGCCATTGCTGACGGCGGGCGCGACCGGCAGCGCGGCGAGGGTGCCCAACGGGTCGGCAGGAGGGACCACCTGCGCGAGCATCGGGGTCAGCAACAGCACCAACGACCAGCACACGCGAGCCATCGACGACATGCAATCCTCTTCGTGGAGCGCCGCACTCGGACGAAGTCGCGCAACGCGTGTCACGACTCGCGGTCTTCGCGGATTCCTGGCACCAGCGGTGGCGACCGGTGGTGCCGGTGAGAAATCCGAAACTCTCGCCCGGCCGATCCGCGTCGCCCGGCCGCCGCCAACTTCACCGAGTCGCCCGTCGGAATGCCATCCCCCTGGCTACCATCCCGCCGCGGCATCGCCGCCACCAACGAGAGATCGACCCATGACCGCCACTCCCTGGCTCGACGACACCCCCTACTCCTGGTTCTTCGGCACGCAAGACATCTGGGGCCATCGCCGCCCCGAACTCGCGCACGACACCCCGCAACCCGCGAACGTCCGCCCCGATCCGATCGGCGCCGGGCTCGCCTATGCGTTCGTCTGGCAACTGCACAGCCGGATCACCACCCAGAAGCTCGGGTTCCGGTCCGGCGACGAAGCCACGGCGCTGACCAGCGTCTACGACCTGTTCAAGTTCGCCCGCGATCAGGTGCAGAGCGCCGGCCCGAAGTGCCACCAGACCGCCGATGTCATCTGGTGGCTGCTCAACCGCGACGTGCGGCCCTTCACGGCGCGCTGGCATCGCACCAAGGAGAAGGGGCTGCTGGCCGTCGAGGACGTTGCCCGCCGGTTCCGCGCCGAACTCGAACGCCTGCGGCAGGCGCTGCTGGCCTGGGCCTGGCTGCTGCGCGAACTCGCGACCGAGGCGCCGATCGGCAGCGGGCCAAGGCGCCTGCCAGAACCTCCCCAGGCGCCCGGGCTCGAGATGGCGACCACCCCGTGCCCGCGCGACGGCATGGCAGCCCCGACGCCGTTCGCCGTGGACTTCGCGCGGATCGTCGAAGCCGAGCGCAAGCTCATCCGTGACTGGCGCCTGCAGACCGGACGTGAGCAGGACGTGCTGTGCGGCATCGCGCTGTCGGGCGGCGGCATCCGGTCCGCGACCTTCTCGCTCGGCGTGCTGCGCCAGCTCGCGCTGCACATCGACATCCTCGGCGTCGACTACCTGTCGACGGTCAGCGGTGGCGGCTACCTCGGCACGCTGATCACGATGGCGTACGAGAACGGCATCGTCTGCAGCAACCCGACCCGCGGCCCGCTCGGCCGCGACCAGGACCAGGACCTCGGCGCCGATGTGATCGCCTGGCTGCGCGGGCGCGGCGACGTGATGAAGCCCGACCTGTCGTTCATCGCTTCGCTGGCCGGTGGCGTGATCGGCGTCGGCGGTGGCGCTGCCAACGAATACCGCAAGCGTCTCGGCGAGGGCTGGATCCTGGAACGACAGCAGCGCGACGGCAACTTCGATCCGATCCTGGTCGGCCGGACCAGCCAGCAACCGATCGCGATCAGCAACTTGAAGGCCGCGGCCCCGGTGCAGCTGTGGAACATGGCCCTCAACGCCACCAATGCCGACGAACGACTGCGCGTGGCCCTGCGCGGCCGCAGCTGCGATTTCTACACGGTGAGTCGCGCCGGCGCGGAGTCGCGCCTGCTCGGCTACGCCCCGGACCAGTCGATGGAGATCGATGCGGCGATGGCGCTCTCGGCGGCCGCGTGCGCGCCGACCACCAGCGAGGACACCGGTTCGTGGCTGCTGCGCATCGCCGGCGCCGCCGGCGCGGATCTGGGCCGGTGGGTCGATCACTCGACCGGCAGCACCCGCGCCGCGAGCTGGTGGGAACGTGTCAAGTCGCTGATCGGCAGCAGCGCGGCCCACCGCGGCAGCGCGTTCGTGTCCGACGGCGGCCACATCGAGAACCTGGGCCTGTACCAGCTGCTGCGCCGCCGCTGCGGCTGCATCCTCGCGATCGACGGCGAGGAGGATCCGAAGATGACGTTCGCCGGCCTGATGAAGCTGCAGCACCTGGTGCGCGTCGAGCAGGGCATCCTGATGGACATCGATGTCACCGGGCTGCACCCGGGCACCGACGACAAGAACGAGCTCCGGTCCGACTCGCACTTCACCGTCATCCCGATCACCTATCCGGAGCTACCGGCACGCGACGGACAGGATCCGCAGCCAGCCTGTCGAGGGGTGCTGGTGTACGTCAAGCTGTCGCTGACCGGCGACGAGCCGCAGTATCTGCGCGCCTACCGCGCCGACCACCCCGAGTTCCCGCACCACAGCACCGTCTACCAGCAGGCGTTCGACGATCGCATGTTCGAGGCCTATCTCGCCCTGGGCGAACATGTCGGGCAGCAGCTGGTGTCCGAGACCTGGTGCGGTGGAGCACCGGCGGTCGGGTTCTCGGCCTGGATCCAACAGCTCGCGAGGCGGTTCGGCGAGGTGTGAGTGAGAGGTGGCGAGCGGGACGATCGATCACGATCCGGGCGAGCGCACGTTCTCGATGGCAGGCGACCCGGTCGTCCGCTTCGCGGCGGCGAGCACTCGGCCCGCTGACGCCGGTTGGCAGCAACAGAGCGGCACCGTGCCCGCCAGCTACCATGCGCCAGCGCCGACCCCGACACCGCGCCACCTCCCGATCCCACCATGCTCACGAACCTCCTGTTGCTGTTGGCGTTGTTGCGGCCCCAATCCCCGCCGCCGCCCGCCCCCGCAGCACCGCCGGTCACCGTCCCGGCCCCCGCCCGCTGCGAGTCCCTGACCGAACCACCGTGCTCGTACATGGCCCTGCAACAGCAGAAGGCGATGGTGCAACCCGACGACCGCGTGCTGGCCTGGATCCGCGGCAAACACAACGGCGGCTCGTTCCCGCTGCGCCACTTCATCGCCGGGCCACGCGTCATCAACGACACCTACGGCTTGTTCTTCTACGACCCCGAGGGTGGCTACGTCGCCGCCTACGAGAAGGCCTACGGCTACGAACTGCACGGCTGGCGCCACGGCGTCATGGTCGTGCGCCACACCGACGGCACGCTGTTCTCGGCGTTGACCGGCGCGGCGTTCGCCGGCCCGCGCCAGGGCCAACGCCTGACCCGCGTGCCCAACTTCGGCACCACCTGGGGGCACTGGTTGCTGCTGCATCCGGAGTCGACCGCCTACGACCTGTTCGACGGCAGCAAGTATCCGGTCGTGGCGCTGCCGACCGAGCCTGATGCCACCAGCGTGAGCAGCCGCTTGCCGCCCGACCCGCGGCTGCCGGCGACGGCCGAAGTGCTCGGCGTGCGCGTCGGCAACGAGCACATGGCGTTCCCGCTCGACGGTCTGCCGGCGCGCGCGGTGCTGCAGGACAAGGTCGGCGGCTGGACCGTGGCCGTGTTCTGGCTCGCAGCGACGCGCAGCGCGATCGCGTTCCGCTCGGCCAGGAACGGTGCGATGCTCGAGTTCGCGGTCGACGAGATCGCGCCGGACGTCGATCCGTTCAAGGACCGCAACACCAACACCCGCTGGTCGATGGCCGGGCGCGGCATCGACGGCCTGTTGCGCGGCGAGGAGCTGGATTGGGTCGACTGCATCCAGTGCAAGTGGTTCGCCTGGGTCGCCGAACATCCGACCACCAGGATCCATGTGGTGGCAGCCGCGGGGGCAACGAAGTGAGGCTTGGCCTCGCCGTGCTCGCCGGCGTGCTGCTGCAGGCCTGCTCTGCGGTGCCGCGGCCGATCGACGACCGCGCCTTCACCGGTGAGCTGCTGCTGCCGCAGGCGGTGACGACCATGCGCATCGCTGCCGCCCGCGCGGCGGGCAGTGACACGATCGTGTTGGCGCTGCACGATGCGATGCCGGACGCCGGGGCGCGCCTCGCCGCCGAAGCCGTGCGCAGCGCCGGCCTGCGCCTCGGCTACTGGCTCGAAGTCGGCCGCTGCCCCGAACTGGCCGATCGTCATCCGCAATGGCTCGCGAGCCTGCAGGGTCACGACGAATGGCGGCGGCAGTTCCCCGAACTCGAAGCGGCGGCTGCTGGTCAGGTCGTCAAGGTGTGGCCGTGGCTGCCGGTGGCCTATGCCGAGGCGTTCGCCGCGCACCGCGACCGCATCGCCGCGCAACTGGCGGCGCTGCCGAGCGCGGAGTTCGTGTTCTTGAACGATCTGCAAGGACCGCCGGCGGCGTGCGGTTGTGGCAACACGCTGTGCCGATGGGCGACGGACTACACGCTGGGCGGGCGAGCGCCATTGCGCGACGCGACACCGCTGGGCGCGGATGCCGCGGCGCGCTTCGTGGCGGCGGTGCAGCAGCTGGCGAAGCACAGTGAAGTGATCCCGGTCTGGGTCACCGAGTGCGAAGAGGCCGATACGGTCGCCGACGGCGCCTGCTGCGGCGTCGGCTGCTACCACGGTGCCTGCTGGCGCGAATTCGAGCGCCAGTGGCTGGCGCTGCGCGCGAGCGGCGGGCGCACCGCATTGCTGCTGCCCTACGTGGCGTTCGGTCGCGATCTGCCGCGCTACGGCGAGGCCGCTGGCTGGGTCACGTTCGCCATCGAGCACCTGCGCACGCGAATGCGCGAACGCCATCGGGTCGAGGTGCAGCCGGACTCGCTGCTCGCGGTTCTGCAGGGCTGGGGAGCGGTGGCGCCGGTCGCGGTGCAACGCGCTCGCGCCGCCGCGGCGGGCGTCGTGCGCACCCTGCTCGCGCAAGATCCGATCGACCAGTCGTGGGCGCCGCGGTTGCTGACGGTGGCGGCAGCGGCAGGCGGACGGCGAGAGTTCCAATGACCGCCAACCGCGTTGGGGAGCAGACCGCCGGCAGCCTGGCCCTGGCCCTGCTGGCCAGCTGCGCTGCCGCGCCCACCACCACCACGCCGCCGGCACCGGTCGAACTGGTCGTGCTCGGCATCGCGCAGGACGGCGGCCTGCCGCACTTCGGCTGCGAGCAACCTTGCTGCGTGCAGGCTCGACAGAGCGGTCGCGTGCTGTTCCCGGCCTGCCTCGGCGTCGTCGACCGCCGCGGCGACGACGGCCCCCGTCTGCTGCTGATCGAGGCAACCCCGCGCATCGAGGAACAGGTCGCGCTGCTGCACGAGCTCGCCTCGGTGCAAGGTCGCGGGCGCCAGCCGGTCGACGCGGTGCTGACCACGCACGCGCACCTCGGTCACTACCTCGGGTTGGCCTGGTTCGGCCGCGAGGTCGCCGGCAGCAAGCAGGTGCCGCTGCACGCGTCGCCGCGCTTCTGCGCGTTCGTGCGCGAACACGCGCCGTGGCGACAGCTGGTGGCGCTGGGCCAGCTGGCGCCGATGCCGTTCGTGGTCGGCGAACCGTTCGCGCCGTGGCCGGGGCTGCAGGTCACCGCGCTCGCGGTGCCGCACCGCGACGAGTGGTCGGACACGATGGCGTTCGTCGTGCGCGGCCCGCAGCGGGCGGTGCTGTTCGTGCCCGACGTCGATGCGTGGGACAAGGCGCCGGGCCTGCTGCGACGGCTGCTCGACGGCGTCGACATCGCCTACCTCGACGGCACCTTCTACGACGGGCGCGAACTGCCCGACCGCGACCTCGCCGAGATCCCGCACCCGCTGATGACCCGCACCATGGAGCTGCTGGCGGAGGTCGCCGCGCAACGGCCGGGTGCACTGCGGTTCCTGCACTGCAACCACAGCAATCCGGTGCTGCACGATGCCGCGCTGCGCGAACGGCTCACTGCCAGAGGCTTCGCGCTCGCCGTCCAGGGCGAACGGGTCGCGCTGTGACGGCGGCCGCTACTTGACCTCGGCCAGCGCCTGCTCGATCGCCGCGCGCGTCTGCGCGCCGCGCAAGCCGCGCCGCACCACACCGCCCGCATCGACGACATAGGTGATCGGCGTCACCTGCGACCACCGCACCTGGTGGAACGCGTCGACGAATGCCGCGTCGACGAGCAGGATCGGCCGCGCGAACCGCTTGCCGGCGATCGTCGCCGCGGTCAGCTCGGGCGGGAACTCGAGCACCCGATCCGTCATCACGTGCAGCAGCACGACGTCGGCCGGCAGCGCGGCCTCGAGCTCGCGCAGGGCCGGCGCCTCCACGTCACACGAGTGGCAGCGCGAGCGGAAGAAGTGCAGCAGCGCCCGCTTGCCCTGCAGCTCCGCGGTGGTCCACGTCCGCCCCTGCTGGTCCTGCGCGATGAACGCCGGCAGCGGCTTGTCGACGCGGTCCTGGATCACGCCGTCGACGTAGCGGCGGATCACCCACGGGCTCAGCCACCAGGCGGCGAGCAGCGACAGCGACACGATCAGGCCGAGCTTGGTGCGGCGACTCATACCGGCATGCTACGGCGCGGCCTGGACCGTTCAGAACAGTCGCGACTCGCAGTTGGTGCGGAACCAGCCGGTCTGCGCATCGAAGCCGAGCGCCTGGAAGCGCATCAGCTGACCGGCGAACAGGCCCGGCGGCAGCGTGTAGACCTTGGTCAGGTTCGGCGCGCCGATGCCACCGGTGCCGGAGAACGACACGAAGCCGAACGCACCGGTGCCGTCCTCGATGACCACCGCCAGCGCGTAGCCCGGATCGATGCACAGGTTGCCGACGATGGTCGGCAGGGTCGGCGAACCCGGGAACGACAGCATCACGATGTAGGGCACCTGCGGCGGCATCGCGCTGGTCTGGTTGGTGACCGACACCACCAGCAACTGCGCCGCGGGTGTCACCGCGATGCGCCGCCCGAACAGTCCGAAGGTCGCCTGCGAGATGCCGCCCGGCGTCGTCGCCGTCACGGTGACCGCGCCACCGACCGCGGTCGAAGCGACCGTCGTCGAGGCCCGGCCCTGCGCATCGGCGAGCACCGGGTTGGTGGTCGACAACGTGCCGCCGCCGGTGATCGCGAAGTTCACCGTGCCACCCGGCAACGGGTTGCCCTGCGGGTCGCGCACCTGCACCACCAGCGGCTGCGGGAACGGTTCGCCGGCCGGACCGCGCTGCCCGGCGCCACTGACGGCGGCGACGCTGTTGACCGGACCGAGCAGCCGCACGCGCTTGAGCGCCCCACCGCCCTGGTGCTGCGTGAACCACAGGCCGCCGTCCGGGCCGAGCCGCAGGCTGGTGACATTGTTGAAGCCGGCGCCCCAGTTGGTCGCGCTCGGCTGACCGGGCACGGCCGCCGCCGGCGCCCAGACGCCGCCGCTCTGCGTCAGCCGACGCAGTTCGCCGGCGAAGTAGTCGAGGAAGAAACTGTCGCCCTCGTAGCCGCTGCCGAAATCGTACTGGCCGCCGCGATTGCGATAACGCGCACCGCCCATCACCGAGGCCCAGCCGGCTCCGTGCGACACCGACGCGATCGGCTCGACGAGACCAGCCGGCTGGCTGCCTCCGCACGACGAACCGGCCTGGCTGCCTTCGCGCCACGGCCAGCCGAAGTTGACCAGCGGCAGCGCGCCGGCGGCATAGACGTATTCACTGTATTCCTCCATCGAACCAGCGCCGACATCGCCGATGTAGAGATTGCCGGTCAGCGGATCGATCTCCATCCGGAACGGATTGCGCAGCCCGTGCGCGAGCAGCAGCTGCCGGAAGTCGGTCTGCGCGCTCTGCGGGTTGTCACCCGGATCGAGGCTGCTGAACGGCGGCAACACCAGGTTGCCGCCGGCCGGCAGGCCACTGACGTCGAGCCGCAGCAGGCAGCCGACCTGCGACGTGAGACTCTGCGCGGCGCAGGCGTTCGCATCGTCGCCGACGGAGAGGTAGAGCCGGCCATCGGGTCCGAACCGCACCGAGCCGCCGTTGTGGTTGCCGGCGTTGTCGGGCAGCGCGCCGAGGATCACGTGCCGGCTGGCCGCCTGCAGCTGCAGGTTGGTGCTGGCCGGGTTGGCGAGGTCACCGGTGCACGTGAACCGATCGAGGTGCATGAACGCGTCCGCCGTGCGCGAGTAGTAGACGTAGACATGGCCGTTGCTGGCGAACGCCGGATCGGCGGCAATGCTGAGCAGGCCGCGTTCGCCGCCGGACTCGACCGCCGGCACGGTGCCGATCGACACCGCGGTGCCCGCGGCATACAGCGTGACACCGCCGGCGGAGTTGGCGACGAGGCAGCGGCCGTCGGGCAGGAAGCAGCAGTCGTTGGGCGTCGACAGGCCCGTCGACACCAGCGTGTCGACGACGAACCCGGTGGGAACGGTCTGGGCGGTGGCGCTGGCAGCCGCGGCGGCGAGCAGCAAGGACACGAGCAACGGCGAACGGATCATCGGCAACCTCGGTGGTACGCAAGGACAGCGGCGCCGCGGGGAACGGCGCCGTGGACGCACCACCCTACGCAACGGCGCGCCGGGGTGGCCGCACCGGTTTGTGCTTCCGGCTCGCCAACGCCTCGCTATGTTCGGCCGGCCCGGGAGCGGTCAGGCCCCGGACATGCACCAGTGACCACTCGCATCGGCGGAGTCCCGTATGGCGTCGGCGCGCCCCTGCTCGCGGGCCTGGAATCCGACCCTGCGGCGACGCTGGTGCAGGCGCCGCCGACCGAACTGATCCGCCGGTTGCGCCTCGGCGAACTCGACGCCGCGCTGGTGTCCTCGGTCGAAGCGGTGCGGCAGCCGGGCTACCGGGTGGCGAAAGGCCTCGGCATCGCCTGCAAACACGAAATCCGTTCGGTGCGCGCGTTCCGCCGCCCGGGCGTGCCGATCCGCAGCGTCGGCCTCGACCAGAGTTCGGCGACCTCGGTGGCGCTGCTGCGGCTGCTGCTGGCGCGCGTGCACCAGGCGGCGGTGGCGAGCGACGTGCAGTTCACGACCATCGCGCCGGTGCTCCAACCGGACGGCAGCCCGCACGATCTGGTGCTGCTGATCGGCGACACCGGCCTCGCCGCCGATGCCGGCGGCCGCGAGGTGTGGGACCTCGGCCGCGAATGGGTGCGCTGGACCGGGCTGCCGTTCGTGTTCGCGCTGTGGGTGCTGCATCCGCAGGCCGACCCCGACGCCGTGCTGCCGGTGCTGCACCGGGCCCGCGCGCGCGGCCGTTCGCTCGGCCCCGTCGACGGCACCCACGGCGCCTCCCACTACGAACTCGACGCCGACGACGTCCGCGGCGTGCAACGTTTCTGGGCCGAGGCGCGGGCGCTGCAGCTCGCGACCGAGCCCGATCCACCCTTCGTCTCCCTCACGCAGAACGCCCCACGATGAGCACCGAGCCGGGCCCTACCGAACCGATCGAAGAGAACGCACCGAAGATGGCAGCCCAGAAGCAAAGCAAAGGCGACAAGACACCGCCGAAGTCCGCCGAGACCGCCGAGTCGATGGCCAAGCGCCAGCGCGAGATCTCGGTGTCGGAGTTCTTCACCAAGAACCGCCACCTGCTCGGCTTCGACAGTCCGCGCAAGGCGCTGCTGACGGCGGTCAAGGAAGCCGTCGACAACAGTCTCGATGCGTGCGAGGAGGCGCGCATCCAACCCGACATCCGGGTCAAGATCGCGCGCATCGGCACGAGCGAGAAGCAGTTCACGATCACCGTCGAGGACAACGGTCCCGGCATCGTCGCCACCCAGGTCGGCAACGTGTTCGGCCGGCTGCTCTACGGCAGCAAGTTCCACCGGCTGCGCCAGAGCCGCGGCCAGCAGGGCATCGGCATCAGCGCCGCCGGCATGTACGGCCTGCTGACCACCGGCAACCCGGTGCGGGTGAAGAGCAAGCCCGGCAAGCGCGCGCAGGCGAACGCGTTCGAGATCACCATCGACACCGCGAAGAACCGCCCCGACGTCGTGCAGAAGGCCTACGACTGGGGCGACAAGGACCACGGCACCGAGGTGTCGATCGATCTCGAGGGCGAGTACCGCCGCGGCCAGAGGAGCGTCGAGGAGTTCCTGAAGCTGATGGCGGTGGCGAACCCGCACGTCTACCTGCACTTCACGGATCCCGACGGCAACGTCACCGAGTACCAGCGCGGCACCAAGGAGCTGCCGCCGGAGGTCGAGGAGATCAAGCCGCACCCGCACGGCGTCGAGCTCGGCGTGCTGCTGAAGATGGTCAACGAGAGCGAGAACCGCACCGTCAGCTCGTTCTTGCAGGAGGACTTCTCGCGCGTCGGCCCGGGCGTCGCGAAGGAGATCTGCGAGAAGGCCGGCATCAAGCCGGACAGCAACCCGCGGCGCCTCGAGACCAGCGACGTCGCCAAGATCAAGGCGGCGATCGACACGACCAAGATCATGGCGCCGCCGCTGTCGTGCATCGCGCCGATCGGCGAGGAGCTGATCATCACCGGCCTGAAGAAGGAGGTCGAAGCCGACTTCTACGTGGCGACGTCGCGCAAGCCGGTGGTCTACCGCGGCCACCCGTTCGCGATCGAAGTGGGCATCGCCTACGGCAAGCCGGGCGACACTCTGGTGATGACCGACAGCGGCAAGATCGTCGAGGTCGCGACCAAGAAGCCGGAGAACCAGGAGGTGCTGATGGGCGCCGCCGACGAGCCGGTGCGCCTGATCCGCTTCGCCAACCGCGTGCCGCTGGTGTTCCAGCAGAGCGCCTGCGCGATCAGCAAGGCGGTCATCGAAACCAACTGGAAGAACTACGGCCTGCAGCAGCCGCGCGGTGCGCTGCCGATCGGCCCGATGGTGATCTTCGTGCACTTCGCCTCGGTCTGGGTGCCGTTCACCAGCGAGGCCAAGGAGGCGATCGCCTCGTACGACGAGATCCTCGAGGAGCTGCGCCTCGCCCTGATGGAAGCCGGCCGCAGGCTCGGCTCGCACGTTCGCAAGGGCAAGAAGCTCGCCAACGAGTTCAAGAAGCGCAACTACATCGAGATCTACATCCCGCACCTGGTCGTGGCCCTGAAGGACATCCTGAAGCTCGACGAGAAGGACGCCGACAAGGCCCGCGACAACCTGACGGTCGTGCTGGAGAAGTCGCGCAAGCTCTAGGCCGGACGCCGTTCAACCACCCACCAGAACCGCACACCGAGACGTTCCCAT
The DNA here is from genome assembly GCA_025459175.1 of Planctomycetota bacterium. Classification (GTDB taxonomy): domain Bacteria; phylum Planctomycetota; class UBA1135; order UBA1135; family UBA2386; genus UBA2386. The sequence goes on along the minus strand of JALORC010000037.1, from coordinate 16,071 downwards.
GGCAGCCAAGAAGTTCGTTCCGAAGCCCCAGCCGAAGAAGAAGGACCGCAGCCCGCTGTCCGACCTCGACAAGGTCACCCTGCGCGAGATCAAGAACTGCGCCGTGCACGTGCACAAGGCGATCGAGGCGCAGGGCAAGCCCGAGCTCAAATTCCCCGACCGCTCGCTGAAGAACGCCCGCTACGACAAGAAGGACGGCTACTTCGTGATGGGCCGTTCGCGCGTCGAACGCACGCTGTCGGTCAACACCGTCAAATCGTTCGCGCAGACGCTGAAGATGATGGCGCTGTCGCAGCAGCTGGTGTCCGAGGACGACTTCGCCACCAAACGAGAAGCGTACTACGTTTCGAAGAACTGGGAGGAAGCCAAGTTCGACGAGCAGCCGGAGAGCGACGCGGCGATGGACGACATCGAGGCGCTGTTCTCGCTGGAAGGCGTGATGCGCGAACACCTGCGCTTCAAGGCCGACGAGCACGGTGGCAAGGTCGCCGGCCAGCTGGTCGTGCTCGACCGCGACCGCGAGTCGGGCCGCCCGCTGCGCATCGACTGCACCGGCTTCGGCTCGGGCGCCTACTCGATCCCGACCTCGGTCGAACACCTCGGCTTCGAGACCAAGGCGAAGTTCATCCTGGTGATCGAGACCATCGGCATGTTCGAACGGCTCTCCCAGCACAGCTACTGGAAGACCGCGAACTGCATCCTGATCGGCACCGCCGGCGTGCCGACGCGCGCGACGCGCCGCTTCGTGCGCAAGCTCGCCGACGCGCACAAGCTGCCGGTCTACGCCTTCAACGACTGCGATCCGTACGCGTTCAGCAACATCTACCGCACGCTGAAGGTCGGCTCGGGCAACGCCGTGCACCTGAACCAATTCTTCTGCGTGCCGCAGGCGCGCTTCCTCGGCGTGTCGCCGCAGGACATCGTCGACTACGAGCTGCCGACGCACGCGCTGAAGGACGTCGACATCAAGCGCGCCCAGGACATGCTGAAGAACGACCCGTTCTTCCAGGCGCACAAGGAGTGGCAGAAGGCGATCGAGATGATGCTGAAGTCCGGGCAACGCGCCGAGCAGCAGGCGCTCGCCAAACACGGCCTGAACTTCGTCATCGACGAGTACCTGCCGACCAAGCTCAAGGAAGCGAACAAGTTCCTGCCGTGAGATCCGCCCGGCGCCGGCGGTAGCATGGCCCGCACGGCGCCGCCGGCCCTTCCGACCGACCGCGGGTAGCCCCGGCCCCACGGCGGCTGCTAGGATTCGGTCGCGACACCTCCGCCAAGCCCGACGCACCTCTCGGCCCATGAACTCCCACGGCAGGCTCCTGCAGTCCGAACTCGATCCCAAACAAGTCCTCGCCGGCGTCACCACCTGGGACCTGGCGGCGAACCTGCTGCACGCGCTCCGTTCGGAGCAGCCGGGCAGTGACTCCTACATCACGAGCCAGAAGCACCTGCGCTTGTTCGGCACCCTCGCCGGCGAGCTGCAGCGGCGGGTCGATGTGCCGGACAACCGCCTGGCCCCGCGCAGCCTGGCCGGACCGCTGGGCTTTGCGCACTACTGCCACGTCAACCATGGCCTGCCGCTGCTCGGCGCGAGCTACCTCGACGTCGGCTGTGGTTCGATCCAGCCCTACGGTCGCATGTTCGCCCACCTGATGGCCGGGGCCAAACGCGTCGGCTGCCTCGAGCTCGACCCGATCCAGGACGAGGGCGAGGCGGTGCGCGCGCTCGCCCAGGCCGCCGCTTCCGCCCTGATCGATCCGAAGTCGGTGTTCGGCAGCTATCCGATCACGGCGCGCGAGATCCTCGGCAACATCGCGGACTTCGACCTCGCGCGGATGGCGAAGGGTGACGCGGGTGGCATCAACCGGGAACGCCTCGTCTATCTGCAGCGATCGGCCACCGACACCGGACTCCCCGACCGCTTCGTCGACGTCGTGGTCAGCAACAGCGTGCTCGAGCACATTCCGGATCCGGACGCGACCCTCGCCGAACTGGCGCGGATCACGCGCCCGGGCGGCTTCGCGTTGCACGGCATCGACACCGCCGACCACCGCTGGTACGGCACGCCGTCGCTGCATCGCCTGGAATTCCTGACCATCGCCAGCAACGACCCGATCGTGTTCGGGTGCAACCGGCTCCGCCCGAGGGATTTCGAGAAGATCTTCGAGCGCCAGGGCTTCGACATCCTGGTGCGGATGCCCGGGGTGAAGATCGAGATCCCGGCCGCCCTGCGGGCGCGCCTGCAGCCGAAGTGGAGCGCGCTGCCCGATGAGCAGTTGAACGAGACCTGGTGCCAATACCTGCTCCGCCGCCGCTGAGAGGCCGGTCGCATTTCGAGCCGGCCACGCGGCGGCGAATGACGCCTGTGCATCCGTCATGCGCTCCGCCCACCTCATCTGCGTCGTTCCCACCTTCGTCGGGTTGGCCATCGCCCAACTGCCCGCCCCCACCCTGATCCAGCGCATTGCGCCGCGCGCCGCCTGGAGCATCGTGGCCAGCGCCGGCGTGTCGACCGGCGCCACGACCGGCACGCCGACCGTCAATGCGACGTTCCGCTGCGACAATCCCGGCGCCGTCGGCCAGGACAAGCTGTGGATCTTCGGCGGCTCGCTCGGCAACAACACCGCCTTCACGGCCAACGACCTGTGGGCCTTCGACCCGGTCGCCGGCACGATGACGCAGGTGATCGCCGACGGCGCAGCCGGCTCGCCATCGCACCGCAGCCGCAGCGCGATCGCCTGGAACCCGACCAACAGCAAGCTCACCGTGTTCGGCGGCGACACCCGCGGTGGCCCCACCGGGACCGGCACGTCGACGTTGCTCGCCGACACATGGGAGTATGACCCGGCCACCAACACGTGGGCGAACGTGACGCCGGTCACCAGCCCGTCGCCGCGCCGTTGGGCAGCGATGGCACACGACCCGGTGACGGGTGGTCTGGTGCTGTTCGGCGGCGAGACCAACACCACGGTCCCGTTGACCTACTCGAACGAGACCTGGCTTTGGTCCGGCGGCACCTGGGTGCAACTGAGTCCCGCGGCGGTGCCGCCGGCGCGCTCACTGCACTCGATGGTCACCCGCAACGACAGCTTCCAGGACGTGGTCCTGACCGGCGGCAGCAACAACACGGTCGCTGCACCCGACCAGGTGCGCTTCCTCGACGTGTGGCGCTGGACCGGCAGCAACTGGGCACTGCTCAGCGATTGCGACGTGTTGAGCAACCCGACCGGAGCGGGCGCCACGTGGCCCGCTGCTTCGATCGGCAACCAGGCCGTCTACGATCCGCTCCGCAAGCGCATCGTGGTGCAGGGCGGCAACGGCAACACCGTCGCGGCCAACGCGGCCTACGTCTACGGCCCCAACTACGGTGGCGCGCCGACCAACTACACCAGTGAGTTCGACTGCCTGACCAACGGCTGGTCGATCCACGCCAACCCGATCACCGGCACGACGCCGTTCAACAACACCGACCCGGTGATCGGCCGCGTCAGCCGCTACTTCGGCGGCTTCATCCCGGCCACCGGTCGGATCTACAAGGCCTGCGGTCAGGACCCGACCAAGTCCGGCAGCCGCCCGACCAACAACGTCTACACCTACCAGGCCAATCCGATCGCGACCGCAACCAGCTACGGGGCCGGTTGCACCGGCAGCGGCGGCGCGCTGACGCTGGCCGCCGACGGCCTGCCGTGGACCAACCGCACGTTCTCGGCCACCGCGACCGGCTTCGGGCCGCTGTCGCTCGGGCTCGGCGTGATCGGCATCAACACGACCTCGCTGCCGCTCGCGGCGGTGCTGCCGCAGGGCGGCCCCGGCTGCAACCTGCTGGCGACGCCGGACCTGATCGTCACGCTGCTGCCGGTCGCCGGCAGCGCGCAGCTCACGCTACCGATCGGCAACACGCCGTCGCTGGCCGGCAGCGTGCTGCACTTCCAGGCCGCCGAGCTGGCGCTGGACCCGAGCTTCAGCATCACCGGCCTGTTCAGCAGCAACGGCGTCACGATCAACGTTGGCGCGCTGTAGGCAACGGGCCGACCGGACGCGAACATGAGGCGATGCAACCGCATCGCCTGTTGTTCCCGGTCGCCCTGCTCACCCTGGTCGGCTGCAGCTCGCTGCGCTACGAGCTGAACGAGCTGCCGTTCCCGGTCAGCGCCTCGCCACTGGCGAAGCCACCCGCCGGCTCGACCACGTTCGAGCTGAAGCAGAAGCACATCCTGTGGGGCTACGGTCTGTTCGGCGAGACGCAGCCGGACGTGCAGGGCGCGATGCTGGAGAACTGCCTGCCGTGCGCCGGCGTCGCCGACTTCCGCGTCAGCTCCGGCGCGAACTTCTGGGACTGGCTCGGCACCCATCTGTCGCTGGGCCTCGTGCGCCTCAAGACCGTGAAGATCACCGGCACGCGGCTGCCGACCAACCGCGGCTGAGCGACGCGGCGGTCACGGGCGTCGAGCGGCCAGATCCGCCGGCCGCGTGTCGATCACGACCACGAGCCGTTCGCCCTGCACGTCGACGACCCGCACCGGCGTGCCGGCAGCGATGGCACCACGCAGCACCATCGCGTCGTGTTCGGTGACGCCGATCCGGATGATGCCGACCGGTGCGAGCTCGGTCACGGCGACACCGGCGTGGCCGAACAACAGCTCCAGATCGCGGCGCGCCGAACGGGCCGCCCCCCGGTCCGACTCCGCCCGGGGCGATTGCCGCCGCCTGCGCCGACGACCGCGATCGCAACAAGGCAGGTCGACGCACCAGACGCCGTCGCAGCTCGCCGGCGGGCCACAATCGGGCACTTCGCAGCACGTGTCGCACGGCAAGTCGCAGTCGCCGGCCTCCGCCGATCGCACCATCGTGCCGCGCTCGGGCACCGCGGCCTGCGCCGATCGCACCGCGGCGTCGAGCAACGCAGTCAACAGTTCGGCGCGCTCGGGCTGCAGGCGGCCGGCCAGCGCCTGCCGCGCGTCGGTCACGGCGCTGGCCACGAACCCAAGCACCAACGCCGGCGCCGCCGCCCCGTGCCGCACCGCCAGCGCCGCCACCGCGTTGAAGCGCCCGCGCCGCGCATCGACGACCTGGTCCTGCAACGCATCGATGCCGTAGACGATGCGGCCGATGGCGCGACCGAAGTCGGCGAACGCCTCGGCATCGGCGCCACGTTCGCCCAGCATCGCGCCGTGCGCGAACACCTGCGCCAACAGCTCCGCGGTCGGTGCCGCGAGCGCGTCGATCGAAGCCCCGGGCGCGCGCTCGACCGCCCGCTGGCGTTCGCGCAGCCCCGCCAGACGCGACACCGGGAACCCGAGCGCCGCCAGCCGCGCTCGCGCCCGGCGCGCCGGACGCGACAACACGAAGCGCCCGAACCGAGCCAACAGCCCACCCCCGTCGTCGACATCGTCGTCGAGCTTGGCCGCGGCCAGCGCGAGGTTGCCCGCCGCGACGAACGCTCGCAGCGCCGGCGACAGCGGCTGCACCTCGACGGTGCGGAACGGCAGCGCGGTGCAGCGCCGCGGCACCGGCGCCGCGGCGACGGACTCCGGGCCGCCGACCGCGGTCACCAGCAGCAGCAACGCCTGTTCGTGGTTCGTGAGCAACGCCGCCGGCCGCCCGGCGAACTCGTGCAGCGCATGGCACGCGGCACACAGCTGCGCCTGCTGCAGTTCCTGCAACCGCGGCGGCGAGTTCCCGGGCAGACGCAGATGGCCGTGCACGACGGGATCGGAACCCGCCGCCGATCCGTTGGCAATGGCCGCCGGGCAGTCAGGCAGTCATTGCTCGAGCGCGGCCCGCACGGTCGCTTCGTAGACGTCGACGGTGTCGTCGACCTGCTTGCCGTAGCCGCCGCCCATCACGGTGACCCACGGCAGCCGCCGTTGCCGCAGCGTGGCGAACACCAGCCGGTCGCGCGCCAGCAACCCGGCCTTGCTGATCGCCAGCCGACCGAGCCGGTCGCCGGCGAACGGGTCGGCGCCGCTGAGGTAGAACACGAACTCCGGCTCGCTGCGCCGCAGCGCCTGCTGCAGACCGTCGTGCACCGCCGCCAGGTAGACGTCGTCCCCGGTGCCGCTCGGCAACGCGACATCGAGATCACTCACCGCCTTGCTGGCGGGGAAGTTCTCGCTGCCGTGCACCGAGAACGTGAACACGCTCGGATCGCCGGCGAAGATCGCCGCGGTGCCGTCGCCCTGGTGCACGTCGGTGTCGACGATCAGCACGCGCCGGCGTGCACTCTCGCGCTGCACGATGCGCGCCCCGACCGCGACGTCGTTGAAGACGCAGTAGCCCGCACCGCGATCGGCGCGCGCGTGGTGCGTGCCGCCGGCGAGGTAGACCGCCGCACCGTGCTGCAGCGCCAGCCGAGTGGCGGCGACGGTGCCGCCGCAGCTGCGCAGCGAGCGCTCGACCAGTTCGGGGCTCCACGGGAAGCCGATCCGCAGCATCGCCTCGCGCGACAAAGCGCCGGCCGCGAACGCGTCGACGTAGTCGGCGGTGTGCACCAGCAGCAGTTCGTCGCGCAGCGCGCGCGGCGCCAGCAGCAGCTCGACGCCGGTCGAGGCCGGCCAGCGCTCGATGCGTTCGCGCAGCAGGCGGTACTTCGCCAGCGGGAAGCGATGCTCCGGCGGCAGCGGGAACGTGAACGGATCGGAGTAGAAGACGTGCACGCGCAGCCTCAGTCCAACTGCAGCGGCGGCACGCCGCGGCGGGCCCGCAACCGGTCGAGGAAGCCGCGGATCGCGGGCCGTCGCGCGAGCCGCCGCTCGAGCGCCTTCTTGCCGGGGAAGTCGAGCAGCATCAGGCCGATCAGGATCGTCAACACACCTTGGCCCGGCAATACCAGCATCGCGATCCCGGCCAGCACGAAGACCGCGCCGAGCAGGTTCTTCACGAGGCGCCACAGCCAGGCGAGCGGACCGCGGCGCGCGCGCCGTTCGTCGCCGCCGATCACGAAGTAGTCCGCCGGCAGCCGGACCACGACCAGCGGCAGCAGCAGCACGGTCAGCACCAGCGACACCACGCCGAGCACCAGCAGCCAGCCGAGCAGCGCGGTGTTGCCCTGGAGCCATTGCCAGGCGGCCTGCCACCAGGGTTCGTTCGGTCGCGTCATCGGGCCGGCATGCTACGCGCCCAACGCCGGCGCACCCGCCTACATGGATACCCGGGCCGGGGCTCGGGGCTCGTTCCTCCGGTGCGAGGGCAGGCGACCGCAAACCTCCACTCGCACTGGCCCGGATGCCGATGCACGGCTACGTCTATGCCTTCATCCATGGTCGAGACCACCTCCCCCGCCGTCCAACTCGAAGAGAAGATCCGCACCCGCACCGCCACCGTCGGGGTCGTGGGTCTCGGGTATGTCGGACTGCCTCTGCTGCGCGCGTTCTTCCAGGCCGGATTCCCGGTCGTCGGCTACGACATCGATCAGGAGAAGATCGACCTGCTGAAGCGGGGTGACTCCTACCTCAAGCACCTCGGCACCGACTTCGTCAAGGAGATGGCGAAGTCGCCGAAGTTCCTGCCGACGGCCAACCCGGCCGATCTCGCCAAGGCGGACGCGATCATCCTGTGCGTGCCGACGCCGCTGGGCAAGCACGGCGAGCCGGACATGAGCTACATCGAGCGCTCGACCGAGATGTGCGCGAAGGTGCTGCGCAAGGGCCAGCTGATCTCGCTCGAGTCGACCACCTATCCGGGCACGACCCGCGGCGACTGCATGCCGATCCTCGACAAGACCGGGCTCAAGGCCGGCGTCGACTACTTCCTGGCGTTCAGCCCCGAGCGCGAGGACCCGGGTCGCAAGGACCACAGCACGCAGACGATCCCGAAGCTGGTCGGTGGCACCGACGAGGTCAGCGGCAAGCTGGCGACGATGCTCTACAGCGCCGCGATCAAGAAGGTGATCCCGGTCGAGAACGCCGAGGTCGCCGAGGCCGCCAAGCTGCTCGAGAACATCTACCGCTGCGTCAACATCGCGCTGGTCAACGAGCTGAAGCCGGTGCTCGGCGCGATGGGCATCGACATCTGGAAGGTCATCGACGCCGCGGCGACCAAGCCGTTCGGCTTCCAGGCCTTCTACCCGGGCCCGGGCCTCGGCGGGCACTGCATCCCGATCGACCCGTTCTACCTGACCTGGAAGGCGCGCGAGTTCGGCCACCACACGCGCTTCATCGAGCTCGCGGGCGAGATCAACAACGGCATGCCGCACTACGTGATCCACCGCACCATCGACGGGCTCAACCAGCTCGGCAAGCCGCTGCGCGGCGCCAAGGTGCTGGTGGTCGGTCTGGCCTACAAGCCGGACGTCGACGACGTGCGCGAGACGCCGGCGGCCGAGATCATCAAGCTGCTGTTCGAGCACGGCGCCGACGTCAGCTACCACGATCCGCACGTGCCGCTGTTCGCCGGCATGCGCAAATACATGGAGTACCGCATGCACTCGGTGCCGCTCAGCAAGGAGAACATCAAGGACGCCGACTGCGTGCTGGTGGTCACCAACCACGCGGCGATCGACTGGAAGGTCATCGGCGACCACGCCAAGCTGGTGGTCGACTCGCGCAACGCGCTCAGCAAGCAGCTGCCGATCGCCGGCAAGTACGTGCAGGCCTGAGCGACGCGCGCGGCCGGTAGTGCGCGGGGGCAGACAGCGCGCGGCCGCCGCGGTAGGACTGCGGGCATGGCCTGCCTGCCCCACGCTCTCGCAATCGGCGCGCTCGCGCTGTTCGCCGCGGCACCACTGTCGGCGCAAGCGGCGCCAGCGCCGACGCCCGCGCCGACGCCGGTGCCGAAGGAGGCCGCCGCGGCCGACCTCGTGTTCCTGCACTGGAACGACTTCCACGGCCAGTTCCGGCCGCAGCGGGCGTTCTGGAAGCTGCGCCCCGGCCTGCCCGACGATCGCGCCCCGCGGCTCGGTGGCGCCGCGGCGCTGGCGGGCTTCGTGCAGCGCGAACGCACCGCTGCGGCCGCCGCCGGGCGCACCGTCGTCGTCACCGACGGCGGCGACTGGTTCCAGGGCACCCTCGAGGGCAACACCAGCAAGGGCCTGCTGACGATCGAGTTCTACAACCGCCTGCGACTCGACGCGGCGGCGCTCGGCAACCACGAGTTCGACTTCGGCCCGGACAACCTGCAGCGCCTGCTCGCCGCCGCGAAGTTCCCGGTGCTCGCCGCCAACCTGCGCGACACTGCCGCGCCCGCGCCGTCGGCGTGGCAGCGCGTGCGACCGTTCGCGGTGATCGATGCGCACGGCCTGAAGATCGTCGTGCTCGGCCTGATCACGAAGGACACCAAGGCGGTGTCGACCGGCCCGTGGGGCAGCGCCGAGTTCGACGACGAACTGCAGGCGCTGCGCATCGCCATGCCCGCGGCCGAGCGCGCCGGCGACGTCGTGGTGCTGCTGACCCACTGCGGCGTCGAGGTCGATCGCCAGCTGGCGAAGGCCTTCCCGCAGGTGCCGCTGATCCTCGGCGGCCATTCGCACACCGGCCTCACCGCCCCGCTGCGCGAGGGCAACTGCTGGATCGTGCAGACGCATGGCAAGGCCAGCGAGGTCTGGCGCGTGCTCGCGCGCGCCGACCGCGAGCACCGGCGGCTGCAGCTGCTCGGCGGCGAACTGGTCGAACTCGACGCCGAACGGGCGCCCCCGGACACCGATACCGAACAGTGGTTCACGGCCGCGACCGCCGAGCTCACCGCGCACTGGGACCAGCCGATCGGCACGCTCGAGATCCCGCCCTACGACGACCGCGGCGCGCGCAGTTCGCCGGCCGGCAACCTGGTCTGCGACGTGTTCCGCGCCGCCGCCGCGGCCGACGTCGCGGTCACCAACAAGGGTGGCTTGCGCGCACACCTCGCCAGCGGCTCGTTGACGCGGCGCATGCTGTTCGAGCTGCTGCCGTTCGACAACACGCTGGTGTCGATGTCGCTGACCGGGGCGCAACTGCGGGCGGTGCTGCAGAACTCGCTCGCCGAGGGCCGGCGCCCGCTCGAGATCGGCGGCGGCAGCTACCGCTACACCGAGCAGGACGGGGCGCGGCAGCTGCTGGACGTCACGATCGGCGACGCCCCGCTCGACGACGCGCGCAGCTATCGCGTCGCCACCAGTTCGTTCCTGGCCCGCGGCGGCGACGGCCTGTCCGCGTTCGCGCGCGGCACCGACCGCCGCGATCACGGCGTGCAGCTGCACCAGGTGCTGATCGAGGCAGCCGAACGCGACCGCGGTCTGCGCGCGGCCGGCGACAACCGGATCGAGTTCCGCGCCCGCGACCGCTAGGCACGCGCCGCGTCGGCGCCGTCGGCGGTGCCCTCGACGAAGCTGCGCAGCGTGTACATGTCCTCGCCGCCGAGCCCTTGGCCGATGAAGGCCGCGCCGTAGGTGAACGCCGCCAGCGCCAGCGCGATCGGCACGCCGACGAACGCCCACGGCGTCACCTTCATGATCAGCTGCGCGCCGCCGTAGCACGCGGCACCGATGCCGAGGCACGCGAGCGCCAGGTAGATCGCGACGAACGCGGTCCAGACCGGCGAACTCGGCGAGAAGCGCGCGTGCAGCCGATGGCCGCCGTCGGCCACCGGCTCGACGTCGATCGTCAGCGCCGGGCTCCACAGCCGCCGTTCGCTGCCGACCACACGCAGGATCGCGCCCTGCGCGAAGATCTGGCCGCGGCAGCCGGAACCCGGTGCCGACAGCCGGCGGGCGAGTTCGGCGAAGAACACCCGCGGGTCGCAGCGCAGCGGGCGATCGAACACCGGACGCAGGCGCGGCTTCGCCATGCCGACCACGTATAGCCCTCGCTCACGGCTGCTGCACGAACCGCACCGCGTCGAGCCACAGCGGCGATCCGTCAGCCGGCTCGAACTGCACCGCAGCGGCGCCGGCGACCGCGAGTTCGAATACCCCCAGCTCGTTCCAGCCGGCGGCGCCGAGCGACCCGGTCTGCGACGCCGGCGCGTTCGGCAGCGTGAGCTGGTAGCCAGAGCCCACCGCCTCGTCCGCGGCCCACGCGAAGGCGCGCCATCGCCCGGCGCGCGGCAGCGCCGCGACGAGCCGCGCCGCACCGGCCCCCTCGAGGCACGCGGCGTCGCGCCCGTGCGCCGCGAGGGCCGGCCGATCGGGCTGCCACCCGGCCCCGACCAGCTCGGCCTCGTCGTCGTCGACGACGACCACCGCGCGCTGCTGCAGCACCAGCGCGGTCGCCACCGCCCGTTCCCCGCGCCGGTCGAAGCGCTTGTTGTCGCACGGTCGATTGCAGATGCCGCGACCGGCCACCCACAGCGTCGTGCTGCCACCGCCGTCCAGGTTGAGCCCGGCGTCACACCCGAGCGCCAGCAGCAAGCGACCGGTCTGCTCCAGCGTGGTGCCCGCCGCGGCCTGGGTGCGACCGTCGACCGTCAGCCAGACCACCACCCCGTCGGCGCGGGTGCCGATCGCCGACCGCGGATGGCGAATGCGCCGCTGCCGTTCGCCGTGGTCGACGAGCGCGCCGTTCTGCACCAGCAGCGGCCCGGCGCCGAGCGCGTCCTCGACCTCCGGCCAGTCGCCGGCGGGCCGCGCCATCAGCCGCAGCTGGCCGTCGGCAGCGATGCCGAGACTGCCCTGGTCGGGCTTCGCCGGCACCCGCAGCTCGCCGTCGATGCGCAGCAAGCCGGTCGGCGCGCCGGTCGACTCGATCGCGAAGAAGCCGCCGTTGATGGCCGCCAGCGAACCGGTGTCGGTGCCGATCGCGCTGGTGCGGCGGCGGTGCCCCGGGGCGATCACCGAGAAGCTGGCGCCGGCCGCCGGCGCGATCTCGAGCACGGTGAGATGTTGGGCCCCGTCGAACAGACGCGGCAGCCACACCTGGCGCAGCCACACACCGTCGCCGACCTCTTCGCTGCGCCACCCGCTCGGGTCGGCGAGTGCGCTCAGGATCGACGCATCGTCCTGCGCCGACAAGCCAACCCAACCGCCGAGGCACACCAGCGAGCACAGCCGAGCCAGCATGGGTCGCTGTATAGCGCCACCGGCGACCGATCGAGCCAGGGGGCGGAAATGAAGCAACCCGCCGTGGCGCTTGCGCACCACGACGGGTTGTTCAGGACGGATCAGGTCAGCTGCGCGAGCACATGGCTCAGGCAACCGAACGGCCGATCACCAGCGGTCGCGACCGCCGCCGCCGCCACCACCACCGCCACGGCCACCGCCGCCGCCGCCACGGCGGTCGCCGCCGTAGCCGCCACCACCGCCGCCGCCGCCGCCGAAGCCGCCGCTGCGCGGCTTCTTCTCTTCGGCTTCGTTGACGCGCAGCGGGCGGCCATCGAAGTTCTGGCCATCCAGAGCCGCGATCGCCGCCTGGGCGTCCGCATCCGAGTTCATCTCGACGAACGCGAAGCCGCGCGAGCGACCCGTGTCACGATCGGTCACGACGCTGATGCTCGCGACCTGCCAGCCGCCCTGCTCGAAAATCGCTGCGAGGCCGTCCTCGGTCGAATTGAAGGAGAGGTTGCCGACGAACAAACGCTTACCCATGAGTCACTCCGAACCCCGCGGCCGCAGTCCTAGATAGCCGACACGCAGCACAGTGCCACGGACTCGGAAGTGCAACCGTCCGGGTTGCGACCTCGACGAGAGGGCGAACGGGGGCGGATGCGCCGGCTACCAGCGCATCGGCGCGGGTCATCCAGTCGCTACGTAAGAACCTGGGGCGCGTCGACTGGATCGCACCCCAGGTCCGAGACGCTAGCAACTCCCCGGCATCCTGGCAATGCCCGTCTCGCATTGCCGCAAAAGATCGTCGCCATCCCGCGCGGGGCGGCCAGCCGGCCGCCGACTCGGCGCGAGGCCCGCCCGACTCAGCGCGAGGCCCGAATCAGCGCGAGGCCCGAATCAGCGCGAGGCCCGATACTGGCGCAGGTGGCGATAGCCGACCAGCTTCTGCGACGCCTCGTCCCACAGCCGCAGCCCCATCGACTTCAAGCTGCTGCGCAGCGTCATCGGCCGCACGCTCTGGAACAGCGGATCCGACGCATGGCAGCGCTCGAGGTGGTAGTTGGGGATGCGCGGGCTCAGGTGATGGATGTGGTGGAACCCGATGTTGCCGGAGAACCACTGCAGCACCTTCGGCAGCATCAGGAACGAGCTGCCCTTCAGCGCCGCGGTCACGTAGTCCCAGCGCTCGCCGCGTTCCCAGTAGGCATCCTCGAACTGATGCTGCATGTAGAACAGCCACACGCCGATCGCGCCGGCGACGGCCAGCACCGACAGCTGCAGGATCGCGAACGTGCCCCAGCCGAACAGCGCGCCGCCGGCGGCGAACAGGCCGAGCAGCGCCACGTCGGTGCCGATCACCGACCACTTCTCGCGCGGCGCCGCGTCCCGGCGCGGGAAGCGCTGCAAGCCCACGAACAGCACGAACGGCGCGATCACGAACAGCACGATCGGGTTGCGCGAGATGCGGTAGGCAAAGCGCCGCCAGCGCGAGGCCTCGAGGTATTCCTGCACCGTCATCGTCCAGACGTCGCCGACGCCGCGGCGATCGAGGTCGCCGGTGGCACCGTGGTGCACGGCGTGCTCGGCGCGCCAGGCGCGGTACGGCGTGAAGGTCAGCAGGCCGGTGCAGGCGCCGACCAGGTCGTTGGCGAGCCGCGACGGGAAGAACGAGCCGTGGCCGCAGTCGTGGAAGATGATGAAGATGCGCACCGCGAGGCCGCCGGCGAGCACGATCATCGGTGCCACCAGCCACCACGAGACATCGACCAGCAGCAACATCACGGCCCAGGCCGCGACGTAGGCCAGCAGCGTCGAACCGAGCTGCCAGGCCGCGCGACCCCAGCTCGGGGTCGAGAAGCGGGCGACGATGGCCTTCCACGAGTTGCCGATCACCGCGGACATCGGCTCGGCGGTCTTGGCCTGGGGAGAACCGGCGGCGACGGCCGCCACGGCTGGGGTCGACCGACGCGATGGCGCGCGGTCACGGGCGTTCGGAGTCTTCATCAGATCTGGGGTCGCCGAGCACATCGGCGCGAAGACTGTATCGACCCGGAACGAGACGTCCGCACAACGTTCCTCAGGTTTTCGTGCCATCGCGCCGAGCCGGCCCGGCCCTGGCCCGGCACCTGGGAACCACCGCTACGGAGTAGTCCGTAAGCTCGCGCGTCGACCGCCGCGGAGAACCTGCCATGCGCCCTGCGACCTTGCTGCTGCCTGCCCTGGTGTCGACGTTCGCGCCAGGCGCCACCGGTCAGCAGCAGGCGCCCCCCGCGACCCGGGGAGAATTCATCGAGGGCCTGGTGCTCGACGTGCTCGGCGACCCGATTCCCGCGGTCGAAGTGCGCGCCGAACGCGCCGGCGCGGCGTCCGTCCGCAGCCACGGCGACGGCGACGGGCGGTTCCGGCTGCGGCTGCCCGAGGGCAGCGCCGAGCTCTCGTTCCACCGGCGCGGCAACACGGTGGCGCGGCGCACGGTGCGACCCGCCACCCGGTCGCCGGTGCTGTGCGTCGTGCTCGAGGACGCCGCCGACCTGCGCGGCCGGGTGCTCGACCCGGACGGCGCGCCGGTCGCCGGCGCGCGGGTGCTGGCGACCGCGATGGGCTTTCGCACCGACACCACCACGGCCGCCGACGGCAGCTACCACCTGACCGCGCTGCCGCTGCGCAAGCTCAACCTGTTCGCGCTCGGCGCCGCCGGCCGCGCCGAACAGCGGCTCGGGCTGCGCGCGGACGGGCGCGCCGACCTGACGCTCGGCGGCACGGCCGGTCGCGCGCTGGTGCTGGTGGCGGGCCTGCCGCCCGATCCGAACCGGACCCCGCATCTGCGCGTGTTCGGCCCCGACCCGATGGCGGCGCTCGACGGCGGCCGCACCGCACTGCGCGCCGACGCGACCGCGGAGCTGCGGCTGCAGACGAGCTGCCTCGCTTCGCTCGAGGCGCCGGGCTACCGCACGGAGCCGGACACGCTCTGGCTCCGACCGGGCAGCAACCAGCAGGTGAACGCGCGCCCGACCGATCTGCCCGCCATCACCGGCAAGCTGCGCTGGCTCGGCGGCGGGCCGGCGATCGGCCTGCAGGTCGTGCTGCGCGATCGCAGCGGTCAGGTGCTCGCCACCGCGATCACCGGCGAACTCGGCAGCTTCCAGGCGTTGGCGAAGCTGCCCCGGAACCTGCTCGAGGCCGCCGGTGCACACGTGGGCATCCGGCTCGGCGCGGGCGCGATGATCGCCGACGGCGAGCGAACGTTCCGCGACGGCTGCTGCTGGGTGCCCTGCGACCCGACGCAACCGATCTCGCTGCAGCTCGAACCCGCCGCGACCTTGCGGCAACGGCTCGTCGACGGGCGCGGCGAGGCGCTCGCGTTCGCCGAAGTCACGGTCGTCGACCGGCAGCACGGAGCCGACCACCGGCCGCTGCTGAGCGCGTGGGCCGACGGCGACGGCCGGCTCGACCTCGATCTGCCGACCGGCGCGCTGCGGCTGCTCGCGGTGAGTCCGCGCGGCGGGGTGCTGACCGCCGAGTGGCAGGCCAATGCGGGGAGCGAGGGGCCGGTCTGGGAGCCGGTGCGGTGTGGGGATGTCGAGGGTGTGCTGTCGGATGCGGCGGGCGAAGGGGTGCCCGGGATCGAGATCCTGGTCGCGTCGGTGGCGTTGCAGGTCGGCGGCAACGACGCCGCGGTGCGGCAGAGTGCGGTCGTTCGCACCGATCGGGGCGGGCGGTTCCGGTGTCGGGGGCTGCCGATCGGGGATTGGACGCTGGCGACGTTGGGGGATGAGGTGCGCGCGAATGGGGTGTTCGCGGCGCAGGAGGGGGTTTTGGCGAGGGTCGGGCTGCGGGTCGGGGAGTAGGGAGGGAGGGAGGGAGGGGCGGGCGGTCGCGGGGTGGCGTGGGGCGGTGGGATTGTGAGTTGCGCTGGTGGTCGGGGAGGTGGCGTAGGGTGATGTGTAGCGGGTGTCGGCGACCGCTAATCAGGGGGCCGCGGGTTCAAGTCCTGGATGGGGAGCCATCTCGCCGGCGTGAACCGGCCCCATCCGCCTCGTGGCCCCAAGCCGCGGGGCGGTGGCGTTTCCAGGGGGCGATTCCAGGCCTAGTTATGGCATGGGGTTGCGCGCGGGTGG
>JALORC010000036.1 GCA_025459175.1 Planctomycetota bacterium | reverse complement strand
CGCGGCAGGGCCCGCGCGAGGCCGGCCGGTAGGGAGGCCTGTGGTGGCGCGGACGCGCGCGGGCGGCGATGCCGACGCCGAGCCCGGTGTTGCCACCATCCGGGTGCCCGTGGTCGGCCATCCGGCGTGGCGCGCAAGGCAGTCCCGCGGCGGATCGGATTCGTGATCCCGGCCGCGAGCGATCTCCGCATGGGGTGGCGACCCATGATCCGAATCCACCTCCTACTCTCCTCGGTGCTCGCCAGCCTGTTGCTGGCGGTGCCCTCCCTCGGCCAGAAGGACGTGTCGCCACGCGTCCAGCAGCTCGCCGCCTTCAACGACGGTGCGCCGTTCCAGGCCCTGCGCGCCGAGACGGGCGGCCAGTGGCACGTCGACTGGAACCCGGCCACCGGCACGCCGCGGTCCCTGTGGGGCAGCGGCCTGCCGCTCGCCGACTGGCGCGAGAACTCGCTCGAGGAGGCGCGTCGCCATGCGCTCGCCTTGCTGCAGCAGCGCCGGGAGCTGCTCGGGCTCGGCGTCTCGGACTTCGTCGAGACGATCGGGGCGCGCATGGGTCGCACCTGGAGCTTCACGTTCGAACAGCGCTTCCGCGGCCTGCGCGCGGTCGGTGGCCGGGTCGACGTGCGCGTGCACATGGTCGGCCGCGTGCCGATGATGGGCAGCACGGCGTGGCCGCTGCCGGCGGACTTCGGTGTGACGCCGACGCTGTCCGCCGAGGTCGCGACCGCGATCGCCTGGCAGAGGCTCGGCGAGGCCCCGGCCCAGGCGCAGCAGCTGGCCGAGCTGCCGGCCCCGGAGCTGGTGATCTACGGCGATGCCCACGCGGACGCCCCGCAGACGCCGAAGCTCGCGTGGCAGATCACGGTCGCCAACGTGGCCGCCGATGGCTCGGGCCCGATCGGCCGTAGCTACGTCGACGCGCACACGGGCGCCGTGCTGCGCTTCGTCAGCGACAAGCACTCGTGCACGGAGGCGTGCACGCACGGCGCACTGGCGGCTGCGGCCGCGCCGATGGCTGCGCCCGCGCCGGCGGCGCTGCCCGTCGCCACCACCGTCACCGTGATGGGCTGGACGCGCGGCGGCATCGGCGCGCTGGACACGCTGGTCAACGTGCCGATGGCAGGCCTGCAGCTGACGGTGCCCGGCATCGGTGGGGTCACCACCGACGGCAACGGCCAGTTCACGGTGAACCTGACCGCGCCGGTGTCGATCGCGGTCGCGTCGCTCGACGGCCGCCACCACCAGCCGATCGCCGGCGCCGGTTGGCCGGCGCAGAGCTTCGTCGTCAACCCGGGCGTGGCGAGCACGATCCAGCTGCTGACGTCGGGGGCCGGCGCCGACAACGTCGCGCACACCAACGCCGCGCGCTGGATCGACCGCGCCAACGAATGGTGCCGCGGCATGTTCGGCCCGTCGTCGCAGATGAACACGCTGAGCGGCATCGGCGTCAACGTGAATGTCAACCTGACGTGCAACGCCTACTACACGTCGAGCCCGTTCTCGCTGAACTTCTACGTCACCGGCGGCGGTTGCTACAACTCGTGCTACTCGTCGGTGATCCTGCACGAGTGGGGCCACGCGATCGACAGCACCTACGGTGGCGCTTCGCAGATCGACGGCCTCAGTGAGGCGTGGGGCGACATCGCCTCGATGTACGTGCTCGACGCGGCCGACGTCGGGACCGGCTTCACCGGCTCCGGCACCCTGCTGCGCACCGGCAACAACGGCGCGCAGTTTCCGGCGGGCGGGACGGTGCACACGCAGGGCCAGACGTTCATGGGCTTCGCGTGGAAGTTGCGCAACCGCCTCGCCACCACGCTCGGCAGCCGCGCGCTCGCGATCGCGCTGACCGAGGACATCGTGATGGGTTCGATCGTCGCCGACGCCAACGACCAGGCCGGTGCCGTGCAGCAAGTGTTCCTCGCGGACGACGACGACGGCAACCTCGCCAACGGCACGCCGCACATGCAGGACCTGATCTGGGCCTGCCAGCAGCACTCGCTGCCGCACCCGGGGCCGAGCGCCGGCATCCTCAACGACGAGTGCACGTATCCGGTGCTGCTGCAGAACGGCGTCACCGGGCCGCTGTCGACGGTCGGCGCCACCAGTTCGATGGTGAACTGGGGCTGCAGTGCGGCCGGCAACGACCTCTGGTACTACTACCAGGCCTCCGATGCAGGCACGCTGACCGTCGAGACGTGCGGTCTGTCGGCGTTCGACACCGTGCTGCAGGTGTTCTCGGGCACGTGCGGTGCACTGACGTCGCTGGCCTGCAACGACGACGCGTGCGGCTTCCAGTCGCGCGTGTCGCTGAACGTGACGCCGGGCCGCTACCTGATCCGCGTCGGTGGCTACGCCAACCAGACCGGCACGTTCTCGCTGAACGTGCAGGGGCCGAGCGCGTGGGACGCCAGCTCGGTCGCCTACGGCACCGCCTGCGGCCAGGCCACCCGCTCGTTCTACGAGCTGTTCGCGCCGAACGGCTTCGACCTGAACGGCGCCGGGTTGGTGATGACGCCAGTCGGCGACCACTACGTCGTCGACTACGGCGGCAACTGGATCATCCCGCCGTCGAACGCGACGCTGCTGCCGCTGGCCAACGACGGCCAGATCACGATCGGGCTGCCGAACGTGATGTCGTTTCCCGGCAGCTTCACGACCAGCCTGACGGTCTGCGCCAACGGCTTCGTGTCGGCGGACATCGGCAACGGCACGTCGCCGACGCCCGATGCCGCGGCGTGGCTCGCGTCGCCGCTGGCGCGCTGGGGCACTTGGTTCGACTTCGATCCGTCGGCCGCCGGTTCCGGCAAGGTGAAGGCGCACGTCGCGGGCTCCGTGCAGTGCATCACGTGGGACGGCGTCTACCGCGCCGGCACCACGCAGGCGTACCGCTGGCAGCTGCAGTTCGACACGGCGACCGGCGAGGTCGCCATGCAGTGGCAGGTGATGCCGACGCCGCCGGCGCTGCTGGTCGGCTTCGCGGCCGGCGCCCCGAGCTCGCCGTCGGGCAGCCGCGACCTGTCGGCGGCGACGCCGTTCGCGACGGCGGAGTACGAGCTGACGGCGCTCTCGCTGAGCAGCAACCTGCCGCTGCTCGGCACCACGCTGACGATCGCGACGACGGACATCCCGCTCCCGAGCCAGTTCGGCCTGCTCGCGCTCGGTCTGCAGCGCCTCGAGCCGGGCGTGCCGCTCGACGGTCTCGGCATGACCGGTTGTGCCGCCTACACGAGCCTCGACGTGATCCACGCGATCTGGCCCGGCAACGGCTACGCCGACTGGTCGATGCCGATCCCGCTCGACGTCGACCTGGTCGGGTTCCGCATGCACGCGCAGAGCGTGGTGATGGCGCCCGGCGTGAACGCGGCGAGCCTGGCCGCCTCGAACGGCCTGCGCTTGCAGATCGGCTGGTGACGGTTCGGGCGATGGGCAGGTGCCCGCGGGCGCCTGCTCGCCGTCGTCAGGGATGCTCGATCCTGCTGCGGGTCGCGGCGGTATCCTGCGCGCCTCGCGTTCCCGAAGGAGCCCCCCGTGCGCGCCGCGATCCCGTTCCTGCTCATCGGTCTGCTGCTGGTCCTCGCCTGGTTCGCGTTCGGGCGCGGCGACCTGCTGTCACCAGCTACCTCGCCCGCGTCGCCGGCTGCGGCGGCGCCGTTCCCCGCCGTCGAGGCCACGGCCGCGTCGTCGGCCGCAGCGGCGGCAGCGGACCAACGTGGCCTCGCGCCCGAGCCCGCCGCGGACCAGCCGCCGTTGCCGGCCGACGCGCGCTTCGTCGAGATCCTCGTCGTCGAGCGCGGCACCGAGCGGCCGGTCGCCGGGGCCGACGCGGTGTGGTCCGACGGCTCGGAGGGGGAGCCCGTCATGGCGCTGCCGCCGCGCGAACGGGCCGCTTCGTACGCCGATCGCGAACGCATCGCCGGCAGGTGGGGCTGGCGTGGGCGCAGCGACCGCGACGGCAAGCTGCGGGTGCATCTGGGCCAGTACGCGACCAGGGTCTTCGTGCGCAGCGAGGGCCGCTACGGCGAAGGCGTGTTCGCGGCCGCGGCGGCGCCGCCGTCGGGTGGGCATCGCATCGTGCTCGAGCCGGAGGTCGTGCTGCACGTGCGGGTCGTCGACGGTCTCGGTGCACCGGCCGAGGGCGTGCCGTTGCGCCTCGAGAAACTCGACCCGGATCACGCGGCGGAGGAACGTGACAGCCATGGCGGCGACGCGCTCACGGATGCCGCCGGTGCGGCGGTGTTCGTGCACCTGCAAACGGAGCGAACGTGGTCGGGCGGGCCGCGGCGCGGCGAACCGGTGCGGCAATGGCGCGTGCACACCCGCTTGCCAGGGGTCACGGCGACGACGATCGCTGTCGATGCACAGGCGCCGCCGACCGAGCCGCTCGAGCTGCGGCTGCCGCCGACCGGCCGCCTGAAGCTGCGCGCGACGTTCGCCGGGGAGCCGATTCCCGGCGACGACGGCCTGGCGCTGCACGCCGGACCACGCCGCGACATCGATGCGCACAACGGGGCGCTGCGCGGCTGGCTCGACCCGGACGGTTGGGTGCTTTATCCCCATGTGCCGCTCGATCGCCCGCTGTTTGCGATCCCCCAAGGCCATGGTTCTTGGGAGCACGAAGTGCAGGGCCCGACGCGGCCCGGCCAGGAGGTCACCGCCGAGATCGACGTCGGCGCGCTGTGCGTGGTGCTGACGGGTCGCATCTTCGCGGTCGACGGACAGCCGCTGGCGAGCTCGACCGCGCTCGTCGAGTTCCAGGTCGACAACGGCGGCGGCAACATGGTCGTCTACACCGACGCGGCGGGGCGGTTCGTGTGGCCCGTGCGGCAGCTGCCGCCCGATCGTGAAACGGGCAGTCGTCTGCAGAGGCTGCGGTTCGAGCATCGGCGGTTGGATGCCCCGATCGCGTCGGTCGAAGTGCCGCCGCGCGAGCTGGTGCGCGGCCGCAACGAGCTCGGCGAACTGCGCCTCGCGGTCGCCGCCGCGGTGGTCAGCGGGCGCTTCGTGTTCGACACGCCGGGCCCGTCCTACGCCGAGTTCGAGGTCCAACACCACCGCGCGTTCGAGGCCGGCGGCCGATCGATCGAGCAATGGGAACGGATGCGCGACTTGCAGGTCGATCTGCGCGAGGACGGCGCGTTCGTGGTCCGCGGCAAGGCCGAGCCCGGGCGCTACCGTCTGTTCCTGCCGGGGGAAGGGCACCTGCCGGTCGATCCGGTCGAGTTCCCGCTCGGTGCCACGGACCTGGTCGTGGCGATCCGACGCGGCCACCAGCTCACGGTGAGTTGTCGGCTGCCGACGGGCATCGAGGCCCGCTGCGTGAACCTGCGGCTGCAGCCGGCTGCGCCGGTCGGCGACGTGCCGGCCGCCGGCGCGCCGGCCGAGCGCGACGATCCGCTGCGCGCGCGCGGCTGGGAAGGCGAAGGCGGCACGTGCAGCTATCAGTGGCAAGCGCTGGTCGCCGGTTCCTACACACTGATCGTCGAGGTGCCGGGCTATGCGGAGCCGTTCGCGGTCGTCAGCGACGTCGTGGTGCCGACGCCTGCGGCTGGGGATCCGCGCCTCGTGGCGCTCGACCTGCGCGAGGTCATGGGCGCGCTCGGCCTGCGGGTCGAGGTCGACGGTCCGGACTACACGATGGTCTACGTGATGCCCCAGCCGCAGCCCGCCGAACGTGACTGGACCGGCATCACGCTGCGACCCGGCGAATACGTGTTGCCGGTGCCGAAGCGACCGGTCGATCTGCTGGTCGCGGCGGATGGCATGCGCCCGCAGTCGCTGACTGCTGCATCGGGCCGCGCCGCCGTGCGCCTTCTGGCGTGGCCGAAGGTCGAGGTGCGCGTGGCGGGCGCCGAGACGTTGCCGCCGGGGGCGTCCCTCGAGATCAGGGGTGTGCCAGCGATGCAGCTCGAGGTCGGCGAGCGCGACTTCCGGAACGAGTGGGGCGCGAACTCCCTCGAGAACCTCGTGTGCGTGCCGAGCGAGTCGGTGCCGGTCGCGAACGGCGTCGCTTCGCTGCCGATCGGCGACGGCGTGATGCGGTTGCAGGTGTTCCTGTCGCCCGGTGCGAACGCCCGGGCCGTGGCGCTGTCGCGCTTCACGCCGAGCGAGATCGTCGGTGGCGCGCCGGTGACGCTGACGCTGTCGGCCGACGAGCTGCGTAGCGTGCTCGCGGCGCAGCCGCCGGCCGCCGGCAGCAAATAGCTCGGGATGAGCGCCGCGCTCACACGAAGCGGCGGATGCGATCGTCGAGCGCCTGCTGGTCCTGCGTGAAGCTCGCCAGCGCGGCCGCACTCAGGATGCCGTCCCAGCTCGCGGTGCCGGCCTTCACGCGCTGCTGCCAGCTGGCGTGCACCGGGATCTTGCCTTCCTTGGTCAGCTGCTGCGACTCCATCATCGTGAACACCGGGAACAGGTCGCCGGCGCCGTGTGCCGCCAGCGTCTTGGTGACGTCCTCGGCCTTCGCGGTCTTCGCATCGAGCTTCGCCACCGCGGCGGCCGCCTTCTCGAACTGCGGCGTGATGCTCCAGAAGCAGTCCAGTCGCTCGCCGGCGACGTCGACGCCCGGCGCGTAGGTCACGGTCGGGTCGTTGGCGGTCTTGTCGACCAGCGTGGCGGGGGCCGGGTTCTTCTGCAGCAGTTCCTTCGCCGCCGCGGTCGGCATCGTGAACGTGTCGAGCCCGAGCAGCTCCTCGCACTGCTGGCCGTTGCGCAGCGAAGCGGCGATCTGCTTGACCGCGATGCCGTGCTGCTGCTTCAGCCGGCGCAGGCCGCGCTGGCTCGCCAGCGTTGCCTTCTCGCCGGCGTTCTTGCCGTCGCCGAGCTTGTTGTCGCTGACGAACGCGTTGATGCGGCCGAGGAACACGTTGACCCAGTCGGGCTTGCTGATGCTGCCGATCAGCCAGTTCTGCCGCGCCGAGAAGCCGAGCGTGAAGTTGAGCCGGATGCCGTCGTCGTGCAGGCGGCGCGCGGCCAGCAGGCCGGCCGGCGACAGCGGCACCTTGACGATGAAGCGATCCGGGCAGATCGCGGCGAAGCGCTTGCCGTAGTGGTAGGCCGCGTCGACGTCGTGCGCGGTCGCCGTGTGCAGCTCGACCGACACATCGGCATCGAACGTGCGCACCAGCTTCAGCCCGTGCACCGCGTTGAGGATGAACGCGATCTCCTGCACCAGGCGGTCCTGGGTCAGGTCCGGCGAGGTCTTCTTCAGCAGCGCCGCGGCCGCCGGCACCAGCTGGTCGTAGAGGCCCTTCTGCACTTCCTTGTTCAGCAGCGTGTTGTTGGTCGTCAGCGCGGTGAACTCGCGCACCCACAGTTCCTTGGCCGCGTCGATGTCGCCGGTGTCGAGCCACAGCGTGGTGCCGGTCTTGCCGACCGCGGCCCACAGCGGCGAGCTCGGGAACGACGCGCGCTGCTGCGGCTTGGTGGTGACCTGCGCGAGGCAGAACTTGGCAACTTCCTTGGCGAGCTGGGAATCGTGACGAGGGGCTTGCTGCATGAGATGGATCCGGGCGGCAGTGGCGGACGAGGTCCGTGGGTGCGCATGGTAGGCAGCCGTGCTGCGGGCGGCGAGCAGCTTTCGCGGTGGCGCCGGAATGCGCGGCCGGCCCGGCCGGCTGCTGACGTAGGAGCATCGGCACCGGCTCCTTCCCTCGTCGAGGTTCAGCAATGTCTCAGCTCTCCCGCTCCGTGGCCGCCGTCGTGGCGGCGGCATGGTTCGGTCTCGTCTCCTCGCCGCGGGCCCAGGGGCCGGTGTCCACTCCCCATCCGATCCTGTTCGTGACCCAGGTGCCGGTGCCGGCGGACTTCATCACCATCGGGTCGACGTTCGGCAATCACCGCGGCACCATCGACTCGGTGGCGCGCGGTGGCGATCTGTGGATCCGCTACCCGAATGGCACGCTGCGCAACCTGACCGGGCTCGCCGGCTACGGCAACAGCGGTTTCCAGGGCGCCAGCTCGATTGCCGTCCGGGATCCGTGCGTGCACTGGTCGGGCACGCGGGCCGTGTTCGCGATGGTGGTCGGTGCCACTGCGCAGCAGTACCAGCACCTGCAGTACTTCTGGCGGCTCTACGAGATCACCGGCCTCGGGCCCAACGACACGCCGGTGATCACCCTGGTGCCGAACCAGCCGAGCGGCTGCAACAACGTGTCGCCGGTCTACGCGTCCGACGGCCGCATCCTGTTCACGTCGGACCGGCCGCGCGATGGCAGCGCGCACCTGTATCCACCGCTCGACGAATACGAGGTCACGCCGATCGTGTCGGGGCTGTGGAGCCTCGACCCGGTGCACGGCGAACTGCGGTTGCTGAACCACGCGCCGTCGGGCGACTTCACGCCGCTCGTCGACAGCTTCGGCCGGGTGCTGTTCACGCAGTGGGACCACTTGCAGCGCGATCAGCTCGCCGATCTCGAACTCGTCAATCCGATCTACGGCATGTTCGACTGGAGCAGCGAGGCAGCGAACAGCACGCCGCTACCACAGGTGATCGAGCTGTTCCCGGAGCCGCGGCCGTCGCGCACGGACCTGCTCGCCGGCACGGCGATGCGGGGGCTGTTGTTCAATCACTTCTTCCCGTGGCAGATCCACCAGGACGGCACCGGCCTCGAGACGCTGAACCACATCGGTCGCCACGAACTGCACGACTACTTCGACTTCGCACTGAACGGCGACCCCAACCTGCACGACTTCTATGTGCCGGCGTCGACGCGGCGTTCGATCGAGAACTGCTTCCACCTCGCCGAGGATCCGCTGCAGCCCGGTCGCTATGTCGGCACCGATGCGCCGGAGTTCTATTCGCACTCGGCGGGGCAGTTGGTTGCGTTGGTAGCGCCACCGGGCGCCAACCCCGACCAGATCGTGCCGGTGCACCTGACGCATCCGGACACGCGCACGCAGACGCTGGCGCCCGGGCCGAATCACTCCGGCCAGTACCGCGACCCGCTACCGCTGTCCGACGGCTCGATGCTCGCGTCGCACACGCCCTACACCGGCCCGGCCGCCGACATCGGCACCGCGAGCGCGCCGCAGTCGCCGTTCACGTTCCGCTTGCGCCAGCTGGTGCCGAGCGGCAGCTATCTGGTGGCCGGCGCGGCGTTGACCAACGGCATCACCAAGACGGTGAGCTGGTGGAGCCCGGACGTGATGCTGAGTTACTCCGGCCCGCTGTGGGAACTCAACGCGGTCGAGGTGAAGGCGCGACCGGTGCCGCCGGTGACCGGGGACGTGCTGCCGGGGCCCGAACAGGCCGCCTTCGCGTCGGCCGGCGTCGAGCCGGCGCGGCTGCAGCGCTTCCTGCGCGAACGAGGCCTGGCGTTGATCACCGCGCGCGACGTGACTTCGCGCGATCGCGCCGACCAGCAGCAGCCGTTCAACCTGCGGGTCGCCGGCACGGCGACGCAGACGATCGGTGCGCCGGGGCAGATCTACGACATCGCGCACCTGCAGTTGTTCCAGGCGGACTTGCTGCGCGGCCGCGGCGGTGTGAGTTCGCCCGATGTCGGTCGGCGCGTGCTGGCCCGGCCGCTGCACGATCCGGCGGCGGTCGCGGCGATGCCGCTCCAGAGCAGCGGACCGGCCGGCAGTGTCGCGATCGGCAGCGACGGTTCGATGGCGGCGTTCGTGCCGGCGCAGCGGGCGCTGTCGTGGCAGCTGACGTCGCCCGCGGGCACGCCCGTGGTGCGTGAGCGCTACTGGCTGACGTTCCAGCCGGGGGAGATCCGGGTCTGCGCGTCTTGCCACGGGCTCAACAGCGCCGACCAGCAGAACCAGCTGGAGCCGACCAACACGCCGCTGGCGCTCGTCGAACTGCTGCGCCACTGGCAGGCGAGCACCGGACCGGTGTTGCCGGCGGTCGCGGCCGGCACGGTCGGCGGACCCGGCGGCACCGACGTGTTGACGATCAGTGGCTCGCACGGTGGGCCGGGGCGTCGGGTCGACAAGGACCTCGGCCAGCCGTTCGCGCTGCAGCTGGCGGCGCCGCCAGCGGGGCCGACACAGGCGCCGTTCGTGGTCTGGGCGCGGCTCGGTGTGCCGGATGCCGTGGAGCAACTGCCGTCGCCATTCGGGACCATGCTGTTCCCGCCGGCGTTCCTGCAGCCGGCCGATCCGCGCCTGCTGACGCTGACCAACGGGCTGTTCGCCGACCCGACCGCACTGATGGCGGCAAGCCCTCTGCCATGGTCGGTTCCGGTGCCGGCACTGGGGTTCCCGCTGGTGCTCACACTGCAAGGCGCATTGTTCGATGCGTCCGTCCCGGCCGGTCTGTCGCTGAGCAACGCGGTGATCCTGCGCGTGCAGTGACCGGCGCTTCGGCCCTCGACGCGCCGAGCCGCGCGATCGGGCCCGCGGTGAGGTAGCCTTGTGTCGATGCTGCCGTCCCTTCGCCGTCCGCTCGCCGTGCTGTCCGCGCTGCTGTCGGGCCTCGGTGCGCACGCGCAGACACCCGATCAGGCCGCGATCGCGGTCGCGGCAGCGGTGTCGAGCTCGCCGCCGTCGGTGACCTTCACGTGGCCGCTGGATCCGGGCGCGACCGGCTACTCGATGGTGCGCCGCCATCCCGGCAGCAGCATGTGGACACCGAGCGTCGTGATCCCGGGTGGCGGTGCTGCGACCTCGTGGACGGACACGCACTTCGCGCTCGGCGAACGCTACGAGCTGTGGTTCAGCAAGACCGGGGCCGTCGACGGCCGTTCGTTCGTGACGGTCGGCATCGAGGCGGCGGCGATCGAGCAGCGCGGCGTGCTGGTGCTGCTGGTCGATGCGAGCAAGGCGGCCGGGCTCGGCACGCGGCTCGATCGCCTGATCGCCGACCTGGTAGGGGACGGCTGGCGGGTGCGGCGTCACGACGTGTCGCCGTCCGCGTCGGTGCCGAGCGTGAAGGCGCTGATCGCCGCCGAGGTCGCCGCGCAGCCCGGTGCGGTGCGATGCGTGTTCCTGCTCGGGCGCATCCCCGTGCCGTACTCGGGCAATCTCGCGCCCGATGGGCACGTGCCGATCCATCAGGGTGCGTGGCCGGCGGACTGTTACTACGGCGAACTCGACGGGCCGTGGACCGACAGCTCCGTCAACTTCACCGGCGCGCTGCGGACCGAGAACCACAATGTTCCCGGCGACGGCAAGTTCGACCAGACCAACATCCCGAGCGACGTCGATCTCGCCGTCGGTCGCGTCGATCTGTCGAACCTGCCGGCCTTCCCGTCGAGCGAGCTCGCGCTGTTGCAGGCCTATCTCGACAAGGACCATGCCTATCGCCACAAGCAGTTCGTCGTCGACCAGCGCGCGGTCATCGACGACAACTTCGGTTGGATGGGCGGCGAGGCGGTGGCTGCCTCGGGATGGCGCAACGGCTGGTCGCTGGTCGGGGCCGCGAACACGTTCGCGGGCGACTACTTCGGCGCGTTGAACACGACGAGCGGCAACGGCGCCATCTGGTCGTTCGGTTGCGGCAGCGGCAGCTACACGAGCGTCGCCGGGGTCGGCACGACGCAGGACTTCGTCTCGTCGAGCAACCGGAACGTGTTCACGATGCTGTTCGGCAGCGCGTTCGGCGACTGGGACAATCAGGACAATCTGCTGCGGGCGCCGCTCGGCTCGGGCTGGACGCTGGGCAGTGTCTGGGCCGGGCGGCCGCACTGGGCGTTCCATCCGATGGGCATGGGTTACACGATCGGCGACTGCATGCGGGTCACGGTGAACGACCTCGCGGCCGGCGGCTTCAGCCAGCGGCGGGTGCACGTGGCGCTGATGGGGGATCCGACGCTGCGCCAGCACGTCGTCGCGCCGGCCGGCAATGTCACGGTCACCGACACGTGGCCCACGGCGCAGGTGGCGTGGTCGGCCTCGCCCGATCCGGTCGCCGGCTACCACGTCTATCGCGCCGCGTCTCCGCAAGGGCCGTTCGTGCGGTTGTCGACGGCGCCGGTGACGGGGCTCACGTTCGTCGATGCGGCGCCGCTCGCGGGCGCTTCGACCTACATGGTGCGGGCGCGCAAGCTCGAGACGACGCCGACCGGGACGTATTGGAACCTGGCGCAGGGCACGTTCGCGTCGACGGTGTTGCCGGCACAACCGGCGTCGCACGCGGTGGTGGGGGTCGGCTGCTACGCGCCGAACCCGCTGACGCTCGGGGCGTCGCCGGCACCGGTGTCGACCGCGGTCGCCGGCACGACGATCGGCTACACGATCGGCAACGCGCCGGAGTTCGCGCCGGGCAGCGGCGTGCGCCTCGGTGTGCTGATCCTCAGCCTGACCGGCAATGCGAACGGCACGCCGCTGGCCGCGCTCGGCGCGCCGGGCTGCAGCCTGTTCACCGGTGGCCTCGACTTCACGCTCGCGTGGAGCGGCAACGCGGCGAGTCAGGCGGTGCCGATCGCGCTGCCGGCCGGATTGCCGCCGGGCACGCGATTGCACGCGGCGGCGGCGGCGCTGTTCGTGCCGTTCAGCCTGCCGGGTGGGCAGAACGCGTTCGGCGCGGTGACCAGCAACGGGGTCGCGAGCTTCGTCAACTCGTACTGAGGCCGCTGGTCAGCGGCCCGTCACGCGCTGGCCGGGGCGACCAACTGCGCGTGGTAGTCCTGCAGCGCCGTCACCTGCAGCGGCTTCTTCAGCCACGCCTCCAGCCCCTGGATCGTCGCCGACGCCGCCGCCAGCGTCGTGATGCACGGGATCCGGTGCGACACCGCTGCGCTGCGGATCTGGCGGTCGTCGCTGCGTTCGCGCCGGCCGCTCGGCGTGTTGATGATCAGCCGCACCTCGCGGTTGACCACCAGGTCGAGCACGTGCGGCCGACCTTCGTGGATCTTGAACACGCGCTGCACCGGGATGCCGGCGTTGTGCAACGCCTTCGCGGTGCCGGCGGTGGCGACGATCTCGAAGCCGAGTCCGTGCAGCCGCTCGATCAGCGGCACGATCAGCCGCTTGTCCTCGTCGCGCACCGACACGAACACCTTGCCCTCGCGCGGCAGCGTGTTGCCGGCGCCGACCATCGCCTTCGCGAACGCGGTGCCGAAGCGCGCGTCGATGCCCATCACCTCGCCGGTCGACTTCATCTCCGGGCCGAGCAAGGTGTCGACGCCCTGGAACTTGTTGAACGGGAACACCGGCGCCTTGACCGAGAAGTACGGCGGCTCGAGCCGTTCGATCATGCCGACCTGCGCCAGCGACTCGCCGAGCATGATGCGCGCCGCCATCTTCGCGAGCGGCTGCGCGATCGCCTTGCTGACGAACGGCACCGTGCGCGACGCGCGCGGGTTGGCCTCGAGGATGTAGACCTTGTTGCCGCGCACCGCCCACTGCACGTTCATCAGGCCGATCACCTTCAGCGCGCGCGCCAGCCGCCGCGTCTTCTCGGCGATCTCCACGATCAGCCCTTCGCTGAGCGTGTACGGCGGCAGCGAGCAGCTCGAGTCGCCGGAGTGGATGCCGGCCTCCTCGATGTGCTCCATGATGCCGCCGATCGCGACCTCGTTGCCGTCGGCGATCGCGTCGACGTCGACCTCGATCGCCGCGTCGAGGAACTTGTCGACCAGCAGCGGCCGTTCCTCGGAGAACGAGCGGTGCCGCTCCATGTAGGAGTCGAGGCCCTGGCGGTCGTAGACGACCTCCATCGCGCGTCCGCCGAGCACGAAGCTCGGGCGCACCAGCACCGGGTAGCCGATGCGTTCGGCGGCGGCGAGCGCCTGTTCGGCCGAGGCGGCCATGCCGTTCGGCGGCTGGTCGATGCCGAGCTTGGTGATCAGCTTGCTGAACAGCTCGCGGTCCTCGGCCTCGTCGATCGAGTCGACGCTGGTGCCGACCAGCGGGGCGCCGTGGTCCTGCAGCCCGCGCGCGAGGTTCAGCGGCGTCTGGCCGCCGAACTGCACGATGACCCCGCGCGGCTGCAAGCGGTCGACGACGTTCATCACGTCCTCGTGCGTCAGCGGCTCGAAGAACAGCATGTCGGAGGTGTCGAAGTCGGTCGACACCGTCTCCGGGTTGCTGTTGACCATCACCGTCTCGATACCGAGCTCACGCAGCGCCATCGCCGCGTGCACGCAGCAGTAGTCGAACTCGATGCCCTGGCCGATGCGGTTGGGGCCGCCGCCGAGCACGATCACGCGCTGCTTCTTCGGCGCACCGCTCGGGGCACCACCCGGAGTGCTGTCGTCGACCTCGTCCTCGCCGCCGTCGTAGGTCGAGTAGAGGTACGGCGTGTGGCTCGGGTACTCGGCGGCGCAGGTGTCGACCCGCTTGTAGATCGGCAGCACGCCGAGCTCCTGGCGCCGTTCGCGGACCTGCCATTCGGTGACCTTGCCCGGGCACGCGGCGGCGATCTGCCGGTCGCTGAAGCCCAGGCGTTTGGTCGTGCGCAGGAACTCGAGGGTCATGCCGGCCGGCCCGTGCTTGCTGCCGGCGACGATCGCCGCCTCGTGCCGCACCAGCACCTGCAGCTGGTCGAGGAACCACGGGTCGATCTTGCTGTAGTCGTGGATCTCCTCGACCGACATGCCGACCAGCATCGCGCTGCGCACCCAGTCGATGCGGTCGGCGCGCGGCGTCGCCAGGTGCGGCCGGATCGCCTCGGCGTTGCGGTCCTCGGGCTTGCAGTGCGGCACACCCGGCACGTTGCCGAAGCCGTTGCGGCCGGTCTCGAGGCCGCGCAGCGCCTTCTGCATCGCCTCCTTGAAGGTGCGGCCGATCGCCATCACCTCGCCGACCGACTTCATCTGCGTGGTCAGCACCGAGTCCGCGGTCGGGAACTTCTCGAACGCCCAGCGCGGGAACTTGACGACGCAGTAGTCGATGGTCGGTTCGAAGCAGGCCTTGGTCGTCTTGGTGATGTCGTTCGACAGCTCGTCGAGCGTGTAGCCGACCGCAAGCTTGGCGGCGATCTTCGCGATCGGGAAGCCGGTCGCCTTGCTGGCCAGCGCGCTGCTGCGGCTGACGCGCGGGTTCATCTCGATGACGATCATGCGCCCGTCGCGCGGGTTGATCGCGAACTGCACGTTGCTGCCGCCGGTGTCGACGCCGATCTCGCGGATGCACGCGATCGCCGCGTCGCGCATCAGCTGGTACTCGCGGTCGGACAGCGTCTGCGACGGCGCCACCGTGATCGAGTCACCGGTGTGCACGCCCATCGGGTCGAAGTTCTCGATCGAGCAGACGATGATGACGTTGTCGTTCTTGTCGCGGACGACCTCGAGCTCGTACTCCTTCCAACCGGCGATCGACTCCTCGACCAGGATCTCGCTGTTCAGCGACAGCTGCAGGCCGCGGGCGGCGATGTCCTCGAACTCCTGCAGGTTGTAGGCGATGCCGCCGCCGCTGCCGCCCATCGTGAAGCCGGGCCGGATCACGCACGGCAGCCCGATCTGGTCGAGCGCGGCGCGCGCCTCGGCCATCGAGTAGGCGAGCTTCGAGCGGGCGCACGACAGCCCGATGCCCTCCATCGCCTCCTTGAACTCGAGGCGCCCCTCGGCCTTCTGGATCGAGGCCGGGCGGGCGCCGATCATCTCGCACTCGTACTTCACCAGCACGCCCATGTCGTGCAGCTGCATCGCACAGTTGAGCGCGGTCTGGCCACCGAGGGTCGGCAGGATCGCGTCGGGCCGTTCCTTCTCGAT
The DNA here is from genome assembly GCA_025459175.1 of Planctomycetota bacterium. Classification (GTDB taxonomy): domain Bacteria; phylum Planctomycetota; class UBA1135; order UBA1135; family UBA2386; genus UBA2386. The sequence goes on along the minus strand of JALORC010000036.1, from coordinate 57,903 downwards.
GATCTTGGCGACCACCTCGGCCGTGATGGGCTCGATGTAGGTCCGATCCGCCAGCTCCGGATCGGTCATGATCGTCGCCGGATTGCTGTTGATCAGGATGATCCGATAGCCGTCGGCGCGCAGCGACTTGCACGCCTGGACGCCGGAATAGTCGAACTCGCAGGCTTGACCGATCACGATCGGTCCGGACCCCAGGATGAGGATCGACTTCAGGTCTTGGCGGCGTGGCATTTCGGGCCAGGACTACAGCGGCTCGGCGCGGTCGGTGCGAGGGGAAAGTCGGCGACGCGGCGCCGCCCCCCGCGGCGCGTTCGTCACTGGAGCGCCCACGACAGGCAGTTGCTCATCGCGGTGCCCCCGGGCGAGCACAGCGAGACGAACTGCGAGGACAGCACCGTGCCGGCCAGGCTCGGGTTGCTCGGCAGCAGCAGCAGCTCCGTGTCGGTGGCCTGGCACGGACCGGGGCCGGCCGGGAAACCGGGGCCCAGCACCAGCAGCGCCGAGGTCAGCGGCAGCATCAGCGGCCCGCAGAACGGCGGGATCACCGGGCCGGCGGCGTTGCACGGGCCGGTGTCGATGCCGCACAGCGTCACCGTGCCCGGCTGCGCCTGGTCGAGTCCGAGCTGCAGCACCGAGCCGAGCAGCGGCGCGGTGCGCAGCGTGTGCACCATCGGGCAGGGTTGGCAGTTGCCGTTCGCGCACGGGCCGCCGGTCGAGGTCGCGCCGCCCCAGCGGATCGCGAGGTCGGTCAGGGGATCACCGAACGGGGCCGACTGCATGCAGCACGCGCCCGGCGTGAACGCGACGCTCGGCCCGGACGGGTTGTAGGTGTAGCTCCACGCGAACGTGCCGCGGCCGCTGGTCCAGTAGAGCACCGCGTTGGCGGCGTCGACGGCGAGCCCGGTGATCAGGGTCGGCGCCGGCAGGCAGTCCTGCACTGGCGTAGCCTGGAACCACACCCCGGGCGTGGCGATCTGGGCCACATAGATGGTGCCCGAACCGACCCCGAAGTCCGCCGTGCTGTAGAAGACGAGGCCGCGCAGTTCGTCGACGGTGATGCCGGTGGTGGCGAGATTGCCTGCCGCGACCAGACCGGTGAACCAAGCATTGTTGATCGTCGGCGTACACGACCGCGTGGTGGCGGTGATCCAGCCGGCGGAGTCGATGAACCACAGTTCATCGGTGCCTTCGTGCAGGTCGAGGCCGGTGCACCAGGATCCCGCCGTGACCGGGCACGGCAGCGGGCCGCAGTTCACGGTGCAGGTGCCCGGCGTGATGTTCGCGAGCAGATTGCCGGTGGTCGTCCAGAGGCCGTTGGTCTGCGCGTCCCAGGTGGCGCCGCCCGGCCAGAACACCGGCGCCGGCGGCAGCACCGGCGGCAGCGCCAGCGCGGCGCAGCTCGACAGCACCGAGCAGGTGTTGTGGTTGATCTCGACGACCAGCGGGGAGATCAGGGTCACGCCGATCAGGTTGGGCGGGGACTGCGCCGCCAGCGGGGCGAGCAGCAGCGGCAGACAGAGGCGAGGCAGGTTCATGGTGGGTGTTCGATGGGGTCGGGGGCACAGCCACAAGGTCGTTCGCGCGCCGATCGCACGCGGTCGTGCGTCATTCCGGGCCCGGACGTCCACCCGAACTCGACCTGGGGCTCGCGCCGATCCGGCGTCCCCACCGATGACCCGGCGCCGCCGATTTTGGACAACGATCTGCGCCGATTTCAGGGCCGCAGCTCGGCCAGCCGGTCCTTGGCGGCGCGCCGCAGCCGGTCGCTGCTGCCGTTCGTCTCGACGTTGCGCAGGTGGGGCTCGAGGAATCGGTCCAGCGCAACCAGGTGGCTGGCGCCGCGGCGCCGCCGTTCGGCGTCCTGGTGCGCCAGGTCGTCCAGCGCGCCTTCGACCGCCAGCTGGGCCTCGGGCGTGATGAACTCGAGCCGGCCGACCAGCGTGCGCACCAGTTCCTTCGGCTGCGGATCGAGGTGCAGCGGCAGCACGGTATCGACCTCGGCCCGCGGCAACACCCACAGCACGCGCGCGCCGTCGCGGCGGAACCACGAGCGCGACCACGTCGCCACCATCGCCCGGGCTTCATCGAGGTAGAGGCCCTCGGCGACCAGCGCCTGCAGCACCGCGGCGCCGATCTGGCGCGCCAGCTGCTCGCGATCGGGCTGCCACGGCAGCTGGTCGAGGTCGAAGTCGTGTTGCTGTCCCGGCTCGACCGCGCCGCCGATCGCGAACCGACCGCCGCGAGCGCCGATCTCGAGCAGCAGGCAGAACGGGATGCGCCCTGCCAGCCGGTTGTCGAACACGGCCTTGCCGGCACCGAGGCTCTGGATGCCGACCTGCGGCTGCCAGCGGCCGAGGCCGCGGTAGAACAGGTAGTGCTCGGTCTCCGGCCGCGCCGGCGAATCGGCGTCCGGTCGCGTGCGCACGAGGTTCGCCGTGGTCTGCCGCGCGAACGCCCACGGCTCGTCGAAGGCGACCTTCGGCACCGCGGGTTCCGCCGCCGTGCCGCGCGGCAGCACGTCGAGGTCCCAGTGCAGGAACGACCCGTCGACCTTGCTCATGTCGATGCGGGCCTCGAGCTCCTTGCCGAGCGGCGGGAACACCTCGTTCGGCAGCGGATAGAACTGCGTCATCAGCCCCTGGTCGAACCAGACCCGGACCGACACCGGCAGCGCCTTCTCGCTGTGGAAGTAGATCACCGGCGTCTCCATCTTCTGCGTGACCCGGCTGGCCGGCAGCTTCGACACCGTGGTGCCGAACGACGCGATCGTGCGCAGCTGGTGCACGAACGGCGGCAGCGCCTCTTCTTCGTGGTGCAGGCCCTCGAGCACGGCGCCGGCGGTGCCGACCATGCTGGTGAACGTGCCCCACTCGTGCACGACGTAGTCGGCGGGGGGCTTCGGTTCCTGGGCCGCGGCGGCGCCGAGCAGCGCCGCGAGGACAACCGGACGGAGCATGATGGTCATGCGCCGCTGGACGCCGAGCGGCCCGCGCTGTTAACGCGGCGGGCCGCCCGTTCGCTCACCAGAGCCGGATCCGGTAGCCGTCGGTCAACTCGAAGCGGAAGCCGATGCCGATGTCGCAGGCCAGTCCGGCCCCGAACACCTGGTCACCCTGCACGAAGAGCTCGAAGCCGACGCCCGACGGGATGTTCGGGACCTGCCAGTTGTAGCTGGTGCCGACGTTGACGACGTCGAGCGTCGCGTGCTGCACGCAGCCGCAGAACGGCGCGAACGCGGCCGCCGGGTCGGTGAAGCCGAGGATGATCAGCGGGATCGCGGCCGGGTTGGGGTTCAGCAGTTCCGCGTGCACCACGCCGCCGACATGGGGTGCGCCGCGCACTTCCAGGGTCGTCGAGGAGCAGCCGCCGCCGAGATTGGTGAGGGCGCCGGGGGCCGCCGTGGTGGTGCCGTAGAGCTTGAACGGCAGGCCCTGTGCGGCGCCGTTGCTGAGCACCGCCGACCAGGTGCCGGTCGAGGTGGCCTGGAGCGCATCGCCGGTCACGCGCGAGTCCGAGACGGTGATCGGCGGCACCCAGGGGCCGCTGGCGCCGGTGCCGGTGAACGACCAGCGCAGGAAGTAGCGGCCGCCGGCGATCGTCGACGAGTTGAGGTTCAGCGGGTTGGCCAGCGTCACCAGCACCGATTGCAGCGGGCGTGTGCCGTCGGTCGGGCTGGTCTCGGTGGCGCGGAAGGCGCCGGTCATCGTGTTGATGACCTCGTAGCCGGCCGTGGTCACGAGGTTGTTCGCGAGCCCTGGGCTGCCGGCGACGGGGGTGCCACCGAAGCGCGGGTCCCCGTTGTAGACCTCGAGGAACACGCCGTTGATCGACGGGGTCAGCGTGCCGGTCTGGTAGGCGAACAGTTCGATCGCGGCGAGGCACCACGGGCCGTTGGTGATGAAGTCGTCGGCCAGGGTCACCGTGTTGGCGTTGAATCCGAGGGCGAGCAGGTTGGTCGGCGCCGAGGTCTGCACGATGCTGACCGGAGCGCCGCCGCTGCCGCCGTTGCTCGACGTGACCAGCGGGCCGGCGTCGTAGACCGTGGGCCGCGTCACCACGACGTCGAAGTTGCCGAACTGCTGGTTGTAGCCGCCGACCCGGATGTAGTGCGTGCCGGCGGTCAGGTTGACCGTCAGCGACGAGCCGAGGCTGCAGCCGTCGTCATTGCAGCCGAGCGAGACCGGCAGGCCGCACGTGCCGCTGAACACCTGCAGCACGGTGTCGAAGTTGCGCGTCGTCGTGCAGGTGCTGAACGTGTGCGAGCCACCGCAGTCGGCGTCGAAGCGGAACCAGACGTCGCGACCCGGATTGGATCCGCCGCACGGCCACGCGTTCGGCGACAGGCTGCCGCCGCCGTTCTGGAACGGGCCGTTCACGCCGACCCCGAGTGCGATCGCACCGGTGCAGAAGTCGTTCGGCACGGTCGGCAGCGCGACCGCGACGATCGCCGCCTGCAGGTTCGCGTTCAGGATGCTGGTGCCGCTGTTGGTGGTGCCGGCCGCGGTCGTGCAGCCACCGTTGGTGTGGATGCCGATCGCGAGGCCGGTGTTGTTGTCGATCACCGGGCTGCCCGAGTTGCCGCCGCAGGTGTCGAAGGCGTAGTTGAGCCGGTTGCCCGACACGCTGACCAGCGGACCGGTGTGCGTCTGCTGGACCTGGTTGCGGGTGCCGGTGCCGTTGCCGGCGATGCACGAGCAGCTGCCGTTGCCGCCGCTGGCGCCGGTCACGTTGGTGCCGTCGAGACCGTAGCCGTAGTTGCGCAGCGTCGTGTTCAGCGCCGGCAGCGCCGCCGCGAGGTCGAACGCCGTGCCCTGTTCCTGGAAGCTGGTCAGGCCGGTGGTCGAGTTCGGGAAGCAGCGGAACACCCACCAGTCGTTGCCGATGCCGGCGTTCACCTGCTGCGACGAGGTGCTGTCGATCGCGAACTGCTTCTCGGGCGGCGGGAACGCGAGCGCGCAGTTGGCCTGCGAGGCGGGCACGGCGAACTGCAGCACCTGACCGTTGCCGAAGCAGTGGCCGGCCGACAGGTGGACCTTCTGGTTGCTGCCGGCCGGGTAGTCGATGATCCAGCCGGTGCAGCCGATCGGCTCGATGCGCCCGGCGCGCGCATCGCTCGACGGCGCGCGGTTGTCGAAGTCGCCGCAGATCGTCTCGGGCACGACCGGCTGGATGTCACCGGCCATCACCTGCTGGATCTCGACGCGGTTGCCGGTGGTGTTCGGGCCGGCGACCAGTTCGATCAGCACGGCGTTGCCGTTGAAGAAGGCGCTCGTGTACTGCCACTGCGGCAGATGCTCTTCGCGCATCAGCATGGTGGCGCCGTCGAGCACCGAGGTGATGCGCAGGAAGCTGTCCTTGTCGAGCTTGGCATCGTGGAAGTGGAGCCGCAGCCAGGGCGTCTCCGGCGGCAGGAACACGAACTGGCTCCACACCACGCCGCTGATCGGCTGCTGGTTGTCGTGGGTGCCGCTCTGCACCTGCACGTATTCCCAGTGGTTGGGCGGGGCCTGAACCTGCGCGCGCAGCGCGGCGAGGGGGAACAGGGCGAACGAAAGCATGGACGCGGCCGAGATGGCGCGTCGAAGGGCAGGCTGCATGGGGTTGCTCCCGGAAAGGGCGAGGTGAGGCGGACCGAGGTCCTACTCCTAGTAGCGATTCGGCCCGGTCGGATGTTCGGGGTTTCTACCGATCTGGCCGGCACGGCCATCGCGCGCCGCCGCCGCCCGTTCGCTCACCATCGCATTAAAGCATCCTCGGGCAACAACTTGCCTGCTGGCCGCACGCCCTGGCCCGCGGTCCCGGTCAGCTTGTCGCCGAGGTCGGCGCGGGCCGCCGCCGCCAGGGCCTGCAGCCGCGCCACCACGTCCGGATGGGCGGCCGCGACATCGGTGGTCTCGCCGGGATCGGCGCGCAGGTCGAACAGGGCGAGCCCGATCGACTCGGTTCGGTACGGCGCCGGCCGGCCGTTGCTGCCACCTGGTCCGCCACCGAGGGTCGCGTAGCGATGCGGGAAGTGCAGCTTCCAGCGCGCATCGCGCACCGCCTGCAGCTGGCCGCCGTCGTAGTAGCAGCAGAACAGGCGGTGTGGCGAAGTGGCCTCGGGCTCGGCGAGCAGCAGCGGGGAGATGTCGAAGCCGTCGATGCGGTGCTGCGGCAGCTCGGCACCGACCAGGCGGGCGATCGTCGGCAGCACGTCGATGGTCGCCGCGAACTCGCCGCACACGCTGCCGGCCGGCACGCGGCCCGGCCAGCGCGCCAGCGTCGGGGTGCGGATGCCGCCCTCGAACATCGTGCCCTTGCCCTCGCGCAGCGCACCGGCGCTGCCGGCGTGCTCGCCGTAGCTGAGCCACGGGCCGTTGTCGGACGTGAACAGCACCAGCGTGTCGTCGTCGATGCCCCCGCGCTGCAGCGCGGCGAGGATCGCGCCGACCGACCAGTCGATTTCCATCACCACGTCGCCGTACGGGCCGTGGCCGCTCTTGCCGGCGAACTCCGGTGACGCGAACAGCGGCACGTGCACCATCGTGTGCGGCACGTACAGGAAGAACGGCTGCTCGCGGTGGCGTTCGATGAAGTCGACCGCGCGTTCGGTGTACTGCCGCGTCAGCAGCGCCTGCTCCTCGCCGGTGACCTCGGCGTCGACGACGCGTTCGCCGTCGAGCAGCGGCAGCGGCGGATAGCCCTGCTTGCGTTTCGCGGCGTCGGGCGGCAGATCGGCGTAGGCCGGGTGCAGCGGCCACATGTCGTTGCTGTAGGGCAGCCCGTAGAACTCGTCGAAGCCCTGGTTGGTCGGCAGGAACTTCGGGTGATGGCCGAGGTGCCACTTGCCGAAGCACGCGGTCGCGTAGCCCTTCGACTTGCACAACTCGGCGATCGTCACCTCGTCGGGATGCAGGCCGCTCTTCGCGTCCGGACCGAGCGCGCCGGCGATGCCGACGCGTTGGTGGTAGCAGCCGGTCAGCAGCGCCGCGCGCGACGCCGAGCACACCGCCGACGAGACGCTGAAGTCGGTGAACTTCATGCCCTCTGCCGCCATGCGATCGAGGTGCGGGGTCGGGATCCCGCCGCCGAACGGGCCGATGTCGGCGTAGCCCAGGTCGTCGATGAAGATGACGACGATGTTCGGCGGGCGCGTCTTCGTGGCGGTGGCCGTGGCCTGAGTGTCGACTGGCAGAGCTGCGCAGGCGCCGAGCACCAGTGGCAGCAGGTAGGTGGGGCGCATCGCCCGGATCATGCCAGCCAGGCTGCTGCGCCGAGTGCGCGCGACCGGTGGCCGCGCGTCGGCGCTCGGAGCTCTTGGTTAACGTCCTGAGCGTTCGATATGCTAACGGTATGGACGTTAAGGCACTCAACGAGCGGCTGCTGGTCACCGAGGCGCCGCCGTCCAGCTGGTTTCCGCATCTGGAAAAGCTCTCGCAGCAGGGGCTTGCGTTCGACATCGACTTCGGCCTGCCGGTCTTGCCGACGGCCCCGGGCGTGCTGTCGATCCGCGGACCGCGCCAGTACGGCAAGAGCACTTGGCTCGAGCAGCAGCTGCTGGACAGCGTCCGCACCGGCGGCCCCGGCAGTGCCTTCTACCTGAATGGCGATCACATCGCCGATGCCCAAGCCCTGGTCGGCGAACTCGAGACGCTCGCGGCGATGTTCCGCCGCTCGGCTCCGCACCGCCGCCTGTTCATCGACGAGATCACTGCGGTCGACGGCTGGGAGAAGGCGCTCAAGCGGGTCATCGACGGTGGTGGGCTCGCGGACGTGCTGGTCGTCACCACCGGTTCGCGGGCGCGGGATCTGCGCCGCGGGGTCGAGCGTCTGCCGGGGCGGAAGGGCAAGCTGGAGCGCACCAGCTACCTGTTCGTGCCGCTGTCGTTCCGGGCCTTCATAGCCAAGGCCGGGGCTCATTTCGGCGACGACGTGGTGATCGCCTACCTGCTGAGTGGCGGCTGTCCGGCGGCGGCGGCCGAGCTGGTGCAGCACGGTCGTCTGCCCGAGTACGTCATCGAGATGGTGCGCGACTGGATCTTCGGCGAGTGTGCGGCCAGCGGGCGCGACCGCGGCAGCTTGATCGCGGTTTGGGAGGCCGTGCTGCGGCGCGGCGGCACGCCGATCGGCCAGGCCAACGTCGCTCGCGATGCCGGGCTCGCCAACAACACGGTGGCCGCCGGCTACCTCGAGTTGCTGGCGGACCTGATGTGCCTCGGCACGGCCTTCGCGTACGACGAGAGCCGTGGCATCGCCGTGCGGCGTCGCCCGGCCAAGTTCCCGCCCACCAACCTGCTGGCGGCGATCGCGTTCGATCGCACGCGATTGCGCACGGTGGCCGACTTCCAAGCGCTGCCGGAAGCGGACCAGGGCCGTTGGTTCGAGTGGTTGCTGGCGCAGGAGATCTGGCGGCGGCGAGCGGTGCGCGGCGAAGCCTTGCCCGATCAACTCGGCTATTGGCAGAGCGGTACGCACGAGATCGATCACGTGGTGCGGCCCGACCTGTTGTTCGAGTGCAAGCGCGGCGGCAGCAGCGCGCTGGAGTTCGGGTGGTTCCCGCGCACGTTCCCGCGCGCCGAGCTGTGGATCGTCGGGCGCGATCGGTTCGACGGACAGCGGATCCGCGGCCGCACGTGCGCCGATGTGCTCGCCGACGAGAGTTGGTGAGCGGCTGAATGCAGTGGCGGAAGATGGTGGCTCCGCGCCGGGCCCGATGCTGCGACCGCGAACTTCGAATAGAGTCGCCGCGGCGCGCAAGCGCGTGCCATGCGAACGGGAGACTTCATGATCCACTGCCTGCTCACGCTCACCCTTTGCCTCGCGGCCGCGTTCGGCCAACAGGCGCCGACCCTCCGCAGCTTCTGCTTCCGGGACTACGAGAACGTCCTCGAAGTGGATCTGAAGCAGCTGCGGGACACCGGGGTCTGGGACGACCTGGGGGCCTCGGCGCTCAAGCTGGCCCTCGGCCGGTTCGACGACGAGATGGGTTTCCGCCTCGAGGACGCCGACCGGTTGATGGCCTTGGTGCGCGTGTTGCCCGAGAACGAGCAACGCTCGGGAACGAGCCACGAGGACCTGCTCCTGTTCGATGGCAACAAGGAACTGCCGTGGCCGAAGGAGAGCCGGGAGACGCACGAGACGCAGATCGGCGCCTGGACGATGCGCGCCTACTCGGAGAACAGCTCGAGCGTGTCGATGCGCGTCGGCAAGCTCGCGCTGATGGGCCATCGCTCGGCGATCGAGCCGGTGCTGCAGGGCAGGCCGCACGATGGCATGCCGTGCGCCGACGTCATGTCGCTGCAGTCCGACCGCCGTGGATTGCTCGCGTTCGTCGCCTTCCGACTGGCGCGCGACACGCCGCCGCAACAGGCGATGCGGCAGGCGCTGTCCGGGGTCGAGTGGCCGGCGGACGACCAGCCGACGTTCGTCTCGTTCCGCTTGCGCCTCGAGGGTGACCAGCTCGATCCCCGACTGGACCTGGAGATGGTCCTGCGCCACATCAAGGTAGGCGATGGCCTCGCGGTGACCGAGCAGGCGATCGACGCCGCGCTGGCAAAGCTCGTCGCGGTGCCGGAGGCGCGCATGTTCGCGCCACTGCTGAAGAAGGTCGAGCGCACGCGCAGCGGCGCCGACGCGATGTGGCGCGTCGACTTGGGCCGCTCGCGCGATGCGGCCGGCACGATCGGCACCATGCTCGGCTTCTTGTTGGTAGGTATGCCCGTGGCCGTGGAAGCGGCTGCACCGGCCGCCGCGGTGCCGGTGCCGATTCCCGTGCCCGAGGGCGGCAAGTGATCGCGTGAAGCCATCGCGCCGCGCGCTCACGTTCGCTACACCACGCGCATGACCGACGCGCCGCGCATCGTCGCCAAAGGCCTCAACCCCCGCACCGTGCGCACCGAGCGCGGCCAGGAACGGGTGCCCGACGACTGGGACCTGCTGCCGCCCGGCGATCCGGGGCTCACGCGCCGCGTGAAGGCCGAGGGCGCCTGCTGGGTGATGCAGGAGAAGAAGGGCCGCAAGATCTTCGGCTACGGCGTCTGGGCGCCGAAGGAACGCATCGAGCGGTTGCGCGCCGAGCTCGAGCTCGAACGCGCCGATCCCGCCTACGGCAAGAAGCTCGCCGCCGGCCGCGCGCGGCGCGAGCGCGAGCAGGAAGCCTACGTCGAGGACTTCCGCGGTGCGGTGCTGCAGTTCCTCCGCTTCGCGCCGTTGCACCTGGCGCTCGCCGAGCGGCTGGCGACCGCGGTGACCGCGCACGCGACGCCGGTCGGCAGCGGCACCGTCGCGCGCACCGAACGCATCCCGGTCGAGGAGCGCGCGGCGGCGGCGGTGATCGCGTGGCTGCGTCATCAGACCACGACCTATGACTCGATGACGATCGCGCGGGTGGCGGGCAAGCGGCGCGAGGTGCGGCGGGAGCTGGCCGAGCAGTCGCGGCGGTTGCTGTCGCGCTATCGGCAGGGTGAGCCGATCGATGCGGCGCAGTGTCTGCTAACGCGGGCGCTGGATCGGGCCGATGGGGCGGCGTCGGCTGCCTTGGCTTGACGGTCGGGCTGTTGGCCTGGAGGCGCTACCCGACTCGCAACAGTTGGGGGATGTGCCGGAAATGCTCGTCTCTGGTCGCCAGCGCGAGGTCGTGCTCGAGCGCCAGTGCTGCGATCCAGAGGTCGTTGCTCGGTACCGGCGTGCCTTGGCTGCGCAGCTGCATGAAGAGCTGGGCGTAGTGGTGGGTCGTCGATTCGCTGGCGAACAGGATGTCGACGCCGGGCTTCGCCAGGAAACGTTGCAGTGTGCGCTCGTTCGTGCGCGTGCGGGTCCCGGCGCCGAAGCCGGCACGCAACTCGCCGACCACCACGAATGGCAGATACACCGCCTGTGCCTTGAGCAGGAGATCCGTGATCGAGCGATCGCCTCGGCAGAGGTCCGTGTAGCGATTGGTGTCGAGTGCGATCCTCATTTCCACAGCTCCGGATCCACGGTGCGTTGTTCGGCGAGCACCCGCTCCTGCTCGGGGTCGTCTTGCCAGGTCCCGACGATGTCGGCGAGGTCCCGCTGTGCCGGTGGCTCCCCGTCGATCCCGAGCGCTCGCTGCAGCGCCGTCAGCAACACCTCGTTCAGGCTCTTGTGTTCGCGCTTGGCCTGGGCGCGCAGCGCCCGGTCGAGCTGCTTCGGCACGTTCCTCAGCGTGTATTGCATGCAGGCAGTGTAGGCAGTGAGTGCCTGCATGCCAGTCCCCCAGGTGTGGTCGCCCTCACGTGCCGGCTCGACGATCGCCGCGACCCGCCCGGCTCGCTACGCTCTCCGCCCTCGTATGCGCCTAAGCCAGATCCTGATCTCCACCCTCCGCGACGACCCTGCCGACGCCGAGATCCCGAGCCACCGCCTGCTCGCCCGCGGCGGCTACATCGTCAAGATCGCCGCCGGCGTCTACACGTTCGCACCGCTGATGTGGCGCGTGGTGAAGAAGTTCGCCGAGATCGTGCGCGAGGAGCTCGACCGCGAGGGCGCCAACGAGGTGATGCTGCCGATCATCCAGCCGAAGGAACTGTGGGTCAGCAGCGGTCGCTGGGACCGCTACGTGACCGACGGCATCATGTTCACGTTGAAGGACCGCAAGGGCAGCGACATGTGCCTCGGGCCGACGCACGAAGAGGTGATGACCGCCTACGTGAACGCGCAGGTCAACTCCTACAAGCAGCTGCCGGTCAACTGCTACCAGATCCAGGACAAGTTCCGGGACGAGATCCGGCCGCGCTTCGGCCTGATGCGCGGGCGCGAGTTCATCATGATGGACGCGTACTCGTTCGACTGCGACCAGGCCGGGCTCGACGTCGCCTACCAGAAGATGCGCAACGCCTACTGTCGCATCTTCGAGCGCTGCGGTGTCGACTACACGGTGGTGCAGGCCGACTCGGGCGCGATCGGCGGCGCCGGCAGCGAGGAGTTCATGGTGATCGCCGACAGCGGCGAGGACTCGATCCTGTTCTGCCGCGAGAGCGGCTACGCGGCCAACGTCGAGAAGGCGATCAGCAAGCTGCCGCCGGCCCCCGAGGGCGGCGAGCCGAAGCCCATGGAGAAAGTCGCGACGCCGGACGTGAAGACGGTGGCGCAGCTCGAGGCGTTCTTCCCCGGTTGGGTCGCGGGCCGCATGGCGAAGACCGTGCTCTACCACGTCACGTGGAAGAACAAGACCAAGGTGGTCGCGGTGATGATGCGCGGCGATCTCGACATCAACGAGGTCAAGCTGACCAACGCGCTCGACGCGTTGACGGTACGGCTCGCCACCGAGGACGAGATCAAGGCTGCGACCGGTGCCGACGTCGGCTTCGCCGGTCCGGTCGGCCTGCCCGAGGACGTGCCGCTGCTGGCGGACGAGTCGCTGCAGGGCCGCACCAACCTGTTGGTCGGCTGCAACCAGACCGGCTTCCACTGCTTGAATGTCAACCTCGGCCGCGACTGCCGCACGCCGTCGTTCAAGGAGCTGCGCACCGCGCGCGTCGGCGAAGGCTGTCCGATCAGCGGCAAGCCGCTCGAGCAGGCGCGTGGCATCGAGGTCGGCCACATCTTCAAGCTCGGCATCAAGTACTCGAAGGCGATGAGCGCCACGTTCATGGACCAGGGCGGCAAGCCGACCCCGTTCGTGATGGGTTGCTACGGCATCGGTGTCTCGCGCACGCCGGCCGCCGCGGTCGAGCAGAGCTTCGACGACAAGGGCATCGTCTGGCCGGTCGCGATCGCACCGTTCGAATGTGTGGTGGCGATGCTCGATCCGGCTCGCGACGAGCAGAAGCAGCTGGCGACGAAGCTCTACGACGAACTGAAGGCCGCCGGCGTCGATGTCTGCATGGACGATCGCGCGATGAGCCCGGGCGCGAAGTTCAAGGACAACGAGCTGCTCGGGTTCCCGGTGCAGGTGTTCGTCGGTCGCAAGGCGGCGGAGGGCCAGGTCGAGTTCCTGATCCGCAAGGGCATGCAGAAGAGCGAGTGCGCCGCCGCCGAGGTCAAGGCGAAGGTGCTCGCGGCGATCGGCCGCTGAGCTCGCGCTGTTGGGTGCGGATCCGCTCGGATTGGCAGTTGGCAGGGTGCGGATGCAAACTGCAGGTCTGCGGCCGGCGACGCAGCCGTTTCGGGCCCGGAACAACGGCCTCACGATCGGCTGGCAATGGGGCATGATTCTGCGACGGCACGGACCGTGCTGTGCAATGCTCGCCATGCTCCCTCGTACGCTCGCGATCTCCCTGTTCCTCGCTGCCTCAGCCGTCGCGCAATGCGCATTGCAGCCACAGGCAACCGGGCGCGGCGTGCCGAGTCTCGACAGCGCCGCGCTGCGGCTCACCCGCTGGGACCCGGACGGCAGCGGTCCACTCGGCGAACGCATCGTCGTCGCCGGCAACATCACGCTGGCGGGTGACCTGCCGGTGCGAAGTGTCGCCGCGTTGGATCCGGTCACCGACCAGTGGACTGCGCTCGGCGATCCCGGCGGTGTGCCGGTCGCGCTCGCGGTGTTGCCGGGAGGGCTGCTGGTGGCTGGAGGAGTATTCTCGCCCCCGGCACTGCTGCAGGTGTGGACCGGCACGTCGTGGACCGCGGCGGTGCCGCAACCGCCGGGGTCGTCCCTCACCACGTTGGCCGTCGGACCGAGCGGCAACCTGTTCGCGGTCACCACGATCGGCTTCGGCTCGACCGTGCACCGGTTCGACGGCATCAGCTGGCAAGCGCTCGGAACCGCGACCGCTCCCACGATCGGGCCGGCCAGCGTGCGGGCGATGACGTTCGCGGCCAACGGCGACTTGCTGGTCGGTGGCAGCTTCCAGGTGATCGGCGGTGTGCCCGTCTCCAACGTGGCGCGTTGGAACGGCAGCGGCTGGAGCGCGGTCGGCGTGCTCGGCACCGTGAACGATCTGCTGGTGACGGCCGCCGGCGACCTGTTCGCCGGCGGCTTGTTCTCCGTGCCGTCGCCGTCCGTCAGCACCAATGTGGCGCGCTGGGACGGGCTCGCCTGGCAGGCGCTCGGCACCGGCACCCAGAGCGTGCTGCCGGCCTATGCCGGCGTGTTCGCCCTCGCCGAACTGGCGAACGGAGATCTCGTCGCTGCGGGCCAGTTCCAGGCCGCCGGCGGCGTGCCGGCCTTCAAGGTGGCGCGTTGGGACGGCAGCACGTGGTCGGCGATGGGCGGCGGCATCGAGCAGTTCGGCCCGACGGGCGAGTCATCCACCGTGTTCGCGCTCGAGAGCACCGCGACCGGCGAGGTGTTCGCGGCCGGCAACTTCGGGACCGTCAGTGGTCGCGATGCCCGGGGACTCGCGCGCTGGAACGGCGTTGCGTGGCGAGCCGCGCGCGCCAGCGGCATCGGCTCGGCGGCGAGCGCCGTGCATCGCACCGCTGCCGGCGAGGTGTTCCTCGGTGGGCCGTTCCGCGACATCGACGGCGTCGCGCACAACGGCATCGCGCGACGGGTCGGCAATGGCTGGGCGCCGGTCGGGGCCGGCATCGCGGACTTCGGTGTGTTCGGCCCCGCTGTCGCCGCGATCACCAGCCTCGCCAGCGGCGAACTCGTCGTCGGCGGCTCGTTCCCGGGCGCGGTCGGCGTGCCATCCCCGGGCCTGGTGGTGTGGAACGGTGCCGCCTGGGCGCCACTCGGTGGTGGTCTCGCGGGGCTCGGCTCGCCGCCGCAGGTCGAGGCGCTGCATGTCGCGGCCAACGGCGACCTGCTGGTGGCTGGAGTGTTCGACATCGCCGGCACGGCCGCGGTCGAGGGGGTCGCGCGCTGGAACGGATCCACCTGGTCGAGCCTCGGCAGTGGGCTCACGTCCCAGGGGCAACTGGTGTCGCTGCGCGCGGTGACCACCGCTGCCAATGGCGATGTCTACGTCGCCGGTTGGTTCCCGCTAGGTGGCTTCGGTCCGACCGCGAAGATCGCGCGGTTCGACGGCACGTCGTGGCAATTGATCGGCGCCTGCGATCGGCGCGTGCAAGACCTGCTGGTGCTGCCGAACGGCGATCTGCTGGCCGCAGGTGAGTTCACTACCGTCAACGGGGTGCCGGTCGGCTGCGTCGCGCGCTGGTCGAACGGCGTTTGGTCGTCGTTCGGCGGGCTCGGTTCGACGTCGCCCTCGTCGTCTTCCTCCGCGCTCCACCTGCGCTTGCTGCCCGGCAGCGCCGTGCTGGCTGCAGGCAACTTCGAGCAGAGTGGCACCTTCTACAAGTTCGCTCGCTGGGACGGCAGCGTGTGGACGCGGTTCCTCGACGAGCAGATGTTCGTCGCCGACGTCGCCGTCGATCCGCGCGGTGAAGTGCTCGTCGCCGGCAACTTCAGCACGGTCGGCGGCGGCGCGTCGGCGAGCTTCGCGCGCCTCGTCGCCCCGTGTGCGGCCACCGCGAGCGCCGGTGGTGCCGGCTGCAGTGGCAGCGGCGGCCTCAACACGCTGACCGCGGAGTCGCTGCCGTGGTTGGGTGGTACGTTCACTGCGCGGGCCTCCGGCCTCGCCGCCAACTCGCTGGCTTCGATCGTGCTGGGCCTCGGTACCGCGGCGGTGCCACTGGCGACGATCCTGCCGCAGGGTGGCGCTGGTTGCACGCTGCTGGTCACGCCCGACGTGCTGCTTCTCGGCGTGCCTGCGGGCGGGTCGCTGCCGGTGTCGTTCTTGCTGCCGTCGAACCCGACGCTGGTCGGCAGTGTGCTGCACCTGCAGGTGGTGCCGCTCGAGTTCGGTGCCGGTGGTGCGATCGCGAACGTCACCGCGACCAATCGACTGACGCTGACGACCGGCGTGTTCTGACCGCGGCGGCGAGCCGCGGAATCCGCCAGTTCCGCGTCACGGCCGCACTGGAGCGGGGATTCCAGAGCGCCATGCCAATCCCAGGAAGCCCGAACCGTGTTCCGCTCGGCTTCGTCTGCCGCCTTCTCGGCGCAGCGTCGCTCGTCCTCGTCACCGCAACCGCCCAGCAGGAGTCGACTTCCGCAGGCGCCGTCAGTCGGCTCCTGAAGGGCCCGCCGGCCACCGATCTGCGCGCGCCGATCCACACGGCGGCGCCGGACAGCGGTTCGGACTACGGGATCTGGGCCGCGGGGTCGCACTACAAGGCGTCGTTCCACGATGGTGCGACCTACGTGCCGCTGCTCGGCATGGACTACCCGTACAACCTGCCGCTGCGCTGGCAGACACAGTCGGTGCGCGTCGGCGCGCACGAACTGGTCACCGCGCCCGGCCGCCTCGCCTACACCGATTGGCGCGCCGAGTATGACCTCGGCGGCGTCATCGAGGCATACGACGTTCGCGTCGATGGCCTCGAGCAGACGTTCGTGCTCGGGCAGCGGCCGAGCGCGAGCGGCGATCTGGTGGTGCGTGGTGCGATCCGCACCGAGTTGCAGGCATCGGCGGCCGGTGCTGCCCACCAGCCGATCGTCTTTCGCGACGCCGCCGGCCGCCCGATCGTCACGTATGGTGCCGCGACTGCGGTCGACGCCGCCGGCCGGACGCAGGCGATGACCACCAGCTACGAGAACGGCGAGGTCGTGCTGCGGCTGGCCGGGGAATGGCTCGCAGGTGCCGAGTTCCCGGTCGTCGTCGACCCGCTGCTCGGGCCAGCTACGGGAGCCGGCGGTCTGACGCGCACCGAAGTCGATTCGTTCGCCGACGACCGGCTCACGGGCGACTGCGTCTGGATCGCCTACTGCGTTGCCGCCTCGGCCAGCGACTCCGATCTCTACGTGCGTCGCTGGTCCGCAGCGGGAGCCCTCGGCAGCACTCCGTTCCTCGACCTGACCTCCTCGTGGTCGACGCGGGGACCTGCCTGCGAGTACGAAGAGGCAATGGCCGACGGCATCATCGCCTTCGACCGTACGTTCGCTTTTGGATCCCGCGCCGTGCGGTGCCATGTGCATTCCCGCGACGATGCGACCACCGGCACCGCCGTGATCATGATCGGCGCATCCGACAACGCCTGGCGGGCCGACGTCGGTGGTGTCTCTTGGTCTGCATCGAACGGGCAGGCGTTGCTCGTCTGGCAGCAGGAACCGAATGGCGGCGGCGCCTTCGCCGAAACCGCCACGTCCGACATCTTCGGCTGCTACCTGGACCTCTACACCGGTATGGCGGCAGCACCGTTCCAGATCGCGAACCTCGCCGGCTCCGACCTGGAGCGGCCGCGCACGAACAACCGTTCGCACATCAGGAGCTGGAAGGTGGTCTGCCAGACGTACACGACCTTCGGCTCGAACAACGCCTGGCGGGTCGCGGTGCGGGACGTAAATCGCTCGGGAGTCGTCTCGGCGCCCTACTACGTCGACAGCGGATCGCCCGACCACAAGCTGGCACCGCAGATCGATGGCGTCGACGAAGAGCTGCTGGTCGCGTTCACGACCTCGACGCTGGCGCAGCAGCCGGGGATCCCGACCGGCAGCAACGGCCACCAGATTCGCACGGTGCGTTTGAGCTGGATCAACGGCGTGGCATCCGAGCCGCACGGCACGGTGGTGCTGCAGAGCAACAACGACGCTCGGCTGCAACTCGGCGGGCTCGCCGTGGAGGGTTACTCGAGGATGTGGGGGCTGCTGTTCCGCAGCACGACATCGGAGATCCTCTACTTCCGTTCGGTCGGCTACCGCGGTCGTCAGATACAGGCCGAGACTGTGTTCGACCCGTCGGGCTCGGACACCGCCGTCGCGGGCGGTGTCAGCAACATGCCCGACGGCAGGTTCACGATTGCCTACGCGAAGAACGCCAGCACCGGGTCCAACTACGTCACCTTCGATCAGTTCGAGTTCCCGGCGGCGGCGCCGGCGGTGTCGACCGGCACGGGTTGCGGCCCGGCGGGGATCCAGTGGGTCGGGCGGCGGTGGATCGGCAGCGGTGGCAGCTACGCGGTGCTGACGGGTCTGCCCCTGTTTCCCGCAAGCTACGGCTTCCTGGTCCTCGGTCTGGCGCCGACCCAGTTCGTGTTCCAGGGCTTCTCCTTGGTCGCCGACGGCTGCTCGCTGCTGGTCCCCAGTGCAGGGGCGGACCACATCGCCATCGTGGGCATGGGGCCGTACGCGTTCTTCCCGCTGACCGCGCTGATCCCGCTGCCCGAGAACCTGTCGAGCTTCACGCTCTACTGCCAGGGCTTCCATCTCGACCCGAGCTTGGGGCAGTTGCTGAGCACGCCGCGGCTCGAGGTGCCATTGGTGCGGTAGTTCCTGTCAGGGCCCGATCAGCTGCAGCACGTTGTGATAGGCCTGCGGTATGAAGGACATGCCGCAGCCGGTGCACATCTCGTACGGCAAGCCCGGCTTCTCGGTGCCGAGCGGCGGGCGAAGTTCGTCGAGCAACCACAGCACCGGGTGCGGCACCACCTCGCCGTCGCGGATGGTCACCAGCAGCGGTGCGGCTGCGGCGAGGCGCGAGCGCAAGCGGTCCTCCAGCGCGTTGTCCTCGAGGAAGATCTGCTGTGGTGCGGTCGGCAGCGCAGCGACGTCGCGCGCGAGGTCGGCGGGAACGTTCGCGGCGCGGGCTTGCAGCGTCGCCGGATCGAGCAGCACCTTGCCGAGTCGTTGCACGAACGCGTCGTGGTCGAGCAGGTCGAGCGCGAAGCCGTGCTGGCGCCGACCGTCCGGGCCCAGCAGCACGACGGTCTCGCCAGGCGCAGCACCGCAGCGTTCGGCCGCTGCGACCACCGGGATCGTCAGGGCGAGGATGGCGAGGCTCGGGGTCGGCTTGACGTCGTGGGCGCCGATGCCGAACCGGCCCGGTCGGCACTCCGGCAGGCGCAGCAGCTGCAGCTGGCGAAGCAACAGGTCGCGGGCCGTGATCGCCGGTGGGTTCGCTCGGGCGGCTTCCGAGTGCTCCGATTCTGGCGCCGCCATGCCGAGGTCGCGTTCGCGGCGCCGAAGCGCGGCGGTGCGCTCGGCATCGACCTTCGCCGTCGCGGGCGGCAGCACAAAGGCGAGCACCGGCGCCTTGTCGGTCTTGCCCAGAGCCAGCGCTCGCAGCCACGCCCCGTGCAACGGATCGGGGCGCGCCTTGCGTTCTTCGCCGTCCTGCGCCGCCGCGGTCACCGCGAGCAGCAGCACGAACGCCGAGGCCATGGTCCGCGGCACCGGTTCGGTCGTCGGGTGTGCCATGAACGCACCGTAGCCGCGCGACTGCGCATGGCAACGCGGGACGGCTGCCCGAGGTGGTGGGGCTACTGGTCGGCGGCCGAGTTCTCGACGCCACGTCGGCTGCGCGCCAATCTGATGCAGCATGGTGCGCGACGATCGTTGGCAGGCCGTGCTCGATCCGGGCAGTGCGACGGACTTCTTCGCGGCTCGCGGCGCAGCGGCGCTCGATCCCGCGGTGACCGGGTGGGACCGTGGGCAGGCGTGGTGGTGCAGTGAGATCGCGCGCACGCTCTATCGACGCGAGGGGCGGGCCGGGTTCTTCGCGCGTGTCGGTCTGCGCGAGCAGCGCTTCTTCGATCGCGGCTCGACCCAGGCGGCGATCGTGGTCGGGCCGGGGATCGCGGTGCTGGCGTTCCGCGGCACGTCGGATCTGCGGGATTGGTTGACCAACTTACGAGTCGCGCCGGTTTCCTGGTCGCGCGGTGGTCGGGTGCACGAAGGCTTCGCTCGGGGGCTGCAGCACGTGTTCGGCGAAGTGGAAGCGGAACTGGCGCGGCTCCCGGTGCCGACGTTCGTCACCGGCCACAGCCTCGGCGGTGCCTTGGCGACGCTGGCGGCGTCGCGGCACGCATTCGCGGCTGCCTACACGTTCGGCGCGCCCCGCGTCGGGGACGCCGACTTCTGGTCGACGCTGCGTTGTCCGCTGCACCGGGTCGTGAACGGTCGGGACCTGGTGCCGACCCTGCCGCCGCGGCGCCTGGGCTACGTGCACGGGGGCTCGCTGCAGCACATCGGCGTCGACGGGGCCGACGACGGCGGTGATGCGGATGGTCTTGCCGACACGGCCGCTTCGCCTGCCGAGAGGCGCTGGTTCGATCCGCACCCGGCACTCGCCGATCACGCGCCAGCCAACTACTCGGCCGGACTCGGAAGCTAGCGGCAGCCGGTCTGCAGGATGACGTTCAGCGTGACGTGGGGCGGATCACGTCGTCGGCAGTGTCCGGTAGACGGTCCGGTCCCGAACTCCGGAGGACCATGCCCAGGGCAGCGTCATCGACGATGCGCAGCGGCGTGCCCCAGGGGTCGTCGAAGGGCTTTCCCGCTGCCGCGGCGCGAGTTCGCAGTTCCGCCAGAGTGGGCGTGCGTGCGAGTTCCTGGCGCAGTCGGACTGCGTCCGGAGCGAGTTCCCGCAACTGTTGCTGCGCCCTCATGATCGTCAGCGAGAGTTCCTTGGCCTCGATCTCCTCGGCGCGCAGTTTCTTCTCTTGCTCGAGAAGTTGGCGGAACCTGCGCTGCTCCACGAAGTGGTTCACCAGGCGGTTGGAATACTCCTCTTCCTCTTTGGTCGCTGCTGCGCCGTGGTCGTCGACACGGTTGCCGAACTGGTCGTCCTCGGTGTCGATGACGCCGTCGCTGCCCAGGCACCGGACCTCGTGCGCGTTGCCCTGCTGCCTCAGCACGTAGTCGCGTCCCCACGGATCCTTGCCGTCGCTGCGCCCCGGCAACTTGCCGTCGCTGGCCTCTTGGCGCAGCAGTTCCCACGCTGGCGTCTTGCCGGGGTTCTTCGTCTGCCACGCCTGCAGCAACGTCGTCAGTGCCTCGAGATCCTGGCGGGCGCGATAGCGCTTCTGCTGCAGACCCTTCTCGGCGACCGGGAACAGCCGCTTGCTGTTGTCCCACGCCGTCACCCACTGCTCGCCGGTGCGCTTCCAGCCGAGGTCCTGCAGCAGGCGCCGTTCGAGATGCTCCATGTGGCCCGCGCCGTAGTAGATGCCGAGCTTCTGCTTGCCGGCGGCGAGCTGCTCCGCGAGCACGCGCAGGCACTTCTCGTTGCGGCCCTCGATGATGACGGTCGGCTCGTCGCGCTGCGGGTCCGGCTGCACCATGATCTGCGCACCGAGGCGACGCAGTTCGTACGCACCCTTGCCGGAACGGAACGCGGCGACCAGATCGATGCGGCCCTGCGCGGCCTCTGCGTCCCGATCGGGCTCGTGGTTCTTGCCCATTCCCATCGCTTCGCCGATCAGGCTCGAGCCCGCGCGGCGGAGTGCCTCCTCCCACTCCTCGGGCGACATGTCGGCGTGCACGAAGTTGGTGGGGCGGTAGTCGATGTGGTCACCCTGGTGCACGAGGCCGAAGCCGCGGCCCATGCCACCCTGGAGCATGTTGAACCAATCGTCCTCGGTGCGCGTGCCCGGCGACGGACGATCGGCGGGGTCGGCGATCAGTTCGTAGAGCAGTGCATCATGGGCTTCGAACCGCCGCTGCAGGTCCTGGTAGTGCGCCGGGTCGGCGATGTGCAGCGCGGCATACAGCACGAGTTCTGCAGAGCCCTTCGTGTAGGTCGCGATCAGCAGCTCGAGGCGACCATCGATCTCGTTGTCGATCATGCGCAGGAACGGACGTCGTTCCGCGGGCTCCTGGGCCGGCATCGGTGGTGTCCATGCCGCGATGACGCACGAAGCCCAGGCAACCAGCAGCGCAGTTCGCATGCCGGCATTGTAGGTGCATGGTCCGGGGCGGCCAGGGTCGGGAGCGGCGGTTCTGCGCGCGACGCTGGGTCCCGACGGTGTCAGCGACCAGCCGCGGCGAAGCCGTCGCGCAGGAAGTGCCACAGCCGGTCGTCGAGGCCGTGCAGCGTGCGCAGCGGATCGTGCGCGGTCGCACCGAGCTCGATGTAGTCGTGCGCGATGTCGAGCGACTGCAGATGCGCGTGGAAGGCGCGGTTGGCCGGCAGCGTCTCGTCGGCGTCGCCGAGGGCCTGCAAGATGCGCAGGGTCGGCCGCTTCGCTTCGGCATGGTGGATCGCCAGCTGCCACGGGCTGCGGTCGACGAACGCGGCCATCTCGCCGCCGTAGACGGTTCGCAGCAGTTGCGCTCGCTGGGCATCATTTGCGCGCGGCGTCGCCAGCAGTTCGCGCTGCAGCGGCCCGCCGCCGAGCGAGGCGATGGTGGCGACCATGTCGCTGTGCGCGAAGCCGAGGCGCAGCGCGCCGTAGCCGCCCATGCTGAAGCCGGCGAACGCGCGGCCATCGCGGGTCGCGACGGTGCGGAACAAGCTGTCGATGCGCGGCACGATCTCCTCGACCAGGATCGACTCGACCGGCGTGCGGCCGTCGACGCTGTTGCACCACATGCCGTTCGGCAGCCCGTTCGGGAACACGAGCAATGCCGGCGGCAACGCGCCGCGTTCGATCGCCGTCGCGAACAGGTTGGCGACCGGCGCGATGCCGGCGGTGCCGCCGCCGCTGCCGTGCAGCCAGTAGATGACCGGATAGCGCGGCTCGTCGCGCTCCATGTAGTCCGGCGGCAGCCAGACGTGGTAGCTGACCTCGGCGCCGGCGCGTTCGCTGGCGTAGACGTGTTGCACGAGGCCCGGGCCGCGCACCGCGGGCGTCAGCCACGGGTTCTGGCGCGCGGTCGCGCGGAAGAACGCGGCGATGCTCGCCGGTGCGCTGGCGAGGAACTCGTGACCGCCGTCATGGATGATGGTGGCGACGTCGGCGCCGTTCGTGGCGCGGTGGCGCGTGGCGCCGGGCACCTCGGGCCACGGCTCGCCGGGGCCGGCGCCGTGCCGTTCGATCAGGGCGTCGATCGTTCGCTGTTGCTGCGCGAACCGCACCACCTGGTCGCCGCGCCCCGCGAGGTGCAGGATCGGCCGCGGCGGCGGTTGTTGGCCACGTAGCTTGCCGGCGGCGCCGGCCGCCGATGGCGCGAACGATGCGAACTGCTCGCCGCGGCACGCCCACAGCAGGTAGCAGAAGCCGCCGCCGTTGCTGTGCCCGGTGGCATGGATGTGGCGCGGATCGATGCGTTGTTCCTGCCGCAGGCTCGTCAGCATCGCATCGACGAACTGCAGATCGCGATCGCCTTCCGCGCCGGCCTTCGGCTGCCAGCCCGAGCGATCGCCATCGGCGTCGCGCGCGGTCGCGGTCGGCAGGCCCTGCGCGTAGACGACGATCGCCTGCGGCCATTCTTCGTGCAGATGGAAGCTGCGCGCGGCGTTCTGCATGCCGCCGCCATGGCCGTGGAACACGAACACCAGCGGGCTCGCTTCGGTCGCTGCGATCGCCGGCACGTGGACCAGCGCCTGCCGTTCGACGCCGGCGACCTGCCAGGTGCGGCGCTGCAGCGCGATGGCATCGGGGTTTGGCTGCTGCGCGGTCGCGGCGATGCCGATCGAGAACAGCAACAGCGACGAGATCGGGTTGGTCATGGTGGATCGAGGGCCCGGCAACGTTTCAAAGGCCCAGCAACCAACGCCAGATCGTCATCGTCCGGATGCCCGGTGGCACGGCGATGTCCGCCGGCAGATCGCTGCCGACCAGGAGCCATGGCTCGGCGCCCGGGTGCTCGACGGCCGCGCCGGCGAGAGCGCGCAGTTCGCGTTCGAGGGTGTCGCGGTCGAGCAGGTCGGCCGTGACCTGGATCAGCTGCGCGTTGCCGTTCCGGTCGGTGGCCAGGAAGTCGACTGCGTGCCCGGCCGCGGTCCGCACGTAGGTGAGTTCCATGCCGCGGCGTACGAGCTCGCAGGCGACCATGTTCTCGAGGTGGTGGCCCAGGTCGCCGCTCGAACGGCCGCGGAAGGCGGCGGCCAGCGCATGGTCGGCGACGTACAGTTTGCGCAGGTTGACCTGCTGCTTGCGCTCCGAGTTGGTTGCCAGTGGCACCGTGAACACGAGGAACGCGTCTTCGAGGTGCAGCAGGAACTGCATCAGCATCTCCTTCGACACGCTGATGCCGCGCGATCGGAAGTCGGAATGAAGCTTGGTGATGCTCAGCAGGGATGCGGGCTGCCGCAGGAGCTGTCGCACGAACGCGCGCAGCGCCAACAGATTGGTCAGTTGGTGTCGCTCGGCGACGTCGCGGAACACGACGGTCTCGACATAACCTTGCAGCAGTTCGGTCTGGCGCGGACGGAGCTCCTTGCGCGCCAGTTCGGGGAAGCCGCCGGTGCGCAGATAGTCGTCGAAGCACGCGAGCCAGTTCGAGGTCTCGGTGGCGTCCCACAAGCTGTTGGTCGGAGGCGTCAGTCCCGCGGCGCGGCCGAACTCGCGTAAGCTGAACGGAGTGATGACCGTCTCGAGCGCGCGACCGCGCAGGCTGGTCGCGACCTCGCGGCTCAGCATGCGGGCCGAGGAACCGCTGACGAAGACCTCGACGTTCTCCGCATCCAGGATCCGGCGGACGAAGGCTTCCCAGCCCGGGATCAGCTGGATCTCGTCGAGGCACCAGGTCACGCGGTGCTCGCGCCGGTTGTGGGGCAGGGCGCGGTAGTACTCGTCCAGCAGCGTGCCGAGTTCGGCGGCCGCCAGGCCGGACAGGCGTTCGTCCTCGAAGTTGAAGTAGACCAGCCGATCCCGCGGGGTCCCGCTGGCGAGGCGATCCTGCAGGCACTGCAGCAGGAACGAGGTCTTTCCGGCCCGCCGCATGCCGATCACCGCGTGGGCCTTGCCGGGGATGGATTCGGCGACCGCATCCCGCCGCGTCAGGGTGGGCCAGGTCGCCGTGGTGGCGTCGCCCAGCTTCTGGCGGATCGCGGCGCGCATCGGGTCGTCCATGGCGACCAGTTTATCGGAAAACCGGTCGGCTCAGGCGACCGGTTTTGACCGAAAGCGGTCGGCTCAGCCGACCACCAGCCCAGCCCTCACTGCGCCGGGCGGGCCCGCAGCTTCGGGAACATGCGCACGAAGTCCGGCTCGTGCGCCGCGGTCACTTCGACCGCCGCCCCCGACGTCGGCTGCGGGAAGCGCAACCGTTCGCCGTGCAGCAGGGTGCGGCGGATGCCGAACGTCGCGTGCACCTTGTCGTTGGCGTTGCGGTCGCCGTAGCGCGGGTCGCCGAGCAGCGGGTGTCCTTGCGCCAGCAGGTGGGCGCGGATCTGGTGCGTGCGGCCGGTCTCGAGCCGCACCCGGACCAGCGTCGAGCCGGCGCGGCGGTCGACGACGGTCACGTGCGACACCGAGCGCTGGCCGTTCGGATCGACGACGGTCTTCGGCTTGCCGCCGTCGGGTTCGTCGGTGACGCGCAGCGGCAGGTCGATGGTGCGCTGCTCGCCGTCGAACTCGCCGTGCACGATCGCCAGGTACTCGCGCGTGATGTCGCCGCGTTCCATCGCGGCGCCGAGGAACGCCAACGCCGCCTTGTGGCGGCCGACCAGCAGCAGGCCCGAGGCCTCGCGATCGAGGCGCTGTGACAGGCCGGCCTCGGGCAGTTCGCGCGCCAGCGCATCGGCGACACTGTGGTCGACCAGCGGGCCCTTGTGCACGGCGAGGCCGGGCGGCTTCTGCAGCACCAGCACGTCGTCGTCACCGAACGCGATCGGCACCCCGAGGTCGAGCATCAGCGCCGCGTGGTCGGCGGCGAACGTCACCGTGCTGCCGGCCTTCACCCGCGTGGTGCCCTCGCTGCGCACGCCGTCGACCGCGGCGGCGCCGAGTGCGCCGAGCAGCCGCGCCTTCTTCTGTGACAGCGCGCCGAGGTCCGGGCACTCGATGCCCTGCAGCAGCGCGTCGAGGCGGAACCCGTCCTGTTCGCTCGAGACCTGGAACGAACTCAAACGCGCACGCCGTCGAGCAGCTCGACGAAGCGGTGGAACAGGTAGAGCGCGTCGTGCGGGCCGGGGGCGGCCTCCGGGTGGTACTGCACCGAGAACACCGGCAGCTCCTTGTGGCGCAGGCCCTCGCAGGTGTCGTCGTTGAGGTTCTTGTGCGTCATCACGACGCTGTCCGGCAGGCTGCGCGGATCGACCGCGTAGCTGTGGTTCTGCGCGGTGATCTCGACCTTGCCGGTGGTGAGGTCGATCACCGGCTGGTTGCCGCCGTGGTGACCGAACTTCATCTTGTAGGTCTTGCCGCCGAACACGTGACCGAGGATCTGGTGGCCGAGGCAGATGCCGAACACCGGCAGCTTCTGCACCAGCAACTTCGCCGATTCGATCGCGTAGCGGCAGATCGCCGGGTCGCCGGGGCCGTTGCTGAGGAACACGCCGTCGGGCTTCATCGCCAGCACGGCTTCGGCCTTGGTGGCGGCCGGCACCACGGTGACGTCGAGGCCGCAGGCGACCAGCGACCGCAGGATGTTGCGCTTGGCGCCGAAGTCGTAGGCGACGATGTGCTTCTTCTTGCCGCCGCGCGGCCCGGGGCTCGGCGCCTTCGCGCTCCACGTCGACTCGTAGCCGCGTTCCCAGCGGAACGCTTGCGCGGTGGTGACCTTCAGCACGTGGTCGATGTCGGCGACCTTCGGGGCCTTGCGCACGCGTTCGACCAGCTGCGCGTCGCTGCTGCTGAGGTCGCGCGTGATCAGCACCCGCTGTTCGCCGTGATCGCGCACCTTGCGGGTCAGCATGCGGGTGTCGACGCCGTCGATGCCGGGCACGCCGTGCTGCAGCATGTAGTCGCCGAGCTCGGTCGCCGAACGGAAGTTGCTGGCGCGCTCGCAGAGTTCGCGCACGACCAGGCCCGACAGCCACAGCTTGCCCGACTCCTCGTCCTCGCTGCTGACGCCGTAGTTGCCGATGTGCGGTTGGGTCAGCAGCACGGTCTGCCCGCGGTAGGACGGATCGGACAGGATCTCCTGGTAGCCGATCATCGACGTGTTGAACACCAGTTCGCCGACCGACTCGGTGGCGGCGCCGAAGCCGTTGCCGGTCAACACGGTGCCGTCCTCGAGGGCGAGGCGGGCGAGCGGGCGCGAGAGCGGCGTGGCGGGGACGGCGGGCGGGTGGCTCAACGTTGCTGCGGCCGTGAGGCCGATCCGTGGTTGATCAACGAGGCAAGATAGCCGGCTCCGAAACCGTTGTCGATGTTGACGACCCCGATGCCGGCCGCGCAGCTGTTGAGCATCGTCAGCAGCGCCGACAGGCCGCCGAAGTTGGTGCCGTAACCGACGCTGGTCGGCACCGCGACCACCGGCTTGTCGACCAGCCCGCCGACCACGGACGGCAGCGCGCCCTCCATGCCGGCGACCACGACGATCGCGTTGGCGGCGCGGATCGCGTCGATGCGGCGCAGCAGCCGGTGCAGTCCGGCGACCCCGACGTCGGTGAACTGCTCGACGAGGTTGCCGGCGAGGCGCAGCGTGACCGCGGCCTCCTCGGCGACCGGCAGGTCCGCGGTGCCGGCGCTGACGACGGCGACGCGGCCGAGTTGCGGCAGGTCGGGCGGCGCCACCGAGAGGCAGCGGGCGCGCGCGTGCCAGGTGGCGTGCGGCAACCGTTCGTGTACGGCGGCCGCGTGGGCCGCGGTGGCGCGCGTCATCAGCAGTCGATCGCTGCGGGCCAGGATCTCGACCGCGATCGCGGCGGCGTCGGCCGGTTCCTTGCCCTGGCAGAACACGACCTCGGGGAAGCCGCAGCGGCGCTGGCGATCGTGGTCGACGGTGGCGAAGCCGAGTTCGCCAGCTGGCGCAGCGGTGAGCGCGCGCAGCGTCTGTACGGCATCGTCGATGCGGCAGCGGCCCTGCTGCACGTCGAGCAGCACCTGGTGCAGACGGTCGTCGGATGGAGTCATGGGCGTTGCTTGGCCTTGCCACCGGACTGCGGCGTGGCGATTGCGTCGAGGTCGAGCGGGGCGAAGTCGCCGTTGCGGAACGCCACCGAGGCGAGGCCGGCGATCATCGCCCCGTTGTCCGCACACAGGCTCGGATCGGGCAGCACCAGGCGCAGCGCGCGCAGCTGCGGATCGTCGGCGAGTCGCTGCCGCAGCCGGCGGTTGCGGGCCACACCGCCGCCGATGCACAGCGCACGCACCGGATGGCGTTCGGCGGCGCGGCGCAGCTTCAGCACCAGCACGTCGACGACCGCTTCCTGGTAGCTGGCGGCGAGGTCGGCGAGGCGCTGGCCCTCGGGCAGTCCCGCGGGCGCCGGCGCGCCCTGGGGCCGCAGCGTGTAGAGCAGGGCGGTCTTCACACCCGAGAACGAGAAGTCGAGCGAGTCGGCGCCGAGCAGCGTGCGCGGCAGGTCGAACGCGCGCGGGTTGCCGTTCGCGGCGGCGGCTTCGATCGACGGCCCGCCCGGATACGACAGGCCGAGCAGTGCGGCGCCCTTGTCGAGTGCTTCCCCGGCCGCGTCGTCGCGGGTGGTGCCGAGCCGTTCGCTGCGGCCCGGCGCGGTCACCAGGTAGAGCGC
Source organism: Planctomycetota bacterium (assembly GCA_025459175.1). Classification (GTDB taxonomy): domain Bacteria; phylum Planctomycetota; class UBA1135; order UBA1135; family UBA2386; genus UBA2386. The sequence continues at coordinate 29,716 of JALORC010000036.1, read as the reverse complement.
GGTGTGGCCGCCCGAGGCGACCAGCGCCAGCGCCGGCAGCGGCATGGCCGGGTCGGCGAGGAAGCCGGTGTGCACGTGGGCTTGCACGTGGTCGACGCCGATCAAAGGCCGGTCGAACCGCCACGCCAGCGCTTTCGCCGCGGCCAGCCCGACCAGCAGGCAGCCGATCATGCCGGGGCGGTGGGTGACGGCGATCGCATCCAGTCCGGCCGGCGTGCAGCCGGCGTCGGCCAGCGCCTGCTCGACGATCGGCAGGATGCGTTCGGTGTGCGAACGGCTGGCGACCTCCGGTACGACCCCGCGCCAGCGGGCGTGCAGCGCGATCTGGCTGTGCACGACGTTGCTGCGCACATGATGGCCGTCGTCGACGACCGCGGCGGCGGTTTCGTCGCACGAGGTCTCGATGCCGAGGATACGGAAGGACACGGGCCCCAGCATGCCCGTTCGCCGGGGGCGCGGCTACTTCGGCGTGGTGGCCCCGGCGATGCGTTCGCGCAGCGTGGTCAGGGCCTGGGTCAGCTGCGGGTCGCCGTCCGCCGACGGCGGCACCGGCACGGTCACGCCGTAGCGGGTGGCGACGGCGACGAACCGCTCGCGGAACGCGGCCGGCGGCTCGTCGGCGTCGAGCCGGCTCGCGATCAGCGCCTTCTGTTCCGGGCGCACCGGAACGTCCACGTCCGGCACGATGCCGCCGTCGTCGGCGCCGGCGGCGCCGTTCCCGTTGCCGTTCGGTGGTTGTCGGTGATGGCGTTCGATGTCGCGGCCGTTGGGCGTCAGGTAGCGGCCGGTGGTCAGCTTCAGCCGCAGGTCGAGGCCCTTCCACGTGTAGACGGTGTTGACGCAGGCCTTGCCGTGGGTGCGCGTGCCGATGATCGCGGCGCGACCGTGGTCCTGCAGCGCGCCGGCCAGCACCTCGCTGGCGCTGGCGGAGTGCTCGTTGACCAGCAGCACCAGCGGCAGTTCGGGATGGGCGCAGGTGCCGATGCCGGCGTCGTGCGTCTCGACGGTCTGATCGCGCCGGCGCTGGGTCACGATCCGGCCGCCGGGCAGGAACGCGCGGGCGATGGCGATGCACTCGTCGAGGCTGCCGCCGCCGTCGAAGCGCAGATCGAGGATCAGGCCGCGCAGTGGCCCCCCGCGCTGCAGTTCGGCGAGCGCGGCCAGCAGCTGGCGGGCGGCCGCGGGATGGAAGTCGCTGAGGTGCACGTAGCCGAGGCCCGCTTCGGCGTCGATGCGATGCGCCCATTTGACGCACGCCTTCTGCACGTCGCCGCGGCGCACCGGGATCACGCGTTCGCCGCCGTCTCGCCGCACCCGGAGTCGCACCGTGGTGTCGGCCGGGCCACGCACCAGCTCGGTGACCTCGGCCCGGCTGCGAGGTCCGTCCAGGGTGCGGTCGTCGACAGCCAGCAGCAGGTCGCCAGGCAGCAGCCCCGCCGCCTCGGCCGGGCTGTCGGCCAACGGGTACCAGAGCACCACGGCGTCGTCGTGGGTGCCGAACTGCGCGCCGATCCCCTCGTAGTGTCCCGAGTTGGCTTCCTCGTAGCGCTTGACCTCGCTGGGCGGGACGTAGCGGCTGTAGGGATCGAGTGTGTTGACCATGCCGGCGATGGCCTGGTCGAGCAAGCCTGCGGCATCGTGCGCATCGACGTGCGAGCGCAGGATCTCGCGGTGCACCAGTTCGAGCGCCGACCGCTGGGGCTCGGGCAGTTCGGCGAGGCGGCGGCCGCCGAGCAGGAGGCCGAGGCAGAAGGCGGCCGCGATCAGCGCCCAGTTCACCACCAGGAACCAGAGGGGCAGGCGCGGTTGCTGTTCCATGCCGCCAGCGTATTGTCGCCGGCGATGGCGCGCATTCTCGTCGTCGATGACACCGCCGAGAACCGGGCGCTGATCGAGCTGTGTCTCCGCGGCACCGAGTTCGAGGTGAGCGCCGCCGCCAGCGGCCACGAGGCGCTGGAGAGCTGTCGCGAGCACTCCTACGACCTGATCCTGCTCGATGTCGTGATGCCGGTCATCGACGGCTTCGAGGTCTGCCGGCGGCTCAAGAACGACCCGCTGACCGCGTTCATCCCGGTGATCTTCCTGACCGGGCACATCGGCGACGAGTCGGAGAAGCTCGCCGCCTACCAGCTGGGCGCCGTCGACTACATCCAGAAGCCGGTCGATCGCGACGAGCTGGTGGCTCGGATCCGGGTGATGCTGCGGCTCGAGGACACCCGTTCGCGCATCGACCGGGAGAACGTCGCGTTGCGCCGGCAGCTGGGCAAGCTGCAGGAGAGCCTCGGCGATGCCGTCGAGTCGCTGCGAGAGCTGCAGCTGCTGCGGGAGGAGATGGCGGGTGGCCGGGACCCGGCGGCGTTGGTCGTCGACGGTCAGGGGCGGGTGGTGAGCGGCGACGGGGTCGTCATCGAACTGCTCGGCGAGCTGGCGCCGGGCTGTGTGCTGGCGTCGCGAGGGCCGGGGCCTTTGCGGTTGTGGCGCCTGATCGAGGGCGACGTGCGCAGCGCCGAGCTGGTGGTGACGGATCGTGGTGGGCAGGTACGTCAGCTGCTGGTCAGGGTGCGAGCGTTGCCGGGGGGGATGCGGCTGGCGCTGTTGCAGGATCTCACGGCCGTGCGTGCCGCCGAACAGCGGCTGCGGGATCGCGACCCGATCGAGGCTGCGGCCCCGGCGATCGACTGGCCGCGGCCGGAGTTCACCTACCACATGACCGACTTCATCGGTCGGTCCCCGGCGGTCGACGAACTCAGCGACAAGGTCGGGCTGCTGCGGCAGACGCGTTCGACGGTGCTGATCTACGGTGAGAGCGGCACCGGCAAGGAGCTGGTGGCGCGAGCGCTGCACTTCGACGGCCAGCACCGCAACGCGCCGTTCATCCCGCTGCACTGCGGCGCCATCGCGCCGGACCTGATCGAGAGCGAGCTGTTCGGTCACGAGAAGGGGGCGTTCACCGGGGCACAGCACGCGAGCGCCGGTCTGTTCCGCGCCGCGGACGGCGGCACCATCTTCCTCGACGAGATCGCCGAGGCGTCGGCCGCGGTGCAGGTCAAGCTGTTGCGGGTGCTGCAGCGCGGCGAGATCCGGCCGGTCGGCGCCAGCCAGTCCCGCATCGTCGACGTGCGGATCATCGCGGCCACCAATCGCGACCTGCTGCAGATGGTCCGCGACGGCCAGTTCCGCGAGGACCTCTACTACCGGCTCGAGGTGGTCACCGTGCACCTGTCGCCGTTGCGCGAGCGCCTCGCCGATCTGCCGCTGCTCGTCGACCACTTCATCACGCGCTGCAATCGCCGCTTCGAACGGCTCGATCGTCCTCTGCGCGGCGTGTCGAGGGGTGCGCTCGAGTGCATGCTGGCGTATCCGTGGCCGGGCAACGTGCGCGAACTCGAGAACGTGATCGAGCGGGCCTTCGCGCTCGGCGTCGGCGACGTGCTGCAGCTGAAGGACCTGCCGCTTCACGTGCGCATGGGGCAGCCGACGTTGGCCTCGCGGCCGCTGGCGCAGTCGTCCGACGTGGTCGGGCCACACGTCGCGGAGCCCGCCGCGGCGGATCCGGGCGAAGGGGATCTTCGTTCGCGTCGGCTCTCGCTCGAACGCGAGGCGATGGTGCAGGCGCTGCAGAAGTGCGGTGGCGACAAGGTCGCGGCAGCGCGGTCGCTGGGGCTCTCGCGCAGCACCTTCTACCGGCGCCTCAAGGAACTCGGGCTCTGACGGGACCGACTTCGTCGTGAGTCACTGTCCCATTGTTGGACGCGAGCGTGCTGCGCTGCTACGGGGTTCCATGTAGCCAGAACCGGGGTGGCGACCTCATTGCGGCGCGTCGACCTCCGGCCCTTCGGCGTTGGCATGGGGAGGCTTGGCTCGGATTGCGGACTGACGAATCAATGGCCATGATTTTGTCACTTCGATCCAGATTGCGTGGAACCTTCGAGGTCAAGGCAATCGTCCCAGCGCCGGCTATGGTGTAACACCGCACCACGCCGCCGACCCAACCCCCCGGTCGCGCAGCGATCGCCAATCAGAACCTCCCCATGCAAGTAGCCTCCCGTTGTCTTTCCCTGGCCGCGCTCGTCGTGGCTCTGCCGGCGCAGATTGCATTGTCCGACGGCAACATGAGCGCCACGCTGGGCGCACTCAGCGCCACTTCGCAACTACCACCCGACCTGTCGCTGAAGGGCGATGCGCTCGCGACCGAGCACGGCTTCCAACACGGCTTCTACTATCGGGTCGCCGGCGACACGCGGGAGTTCTCCTTGCGTGACATCGGCGGCGTCGTCAGCGGCACGGTCGCGGGGCTGCACGGCGACGTCGACTTCGCCAACGTCGACAGCCGTGGTCTGCTGAAGGCCAGCCTCGACTACGACGTCTACGACGCGGGTCCGGCCAGCGGCGTGCTGATCAGCCGACTGACGTTGATGAACGTCTCGAATGCCAACCTGACCGTGAACGTGTTCGGTTACGTCGATCTGGATGTCGGCGCTTCGGCCGCGGATCAGGTGGTCGGCAACGGCACCTCGCACTTCGTCAATGACGTGACCGGCGTCCAGGTCGAGGTGCGTGGCCTCGGCCACGACCTGTCCGAGGTCGGCGTTTGGCCCACGGTCATCAACAAGCTGACCAACCTGACCCCGACGACGCTCAACGGCAACGCGCCGCCGTTCACCGGCGACTACACCGGCGCGTTCCAGTGGCAGAACCGGACCCTGGCGCCGTTCGAGCAGCGCACGTTCCAGATCGTGTTCGCCATCGACACCGCCGCGGCGGTCGTGCCGCTGGTCGACCACTACGGCGCCGGCAACGGGTCGGGTCTGGAGGCCCACAGCCAGTCGACCCCGCTGCAGGACAACACCACGCCGCGCAGTTTCTCAGTGCAGATGAAGGGCGCCCTGCCGGGTGCCGTGTACCGCATCGCCAGCGCGTTCAACTCGTGGACCCCGGCTCCGTTCATTCCCGGGCTGGATCTGTGGGTCGAGCCGGTCTCGATCTTCGCGGTGTTCGGTGGCATCACCTCGCCGACCGGCGAGGCGCAGGAGGTCTTCACGATCCCGGCGAGCCCGTATCTGACCGGGTTCTCGGTCTACCACCAGTGCTTCGCGGTCGATGGCGCGGCGCCGAACGGCTTCGCCTACTCGACGGCTGCCTTGCGCACGCGCATCGGCAAGCTGTGAGCCGCAGCGGTGCCCCGGCTCGGTGAGTCAGGGGCGCCGCTCCGCAGGCCCTACGGTCGGCGCGTCGGAGCGCGTAGGCTGCGTGGATGTCGTCGAGGCCGCGGCCGCTCCTCCCTTGGTTCGCAGTGGTGCTCGCCGCCTGCGCCGCCCCTGGGGCTGGCGCACGGCAAGCGGACGAGCTGGCGAGTGCCTTGCACGAGCTGTGTGCCACACCGGCACTGCACGGTGGCCGGATCGGCGTGCATGTCGTCGACTCCGGTTCCGGCGCCACCCTGCTCGAGCATGCGGCTCGCTCGGGCTTCGCCACGGCGTCCAACCTGAAGCTCGTCAGTGCCGCGGTGGCGCTCACCACGCTGGGGCCGGGCTTCCGCTTCACCACTGCATTGCACGCGCGCGGGCACATCGACGCCGGCGTGCTGCACGGCGACCTGGTGATCGTCGGTGGCGGTGACCCGTCGTTCGGCGCCGGCGGTGACGCGATCGTGTTCGTGCCCTGGCTCGCGGCGTTGCGCCAACGCGGCGTGCAGCGCGTCACCGGGCGGGTGGTCGGCGACGATGCGTTCCTCGGCAGCGAGCACCTCGGTCTCGGCTGGCAGTGGGACTACCTCGACGAGTCGTATGCGGCACCGTTCGGCGGGCTGTGCTTCGGCGACAACCTGGCGCGCTATCGCGTCGAGCTCGTCGGCGACGCCGTGCGGGTGCAGGCGGTGCCGCCGTCGGACGAGCCGGCGCTGGTCGAGGTCCGAACCGTTCCGGTCGGCAGCGAGGCGGATCTGGTGGCGCAGCGCGAACTCGGCGGGGAACGGGTCGTGGTGCGAGGGCGGATCCCGGTCGACGCGAAGCCGCGGGTGGTGACGGTGACGGTCCGCGATCCGGCTGCGCATGCCGCCGCCGCGTTGCAGGCCGCGTTGCGCGCCGCCGGCATCGTGGTCGAAGGGGCGGCGCCGACCCTCGGTGCCGCCACCACGTTGCTGGTCGAGCACTCCTCGCCGCCGCTGGGGGAGCTGTTGGTGCCGGTCCTGCGCGACAGCGACAACCTGCACGCCGAGCAGCTGCTGCGGGTCGCGGCGCGACGGAAGACCGGCGACGGCGGCACGGCAGCCGCGGAGCGCCACGCGAAGGCCGCGCTGGTCGGACTCGGAGTCGATGTCACCGGCATGGTGCTGGCCGATGGTTCGGGTCTGTCGCGCCGCAACCTGGTGCAGCCGCAGCAGCTGACCACGCTGTTGTCGGCGATCGAGCGCCACCCCGACGGCGCCGTGTTCGTCGCTGCACTGCCGCTCGCCGGACGTTCCGGTACGTTGCGCAACCGCATGGTCGACGGGCCGGCCGCGGGCAGCGTGCGGGCGAAGACCGGCTTCATCTCGCGCGTCGTCTGTCTGTCGGGCTTCGTGCCGCTGGTCGACCCGACCGCGCGACCATGGGTGTTCAGCGTCATGCTGAACGACTTCACCGCCGACGACAGCGAGGCCAAGGCGGCGGTCGATCGGTTCGTGCAGCGACTGGCGGCCGCGGCTCGAGGTTGAGTCAGCGCTTGCTGGCCGCGCTCGCGATGGTGCGTGCGCGCCACTTCGCCTCGATCTCCCGCACTCGCGCCGCGGTCAGCGGTCGCGCACGCGGTCGGATGCTCACGCGGCGTTGCTCGATCGTCACGTTCGGGTCGAGTTCCTGCACGTAGTCGGCCGGGGCGATGCGCTCGTGGGCCATGAAGCGCATGCCGGTGAAGAACGGCACGATGCCGGTGGCCTCGTCGCGCCGCAGCGAGTCCGGGTCCGCGTCGGCGAACAGCAGCAGGATCAGGCGGACCACGCCCGCGACGGTCTCGGGCGGCGCCCCGGGCAGGGCCCCGAATCCGGTCTGCAGCTCGGCGCGGGTGAACTTGCCGTCGCGGTCGGTGTCGGCGGTGGCCAGCACCGCCGCGAGGGCTTCCGGGGGCAGCAACGAAGTGCGCCGCTCGGGGACCGGCGTGCGCGCCACGACCCAGTCGTTGAGGCCGAGGGTGTCGAGCACGGCGCAGTTCTGCAGCACCCAACCGGCCATGCCCACGCCGGAGCAGCTGGCCAGCGGCAGGTCGTTCGGGTCGTGGGGGACGGGGCCGCGTTCGGGCAGGTTCACGCGCTGCGTGTCGAGGAACATCGCGTGCAGCTCGCGTCGTCCACACAGGACCTGTACCTGCAGCCACGCCATCTGCCGGTCGTGCCAACGCGTGATCGGCTGCAGCACGGCCGGGACCTTGCCGGCGATCGGGCGATAGAACACCTGCAGGTCGGGCTCGGCGTGCACGAAGTGCAGCCAGCCGAAGCTGCTCGCGACCCCGAGCACGAGACCGGTGGCGAGCGGCAGTGCGGCCCCGCTGCGGAGCCGAGCGGCCATCGCCAGCGCCGACAGTCCGCCGAGCGGCACCAGGTGGCTGAACACGCGGTACTCGAACGGATCACCGCCGACGCGCAACGTGTAGTAACCGATGTGGCCGAACACGACCGCGACCGCCGCCACGGCCGGGACGTGTTGCAGCAGCGGCGGCATCGGTTGCGACCGGCGCCGCGCCAGTTCGTTGCACACGAACGCGATCGCCAGCGGTGGCCACAGCCACAGCCCGTGTTCGAGCAGGAAGCAGGCGAGGTAGCGCAGACCGGCCTCCGGCCAGGGCGCCGTCACCTTCGCGTAGTAGGTGTTCGGCAGCCACTCCCCGTAGGTCCACAGTCGCCAGGCGAGCTGGGCCGGCACCAGCAGCAGCGGCAGGTTCGCCACCAGCAGTCGCCGTCGCGGCGCGCCGGGCGCGAGCAGGGCGAACGCGGCGGCGCCGGCGGTGGCCGCCACGGGCAGCAGTCCGTCCGGGCGGGTCCACGCCGACAGTGCGGCGGTGGTCGACCACAGCGCCCACCAGCCAGTCGTGCGAGCCGAGGCCGGACGGAACGCCGACGCGACCCAGAACACGATCAGCAGCTCGAACAGTGCGGTCTCGAGACCGCTGGTCATCCAGGTCAGGAACGTGCGGTTGCTGCCGATCACCGCCAGCATCAGGAGCGCGGCGAGCGCCGCGACCGGTCGACCGTCGTGGTCCCGCACGCGCAGGGCCCGATGCGCCGTGTAGACGAACAGCATGGCGCCACAGGCGATCGACAGCGTGTTCACCGCGTCGGGCGGTGCGATGCCGGTCCAGCTCCAGATCGCCCACAGCAGCAGCGCCCACAGGAAGCACGTGTAGCCCTCGACCGGCGCGAACGGCGGCGCGTTCCAGACCAGGCCGTGGCCGTCGCGCGCGTTGGCGACGTGGCGGAACGTGATGTAGGCGTCGTCGCAGTGGAAGGCCAACGCCTCCGCCCCGAGGATCACGCCGACCAGCATCGCCGCCACCACGAGCCACGACCCGAGTCGACGGCGTTCCCCGACCGCGCCCGTCATGCGGCCCGCGCCCGGCCTTGGCTGCCGACGAACAGCAGACCCGCGATCAGGTAGCCGATCACGCCCATCCAGGCGACCGCCAGGAAGCCGAACGCCATCGCCAGCGCCAGCGAGCAGACCCCGGCCAGCACACCGCAGGCGCCGTTGATGGCCCAGTACCACGCCTTGGCTTCGTCGCCGAAGCGCAGCATGCCGAGCGGGAAGAAGTGGCCGAGCAGGAAGCCGATCGGCATCACCAGGGCGATGCTGATCACGATGCGCACCGCCTCGGCGGCGCCGAGGGTCGCCGCGAACAGCGGCGACATCAGCAGGTTGACGGCGCCGAGACCGATCGGCACCAGCCACCACCAGCGGCGACCGCCGTCGACGCCGAGGCGGGCGGCACGGCTGGCGCCGAGGCCGGCGCCGAGCAGCAGCGCGCCGATGACGACCGCGGCGGCGATGCTCGGGTGGCCGAGATACAGCACGAAGCGCTGCAGCCACGGGATCTCGATCAGCATGAACGACAGGCCGATCGCCGCGAAGTAGCTGCTGCCGCGCCAGAACTGCGGCCCGCGCGCGAGCCTGCGCACCAGCAGGAACGGGGCGAAGAACAGCAGCAGCGTGAAGCCGGTGACGACCATCATCAGCAGCTGCAGCGTCGCGACCCCCTCCTCGTTGACGCCCTGCTGGCGCGCGAACTCGAGGTCGAAGCGGCCGAAGATCGGCAGCGACTGGAAGAAGAACGGCTTGTCGTCGGTCGGCGGCGCGAGCATCAGCCCGCGCGCCTCGCCCTCGGCGGCACCGTCGCGCAGCAGCGACTCGATGTGCCGCGGCGCGGCCGCGACCGGCAACGGGTGCAGCAGCTCGAAGCCGCGCTGTTCACAGACCGCGCGCGCGCGTTCGATCTCGGCCACGTCGAACGGTCGACGCGACAGCAGCAACGTCGACACCTTGTCGGCGCCGATCGCGATCATGTGGCTGGCCGGATCGGTCACGCCGTTCTGCCGCAGCGCGGCGCGGCCCAGCAGCACCAGGCGATCCCCTTCGAGGCCGAACACACCCGACCGCCAGCGGCTGGTCGACAGCACGCCGTTCGGCCCCAGCTTGTCGAGGTAGAGCCGGAACGCCTCGACGGTGTAGAGGTTGTTCTCGGCCAGCGTGTAGGCGCCGGCCGCGGTCGCCGCCCAGCTGTCGATCAGCGAGATCTGGATCAGGTCGTAGTTGCCCGGCGAGCGGGTCAGGAAGCTGCGGCCTTCGCTGGTGTGCGCATGCACGCCCGGAGCGTGATAGATGTCACCGGCGAACTCCCGGTAGCGCGTCGACACGGTCTCGACGACGCCGGCGTTGAACTCGGCGACGTCGACGTCGCCGGCGCCGCTCTTCAATGCGGTCAGGATGTCGCGGCCGCCGCCGCCGCCGATGATCGCCACGCGTTTCGGCGGCCGCACTTCGTAGCCCGCCGCGGTGACGTCGTAGAGCAGGAACTCGAACTCCGACATGTCCTTCACGTCGCCGTCGAAGCGCGTGATGGGGGTGCCGGCGGTACCGTCCTGTTCCATCCAGAACTGCTGCACGGACGACAGCGGCGCCTTGCTGCCGCGGCCCCAGGCATGGCCGCGCTCGTCCTTGATGCCGAGCTTCGCCTGCGCTTCCTGCACGTCGAAGAACGTCAGGCGGGCGGTCGGCGTCCAGCGCTCGTACATGTCGACGATCTCGAGGTACAGCTTGGATCGTTTCACCTGCAGCGGGCCGTCGACGACGCTGACGCCGACGATCGCCGCCGCGGCCAGCCCGGCGGCGACGATGCCGACCCCGCAGCGCCACGCGGCCCACACCGGCAGCAGGCCGAACAAGGCGCACGCGATCGGCGTCGGTAGCCAGCTGAGCACCGGCAGCACCGCCGCCGCGGCGATGCTGGCACCGATCAGGTCGGCGCCGTACATGCGCGCCACCTGGGCACCCGGTGCCTCGAGCAGCAGGATGCAGACCGCGGCGCCGAGCAGCAGCATCGGCACCAGCACACAGCCCATGCAGGCGACCACGGCCCACGGGCCCAGGTCGCCGAACTTGTCGTGGCCGAGGTGCAGCGTGATCGCCAGGATCGCGACGATCGACCCGGGCATCGCCAGTCCGCCGGTCAACAGCAGCCACGGCAGGGTGCGCGGGCCCGGCCGCCGGATCGCGAACCAGACGCCCGGCGCACCGAGACCGAGCATCGCCAGCGACACCGACAGGAAGGCCCAGTGGTACCAGAGCACGACGCTCAGCACGCGCGTGACGGCGATCTGGAAGAACAGCACGGCGAACGCGGCGATCGCGATCGCCAGCAGCCGGTTGGCGGGCGCGGCAGCGGCAGGACGAGGATCCATCGGCGCGGGAGTCTAGGCGGCTGCGCAGGGGGCGGGACGGCGATTTTCGCGCCGCCCTTGGCACCGGACTCACCGGCAGCGGGGCCGGTTGCGTCGATCTCGTGGTTGGTGGGTCCCGCGTTGCGGCGTCCTGGCAATCGCTGAGCCGGGTCGCCTCGCGGGCGAGCCGGCTCAAAACGTGACCGTGACCCCGAACTGGAAGCCGTCGACGACGAGGTCGGCGTCGTAGCCGAAGCCGTTGGCGGTGCCCTCGGCCTCGATCCGGCTGTAGCGATAGCCGGTGAAGAACGTCACGTCGTGCAGCGGCATGGTCCAGCTCAGGCGCGCCTCGGCATCCTGCTGCACCCCGTCGTGGTCGCCGCCGAGCGACAGGTTCGGCGAGATCGCGTAGTCGAAGTCGACGCCGAAGTCGCGCCAGGTGGCGCGCAGCCGCACCGCCGCCGCGACCACGTCGCCGTCGATCTGCACGTTCTGCGCGCGGTTGCCGTCCTCGGTGCGGGTGCGCAGCTCGAGGTCGCGATGCGTGAACACGCCGCCGACGGCGGCCTTCAGCTGCAGCGGCCGGTCGCGCCAGTTGGTGCGCACGTGCAGTACCGGTTCGAGCCAGCCGACCCGCAGTTCGTCCATCGCCGCGCGCATCTGCACCGTGTCGCCGGCCAGCAGCCGTCCCCAGTCGTTCTCCAGCACGCCGGTCCGCGCGGTGCCCTGGTCGAGCCGGTAGTAGTCGACGCGCACCCCGCCGAAGCCGTCGCCGATGTCGGCCCGCACGCCGACGTCCTCCCGGAAGTGGTCCTGACCGAACGTGCGCAGCGGCACCTGGGCGTTGTCCTGCAGCGGATCGCCGGGTGCCGGTTGCGACTGCACCCCGAGGTCGCCGCGCAGCCGGTACACGGCGAGGTACGGCGACACCAGCACGCGCGGTTCGGCGAACGTCGTGGTGCAGGCGGGCAGCAGCGCCGCGAGGCAGATGATCGGGTTCCTCATCGCGGCAAGGGTAGCGCCGGCGGCGAACCAGCAAAGTGCGATGGCGGCGAGGCCCGCGGTTCGTAGTCTGTTCCGTATGTCCGAAGTGTTCCTCGAACGCGACTTCAAGGCCTACGAAAAGCACCGCCAGGACGACCCGGAGTACAACGCCCTGCGGCTCGGCGTCCGGCGCAAGCTGAAGGCGATCGTCGACGGTGTGCTGAAGGAGGCGAAGGGGCTCGGCACCGAGCTCAGTGCGCAGGCCGGTCTGCACCACCCCTACACGTTCAACGCCTATCGCGTGCGCGAGCAGCGCGCCTACCTGTGTCGGGGCCCCAAACAGCGCAAGCAGCTGGCGTCGTTCTTCGGCGAGGCGCTCGGCAAGGACGCCGAGACGCACTACATCCAGACCGTGCTCGAGGTCTGCATCGACGACCAGATCGTCGAGGCGGCGCTGCGGATCCACCCGCAGGCGTGGTGGGACGGCGAGAACCTGAAGAAGAAGGTCGGCAAGGAGCCGGCGGTGCTCGCCGAGTTCTGCCAGTTGCTGAAGGCGCTGCCGCCCGGCTTCAACCTGAAGCTGCACGACTGGAAGAAGGACCACTGGTGCGCGCAGGCCAAGCCGGCCGAGGTCGCCGAGATGCTGACGCACTACACGCCGGGCAATCACTGGCTCCACGTGCAGCGGCAGCTGCCGAAGGAGGACGCCATCGGCATGGGGGCCGAGGCCGAGGCGTGGGTGCGCAGTTCGCTGCTGGCGCTGCTGCCGGTCTATCGCTTCACGCTGTGGGACCCGAGCTGATCGCGGCGGTGACTGCTGCGGGTGTCACTGCGCGGGGCTTCACTGCGCCGGGTAGTGCGCCTTGACCCACTCCGCCCACTTGCGATCGAAGTCCAGCAGCGACACGCCGTAGGCCGCCTGCAGCGCTTCGCGCGTCGCACCGACCAGGTCCTTCTGGTCCGGCGCCCAATTGGCGTCGACGCGGCCCTTCACCGCGAACAAGAACTTCTGCCACTTCTCGGGCCCCTGCGACAGCAGCCAGTCCATGCGCGACCAGATCGCGACGTGGTCGTTGAACTTGATGTTGCCGAAATCGCGCCAGCCGGCGACCTCGGGGAACGACACGAACTTGCCTTCGCTGGCGAGCAGACTGCGACAGTAGGGCTCCCACTTGTCGATCATCTTCATGTCGGCGATGGCGCCCTCGTTCTGGTCGAAGCTGGGCCACTTCGGGTCGACGCGGCGGCAGTTCCAGTGGCCGAACCCCTCCTTGATCCAGACCGGGATGTCGTAGGAGTAGTGGCGGAAGCCGTCGAGCAGGTTCTGGCTGGTGTTGAACGCGAGCGCGCAGTGCAGCGCGGTGTCGTGCTTGAGCGGGAACTCGTCGGACTCGCAGGCGAGCGTGATCAGGATCGAGCTCGACTCCTTGAAGTGCCAGCGCTGCGGCATCGAGGAATCGCGGCCGAGGTAGGCCGACATGTAGGTGCGTTGCGAGCCGGCCTTGTCGAACACCAGCACCAGGTACTTCTCCTGCATGCCGAGGTACGGCCCGTGCCCCATGTAGCGGGCCTTCGCGTCGACCATCACCGCCGACGGATCCTTCGGGAAGTCCTCGTCCTTCACGCCGAACAGCTGCTGGGTCTCGGCATAGAGGTTCTCGAGGCGCTGCGCGGTAAGGTGCAGCCGCAGCCACGGATCGAGCACGCGGGTCTTCGGGTTCACCGACGGCAGCTTCTTCTGCAGCTCCTCAAGCTCCTTGCGGATCTTCGCGCGGGTCGGCGGATCCAGCGGCACCGGCCATTCCGGCTGGTCGAGCCCGATGCGGAAGTGCGCGGTCTCGACCCAGCGGATGTGCACGAACTCGAGCGAGGCATCGATCTGCGTCGTCTGCACCGGCGAGTCGGCGAGGTTGCCGAACTTGAACGGGCCGTAGTTGACGTAGCCGAGCTTCGCCATCGCCTCCGGCTGGTTCTTCGTGTAGGGGTCGAGCTTCCACTTCGGCAGCTTCTGGTCCTGGGCCAGGGCCGCGGCGGTCAGCAGGGCGAGGGGTAGCAGGAGGGCGATTCGGGACATCGGACCTTCGGAGCGAGGGGGCGGTGGCGACGGTTCAGAGCTTCTTCTTCCAGAGCTCGGCCATCTCGATGACCTGGAACACCGGCAGGTTCTCGAGCGGCGGCTCGCCGTGCATGACGCGGGCGGCGTTGATCGCCTCGCGCTTGACCGCGTTGTCGGCGGCCGACAGGTAGGTGCGCAGGATCACACCCTGCTCCTTGACCGCCAGGTAGCGCAGCAGCCGCAGCCCGGTCATCTGGTCGGCGGATGGCGCCTTGGCGATGTGCTCGAACACCCAGTTGGCGCATTCCGCGGAGCGGGCGGCCGGCAGTACCTCGGCGACCAGCGGGGCGATCGCGGTCCAGTTGCGCCGCGCGTACGCCAGCACGTCCGGCAACGCGTCCTTCTGCTTCAGCGACAGCGCGCCCAGGGCGGCATAGAACGCGGTCAGCTCGTCCTTGTCGGCGCGGGTCGCGGTCAGTTGCGACGCCAGCTCGGGATCGCCGAGCTTGCACATGCGCAGCGTGAGGTAGCGCCGCAGTTCGAGTTTGGGCTTCTTCGCCTCGCGCGCCATCAGGGCCGCGTGGCGGCGGCTCAGCTTGCCGTCGAGGGTGGCGAACAGGTGCTGGTTGAGTGCTGCCGCCGAGGCCTGGTCGGACACCTGCTGCATGAGCAGCGGGATCGTGCTCTCTCCGAGCTCGGCCAGCTGGCCGGCTGCGCGCCGGTGCAGTTCGGGATCCGGCTTCTTGAACTGATCCACCAGCGCCAGCACGCGCTCGCGCTCGCCGGCCTTGGGTGCGGGCCACTCGGCGAGCTTGTCCCCCTGCCGGGCGGGATCCTGCTGCTGGGATGCCGGCGCCGGTTTCGGCTCCTGTGCGGCCGCCATCGAGACGGCGAGCGCGAACGTCAGTTTCGCAGCGAGAGGCAGGTAGCGGTTCACGGTTGCTCCGGGAGTCGGATCCACTTGGGTATCGCCGAGCGATAGTCCGGGTGGACGAAGGTCGCCTTGTCGGCCAGCAGCTCCGTCTGCGCGGTCCACCACTGGTACCAGTCGCCGGAGGTGTGGGTCACGAAGCCCACCTGGCGGGCGTCGACGAAGTCGTCCAGCCGCATCGCCGTCTTGGTGAACTCGTGCACCGCAACCACGAACCAGCCCTGCGGCAGCTCGATCGGCGGGCTGACCGCGCCGGTCTGCAGTTCGTCGAACACGAACATCGACACCGGCAGCTTCGCCTGCAGCCGGTTCATGTTGCCGCGCGTCTTGTGCTGGCACTGCTCACTGAGGCGTTCGAGCTCGGCGGCGTTGGTGGCGAGGCTGCACAGGTCCTGCGCCAGCCGCAGCTGTTCGGCTCGCTGCGGGCCGAAGTGGCGTCGGGCCAGCTTCACCGGCAGCACGTGTTCGTCGATCACCTTCTCGATCATCGTCTTGCGCCCGAACTCGGGCATGAACGAGGCGAGGTAGGCGACATACGGCTCGACCTCGGCCAGCGTGATCTCGATGCCGTCCAGCACCAGCAAACGGTGCTCCGGCGGCACGGGCTGCTCCTTGCAGCCGGGGACCGAGGTCAGCAGGATCGCGGTCGCGACCAGGAGCGTGGCAGTCGATCGGTTCACGGGGTGTCCAGGGTGGCCAGGAAATCGCAGACCGGGCCGCTCAGGTAGCGGTAGGTCGAGAACAGCAGCTCGGCCAGTTGCGGTGCATCGGCGGTCGCCAACGGGGCCGGGTGGCTGCCGGTGTTCTCGAGCCACAGCGAGCGTGGGTCCTGCGGCCAGGTCTCGATGCGCACATGATAGGTCTCGCGGCCGCCCTGGTGGGGCGGGAACACCAGTCGGACCCCGAGCGCCTGCAGCGGTCGGCCGAACGTCTGCCAGGCGTCGCCGCCCGGGGCCACCAGCTTGCGGCTGAGGAACTCGCGGCCGTCGCGGTGATGGCGCGGTGCGATCAGCGACCGGACCACGAACTGCTGGGCCAGCGAGGACGCGATGCCGAGGGCCTGGAAGGCGATCGTGGTGACGTTGACGACCCGGGTCGCGAAGTCCTCGACCGTGGTGCCGCGCAGCTCTTCCCGCAGGACCAGGCGGTCCCAGGCGAACGTTGCCACCGAGATCTGGCCCGGCGCCTGCGGCAGGTTGCTCAGGTGGATGCCGTCGGGGGCGACCTGGAAGTTCTGGTAGCCGATCGCCGGCTGCCGGTACAGGGTGTTGTGCACGCTCTGCACGAGGTCCGCGCGCAGCTGCTGGGGCGGGTAGAGGATCTCGGCGGCGAAGGCGATCGAGCGCGGGTCGTAGGACATCGGAGAGGCGCGCATGCTACGGGACGGACGCGCCGCGGGCAGGGTCCGCGGCGCCGATCCGCCTGGATTGTGGGAGGAATCCCCGGGGTGGCTCGTTTCCCGCGCCTACCCCGCTAGACTGCTCGCCCTTCTTCCGACCCAAACGACTCCGATGCAACGCGCACTCCTCTTCACCGCCGTGTTGGCTGCCGTGGCCGCCTCTTCGGCTCTGGCCCAGGACAATCCGCAGATCCAGGCGCTTCGTCGCGAGGTCGAGAAGCTGTCGCAGAGTCTGGTCGACGAGCGAGCCCAGCTGCTGACCGACCTGAAGGTCAACGGCAAGCAGCTCGATGCCCGCGAGGTCATGCGCGAGGCGGTCTACCTGGCGGGCGGCAAGCTGGTCGAGGCCAAGGTTGCCAACTTCTTCATCCTGGAAGAGGTCAAGAAGCAGGTCGAGTCGGGCCAGCGCCGCGCCGAGGACTTCGTCGTGACCGACGAAGAGGTGATCGAGAAGCTCGCGCCGATGAAGATGGAGTTCGAGACCAAGAACCCGGGCGTCGACTTCTGGGAGGTCGTGCGCTCGCAGTACGGCCTGAATCGCGAGACCTTCCTCGAGCAGCGCAAGGAATCGGAGCTGTTCGACCGCGTGTTCTTCCCCGGGGCGCCGCGCAACTGGCCGGACATCACCAAGGAAGCCATCAAGGCGCAGACGCAGAGCGACCAGGGGCCGAAGTTCCTGGAGCAGCTCGAGAAGGCCACCGAGGGCACCGACGAGAAGGGCAACCCGAAGAAGCTGCCCGACTTCTGGGTCAACATGATGCGCCAGTTCGTGCAGAAGGGTCTGCGCAGCTGGAGCGACATCCGCTACGCGTCGAACGGCCTGCCGCCCGACACCGTGCTCAAGGTCAACGACCTCGAGTGGAAGACGGCCGAGGCCTTCGACTTCGTCAAGAAGGGGCTCTACGTGCAGGACCTCGAGCGCGCCATGCAGGAAGTGGCCGTGCGTGAGGCGCTGAAGCAGGACCTCGTGGCGAAGGGCGCGTTCGTGACCGACGAGGACTTCCAGCGTCGCTATGACGAGTATCGTCAGCCCTACGACTCCACCCCGTTCACGGTGGAGGTCATCGCCACCCGCTTCAAGGGCTACCCGTGCCTCGAGGCGTTCCGGTCGCGCTGGCGCCTGATCTCGTCGTTCAGCGACATGATCAAGGCGGACATCAACGACGAGAACCTGCAGCAACACGCCAACTCGCGCGCGGCGTTCTTCGCCGACGGCCAGGTCGACGTCAGTCTGCTGCCGTTCCAGGGCCGCAACCCGAAGACCGGCGCCTGGGAGCCGGATGGCATGGCGAAGGCCAAGGCCCGCTGCGAGTCGGTGTTCGCCGCGCTGGAGAAGAAGGAGATGACCTTCGACCAGGCGCTCGACGCCCACACCGAGTTCTTCAGCAACGACGAGAAGAAGGGGCGCCTGGGCCTGCTGCCGCTGAACCAGCTGCGCCAGCAGCTGCGCGAGAGCGAGTTCACCCAGCTGCTCGATGGCTTCTCGTTGGCCGAGTTCCTGTTCTTCGACTGCGAGGTCGGCAAGACCATCGGTCCGATCGCCGGCGCCGACGGCTGGTTCATCGCCCGCGTCAACACGCGCACGCCGGCTCGCCGCCAGATCGACGTCAAGAACGAGCGCGAGCGCGAGCTGGTGAAGGAGGACTACATCACCACGCGCTTCTTCCAGTGGGCGGCCGAGGTGATCGGCAAGGCCAAGTTCGAGTGATCCGCCGGGGCCGGTCACCCGCCGGGTGATCGGCCGACGGCGTGGCGCGCGCGGCCGCGATCGAGGGAGGAACTCGCCTCCTTCTCGCCCTAGCATGGTGCGCGTGACCGAGCCCCTGGACTCCCGCGCCGATTTCCGGGCGCTGCTGCACCGCCTCTGGGCCGCGATCGTCCGCTACAAGGGCATGGTCGCGGCAATGTTCGTGTTCGGCGTGCTCGAGACCGCCTTCACCAAGCTGCCGTTCGTGCTGGTGAAGCCGCTGATGGCCGAGATGGGCGGCGGCGGGGCGGCTCCTGCCGAGGCTGCGCCGGGCGTCGACGGCGGCTTCACCGAGCGTTGGGCCAACGAGTTCAACGTCTGGTTCCGCGCCTTCGCCAACGACCTCGCCCGCTGGCTCGGCATCGCGTTCGATCACCCGGGCATGAACGTCGTGGCCGCCTGCGGCGTGATCGCCGGGATCTGCGGCCTGCTCGGCGCCATCACGATCTACCAGGTCCAGACGATCTCGCGGTTCTTCGCGATCCGCATCGTCGCCGACCTGCGCGGCGAGCTCGCGCGGCACTTCCTGGCCCTGCCGGTGCGGTTCTTCGGTCGGCAGCGCATGGGCGAGCTGATCAGCAAGGTGACCAACGACACGCAGGTGATGCAGCGTTCGTTCGAGCTGGCCAGTGACAACCTTGTCGTCGATCCGCTGATGATCCTCGGCAACGTGGCGATCCTCGCGTTCTTCGTGCCGCAGGCGCTGATCGTGCTGGCGATCATGGTGCCGGTGATGGTGATCCCGCTCTACCGACAGGGGCGCCGGGTGAGCAAGCGCAGCACTCGCAGCCTGCAGGCGATGGGCGAGACCACCGAGTCGTTGAACCAGATCCTGACCGGCATCCGCACCGTCAAGTCGTTCCAGCTCGAGCAGGCGATGCTGCGCGACTTCGAGGCGACCACGACGACGTTCCTGCAGCGCGCCCATCACATGCTGCGCGCGAAGGGGCGCTCGATGGCGCAGACCTTCGTCAGCTACCAGATCGGCTTCGGCGTGCTGCTGGTGCTGCTCGGCTACGTGGTGCTGGTCGAGAAGAAGATCCGGTTCGACGACGTCGCCCTGGTGATCATGCCGCTGGCGACCACCTACCAGCACGTGAAGCGGCTGACGCGCAGCTTCCACGTGCTCAACGAGTCGGCGGGGGCGCTGCGCGGCCTCGAGGTGATCCTGTCCGAGACCACCGACCGCGCCGCCGAGGGCGGGCGGCCGCTGACCACCGTGCGCGGCGAGATCGAGCTGCAGGGGGTCACGTTCGCCTACGGCGACGAACCGGTGCTGCGCGGGCTCGACCTGCACATCGCCGCGGGCACCACGGTGGCGCTGGTCGGCGAGTCCGGCAGCGGCAAGACCACGACCGTCGACCTGATCCAGCGCTTCCACGAACCCGACCGCGGCGTGATCCGCATCGACGGCGTCGACCTGCGCGAGATCCGACTCGCCGACTACCGGGCCCACACCGCGGTCGTCAGCCAGCAGTCGTTCCTGTTCAACACGACGATCCGGGCCAACATCGAGTACGGCAAGCCGGGGGCCACGATGGCCGAGATCGAGGCGGCCGCGCGGGCGGCCAACATCCACGACTTCATCCTGTCGCTGCCGCAGGGTTACGACACCGTGGTCGGCGAACGCGGCGGCAACCTGTCGGGTGGTCAGCAGCAGCGGCTGGCGATCGCGCGGGCGATCGTGCGCGACCCGGCGATCCTGTTCCTCGACGAGGCCACCTCGGCGCTGGATTCCGAGAACGAGCGCCTGGTGCAGAAGGCGCTCGACAGCGTGCGCAAGGGCCGCACCTCGATCGTCATCGCGCACCGCTTGTCGACGATCGTCGGCGCCGACCGCATCGTCGTGCTCGACAAGGGCCGGGTCGCGGAGTCCGGCAGCCACGAAGAGCTGTTCGCGCGCAACGGACCCTACCGGCGCATGTTCGACGCCTACTCGTCGGGCACCGCGCCCGGCGCCTCAGGCCGGGCCGAGTAGCGCGACGACGGTCGCACGCATCGCCTCGCCGCGTCCGATCGCGTCGACCTTCTCGCCGGTCTTGCCCTTGATGTTGACGCGGTCGGCAGGCAGTGCGAACAGGGCCGCCAGCCGTTCGCGCATCGCCTGGCGCTGCGGCTTCAGTTTCGGCACCTCGGTCTCCAGCACGCAGTCGAGCGACAGCACCCGTAGACCCTTCTGCCGCACCTGGTCCATGGTCGCCCGGCAGAAGTCCGCCGACGGCCGGTCGTGATTCGCGGGGTCGCGATCGGAGAACAGGGTGCCGAGATCGTCGAGCCCGGCGGCCCCGAGCACCGCATCGCACGCGGCATGCAGCACGGCGTCGCCGTCGCTGTGGCCCAACGGTCCCACCTCCGCGTCGAACCGGATGCCGGCGACCATGCAGGGGCGCCCCGGCGCGAGCCGGTGCACGTCGATGCCGAGACCGATGCGAGGCAGGTCGTTCATGCGAGTTCGGCGGCGAGGATGGCCTCGGCCAGCGGCAGGTCCTCGGGGCGCGTGATCTTCAGGTTGGTCGGGCTGCCGGCCACCACCTCGACCCGTTCGCCGAGGTGTTCGACCAGCGACACGTCGTCGGTGCCTTCGAAGCCGGTCGCCACGGCGTGGGCCAGCGCCCGCTGCAGCAGTTCGCGGCGAATGACCTGCGGCGTCTGCGCCAGCCAGATGCCGCTGCGGTCGACGGTGCCGGTGACCGTATGTCCGTGCACGCGCTTCATGGTGTCCGCGGCCGGGATCGCCAGCAGCGCGGCGCCGTGGCTCGCGGCGGTCTCGATGCAGGTGCGAGTCGCGGCGATCGGCAGCAGGGCCCGGGCGGCATCGTGAACCAACACCAGGTCGGCTGCCGAGCCGATGGCCGACAGGCCGCGCTGCATCGACTCCTGGCGCGTGGCGCCGCCGTCGACGATCTGCAGCCGGTCACCGGGCGCCAACGCCTGGAGCTGCGGCAGGCACTCGGCGAGATGTGTCCGCCGGTCGTCCGGATGCACCATCACGGACAGGGTCGCACTGGCGCCGCCTGGCAACGCGCGCAGCAGTCGCTCGGCGCTGGCGACCAGCAGCGTGCGTCCGCCGAGGCGCAGGTATGCCTTCGGCACCGGGCCGCCGAAGCGCGAGCCCCGGCCGGCGGCGAGCAGCAACATGGCGACCTTCACGGGCCGCGACCTTACACTCGGCGCCGTGGCGGTGGTGCGGATTCTAGGTATCGATCCGGGCACTCAGGTGGTCGGTTTCGGCTGTCTCGAGATCGCCGTGGACGTTCCGCGTCCGCGCGATGGCGTCGTGCCGATGGCGATGCGCGGCAGCAACGTCGTGCGCTGCGGCGGCGGTCACGGCGACGGGGTGCGGTTGCTGGCGGCCGGGGTGCTGCGACTCGGCGGTCGAACGACGGCGCTGCCCGATCGACTGTTCGAGCTGTCGGAGCAGTTTCGTTCGCTGTTGGTGCAGTTCACGCCGGACGAGTTGGCGATCGAGGAAGCGTTCTACGGCAAGAGTGCGCAGGCCGCCTTGCGCATCGGCGAGGCGCGGGGCGTCGTGCTGGCGGAGTCGGCGCGGGCCGGCCTCAGCGTGCACCAGTTCGCGCCGGCGCGGGTGAAGCGGTGTGTCACCGGCAACGGCGCCGCGGGCAAGGAGTCGGTTGCGGCGATGATCCGGCAGTTCGTGCCGGCAGGTCGGGACGCGATGCCGGCCGGGCTGCCGCTCGATGCGACCGATGCGGTGGCGGTGGCCTGGACCCGGCTCGAGCAACGTCGTTCGCCGATGCTGCATATCGACGGCGAAACGTAAGTGAGGGGCTCGCCCTTGCTTTTTCGCCTGACACCACCTGTAATGCTGCCTACCGGTTAGCGAGGCTCCCACCCCTTGTACCAGCCCAAGCGGTTGGCCATGGCGGGCCAGGTCCGACATGTGCCAAGGATCCGCGGTGTCGCTGATGCGCGCCGCGTGGTGGGGCCATCACCTTGTGGGGTGCCGAGCATCCCGCCATCGGGGGAATCCAGATGATTCGTGGTCCGATCCTGCCGCACTTGCGTGAGAGCCTCTGGGCGCTGGTGTCGACGCGGCTCGACCAAGTGGAGCGTGGGCTGGAGCTGATCGTCGAGGGGCTCGACTGCAGTGGTGGTCAGTTCGGTCTCGTGGAAGGGCTCGCTCGCGACGCCAGCGGTGCGCCCGTTTTGGTGCTGCTGGCGGTCGATGGTGACGCGCTGTTGACGGCGCGCGTGTTGGCGGCGGCGGACTTCCTGCACCGCCTGGGCGATGCACTGGTCACCGCGGTTCCGGAAGCGAACCTGTGCCCCGGTGCGGCCGGTCGGGTGCTGGTGATCGGCGCCGAGGCTGCTTCCGCCGCACTCGACCCGCTCGGTCGCCTGTCGGTCCCGGGGCTGCAGGTCTGTCGCCTCGAGCCATTCCGGATCGCCGGCTGCGAGCGCTTCGCGGTGCGATTCCTGCGGTCCGCCGGCGATGGCGCGGCGAGTTCGGGCGGTGCCTACTCGGCGAGTGCGCCGTTCGTGGTGCCGGCTGCCCAGCGCGACATTTGGACGGCAGTGCAGGACCTGTGTGCGCGCATCGATCCGGGCGTGCGATGCGATGGCGATCGCTATTGGCGGCGTATCAGCTGGCAGGGGCGACCGCTGGCCGAGCTCCGGCTCGTCGACGGAGTCCTGCGCGCCGAGGTCGCCGGCGGCGCCCGATGCGATCTGGTCGTCGCGGCCGATGTGCGGACGTTCGGTGACCGGCTGTTGCGCCGCTTCGCCGCGCTCGCTGGCCTGATCTCGGATCAAGACACCGGTGCCGATGCAGGTGCGTCGGCGCGGTCGGCGGCGTCTCGCTATTCGGCCAACGGTCGCAGCGCAGGCCACCGCGTCGACGCGGAGAGCCTGCGCTCGGTCGCGGCATCCGCGCGACTGTCCGCAGATGAATACTCCGCACTCGGTGGTCCGGCCTCGTCGGCCGGCGGCGATTCCGAGCCCGCGGTAATGGCCGATGACGATGCGTTCGCCGCGGCGCAGGACAGTCCGCGGCCGCCGACCCGGCGGCCCGGCTGAGCGGAATCGACGGCGCGCCTGCGCCCCGCGATTCACGAGGTGAGCCTTGGAACCTGATCGACGTGCCGAATGGCATGGGCGTTCGTTCTTGCAGCGCTGGTTCGGTCGCGGAGAGGAGCAGCTGCCGCCAGCCCTGGCGCGGGGCCACCAGGCCACGGTGGTCGCGTTCGCGAGCGGCAAGGGTGGCACCGGCAAGTCGTTCCTGGCCGTCAACGCGGCCCTGGCCCTGCACCAGCGGGGGCACCGGACGGTGCTGGTGGACTGCGACTTCGGTCTGGCCAACGCCCACCTGCTGCTCGGGGTGACTCCGCCCTACTCGCTGCATCACCTGCTCGAGGGCTCGAAGTCGTTGGCGGAGGTGCTGCTGCGCACTCCCTATGGGCCAGGGCTGATCGCCGGCGGCTCGGGAATCGTCGAACTCGCCGAGCTGGGCGCTCGGCAGATGCGGGTGCTGGCCAAGGCGCTGGATCGATTGGCCGGTTGCCACGACGTCGTGCTGCTCGATTGTGGTGCCGGTCTCGCTCCGCAGTCGCTCATCACGGTGTTGTCGGCGCACCAGGTGGTTGTCGTCACCAACCCGGAGATCGCGGCTCTCACGGATGCCTATGCCCTGATCAAGTGCATCGCGCGTCAGCCGCTGGGGCCGGCGATCCACCTGGTGGTCAACCGAGTCGGCGAACCGGGGCTCGGCCGCAGGACTTTCGCTCGGCTCGAGGAGGTTTCCCGGCGTTTCGCTGCCTGCCAGATCCACTACCTGGGTGAAGTGCCAGAGGACCCCACGGTGACCCATCGTCGCCTCGGACAGCCCCCTCTGCTCCACGTGTCCCCGGTATGTTCGACCAGCGTGGCGATGATGGATGTGATTCGGGAACTCGAGCGGCACCTGGTGGTGCCGGCCGTGTCCACCGGGATGGAGGCTCGGATGACGGCTCAGATCCGCCGCTGGTGAGCCGTCGGTGGCGGCTGATCGAGGTTTGGGCCTTGGTGGTGTTCGCGTTGGCGATTCGCGCCTTCGGCGGCGGCTTGCTGAGGGCTGAAGCTGCCCCGGCATTGGAGGTTCGTCCCCATCGGGTCGATCTCGATCGGGCCACGGTCGCCGAGCTCAGGGTGTTGCCCGGCATCGGCTCGGTGCGAGCCGAGGCCATCGTGTTGGAGCGCATCCGGCGCGGGCCGTTCGACGGCAT
This sequence comes from Planctomycetota bacterium, assembly GCA_025459175.1. Taxonomy (GTDB): domain Bacteria; phylum Planctomycetota; class UBA1135; order UBA1135; family UBA2386; genus UBA2386. The sequence continues at coordinate 5,475 of JALORC010000036.1, read as the reverse complement.
CGACGCGTTGGCCCGCGTCCCTGGTCTCGGTCCGGAGACAGCCGCCGAGATGGCGCCGTGGCTGTGGTTCGGCTCGCCGCCAGGTGGCGGGAACCGAGGAGGAGGCGGCATGGCCGATGCGGTTGCTCCTCCTTTGCGGTAGTCTGCCGCGACCCATGGATGTCCTGGCTGACACCCTGCGTGACTCCGTTCGCCGAGCCCTCGCCGAGGACCTCGGGACCGCCGATCCGCGGGTGGATGCCGACGTCACCAGTCGCTTGTCGGTTCCGGCCGGCCGGCGTGGCATGGCACGGCTGATTGCCAAGTCCAACGGGGTACTGTCGGGGCTGGATTGTGCGATCGAGGCGTTCCGGATGCTCGATCCGGCAGCCGAGGTCACTGCCCTTCGCCGCGATGGCGACCGCTTCGCTCCCAAGGACGTCGTGCTGCGCGTCGAAGGCGAGATGCGGCCTTTGCTTGCAGCCGAACGCACGGCACTGAACTTCATCCAGCGCTTGTCCGGGGTGGCGACGATGACGCGGGCCTTCGTCGATGCCGTGGCCGGCACCGGTGCCGCCATCCTCGACACCCGCAAGACCACCCCCGGATTGCGCTTGCTCGAGAAGCGCGCCGTGCTGGCCGGAGGGGGAGTCAATCACCGCATCGGACTGTTCGACCAGGTCCTGCTCAAGGAGAACCACTTCGGTTTCGCGAAGCCGATGGGTTACGAGGATGTCGTCCGCCGCTGTGTTCTCGCTCAGGATCATCCCGTGGTGGCCGAGGCCCGCGATGTCGACGAAGCGCTCGCGGCAGTGCGTGGCGGCGCGTCGATCGTGCTGCTGGACAACTTCGAGCCCGGGGCGCCACTGTCGGCGGCAGTCGCCGCCGTGCGCTCGGCAGCGCGGTCGCTCGGCCGCAAAGTGCTGACCGAAGCATCGGGTGGCGTCAACCTGCGCACGGTGCGTGCGTTCGCCGAATGCGGGGTCGACCGGATCTCGATCGGAGCCCTGACGCACTCTGCGCCGGCCGTCGACCTTTCCCTGTTGGTAGAGGGCGTTAGCTGATGCGTCGCCTGAGTTTCGCCCCCCAACCCGGTGTGCTGCGGCAACTGCGAGCCGATGTGCGCCAGCTGGCCGTTGGCCTCGGTGCCGACGCCAAGGTCGGCGACCAGTTGGCCCTGGTCGTCGACGAGCTGGTCAACAATGCCATCGAGCACGGCTCTGATTACCGACATCGGGGCCTGGACCTGGCGGTTCAGATCGAGCCGGCTGGCGACCTGTTGCGGGTGGAGTTCTTCGATCAGGAAATGCCGACGGACGCCGTCGACGAACTGGCCCAGGCCCTGGCCGCAGCGACCAATGGCATGCCGTCCCTGGAGAGCGAGCGTGGGCGCGGCCTGTTCCTGCTCTCGGTCTACCTGCAGGACGTTCGTGCCGCGACCGCGCCGGCCGGTGGCCTGCGGTTGAGCGGCCACATCGCCCGCCAGTGATCCGCCCGTTCGCCGGATCGTGGGCCTTGCGCGCCGTCGAAGCGGGTGTGTCCTGGTGGTCGGCGAGATCTGGCTGGATGCGGGCGAGTGCACCCTTGCTGCTGATGGCCCTGCTCTGGTGGTCCTCGTCGCGGTCGCCGACACCCGGTCCTGCGAGCGATTGGCGCTCGTTCCTCCACAACGGAGCCCATGTGGTCGCCTATGCCGGTCTGGCGGCGTCGCTGTGGCTCTGGGCTTGGCGCCGGCAGCAAACCCGCTCGCGCCTGGCCGCCGTGATCGCCGTGTCGGTCGCCGGCGCCTACGGGATGATCGATGAGCTTCACCAGAGTTACGTGCCAGGGCGAGTGGCTTCGGTCTCCGACTGGCTGACGGATTGTTGCGGCGCGTTGCTGGCGTGCAGTTGGCTCCGGTGGCGGATCGGCGGCGAGACGGATTGCGCAGCCGGGATCCCCTGGCTGCTGATGGCTGCTCTGCTCTGCGTCGCCCTCGCGACCTGGGGCCCCTGGTAGGCCGGGAGTGGATTGCAGTCGCTACAGAGTGACTCGCTGCTGCCCGTGGTATCGGCACCAGGGAGCATCGGTTGCGGCGCGGCACCCGAATCGAACGTCGGCTCGATAGTTGCGCTGAGGGGGGTGCCATGAAGCGATTCCCGATGCTCGTTCTGGCGGCCCTGCTCGGGGCCGCCGTCTCGGCTCCGGCCCAGGTTGTCATCGAGGCCCGGCTCGGCCGCGATCTGCGGGGGGCGGTCGTGATCGGCAACCAGCGCGACCACCGCGACCGCGACCACCGCGACCACCGTCGCTTCGACCGCTCGCCCAACCACTGCGAACCCATCCGCCGCGCACCGCTGCCGCGCGGCCGCTGGGAGACCATCGAGGAGCAGTACCTGGTGCCCGGCTACTGGGAAGAGCAGCACGTGCCGCCGACCTACGGCTGGATCTACGATCACTGCGGTCGCCGCTACTGGGGCATCATCGACCACGGTGGCTGCCGCCGGGTCTGGGTGCCGGCTCGCTGGGAGACCCGCTGCCGCCAGGTCTGGGTGACCTGCTGAGCCGGCTCGCCCGCGAGGCGACCCGGCTCAGCGATTGCCAGGACGCCGCAACGCGGGACTCACCAACCACGAGATCGACGCAACCGGCCCCGCTGCGTCGTCTCCTTGGAAGCCGGCTCGCCCGCGAGGCGACCCGGCTCAGCGATTGCCAGGACGCCGCAACGCGGGACTCACCAACCACGAGATCGGCGCAACCGGCCCCGCTGCGTCGTCTCCTTGGAAGCCGGCTCGCCCGCGAGGCGACCCGGCTCAGCGATTGCCAGGACGCCGCAACGCGGGACCCACCAACCACGAGATCGGCGCAACGGGCCCCGCTGCGCCGTCTCCTTGGAAGCGTGGCAGCCGAGCCGGTCGGCGGATAACAAGGCCGCATGGAACGCGGCCTTCGCTTCGACCACCCGCTCATCGAACGCTACGCGAGCCAGGACATGGCTCGTCTGTTCTCGCCGCGCGCGCGCCACGGAGCCTGGCGCGATCTCTGGATCGCGCTGGCTCGCGCCGAACACGAGCTCGGCTTCCCGGTGACCGCCGAGCAGATCGCCGAGCTCGAACAGCACCGCGAGACGTTCGATTGGGATCGCGTCGCCGCCTACGAGAAGGAACTGCGCCACGACGTGATGGCGCACGTTCATCACTACGGCGATCTGTGCCCGAAGGCGCGTCCGATCATCCATCTCGGCGCCACCAGTTGTTTCGTCACCGACAACGGGGACCTGTTGCTCTATCGCCGCGCCCTGCGGTTGATCGAGCAACGCCTCGCGGCGGTCCTCGGCAGCCTGGCCGACTTCGCGAAGCAATGGCGCGCGCAACCCTGCCTCGGCTACACGCATTTCCAGGTCGCGCAACCTGTGACGGTGGGCAAGCGGGCCAGCTTGTGGGCCCAGGACTTCGCGCTCGACCTCGACGAGGTGCGACGGATCGCGGAGTGGTTGCCGTTCCGTGGGGTCAAGGGCACGACCGGGACGCAGGCCACCTTCCTGACCCTGGCCCGAGGCGACCACGCCGTGGTCGAGGAACTCGATCGGCGGGTGACCAAGGCGATGGGGTTCGGCAAGTCGATCGCCGTCAGCGGTCAGACCTACACGCGCAAACTCGACTGGACGATCCACCAGGCGCTCTCGGCGATTGCGCAGTCGGCCAGCAAGTTCGCGACCGATCTGCGGCTGCTCTCTCACGAAGGGGAACTCGAGGAGCCGAGCGAGTCGAAGCAGATCGGTAGTTCGGCGATGGCGTACAAGAAGAACCCGATGCGTTGCGAGCGGGTCTGCTCGTTGGCCCGCTACGTGATCGAGACCGCGACCACCAGCGCGCACACGGCCGCCAACCAGTGGTTGGAACGGACCCTCGACGACAGTGCCGTGCGGCGCATCGCGCTGCCGGAGTCGTTCCTGGCCATCGACGGCATCCTGATGCTGGTCGAGAACGTCACCAGGGGCATGGTCGTGTACCCGAAGGTGATCGAGAAGAAGCTGCGTGAGCAGCTGCCGTTCCTCGCCACCGAGGAGATCCTGATGGCGGGAGTGGCTGCCGGTGGCGATCGCCAGGATCTGCACGAACGAGTGCGGGTGCACAGTCGCACGGCTGCACATGCGGTGAAGGCCGAGGGGCGGGACAATCCATTGTTGCAGTTGATCGCCGCCGACCCGGCGTTCGCGGCCATTGCCGACTCGCTGCCCAGTCTGTTGGATCCGGCCCGCTTCGTCGGTCGGTCTGCCGAGCAGGTCGACGCATTCCTGCGCGACGAGGTCGCGCCGCGATTGGTCGGGTTCGGTGCCTCCGGGCTCGGGGCCGACATTCGCGTCTGAATCCCCGCGGATCCCTGGCTTCGGCGCTTCATCCGCAGCCGGCTCGCGTTGCAGCGTTGGTAGCGGCGGCTCGAAGTCGCCGCGACGGGTGACCGGTGCACGATCGTCTCGATCTGGGGCCGGCGCGGTGGGGATCCGTGCGACCGAGTCGATCCCGATGCCGATAGCCCGGCGCACACCGCACGCGATGTCCAACATGATGTCCTTGTCGCCAGAGACCCAGCTCCGCGCCTACGCGGGGATTCGCACGCTCGAGTCACGTTCGCACGCGCTCGAAGCGATCATCGGCAGCCTGAAGCGACTGTGCCTGCACGGTGGACCGACCGGCGGTGCCGAGTTGATCTCGTCCGCAGCCGAGGTTCGCTGGCAGATCCGCCAACTCAGCGACTACGCGAGAGAGCTCGAGACCACGCTCGGTTTCGTCAGCAACAGTGCCCCGGTCCAGGAGAAGCGGCGCGAGGTGCAGGAGCCGGCCGGCATGCGTGGCACCACCGATGTGCTGCAGGTCGCGGATCTGGTCGGGGTGCTCAGTTCCGCGCGCAAGACGGGAACGCTGACCTTGCAGGCGGGCGACACGATGTACGTGTTCGAGTTCCAGAACGGCGTCATCGTGCACGCGGTGACCAACCAGGCGAACCCGGACCTCAGGCTGGGAACGATCCTGGTCGCTCAGAGCAAGCTCACCGAGGAGCAGTTGCAGCAGAACCTCGACGCGTGCTCGAAGGCGAGCCAGATGCTGGGTGAACACCTCGTGCGCAGTCAGACGGTCAGCGTGCCGGATCTGCGGGCTGCGCAGCGTCAGCAACATCGCGCAGCGCACCAGCCTGAACACCACGCACCTGCTGCTCGAGGCGGCGCGCCAGGGTGACGAGCGGCGCCGCGACGGCAAGGCTGACGGTCGGCACACGCCGATGGTGGCGGCGCGCAGTGCGCTGGACTCCATCCTGCCGGGCTGAGGACGGCATGGTGATCCCAGGGTTGACCGCCAAAATGGCGGTCGATCCTTCGACACCGCCAAAATGGCTGTGTCGCAGTTCGGGTGGGATTGCACAAGCGACTTGCTGATAAGTGTTTGCGTGCTCTCGGTGATGGCATGCGATCTGCACCTGCCGGCCCAGGTGCAGTCAACGCCCGAGGAGGCATCGCAT
>JALORC010000035.1 GCA_025459175.1 Planctomycetota bacterium | reverse complement strand
GATCCACTGCGCACGATCGGCCCGATGCAGGTGCAGCGCTGGCGGCTGCAGGATCACTTCGAGCAGGCGCAGGGCCGGGAGCTCGACCCGCACACCGTGAAGGACATGGCGATCGACATCGAGGCCGGGGTCGCCGCCTGCACCGCGGTGCTCGATCGCATCGTCGTCGACTACGTTCCCGATCGCCGCCTGCGCGGCTGGGTCCACACGCACGGGCCGCTCGGCGTGATGCCGCAGCCACCGACCTTGGCGCGCGACTGGTGCGGACTGCTGGCGCCCGAACGGCCCTACGAGGCGCTGCGGCAGAAGCTGTTGTCGGACCTGACCGCCGAGCCACTGGCGCTCGACGGCGTGACCGGCGAACGCACGCGACAGTTGCTCGCGGCGCGTCCGGAGCTGGCCAGTGAAGCGGCGCTGCGGGCGGCGTGGCGCGCGCGCCACGGCAGCGACGCACCCCCGCGCATCGCCCCACGCATCAGCCACGACCCGCGGCTGGCGTTCGTGCTCGCCGACTTCCATTCGGGGGTCGGGGCGTGCCGGGTGGCGGCTCTGCAAGCACTGCTGATCGACCTGTTCGGCGCCGAACTGGCGTGCGACGGCAAGTGGGGACCACGCACCCGCGCCGAGGTCGCGCGGCTGTTCGGGCTCATGGTGCCGCACGAGGAGCGACGACTGGAGTTCGTCGAACTGCTGACCACCGGCCACAAGACGCCGTGGTTGCGCGATCAGGCGCTGGCGATGGCGCGCACGCTGTTCCGCCAACGGCACGGCATCGAGGCCCCGGATGCGCTGGTGCCCGATCTGTGGTTCGACAGCCTGTCGCAGGCGTTGAAGGGCCTCGGCCGCATCTCGGTCGAGGGCTACGTCGCCGGCTCGACCGCGTTCTACGAGGACTACCTGCGGCGCTTGTCGATCTATGCCGGTCGCGAGGTGCCGGCGGCGGCGCCGCGCGGCGATTGAGCAGATCGAGGTTCGCCACGGGCGCTCTTCGGGCTGCTCGCCAAGGCCCTGGCGAGCCAGCCATGCCGGCAGGCACTTCGTAATGTGCCGATCGACGAGCGGGTGTCCCTGACTGCCGCCGCCCACCAGGCCATGGACTTCGACCAGGAGGCCTGCCGCGACCAGGCGCAGCAACGTCGCGACTCCGCGGACTCGCGGATCCGGACCAGAACCACGCCTCGGCTCTTGCTCTCGGCACCTCGGGGCATCATAATACTGCTGAATCAAGATGGCGACACCGGCGAAGACGAACCGCAGCAAGCAGCCCAAGGCACCACGCGCCCAGCTGCTGCCGTTCCGCGCCGCCCATGGCGGCCGCCGCGCCGGTGCGGGCCGCAAGCCGAACGGCGATCGCGCCGGAGTCTCGCACGACGCTCGCGAGGCACTCGCCGCCCGCTTCCCGGTTCACGTGACCCAGAAGCTCCGCGAGCACCTGCCACCGCTTCGCCGCCGCGATGCCTACGCTGCGCTGCGCACGGCCTTCGCCGCCGGCTGTGACCGCAACGGCTTCCGATTGATCCACTACGCGGTGCTCAACGACCACCTGCACTTCGTCGTCGAGGCAGGCGGCCGTAGCGCACTGTCACGCGGCGTACAGGGCCTGTTGATCCGCGTCGCTCGCACCCTCAACCGGCTGTGGCAACGGCGCGGGCGGGTGTTCGCCGATCGGTATCACGACCACATCCTGCGTTCGCCGCGCGAGGTGCGGAACGCGCTGCGCTACGTGCTCGGCAATGCGCACCACCATGCCGCCGAGGGCCGCATGGTGGCGGTGCCGCAGGCCATCGACACGTTCACCTCGGCACCGTGGTTCGACGGCTTCCGCGAGCCGATCGTCGTGCGCGGCCTCGAAGCCATCGTTCGCCCGGTCGCCGAGGCGCACACGTGGCTGCTGACGATCGGCTGGCGTCGCCACGGACTGCTGTCGGTGACGGAGCGCCCGGCCTGACCAGGCCGTCGCCGCGTTCACTTCGCCGGCTTCGGCTTCGCCATCGACTTCCTGGTGTGCGCGCGGCAGGCCTTGATCAGCGCATCGGCGGCCTTCGGGTCCTGCTGGCACTCGAGCAGCGCCTGCAGCATCAGCGGCACGACGATGGTCGCGTCCGACTCGACGACGAACATCGGCGTGTCCTCGGTCAGCTTGTCCCAGGTGATCTTCTCGTTGGGCGTGGCGCCCGAGTAGGACCCGTAGGACGTCGTCGAATCGCTGATCTGGCAGAAGTACGCCCACGGCTTCACCGGCTCCTGCAGGTCGTACTTGATCGACGGCACCACGCAGATCGGGAAGTCGCCGGCGATACCGCCGCCGATCTGGAAGAAGCCGATGCCCTTGCCCTTCGACAGCACCCGGTAGTCGTCGTAGAGCTGCGCCATGTACTCGATGCCCGACTTGACGATGCTCGCACTGCACTCACCGAGCTTCACGTGCGACGCGAAGATGTTGCCGAACGTGCTGTCCTCGTGGCCCGGCACGACGATCGGCAGGTTCTTCTCGGCGGCGGCCAGCAGCCAGCACTCGTCGGGATTGCCCTCGAACAGCTTCTTCGGCAGGCGCTTCACGAGGTCGTAGAAGTACTCGTGCCAGAACCGGCGCTCGCCGTTCTTGGTCGCCTCGACCCACATCGGCACCAGGATCTTCTCGACCGACCGGAACGCCTCGTCCTCGGGGATCGACGTGTCGGTGACGCGCCGCATGCGCTGGCCGAGGATCGCGGTGTCGTCCTGCTTGGTGAAGTAGCGGTAGTCGGGGAAGTCCTTGTACGAGTGGTGCGCGACCAGCCGGAACAGCGACTCCTCGAGGTTGGCGCCCGTCACCGACAGCCCGTGCACGAGCCCGCTGCGGATCGCCGGCGCCAGCGTGATGCCGAGCTGCGCCGACGACATCGCGCCGGCCATCGCCACGTACATGCGACCGCCCGAGCGCACGTGGTCCCAGTAGGCGAACAACGCGTCGCGCGTGCTGCGCGAGTTGAAGTTCTTGTAGTTGCGGGTGACGAACTCGAGGATCGGGAGACCGGAGGTGGTCATGGGGCGAAGCGGTTTACCACAGCGACGCGCGACAATCGCCCCTGTACGCCGACCTTCGGCCCGCTAGCCTTCGGCGCCGCATGCCCTCGTCCGAGCCGAAGCCCCCGGTGCACCACGCTGGCCTCGACGGCCTGCGTGCGATCGCCGTGCTGCTGGTGCTCTACGGGCACGCGCCGCTGCTGCTGGGGCGGCAGAACGGCAACGACGGCGGCATCTGGCACGCCAGCCGCGGCGCCTGGATCGGCGTCGACCTGTTCTTCGTGCTGAGCGGGTTCCTGATCACGTCGATCCTGCTGCGCGCGCGCGGCACCGACGGCGCCCTGCGGCGCTTCTGGATCCGGCGCGCACTGCGCATCTTCCCGCTCGCGTGGCTGTACCTGCTGACGCTGGTGCTGGTCGCGTGGCTGGTGCCGGAGTTCGGTCATCTGGCGGCGCCAGCACCGCTCGTCTGGGCCGCGACCTGGCTGATCAACTTCCACATCGCCGCCCAGGGCTGGACCACCGCGGCGCTGGCGCTGCTGTGGAGCCTCGCCGTCGAGGAACAGTTCTACCTCGGTTGGCCGCTGCTGATCCTGCGCGCGAGTCGCACGGCGATCGCGATCGTCGTGGTCGCGATGATCGTGCTGACGCCGGTGCTGCGCATGCTGGCACGGCCCCAGCTCGGCCCGGATGCGATCTATGTGCTGACGTTCTGTCGTTGGGACACACTGGCGTTCGGCGCCCTGCTGGCCCTCGTCCATGACTCGCCGTGGCGGGGCCACCTGGCGCGACTGGTGCACTGGGGCCTGCTGCCCGCCACCGCGACGATCGCCTGGGTGCTGGCGATGCCGGTGCAAGCCGTCGATCCGGACACCTCGGCGTGGTTCCAGGCGGTCGGCTACTCCGCGGTGGCGGCCGCCTTCGCGATCTGGTGCGCGGCGGCGCTGGTCCCCGGTCGTCTCGCGCGCCTGCTGGCGAACCCGTGGCTCGGCCGTATCGGCAGCATCAGCTACGGGTTGTACGTGTGGCACGTGCTGGTGGCCGAGCTGCTGGTGCGCGGCATGCATTGGTGCGGTCTTGGCGGTGGATTGATCCTGCGCGCTGTGCTCTGGCTGCTCGCTCTGTGGCTGGTCGCGAGCACCAGCTACCGCTGGTTCGAGTTGCCACTACTTCGTTGCAAAGACCGGCTCACCTGAGGCTGGCGGAACGCGACGCCCGGCGGGACAGTCGCGGTTCCTCGTTCGTTCCCCGGCACGTCCTGCCCCTGCCATGGGACTCCTCCGACTGCTCCTGGCGCTCGCCGTCGTCGCTGCCCATGCCGGGCCGCCCGCGGGGCTGTCGTGGTTGCGGATGACCGACGGCCCGGCCTCGGTGCAGTGCTTCTACGTGATCAGCGGCTTCTACATGGCCCTGATCCTCAACGAGAAGTACGTCGGCCCGGGCTCCTACGGCGCGTTCGCGAAGAGCCGGCTGCTGCGCCTGCTGCCGATGTTCTTCGCCGTGCTGGTGCTGACCATCGCGACCGCGTTCGTGTTGCGCGCCGCGGCCGGGATCGAACTGGCGCCGCTGACGACGTGGCGCGAGCACGGTGCGCAGATGCGTTGGGGCGAGTGGATCGCCCTCGCGCTGCCGAACCTGACCATCGTCGGCCAGGACCTGCTGCTGTTCTTCGGCGTCGACCCGACCGCGAACACCATCTACTTCACCGCCGACATGCACGGCGAGCCGCTGCCGGCGTGGCGGTTCCTGTGGGTGCCGCAGGCCTGGACCATCGGCCTCGAACTGATGTTCTATTCGCTGGCGCCGCTGCTGGTGCGCCGCCGGCTGTCCGTCGTGCTGCTGCTCGCCGCCGGCAGCATCGTGTTGCGCGTGTGGCTGATGCGCCACTACCGGATCGGCCACGATCCGTGGACCTATCGCTTCTTCCCGACCGAGCTGGCGCTGTTCCTCGCCGGCGCGGCCGCGTGGCGCGTGTGGCGCTGGCTCGGCGCGCGCGACCTGCTGCGGCCGTGGGCCGGGCGCCTCGCGACCGCGACCGTGCTCGGACTCGTGCTGGCGCACCAACTGATGCCGAGCCAGTGGCAGAGCGCGCCGTACGGCATGCCGCCGCTGGCGGCCGTGGTCGCGCTGCTGTTGCCGTTCGTGTTCCAGGCCACCCAGCACAGCAAGCTCGACCGCGCGCTCGGCGAACTCTCCTACCCGGTCTACCTGCTGCACTATCTGTGGGTGATGGCCGCCGCCGGAATCACCGCGCCGTGGTTCGTGCGGCATCGCGGGGAACTGGTGATGCTGGCGGTGTTGCTGTCGGCGCTGGTGCTGTGGCACCTCGTCGGCCGACGGTTCGAACCCGCGCGGCAGCGCCTCGGCAGCCGCCTCGCCGATCGCGCGGTCGGGCACGACGCGGGGCTCGGGCAGCGACGGCCCGCCTGAGACCGCACCCGCTCAGGCCGGCGCTCGCTGCCGGTCGGATCGCCGCAAGCGCATCGTGATCACGATCGCGACGCCCAGCAGCAGGGCCCCGATCGACATCGTCACGATGCGAAAACTCTGCAGCCGCAGCCGCACGCTCGCCTGCGGATCGAGCGAGGGCGCCATCAGGTCGACGGCGCCCGTCATGTCGACCGGCGCCGATTCCCCGGCCGGCGCCGACGGCGACGCCGCGGTGTCGCCGTAGGTCGCGAGCCGTCGCTGGCGCAACGCCTCGACGTCGACCTTGGCCGGGGCGGCGCGTCCCGCGAGCACCGGCGTCCGGGCGCGGAAAGCGCTGTCGCCGCGTTCGATGCCGACCAGTTCGGCGGCGCTGGTGCGGTTCTCCGACGGCAGCCGAACCTCGGCGCCCTGGATCCGGTACTTCGGCTGGTCCTCGGGCGCACGAGTCTGCGCCGACAGGAACCCACCGGCCGCGGCCGCCAGCGCCGCGAGGAATGTCGACTTCGGTGCGAGCTGGACGCGCATGTGGTTGCTCACAGGCTGATGGCGAGGTTCGGGTCCTCGTCGAGCACCATCCAGCCACGCACTTCGAGTCCCGTCAGCATGCGCGGCAGCATGTCGCCGATCACGCTCGAGCTGCCACCGAGCAGGCGGCAGTCGTAGTTGAAGTTGAGGCTCGGGCCTCCGTAGATGATGCTCTCGTTGCGCGACACGACGGACCCGTTCACGTGGATCGGCTGCGTCGGTGTCGTCATCCAGGCGAACGCGTGGTTGGTGTAGAAGACACCGTCCAGTCGGGTCATGGCCTGGCTGGCGATCGACGAATAGGTGACCGGACCGCTGATGGTGCCGCCCCAGTCGTAGGTGTCGAGCGGTGCCGGCAGGTCGAGGTCGGCGACGATCAGCGTGTCGTCGAAGACGCCGTCACCGTCGATGTCCTCGCCCGAACCGGGGATCACGCTGCCGACCGTGAGGCCGGGCGGGATCAGACCGAGGGCTTCGTCCTGGGCGGTGTAGGTCTCGACGGTGAACACGCTGTCGCCCTCGAGCACGTCGTCGTCCTCGGTGCCGGCGATGCCGTCCTTGCCGAGCGAGGTGTTCGGGATGCCGTCCTCGCCCGCGTCCTCCTTGGACTGGTTCATCGAGTGCGACAGCCAGCCGTTGACACTCGTGCGCCAGTCGTAGTCGGTGTGGTCGCCGAGCACGATGCTCTCGCGCGACAGCACGGCGACGAAGTCCTTGTTGCGGTTGGCGGTCAGCCAGGCCTGGGTCTCGGTCTGCGTGTTGTCGGCCGGCCGCGCCGTGGTCGGCGGGTCGGCGTAGGTGAGGTCGTTCGGCACGTAGACGTTGCCGCCGGCGTAGATGGCGCCCTGCCCGGTGATGACACCCGCCAGCACCACACTGCCGCGCACCACGACGGTGCCGTCGATGCGGATCGGGTCGGTCGGCGTGCCGACGAGATAGAGGTTCTGCTTCTCGGTCGAATCGTCGCCGTACACGCCGGTGAACAGCGGGATCCCGCTGACCGACACCGAGCCCCCGGCCGCGATCGCGCGCTGCTCGTAGGCGGTGAGGTCGCTGAGATTCGGCATCGCGACCTGGTCCTGGTAGTCGTGCTGGTTGCCGACCAGTCCGCCGTTGCCGTTGACGTTGCTCACGCCGGTGATGTCCCAACCGGCGAAGATGCCGCCGTCGTTGCCGTCCTCGAGACCGTCTTCGTTGTCGTCGCGGTAGCCCGACAACGTGGCCGTGCTGCCCGCCCAGGTCAGGCTGTCGTAGGTCGGTTGCCCGGTGATGGTCGGTGCGTGGCCGGCGACGTCGAACTGGCCGTTGCTGCGGGCATTGCCGTTGCAGACCATGTTGCTGCCGTAGAACCAGCCCCAGTTGTTGATGAAGTAGCCGTTGTCGAACACCTTGCTCTGCTCGAGGCCGACCTTGACCGACACGCGCAGACTCTTGTGGCGCGGCGCGGGGATGCCCGGCGCCAGGTGCACCGGAGCGACCGGGTAGTAGCCGGTGGAGTCGATGGTCAGTTCCATCGACTCCGGCGTGTCGACCACCGCGGTGACGGTGACCGTGAACTCGCCGAAGTTCTGGCCGCCGACGACCAGCGGCGTCGCCACGAACGGCACGTAGGGCCCGCTCGCGAACAGCGTGCGAATGCCCTGCAGCGGGTTGATCGTGTCGTACTTGCGGCCCGCGGCACGCAGCTCCTCGAGTGCGCGTTCGATGCCGGCCTGGGCCAATGCCGAGGTGCGCACGTCGTCGATGCTGCGCGACGAGTTGCGCAGGTCGACCGTGGTCGTGGTCAACGCCGCGTAGAGCAGGCCGCTCACCGAGACCGCCGCCACCAGCACCGCGACCAAGGCGTTGCCTGCTTCACGAGCCGCTGGATGACTGGTGCCGGTGTGCATGGAAGGTCTCCTGGTGGCGTTCCGATCAGTTCTTCGGTGCGACGTCGAACTGGATGGACTCGGGCGGCTTGTCGGGCCGCTGCTCCAGACCGATCGTGACCCGCCACATGTCGCCGACCGGATCGACGGTGAGGCCAGCGGGCACTGTCGCGCCACCGGCCAGACCGCGGGCGACGACTTCCTCGGCGATCGTGGTCAGGTCCGGTGCGAGGGTCTGCCGCCGCAGCTCGCGGCCGCCGGCCGCGCCGACGACGACGAAGCGCGTGAAGTGATCGGCGCGCATGCGCAGCGCCGGCGCCGCCTTCGGATCGAACGCGCCCCACACCGGTGTGGCCCCGGCGGTGAGGATCGGGCGCTGGAGGGTGACGACGTCGTTCTGGCCTGCCACCTTGGTGACCGTCAGTCGGGCGGCCGCGGTCTGCACCAGGTCCTCGCGCATGACGGTGCTGGCGTTGCGCAGCGACGTCGTGCGCAAGGTCGCCTGCCGCGCCGTGGCGGCGCCATCGCGACTGGCGGCAGTGAGACTCATCGCCGCCACGCCGAGGATCGCGATCAAGGCCCCGCCGATGGTGAGCTCGACGATGCTCGACCCGGACTCCGGGTGCGATCGTCTCGGTGCGAGCCGATTCATCCGATGCTCCGCACGGTTGCGACCCGAGCCACCTCGGCGCCGGTCTTGGTCAGACTCAGCACGAGCAAGACCTCGATGCGCCCGATACCGACACGGGTGGTCTGCAGCTCGACGCGGAACACGCTCTGCGCCGGCGTGACGCGGTCATGGAACAGGTTGCCGTTCATGGCCAGCAACGCGGCCGTGGGCTGCGCCTCGATGCCGGCGAGCACGGATTCGAGGAACCGCGCACCCTGGTTGATCTTGCGACTGGCGGAACTGGTCGTGAGCCCCGCGCTGATCATGCCGGCCGCGCCGGTGAGGCTGATCGCCAGCAACACGGTCGCGGCCGCGACCTCCAGCATCAGGTTGCCGCGCTCGCGAGCGCGACTCGGTTGTGGCGAGTGGTCTTTCACTTCGACGCAGGGTTGCACCGACGACATCGACCGTTGCCCCGGTTCGACTCAGGTGGTCCCGAACCCGCGCCTCGAAGCCACCATGACACCGATGGCAGCGGGTGTCTCGTTGCGGGAAAACACCTATGCCCCGCCGAGGCGGCGGTGTGCCCAGGAACCGCGCGACGATGGCTCCGCCGGGCACCGGACGTAAGATCGCCCGCCCCGCCCGCTCCCCCCAGCCACCGCACGATGTCCCTCCGCCGCGAAGGCCCCGTCACCGAGCGCCTGCTCGACCTGCTGCGTTCCCATCCCGGCGCCGACCCGAGTGCCGCCGGCCCGCTCGACGCGCCGATCGTCGCGCACTCGCCGCTGACCCGCCGCGAGGCAGTGGGGCTGTTCGAGTCGGTGATCCAGTCGCGCCTGCAGGACCTGCTGTCGCGCGAGATGAAGGACAAGGGCCTCAGCTACTACACGATCGGCAGCAGCGGCCACGAGGCGAACGCCGCGTTCGGGGCGCAGCTGCGCACCACCGACACCGCGTTCCTGCACTACCGCAGCGGCGCGTTCATGGCGGCGCGGCTGCGCAAGGGCAGGGGCGAGACGCCGTTCTTCGACGCGATGCTGTCGTTCTGCGCGTCGGCCGAGGACCCGATCAGCGGCGGTCGGCACAAGGTGCTTGGCTCGGCCAGCACGCACGTGCCGCCGCAGACCAGCACGATCGCGAGCCACCTGCCCAAGGCGGTCGGCTTCGCGATGGCGATGCAGCGCATGGAACGCCTGCAGCTGCGGACCGAAGGAGTGCCGTACGACAGCATCGTCTACTGCAGCTTCGGCGACGCGTCGATGAACCACGCCACCGCCCAGGCCGGCTTCCACGCCGCCGGTGCCGCCGCGCTGCACGCCCAGCCGTGCCCGGTCCTGTTCGCCTGCGAGGACAACGGCATCGGCATCTCGACGCGCACGCCCGACACCTACGTCGCGCGGATGATGGAGCACCGCACCGGCATCAAGTACTTCGCGGCCGACAGCCAGGACTATCCCTCGGTGTGGGCCGTGGCCCGCGAGGCGATCGACTACGTGCGCAGCCACCGCCGGCCGGCGTTCGTGCACACCAAGACGGTGCGCCTGATGGGCCATGCCGGCAGCGACGTCGAGGCCAACTACATGGCGCTCGAGGCGATCGAGAAGAACGAGGCGCGCGACCCGCTGCTCGGCTTCGCCGACCTGCTGCTGCGCAGCGGTGCCTTGTCCCGCGAGCAGATCCTCGCGCTCTACGAGGACACCGATCGCCGCCTGCGCGCCGCCGCCGCCGAGGCCAGTGCGCGCCGCAAGCTGACCACGGTCGCCGAGATCGTGCAGCCGCTGCAGCTGCCACCGGCGGCGTCGCTGCAGGTGCGCGTCGCCGACGACGCCACCCGCCAGAAGGTGTTCGGCGGCAAGCTGCCCGAACAGGACAGCCGCCCGCGCCACCTCGCGTTCCGCATCCCGCAGGCGCTGACCGACCTGTTCGCCGCCTACCCGAACGCGTTCCTGTTCGGCGAGGACGTCGCCAAGAAGGGCGGCGTCTACCACGCGACCACCGGCCTGCACGAGACGTTCGGCACCGGCCGCGTGTTCAACACGATCCTCGACGAGACGACGATCCTCGGCCTCGCGCAGGGCATGGCACAGGCCGGCTGCCTGCCGTTCCCCGAGATCCAGTATCTCGCCTACATCCACAACGCGCTCGACCAGATCCGCGGCGAGGCGGCCTCGCTGCAGTTCTTCAGCAGCGGCAAGAACCATCGCGATCTGCCGGTGCACACGCCGGCGTTCAACAACCCGATGGTCGTGCGCATCGCCGGCCTCGCCTACCAGAAGGGCTTCGGCGGCCACTTCCACAACGACAACTCGGTCGGCGCGCTGCTCGACATCCCCGGCCTGATCCTCGGTGTGCCGACCCGCGCCGACGACGCGGTGCTGATGCTGCGCACGATGGCCGCGGCCGCGCACCAGCACGGCAAGGTCTGCCTGTTCCTCGAGCCGATCGCGCTCTACATGCAGAAGGACCTGCATGCGCCGAACGACGGCCTGTGGCAGTTCGGCTATCCCGAACCGCACGAACTGCTGCCGCTCGGCGAGGGCCGCGTCTACGACGCCACCGACGACGACCAGCTGACGATCGTGACGTTCGGCAACGGCCTGTGGATGAGTCTGCGCGTGCAGAAGCGGCTGCGCGAACGCGGCATCAAGGCCCGCGTGTTCGACCTGCGCTGGCTCGCGCCGCTGCCGATCGAGCAGGTCAAGGAGCACGTCAAGGCGACCGGGCGGTGCCTCGTGGTCGACGAGTGCCGGGCCACCGGCGGCGGCCCGAGCCCGATGATCCTGACGCAACTTTGCCAGGACCCGGAGCTCGCCGGTTGCGCGCTGCGGCGCGTGGCGGCGGTGGATTCGTACGTGCCGCTCGCCGCCGCCGCGAACCTGGTGCTGGTGCAGGAGCCCGACATCGAGAACGCGGCGCTGCAGATGTGCGAGCAGCCGGTGCGCTGACGACCAGCAGACAGCAGGTCGGCTGCCACACCGAGCCCCGCCCCCGGATGACTCGGTCGATGCTGCTCAAGCTCCTGTTCTGGCTGTTCGTCGCCCTCGACGCCGCGGCGATCGGCCTCGTGTTCGTGCTCGGTCTGGCCGCGGCCGGGTCCAGCAGGACGCAGCCGCTGGCGGTCACCCTGATGCTGCTGGTGGTGCCCGGCGCCATGCTCGCCGCCGCGATCTGGCTGCACCAACGCACCGCGTCGCCGTGGCTGCGGCTGCTGGCGTTCGCGCTGGTCAGTGCCCCGGCGGCGGCACTCGTGATCGGCCGCCTCGCCGCCGAGTTCAGCGCCAGCTCGAACCCGGGCGGCATCTGGGGCGAGACGGAGCTGACGCGCGCGCTGCGCGAGCTCGAGAAGGATCCCGGGCAGCTGGCGACCGTGCGCACGCTGCTGGCCGGTGGCGCCGATCCCAACGAGCCCGGTGAGCAGCTGCCGCTGGTGCTGGCGATCTACGCGGTGCGGCACGTCGGTCAGGAACCGCTGCGGCTGCTGCTCGACCGCGGCGCCGATCCGAACCGCCAGGACCAGTTCGGCCGACCGTGCTGGTTCGCCGCCACCGGCATCACCGTCGATCTCGCCGTGCTGCAGCTGCTGCTCGACCGCGGCGCCGACCCACAGGCGCGCAGTCGCGACGGCCATGGCGGCGCCTGGGGCGCCGTCGCCTGCGACAACTGGGCGGCGGCACGGCTGCTGGTCCAGCGCGGTTGCCCCGTCGACGGCCGTTCGCCGATGGGCACGCCGCTGCAGGAGAAGCTCGAGGGCTACGTGCGTCAGGGCGGCCCTCGGGGCACCGGCGCCGCCACCGTGCTGGCCGAGATCCAGAAGCGCAAGTAGCGGTTCCCGCCGCCAACGGCGCATGGCCGCCGCGGGCGCAGTCGCTAGGATCCGCGCCCTCTCGTCGCCGGCTGCACCGGCGCGCCCCCGGCCGATCCACCGCGTGAAGAAGCCCACTGCCGTCCTGCTCTGTCCCGGTCGCGGTTCCTACACCAAGGACGAACTGGGCTTCCTCGGCCGCACCGTGCGTAGAGGCCCGGTCGCCGAGGCGCTCGCCGCGTGCGACGACTGGCGCCGTTCCCAGGGTCGCCAGCCGCTCAGCGAGATCGACGGCGCCGAGAAGTTCCGGCCCGGGCTGCACCTCGACGGCGAGAACGCGGCCGAGCTGATCTACTTCGGCACCATGGCGCACGCCGAGCTGCTGCGCGAGCGCTACGACATCGTGGCCGTCGCCGGCAACTCGCTCGGCTGGTACACGGCGCTGCCGGCCAGCGGCGCGCTCGACCCCACCAACGGCTGGCGCCTCGTCGCGACGATGGCGGCACTGCAGAAGCAGGTGCAGGGCGGCCAGGTGCTGATGACCAACGTCGACGACGACTGGCGCCTCAACGTCGAGCTGCGGGTCGCGACCCACGCCGTCGTCCAGGCGCTGCGCGATCGCGGCGAGGAGACGTTCTGCGACTTCAGCATCCACCTCGGCGGGCACGAAGTCCTGGCCGGCACCGAGGCCGCGGTGACGGCACTGCTGACGCACCTGCCGAAGGTGAAGATCGGCGAGCGCGAGTTCCCGTTCCGGCTGGCCGGTCACGGGCCGTTCCACACCCGGCTGTGCACGAGCACCTCCGAACAGGCCGCGGCCATGCTGGCCGACCTGCCCGTCGCGATGCCGCGCTGCCATCTGATCGACGGCTTCGGCAATGTGCACTCGCCGTGGTCGGCCGATCCGCGCGAGCTGCTCCACTACACGACGCACGCGCAGGTGCTGGAGACGTTCGACTTCACCGCCTGCGTGCGCACGGCGATGCGCGAGTTCCAGCCCGACGTGCTGCTGTGCGCGGGCCCGGGCAGTTCGCTGCGAGCGCCGGTGGGCCACACCGTGCTCGCCGAGGGCTGGCGCGGCCTGCACGACAAGCAGGCATTGTTCGCCTCGGGACGCATCGCCACCGACTGAACGGGCGAGCGCCAACCCGGCGGGAAGCCGGACCTACGATCCGACTTCGAGCGTGATCGCGGAGCCGAACGCGACCGGGCTCGTGACCAGGTCGCCGAGCGCCTGGAACGAAACCGAGAAGCCGATCAGGTCAGGGTCGGCAGGCACCTGGAGCATGGTGTCGACGCGGGACCCGGCGGACGCGATGCCGACACTCAGCAAGGATGTCGAGGCCGGATCGAGCAGCAGGGTGCCGAATGGCGTCGACAGGCCGGGGCCGCGATCCAGCGCGACCAGGACCCCGCCGAAGCCCGGCTCGCACGCGACCGAGATGCGCGTTCGGTCGCCGATCCGCAGCGGATCGGAGATCCAGATCTGTGGCTCCGCAACCCGCTGCGTGATCGAGACCATGCGCGGCTCGGCCTGCGCGACATCACCGATGCAGCGATCCATCGCCAGCGGATCCTCGCCGAGGAAATGGCGGAAGAAGCCGATGCCGAGGTCGATGACACGCGGGAACACTTCGGCCGACGGAACCTGGTCCAGCCCGGCGATGTTCGAGTGCGAGCAGTCCTGGTTCATCAGGTAGATGAACTTCAGGCCGTCCGCAGTGCCGAGGCTGTTGAAGTACGGCAACGCATGGGCCTGCAGCGAGGTGACGAAGTCGCCCTGACCGACGACGATGCCGAACGGTACGGTGACCTGCCCGGCATATGGCCCGGCGAGCCCGACGTCCACGGGCGACAACGCGAGGCACGCCCGATAGACCGCACTGCCGGCCTGCGCCATCGCGCACGCCGCACCACCCATCGAGTGGCCGGCCAGGCCGATGCGCAGCGTCGCGAACATCCCGGCCAATGGCGAAGTCGGCTCGACGTTCGCCGCCGAGATCGCGGCCGGCATCGCCTGCGCATCCAGGGACAGCAACGTCAGGTCGACGCGAGCGGTGTTGAGCATCACGACCGCGAAGCCCGCCGCGGCCCAACCGATGCCGAGTTCATTGTAGTCGAGCCCGATCTTGTCATAGCCGTGCAGGAACACGACCACCGGATAGCCGCCGGCCCGTGGCCGCACCGGTGCGGCGTAGCCCGTGGCCATCGCCGGGTAGTGCACCATTGCATCGAGCACGGGCGATCCCACGCCGACCGGATTGGGCCATGCCACGAGCAGACTGCCGACGGGGGAGGCAGCCTGAGCTGACAACGATCCCGTGGCGCAGAGCACCAGGAGCAAGGATGCGAGACGAGTCATGACGGGCCGTAGGACGATACCGAGGCCGCAGCAGGCGACAAGCGTCCCGGGGTCAGCTTGCAGCATCGCCGATGCCGCTTGCGTCCAGCCGTCATTCCGCGTGCCGCTGGCGCGCGCCCTGCGGCGAACGCCGGCTCAGCCGACGCCGTAACGCTCCCGCAGCACGGCCAGGTGATGCAATTCGTGGCCGGCGAGGATCCATGGCAGCGACCGCACGGCGACGGCCTGGCCGTTGGCGACCCCGCGCCGCACCCAGGCCGCGCCATCGAGGCCGCGGAACAACAGGATCGAGGCGACTCGCACCGCCGCGAACTCGGCGACCACGTCGCTGAGCAGCAGGCCCGGGGTGCCGTCATTGGCGGCGTAGAGGTTCTCGTCGAAGCCGGGCAGCGGACCGGTCTCGCCACGGGCGATGCACAGCGCGCGGTAGCAGAACAGCCGCTCGCCGTCGACGACATGCTGCAGCACCCGCTTCACGGTCCACTTGCCCGGTGCATACGCGGAGGCACCCTTGGCCTCGCCGATACCTGCCAGCAGTTCGCAGACGGCGCGACCTTGTCGCTCGAGATGCGTCAACAGATCGCCCTCGGGGACCCGATCGATGTAGGACTGGAAGAAGCTCGGGTGATCACCGGGTCCGGGGCGCTGCATCGCCACAGCGAACGAGCCGGGCGGCGCGCGCGCAAGCCCGGGTTCAGGCGAGCGGGCGCACGACCCCGTAGCCGCCGTCGACCCCGAGCACCTGGCCGTTCAGCCACGAGTTCTCGGGGTCCAGCAGGAAGGCGATCGCGCGCGCGACGTCGGCCGGCGTGCCGATGCGGCCCGAAGGGTTCTGCTTGGCAGCCGCCTCGCGCATGCCCGCGCGCTCGAGCATCGCCGCGGTCATCCGACTGTCGACCAGCGCCGGTGCCACGCAGTGACAGCGGATGCCGCGCCGCGCGTGGCTCGCCGCAGCCGAGCGCGCGAGCCCGATCAAGCCGGCCTTGGCCGCCGCGATCGCTTCGTGATTGGCGAGCCCAAGCAGCGCCGCGACCGAACTGCAGAACACCACCGCGCCGCCCGCGGGCATCAGTTCCGGCAGCGCCATCGTGACGCCGAACGCCGACGACAGATTGGTCTGCAGCACCTCGTCCCACTCGGCTGGGGTAGTGCGATGGGCCGGCTTCAGGAACAGCGACCCGACGCAGTGGGCGATGCCGCCGACCGGTTCGCCGGCGCAAGCAGCCAGCAGCATGGCCTTCACCGCGGCCGGGTCGAGTGCCGGCAGCAGCGCGGTCCTGGCGCCGAGGGGCTCGGCGAGCGCGGCGAGGCGATCGGCATCGCGCGCCAGCAGCACCAGCCTGGCGCCACGGGCGTGCAGGTCCGCCGCGAGCTTGCTGCCCACGGCGCCGGTGGCACCGAGGATCACGAAGTTGCCGGCGGCCGCGAGGTCGTTCATGCGGCGCAGTTCGCTGCGCACGGACCCGGGATGCACGATGCCGCATCCGCGCAGCCGGTGCCCGCGAACTGCGCGTCATGTTTGCATGGTTGCGCCGGCGGAAAGTGGTCAACGAGCAACGGCGTCTCGAACGCCTGCACCTGCAGCTGCTCGAGCAAGCGCGCGATCTGCAGCGCAACGGTGACATCCAGGGCTTCGCCGCCAAGACCGCGGAAGCTGCCGCGGTCGAACAGCAGCTCGATGCGGTGCTGCTCGGTCTCGGCCAGGGCACGGCGCCGAACGACGCGAACCGACGCGGCTGACCGCGCCGGCACATCGAGCCGGACCCGACACGGGCCGCTACGATCCGGCCATGCCGAGACCAGCCACGCTCTCGCTCGCGTTGTCCTCGCTGCTGCTGCCGGTCGCTGCACAATCGGTCGGCACGATTGCCCCGGAGCTGGTCTTCGACCACCGCCACAACTTCGGGGAGATCGAGGCGCGCTCGCTGACGGAGCTGCGCGGCAGCGCCGTGCTGGTCGAGTTCTGGGGCAGCCATTGCGAGTATTGCCGCAGCGAAGTGCCGCACCTCAATCACCTGCACGCGACGCGCGTCGACCGCGGCCTGGTGGTGATCGGCATCACCCCGGAGCCACCGACGGTGGTCGAGCCCTACCTGGAACGCCACCACGTGCGCTGCCCGATCGCGATCGGCGACGTCCGGGCCTATGCACTGACTTCCGTGCCCGACGCGATCCTGGTCGACCCGCAGGGCAAGATCGTGTGGCGCGGTCGCCCCTATCACCTCGACGACGCGACCATCGACCAGGCGCTGCAGGGCGCGCGACCGGCGCACGTTGCACCCGGCCTCGAGGCCGTGCACGAACTGCGGCGCAAGAACGCCCACGGCGATGCGTTCCGCGCCCTGCAGCAGCTGCTGGTGGAGCCCGGTATCACGCCGCGCGCCAAGGCCCAGGCCGAACGCTGGCTGCGCGACTACGAGACCACGATCGCAGCCGCCATGCAGACCGCTGCGGAGGCCACGGTCGAACAGGACCCGTACGCAGCCTGGGCCGCTCTGCAACCGATCGCCGATTGGCATGTCGGTATCCCCGGAGCCGACCGGGCCAAGGCGCGTCTGCAGGAAGTGCTGGCCGACGGCCGCCGACGACGCGAGGTCGAGGCCGGGCGACTCTATGCCGAGGCGCTCGCGAAGGAGGATCGACTCGACTTCGACGGTGCCGACGCAACCTGCAAGGAAGTGGTGCAGCGCTTTGCCACGACCCGGGCCGGCAAGCACGCGGCGGAGCGGCGTGCGACCTACCAACGCGAAGGCAAGCTCGGCTACCGCCATGGCTGCGACCGCTGCAAGGTCACGGGCGCAGCGTGCGCGGAGCACCGTCGCCGCGGCAGATGATCCATCGAGGCCGGGGTTCCGCTGCCACCGGGGCCCGCTATCCTGCAGCGATGGGAATGCGTTCGCCCCGCCTCGTGTCGCTCGGCCTGCTGACCTCGTTGCTCGCTCCGCTCGCCGCCCAGAAGGTCGGCGCCGACGCACCCGAGCTCGAGTGGACCAAGACCTGGAACTTCGGCGACATCGCCGACAAGAAGCTCAGTGAGCTGCGCGGTTCGGTGGTGCTGCTCGAGTTCATCAGCGTGCGGCAGAAGGCCACGACCCCGGAGGTCAGCAAGCTGTCCGCACTGCACGCCGAGCTCGCCGACAAGGGCCTGGTGGTGATCACCGTCACCAGCGAGGCGATCGAGAGCCTCGAGAAGTGGATCAAGACTCATGAGGTCAAGCGCCCGGTCGCCTGCGGCTTCAACAAGGCCTACGAGCTCGACGGGGTGCCGGACTCGATCCTCGTCGGTGTCGACGGCAAGGTCGTGTGGCGCGGCCATCCGTCGGTGCTCGATCGCGCCCAGCTCGACAAGGCGCTGACCGGCGCCAAGCCGGCGATCGTGATGCCCGGCCTCGAATCGGTGCACACGATGCGCCGCTCGAAGGATTTCGGCGCCGCCTACCGCACGGCGAAGCAGCTGCTCGACGCCGGCGGGCTCTCGGACGCCGCCAAGGCCCAGGCCACCGACTGGATGCAGGGCTACGAGGCCTTCGTGACCGCAGGCAGCGCCGCGGCCGACCAGGCCGAGGCGCAGAAGGACCTGCACGGCATCTGGGCCGCACTGCAACCGGTGGCCGACTTCTACCAGGGGGTGCCCGGCGCCGATGCCGCGAAGGCGCGCCTCGACAAGCTGATGGCCGACGGCAAGAACAAGCGCGAGGTCGAGGCCGGCAAGAAGATGGCGATCGTGCGCAGCAAGGAAACGACGTTCGAGTACGACGCCGCCTACGCGATCCTGAAGGAGCTCGCGCAGCAGTTCGCCCCGACCAAGGCCGGCAAGGAGGCCGCGGTGATGGTCAAGGCCTACGAGAAGGACGGCAAGCTCGGCTTCGACGCCACCTGCGGCTACTGCAAGGCCGGCGGCGCCGCCTGCCCCACACATCGCAAGAAGAAGAAGTGATCAGCGGCGCGCGCCGAACACCGCGCGCGCGACCACTTCGCCGACCGCGTCGAGGAACGGGTCGGCGATCTCCTCGTAGCCGTAGCGATCGTCGTTGAGCACGCCGTCGGGATTGGTGTAGAGCACGATCGCGAGGAAGCAGCCGGCCCCGGTGCGGGTGTCCTCGATCCACGCGTTCTCGATCGAGAAGCCGTAGGCGCGACCGATCTTGTCGAACACGCGCACGTGCTCGGCCGGCACCACGCGCCGCACGCCGCGCAACACGAACTTGCAGTGGTGATCGG
This sequence comes from Planctomycetota bacterium, assembly GCA_025459175.1. GTDB lineage: Bacteria > Planctomycetota > UBA1135 > UBA1135 > UBA2386 > UBA2386. The sequence goes on along the minus strand of JALORC010000035.1, from coordinate 36,121 downwards.
GCGTCGTGGCCGGGTCGTAGCGAGGGTTGCGCGATTCGCGCGGCAGTTCGCCGAGCGCCTGCACGAGGAACGCACGCTGGCCGATGGTGAGCTCGGGGAAGCCGCGCTTGTCGGTGTCGATCTCGGGCCGCACGACCTCGACCAGCACGTCCTGCAGGTCCTGCAGCGCGATCGCGTTCTTGCGCGCGAACGACATCGGGACGTCGATGCGCTTGCCGCCGTCCAGCCAGGCGGTGCCGACCTCGAGCTCGGTGAACGCGTCGTTCGTCAGCACCACCGCGGCATCGCGAGCGGGGAACAGAACCTCGCCGACCCGCACTGCCCGCGTGACGCCATGCTCTGCATCGGTGCGAGCTTCACTGAGCCGGTGCCACGAACGCGCCGAAGCGACCCCGGCCTCCCACATGCGCCGATTCACTCCGTCCTGACCACACAGGTCGAAGCAGTGGTTGTAGGCGGCGTTGTCGCTGACCAGCAGCAGCTTGCGCAGCGCGTGCCCGACCGTCAGCACGCCGCGATCGACCTCGCTCGCATCGGCGGCGATCCTGATGTCGCCCGGAAAGCGCGGCTCGATGACCAGCGGCGAGTCGAGCCCGAGGGCAGTACCGTGGGTGCGGTTGTGCGCGTTCAAGTGCTGCAGCGCGGCGATCGCACCACACAGCTTGATCGAGCTGGCGGGATAGAAGTACTGCCTCGGATCGCCGAGATGACTGCGGCGCAGCGTGATGCGGCCGGCGATGTCGACGACGGGTTCGGCGAGCAGGATCTGCAGCCGATGCGTCGCGGCCGCGGCGAGGATCGGCGCACACGCCGGCTCGGCGCGCAGCAGCGCCGCGAGGTCGCGCGGCGGCGGCTCCTGGGGCAGGACGGCGAACAGCACGGCAAGGCACGACGGCAGCATCTGCGCAAGCTAACCCAGCCGCTCAGCGCGCGGGCAGCCCGACGTCGGCGCGCAACCGCTGCGGATCGATCGAACCGACCAGCTGGCGCAGGTTGTCGTAGAGGACCGAGTGGCCGAACCCACCGGCGACCATCTCGTCGAGCGCCGCGGCCGGCGTCCAGCCGTCGACCGCGATGCGATACGCGGCCACCACCGCACCGGTCCGATCGGCGCCGTGCCAGCAGTGCACGACGCAGGGCTTCGGCGCCTGCAGCACATCGCGCAGGGCCTGCACCAGCTGCGCGTAGGTGAGGTCGCCGGCGTCGAGGCGGTGTTCGATCAACACGAGGCCAGTGCCCTCGACCTCGTCGGCATCGCTGTGGTGCTCACGCAGGTTGACCACCGAGCGGATGCCGAACGCGGCGAGCTCGCGCATGTCGTCGCCGTCCGGCTGGGCGCAGCGATACAGGTCCGGCGTGACGCGATGCCAGTTGCGCACTTCGCTGCCCAGCACCGGCTGCGCCCACTGCGTGGGGCGGATCCGCCGCGTGTCGGCCGCGGTGGTGCCGCAGCCGGCGAACAGGATGCAGAGCAAGAGCGGTCCGGACCTCATCGCGGCTCAGGCTAGCGCCAACCGGCGAGGCGACCAGCGGGCCGCCGCGCTCGACCCGCTCACTTCGCGATCGGGTGCGTCTTCGGCAGCGCCTCGACGATCGCGGTCGCGGCCGGCGTGGTCTCGGCGTGGCCCCAGCCGCTGACGCTGATGCCGCCGGCGAAGTCGACGACCATGTTGTCGTCCTTGGTCGGGCTGACGCCGCCCGGCACGAAGTCGAGGCCCAGCGCCTTGCGCAGCTTCCACGCGATGACGTGGTCGGCGACCGAGCTGTCGCCGCTGAGGCCGATGCCGCCGAGCAGCACGCCGCCCTTGCCGTAGAGCGCGAGCCCGCCGCCGAACACGTTCACGCCGCCGATGCGCTTGCCGACCATGGGGTCGGTCGGGGTGCCGAACGCGGCCGCGTCGCCACCGTAGGCGACCTCGGTGTCGACCGGGTTGCTCTCCTGCAGTCCGAACAGGCTGCCGCCGGGCTGCGTCGCCGCGAACAGGTTGGCGGTCGACAGCGCCAGCCCGGGCAGGCTGAACGCGTTCGCGGTGTTCGCCTTCTGCGCCGAGATCACGCGGCTGCCCGGCCACTGGTCGCCGCGATCGGCGCCGCTGCGCGCGACCGTGTGCACGACGCCGTCGCGGTCGACGATCGTCGCCCACATCGGCAGGCCGAAGCCGCCGTTGGTCTCCTTGACGATCGTGCGCAGCGCCGCGGTGACAGTGGCGTGGTCGGGCAGGGCCGCGCTGCCGGGCGCCGGGCGCAGGGCCGGCCGACCGGTCTGGCAGGCGCTGGCGGCGAACAACGCGACGAGGGACGTGGCAGCGAGGAACGGACGGCGGCTGGAGGTCGACATCGATGTGAGGTTGGTTCTGGTTCCGGCGCCGGGCGGACACCACCCGGCGATGACATGGCGGCGGAAAAGGGCGAAGTGTCTAGCCGGCCGCGCCGCGCTTCGCCACGGTCGATCCACTCCGCGCAGCAAGCTGCGAGCACATGCACGGCGGCACCGTTCGCCCCCTAGGATGATCGCGTGGACCGCCGCCCTCCCCGTAGCAAGCCCGCGCCAGCAGCGCCTCCCGATCGCAGCAACGAGACACCGCACTGCCCGCACTTCGGCACCTGCGGCGGCTGTTCGCTGCTCGACCAGCCGATCGCCTGGCAGCTGCAGGACAAGATCACGGCCGCCGAACGCCTGCTGGCGCCGCATCTCGGCGGACAACGCATCGCGTTCGAGACGCCCGAGCACGCACCGCGCCATTTCCGCACGCGGCTGCTCTACCCGGTGCGCTCCGAACGCGACGGCATGCCGATCGTCGGCATCTACGAGTTCCGCAGCCACCACGTGGTGAAGATCGACGAGTGCCGCACGCAGGACGTGTGGCTGACCGAACTCGGCAAGGCGATGGGCGCCGTGCTGCGCAAACTGCGGCTCGATCCGTACGTACCGGGCCGCAAGACCGGCTACGTGAAGGGCATCCAGGCGCGCCTCGCCGGCGGCAGCGGTGAGGTGATGGCCGGCATCATCACGCGCCCGGGCGCGTTCCCGCAGGCGCAGGAGTTCGCGACCGCGGTGATGGAGGCGGCGAAGGCGATCCCGCAGGGCCGCTGGCCGCGGCAGCTGGTCGGCGTCGTGCACGGCATCAGCGAACGCGACGACGAGTTCCTGCTCGGCGATCGCCACATGCCGCTGCGCGGCCGCGACCACGTCGTCGACCGTCGCGACGGCATGACGTTCAAGGTCAGCGCCGGCAGCTTCTATCAGGTGCACACCGCCGCCCACACGCTGCTGTATCGCCCGGCCATCGCGATGTGCGGGCTGGTGCGGGGCAAGCGCGTCGTCGACGGCTACGGCGGCGTCGGCGGCTTCGGTCTGCGACTGGCGCGCGCCGGCGCGCTCGATGTCACCATCGTCGAGGAGAACGAGTCGTCGTGCCGCGATGCCGAGCACAACGCCAAGGCCAACGAACTACCGAACGTGAAGGTCGTGGCGCAGCCGTTCGCACACGCGAAGTTCGAGGCGAAGCCGGACCTGATGGTCGTCGACCCGCCGCGCAGCGGTCTCGGCGAGGCCGGCGTGGCGCGGGTGCTGAAGGCGGCGCCGACCCAGCTGCTCTACGTCGCGTGCGAGGCCGAGTCGCTGGCGCGCGATCTCGGGCCGCTGCTGCACAACGGGTATCAGCTGACCGCGGCGCGGCTGTGCGACCTGTTCCCGCACACCGAGCATGTCGAGCTGGTGGTGATGCTCGAACGCAAGGCGTAGCGACGACTCTGGTCAGGCCGTGGCGAGCTGACCCGGACTCTTGGGCACGCGATGATCCTGCCGGGCATGCATTCTTGTGCCTGGACGACCGCCTTGCGGGATGCCGCCGGTCGAGAGGGCTTCCAGGTGTGGCCCGCCCGCTGATCGGCGGACCTGCATGTTGCTGCGGTCGCGCACCCGAGCGAGTGACCGTCCTATCCCCCCCGATCCGATCGAGCCGATGGATCGCCGCGAGCCCGGCCGAAACAACGAGGTAACGACCCTTGGTCTGCGACCTGTCGGAGTTCCACGTCGGCGGTTAGCGTCGCCCGCCGCACGATGGTCAAGGTCCTGCTCGTCGAAGACGACCGCCGCATCCGCGTCGAGGTGATGGCGGCACTGGCCGCCGAAGGCATCGAGGTCGAGGTCGCGGTCGACCTCGCCGGCGCCGAGGCCGCGATCGGCAGCGGTATCGACCTCGTCGTGCTCGACCGTGGCCTGCCCGACGGCGACGGCATCGGCCTGTGCGCGACCATCCGCGAACGCGTGCCGGGCCTGCCGGTGCTGATGCTGACCGCGCGCGACGATCCGGCCGAACGGGTGCGCGGGCTCGAGGCCGGTGCCGACGACTACGTGGTGAAACCGTTCCACGCCGCCGAGCTGATCGCGCGCGTGCGCGGACTGCTGCGTCGCGCCGGGCGGCAGTCGGTGGGCGACGTGGTGCGGCTCGGACCGCTGTGGGCGGATCGTTCGCGTCGCGTCGCGGGCCGCGGCGAACGCCAGCTGACGCTGCGGCGCCGCGAGTTCGATCTGCTGCTGTTCCTGCTCCAGCACCCCGATCGGCCGTGGTCGCGCGAACAGCTGCGGCAGCGCGTCTGGCGCGACGACACCGACGAGGACACCCGCACCGTCGACGTGCACGTGCGGCGCCTGCGCCAGCAGATCGAGGACGACCCGAGCTGTCCGCGGCAACTGCTGACCGAGTTCGGCGTCGGCTACCGCATGGTGGAGCCGTCGTGACGGCAAATCCGAAGCGCCTGCCGTGGTACCGGCGTCTGGCGTTCCGGCTGGCGGTGCTGGTGACGCTGCTGCTGCTCGGCTTCGACTTCGTCGCGCCGCGGGTGTTCGCGGTGCTGCACGGCTGGCTGGTCGAGCCCGAAGGGCACGTCGTGTTTTCCTTCTCGGTCGAGCCGGACAGCAAGGAGGAGTCGCTGCGATCGGCGGTCGACTGCGAGGCGCTGGCGCTGCTTGAAGTCGCTGCTGGCGAGGACGTTTCCCTGACAAGGATCCAGGCGTCGCTGGTGGCGTGGCGCGAAGAGCTCCCGACCGTGTTCCTGGTCTGCGATGCCGCTTTGCATGTGCGAGCAGCGAGCCCGTGCCTGAGCCTTGCGGTTGGCGAACCGGCGCCGAGCGGCCGGGCCGGCTGGGAGTTACTGCACTGGTTCCCGCTGCGTCGCGAGGGTTCCTTGCGCGGTTGGTTGGCTTTGCTGCCGCCGCCGCCGGACGCGATCGCGAACGGCTTCGCGGCCGAGTGGCCGGGCAAGTCGGCGGTCATCAGCCAGACGGAGATGGAGGCGCGCATGCAGCGCCTGCAGTTCGTCGGCGAGGCCTCGATGTGGGGCCTGCGCCTGCTGCTGGTCGCCATCGTCGCGCTGTTCTTCTCGTGGCTGGTGACGCGGCGTCTGGCGCGGCTGGCGACGGCAGCGCGCGCCGACCTCGGCACGGAGCTGACGACGACGACGCGCGGTTCGGACGAGATCGCAGCGCTGGCGCAGGCGCTGGCCGATTCGCGGCAGCGCGTGCGTTCGCTGCTGGAGGAACTCGGAGCCCGCGATCAGGCGCGGCGCGAGTGGATCGCACAGGTGTCGCACGACCTGCGCACACCGTTGACCGCGCTGGTGGCGCGGCTCGAGCGCGCGCTGCCGGTTGCCGATCGACTGCTGGCGCAGTGCGCGGCCGAGCCGACGTCGACCGAAGTGCACGAGCTGCGCACGGCGATCGACGTGGCGCTCGCCGACGCCGACCGCGTCGCCCAACTGGCGCGCGACCTGCTCGAAGCGGCGCGGCTCGACCTGCCGAACCAGCTCGACCTCGAACCGTTGCTGGTCGGCGAACTGGTCGCGCGCGTCGGCCAGGAACTGGCGCCGCTGGCGGCCAAGTCGGGCCTCGCCCTGCGCGTCGCGCCGGCGGCTGGGATGCCCTCGGTCACCGGCGACGGCCGGAGGCTGCTGCGCGTGCTCGAGAACCTGGTGCGCAACGCCATTGAGCACGCGCGCACGACCGTCGAAGTGCGCGCCGCGGCGACGCCGCACGGCGTTCGAATCGAAGTGCTCGACGACGGTCCTGGCCTGCTGGTCGATTCCGCCGCCAGCGATCCGCGCCGCGCCGACGCCGCGGGCCTCGGCTTGCAGATCGCGCGGCGCATCCTCGCTGCGCATGGCAGTGAACTCGTACTCGCCGACCGCCCGGAAGGCGGTTGCTGTTCGCGTTTCGTGCTGCCGTTCGCGCCGGTCTGAGAGGTCGTGCAGAACATGGCGCTGCTACGGCCTGCCCCGTCACAGCGCCGTGATCACGGCGTGCCACTTCAGCTCGGTCGGTGGCAGGCACTGCCGCGCGTCGCACGCCATGAAGCGCACGGTGCCGTGCACCACGTATTGGCCCACCGGAGTTCCCTTCGGCAGCTCCACCGGCACGTGGATGCGCACCGGTCCTTGCGCATGCTGCACGCCGTCGCCGACGTCCTTCAGGTTCTGCATCTCCGGCGGACCGGCGGTGACGCCGGCGGCGTAGCGGATCGCGACGGTGGTCGGCGTCGGGTTGCCGGCCGCCATGCCGTAGACGTGGTAACCCTCGGGCAGCTGCAGCTCGATCACCACCGTGGCGGTCATCGGCCGCGTCAGCGTATTGCTGATGCCGAGCCCGGTCCGTCCGCGCTGCTTGACGTCCACGCTGGTCCGCACGAGCAGCCGGGCCGCTTCGTCGGCTTCGCCTTCGTCCGTTTCGTCGGCGAGCTCCAGCAGCTGCTTCAGCACTGCGAACACCTGGTCGCCGTGCAGGTTCGCCCCGCGCAAGTTGCCCGCTGCGTCGATCACCATCGCCCCGTAGCCGAAGTGGCCGAACAGCGCCGGCAGTTCGCGCCCCGAAGCGTCGAAGTCGGTGCGCACGACGTCGAAGTCGCGCATGCCGTAGGTGCGCAGGCGCTCCTCCGAGGCGGTCACGTCGGCGGGCGAAGTGCCACCGCAGTCGTAGAGCAGGTAAGCGAGCCGATCCTTGCCGAAGTAGTCGATGTTCCCTTGCACGAAGGGAAAGCCTTCCCAGCACGAGTGTCAACCCGGCGCCCAGCAGTCGATGACCAGCACGCGGTTCTCGTAGTTGGCGTTGGTCAACTGCCTGCCGTCGGTCGCGGTCCACTCGAACGCTGCCGCTTTGCGGCCGACCACGGCACCGGCGAGCGGCCCCTCGCGGCGGCGCAGTGACATCGTGCTGCCGTCGGCAGCGATGTCGACGACATCGAACATCGAGTCGCCGATGCGCAGCGGCAGTTCGGCGAAGTACGACTCGTCGACGGCGATCTTGCCGTCGTGATCCTGGTCGACGGCGAGCCAGGTCGACGTCAGCGTGACGAGCGAGCCCTTGCGTTCGGGCCGCGCCTTGTGCGACCAGCCGCCCTTCTCCTTGGGCAGGTAGAGGTCGAAGGTCTCGGCGCCGACCGACAAGCTGCCCTTGCGAACGAGGTCGCGCGACGACTTGACATAGAAGCTGCGGACCGGCCGCTTGACCTCACAGGGAACCAGGTTGACCACGATCGGCGCTTCCTGGGCGATCAGTGGCGTCGCGAACGGCACTGACAGAAGCAGCAGCGACGGCACGAAGGCGATGGATGGCAGGTGATTCATCGGAGCGAGCGGTGACGAGCGGCGACAGTAGCCGTGGCCGCGAGGAATCCGTCGCCTACGCGGCAAAGCCACTCACCGGCAAGGTATCACTTGCCCGCGGGCTTCACGGCCTCGTTCGCCGGTGCGGACTTCGCGGTGGCAAGCAGCTGCAGCCCGCGCACCGGCACCGCGACGTGCAGCGTGATCATGGTGTGGCGCGCCTCCAGGTCACCCAGCGTCGCCGGCTTGTCGAGCTCGGGATCATGTTCGTCGCCGAGTTCTGCAACCTCGGCAGCGGTGACGGCGCCCGGCATGCCGGGGGCCGGCATGCCATTGCTCAGCGGGCGGATCTCACTGACGTGCCCGATGGCATTGCCGCGCTGGTCCAGCAGCGCGGCTCCGCTGCTGCCCGGCGCCCAGGGCATGTCGACGTCCATGCGCACCGCGGCGAGGAACGTCAGGCTGTCGCGGCCGTGCTCCTCGTCGACGTCGCGGTCGAGGTAGAAGCGGTTCACCATGCCGGTGCCGAAGAAGTCGCGCTGTTCGAGCGGGCGGCTCCAGCAAAAGGCGCTGTCGCCCGGGCGGACGTCGGTGGCGAGCGGCAGCGGCACGAGCGGCGCGGTGCCGCTGGGCAGGTCGATCGCGACGATGGCAGCGTCCATGCCCTCGTGGTTGGCGAGGACCGCCGTCACCGGGTGCACGACTCCGTCGGACGTGACCGCGACCAGGCGCGCATCGCGCATCTCCATCGGCGGGAGATGCAAGGCGTGCGCACAGGTCGCGACGGCGCCGTCGGCGGTGAGTGCGTAGCCGAGGCCCATCGCGGTGTGCCAGTGGTCGCAGTGGGTGCACAGATAGCACCAGCCGACTCGCAGCTGCGTCCTCCGCGCCTGCATCGCGATCGCGGGCGCCGCCAGCTCCTGCGTGTTCGGCGGCGGCAGCTGCAGGGTGCGTGGCGTCGGCGCCTTGCACCACGCTTCGGCCATCGCCCGCGTCGCCAACCGATCGCCGGTCACCAATGCCTCGAGCTGCTTGCCGATCGCGTCCTCCTCCGCCTGCAACCCCTTGGGCGTCTGCGCGCGGATCGGCACCTCGGGCGCCTGCGCCACGAGGGTCACCGCCGACAGGGCAACCGCGACAGCGAGCGGTGTCGCCAGGGAGAAGAACCACCACGAACCGGAAGGCAACGGCATGCACGGCATCATGACGGCTTGCACGAACGGGAGCGCGCCCCGCTCCGCGCTCGTCGAGCGCGGAAACAACGGTGCAACCAGGTTCCGGCCCGGGCGCCCGGTCGACCCGATCTACCGGATCCGATCGATCCGGTAGATCGCCGCGAACGTCAGCAGCCACAGCCCGCCGTCGCCATCGCGCAGCACATCGACCGGCTTGTTGCGCACGCCGTCCGGCACCATCGCGACGAAGCGCTGTTCGTCGTCGATCTCGGTGCGCAGCGCCCCCGACATGCGCAGCCGCAGCACGATCTCCTCGTCGTAGAGCCCCATGTACAACGACTCGCGGAACGCCACCGGCCAGTCGGCCGCGTCGGGCCGCGCGAACGCGAGCCCGGTCGGCACCACGACGTCCGGCCACAGTCGCAGCAGCAGCCCGCTCAGCGCACCGAACTCGGTGCCCGGCGCCGCCCCCCATTCGAAGTTGCGGCCCGGCTGCACCAGCAGCAGTTCGTCGTTGTCGGCCGGACCGTTGTCGGCGGCGAACAGCGCGCCCGAGCCCGGTTCGATCGTCATCGCCCACACGTTGCGCAGGCCCTTCGCGAACACGCGGTTGCCGCTCTGCGGGTTGTCGGCCGCGGCGAGGCCGGTGGCGGGATCGATGCGCAGCAGCTTGCCGGCCAGCGACGCGTCGGACTGCGCGGAGGCCGGCGTCTCCGCGTCGCCGAGGCTCAGCACCAGCATGCCGCTGCCGTCGAAGCACAGCGCCCCGCCGTTGTTGATCGTCGACACCGGCAGGTCGTCGAGCAGCGTGACGCGGTTCTGGCCGATGCCGCCCTGCTCCTGCCAGCGGTAGAGCACGCTGCGTTCGGGCTTGCCGCTGCCGGCCGGCACCGTCGCGGTGGCGAACACCAGGCCATCGGTCGCGAACTGCGGCGACAGCGCGAGGCCCAGCAGCCCCCGGTGACTGCCGGTCGTCACCGCCACCGTCGCGAACGGCGTCGCCAGCAACGCCCCGCTGGCGTCGATCAACCGGATCACGCCGCTCTGCCGTTCGGTGACGAACACGCGGCCATCGGGTGCGATCGCGAACTTGCCCGGCGCCTCGGTCAGCGTCGCGAAGCGTTCGATCGCGAACCCGGGCTCGAGCCAACCGACCTCGGCCGGCAGCGCCGCGCCGACCGCGAGCTGCAGCACTGCCTGTACTTGCCGGTCGCCGACCATGCCGCTCACCACGTGGGAGCTGCCGGCACTCACCGAGGACGGAGTGCCGCTGATCGCACCGGTCGCCGCATCGAGCTGCAGTCCGTTCGGCAGCGGCGGCGTGGCGACGAAGCCACTGCCGGGTGCGGAGAGACCGGCCAACACGATCGGTTCGCCGGCTCGCAGCAGCAACGGTGCACTGCCGTAGTCGAGCTGCGGCGAGCCGCCGCCGCCGCCGCCCGAACAGGCGAACAGCGTCGGCAACAGCCACCATGGTGCGAGACGCACATTCATGCTCACACCACGTTGACGCCCACCGGCGAGGTGAACGCTTCCGAGAACACGCGCGCCGGCTCGGCGAGGCCGAGGTGCTCGCCGAGGATCTGGCTGTAGACGGCGCGGAAGTCGACCGCGTAGGGCAGCACGCTCTGCAACAGGTCCTGGTCGGTCGGCGCCACGCCGTGCTGGCCACCCGTCACCGCGCCGCCGGTCAGCAGCATGCAGGTCGCACCACCGTGGTCGGTGCCCGACGAGCCGTTCTCGAAGTTGCGGCGGCCGAACTCCGAGATCACCGCGACGACGCAGTTCTGCCAGATGCCCATCGCCTTGCAGTCGTCGGCGAACGACTTCAGCGCCTCGTCCAGGTTGCCGAGCAGGTTCGCGTGCGTGCCGGTCAGCGAGCCCTGGGCGGCGTGCGTGTCGAAGCCACCGAAGCCGGTGTAGAAGATGCGCGTCTCGAAGCCCGCCTGCAGCATCATCGCCACGTCGCGCAGCGCCTGGCTGATGCCGGCGGTGGCGTAGGTGACGCCGGAGGTGTAGCCACTGACCGCCGCACCGATCTGGTCGGCCAGCTGGTGGCCGGTCAGCAGTGCGTCGCGCGTCGCCGAACTGGCGCGGGCCTGCAACATCTCCCGCACCAGCTCGATGCGCAGCCGGTGGTTGTTGGTGAACGCCGAGTCGCTCTCGTAGCGGAACGAGCCGAGCGAGTCGAGCGTCAGCGGATTGCTGCCGCCGCCGCTCAACGCCCGGTGGCGACCGCGGCGCAGCGACACGGCGCCGAGCGGCGTCGGCGCGGCGAGCGCGGCGTAGCGCGCGATCCATCCGTTGGCGGTGAACAGCCCTTCGCGCTGACCCGACGACCAGATCAGCTTGCTGGTGTCGTGACTCTGGTTGGGGTTCGGGTACCCGGCGCGGTGCACCATCGCCACCTCGCCGTCGCGATACATCTGCGCGAGGCGCGTCATGCGGCCGTTGAGCCGGAACTGGCTGGTCGCGAACGGACCGCTGTCCAGCGCCTCGGTGACGCCGGCGCCGAGCGCGATCGTCGGCCGCCGCACCGTGTACTGGCTGAGCCCCTGCGGCACGACCATGTTGAGCGCGTCGTTGCCGCCGTCGAGTTCGACGACGACGAGGAACTTCTGGGTCGCCACCGCAGGGCGCATCAGCGGGACGGCCGCACAGGCACGGTCGATCGGGCCGAGCGCCGCGAGGCCGAAGGCGCCGAGCGCGCCGCGCAGAACGTCGCGCCGGGAGCAGGTGTCGCCGTCTTGGTTTCGATGCAGGTTCATGGTGATCTCCTCCGGTTCAGCGACGCAGCGCGTCGGGGTGGTTGGCGAGGATGTAGACGAGGCCGCGGACGCGATTGCTGATGTCCTGCGCGTTGGCCGGATCGAACGGATCCGGCTGCTCGACGCCCGGACTCGGCACGTTGGTGTCGAGGTAGGTGATCAGCGTCGCCCGTTCCTCGACACTCAGCTCGATCGCCAGCAGCGACGCGAAGTGGTCGACGACCGCGGCGGCGTCGGGCGTGCCCGCCGGCATGTTGATCACGAAGCCGTTGGTGGTCTGGTAGGTGCGTTCGCCGATCAGGCGCCGCACGAGATTGGCGCGCTCGACCATGCCCGCGGCGGAGAGCCACTGCTCACCCTGCGGCCAGCCGAACACCGACGGTGGCTCGGCCGGCACCTGCGCCAGCGACAGCAGTTCGGCCCGCATCGCCTCCGGCGAGACCATCAGCCCGGTGGCGCGCACGATGCCGATGCCGTAGTCGATCGGCATCCGGATGATCTGCTTCTTGCGCAGGTAGAACGCCTCGCTGAGGAACAGCGTGCGCAGCACCGGCTTCATCTCGTAGTCGTGGGTGCGGATCACCGCCGCGAGGTTGGCGATCAGCCCGTCGCTCGGCGTGTCGGTGACGAACTCGAGCAACAGCTTCTCGGCCAGCCACGAGGCGACGTCGAGGTGCAGGAACGTCGCATCGACGACCAGGTCGTAGTCATCGGCGGCCAGACCGCGGCTCGGCAGGATCACGTCGCCGAACAGCACCTTGGTGCCGACGTCCTTGCGGTTGCCGTCGAACTCGAGCACCCGCAGGTTGGTCGCGGTGTCGAGGCGGTTGCGGTAACCGGTGAAGGCGCGCGCCGCCTCCTGGATGTCGGTCTCGGTGTAGCCGCGATCGGCGCCGACCGTGAACAGCTCGAAGAACTCGCGGGCGAAGTTCTCGTTCGGCTCGCCCTTGACGCTGCTCGAGCCGTCGAGCCATTCGAGCATCGCGCCGTCCCGGGCGATGTCGAGCACCAGCGTGCGGAAGTTGCCGATGCCCTGACGGCGCAGCTTCTCGATGTAGTCGACCATCAGGTAGCGCTCCTCGGCTCGCAGCGCGACCGACGAGATCGCGAAGTGGTCCTGCCAGAACATCGCCAACCGCTCGCGGAACGGGTGCTCCGAGCGCAGCATCAGGTACAGCCACCAGTCGGTGATGTCGGTCGTGCTCGGGAACTTGCCCTCGAGGCCGGCCGGATCGGTGGTGTTGACCAGATAGGCGCGGGCCGCGGTCTCCACCGCCGAGGTGCCCGAGGTCGGGAACTCGAGCATCGAGTCGACGAAGGCCGGCAGCCCCATGGCCAGCGCCGCGGCGCGGGTCGCAGGGTCGATGCCGAACACGGTGCGCCCGAGCAGGTGATCGAGGTCGGCCGCGCCGTAGGTGGCGGCCGCGCGCATCGAGTTCTCGGGCAGTCCCTGGCCCGTGGCACCACCACCTTCGCCGCCACCGCCGCTGCACGCGGTCAGCAGCAGGCAACAACCGATCGCCGTCGTTCGGATCCCCTTCATGTGTTCCCCCGGCTCGAAACGAGCGGGGCCAGGGTACCACATGGATAACCCCCAGGTCGCCGACGCGAACGCGATCCCGGATCGAGGCATCGCCGCTGCATCGCAATCCCCCATGACGCCGTCGACATCGCGCGCGTCCCTGGTTGAGATCCACATTCACTCCCGTCGTTTCCCCTACGCCCTGCGGCCCCCGCAGTAGGGTTTCCTGCCGTGCCCGACGATCCGCATGCCGTGACCGCTCTGCTGCGCGCCGCCCAGGCCGGCGACCGATCGGCGTCGTCGGCGCTGTTCGAGCACCTCTACGCCGAGCTGCGCGAACGCGCGCGCCACATCGGCGCCCAGCAAGGCAGCACGCTGCAGCCGACCGCGCTGGTGCACGAGGCGTGGATCAAACTGGTGCCCAACCGACAGGCGCCGTTCGCAGATCGCAGCCACTTCCTGCGCGCCGCTGCCAGGGCGATGCGCTCGGTGCTGGTCGACCACCTGCGCGCGCGCAAGAGCCAGAAGCGCGGCGGCGACGCCTTGCGGGTCGAACTCGACGGCATCGCCGATGCCTACGACGCCCGCGCGATCGACCTGATCGCGCTCGACGAAGCGATGCAGCGGCTCGGCGCCGTCGATCCTGCGCTGGCCGAACTCGTCGAACTGCGCTTCTTCGCCGGGCTGCCGATGCAGGAGATCGCGGACACGATGGGCGTCTCGCTGAGCAGCGTCGAACGCAGCTGGCGGCTGGCGAACTCGTTCCTGCGGGCGGAGCTGGCCGACCGATGAGCCCGGCCTGGAACGAGGTGCGCGCCGCGTTCGAGCGCGCGCTGGAAGTGCCACCGGCACAGCGCGCCGACTGGCTGGACCAGCAACTCGGCCGCACCGGCGAACTGCGCGCCGCGGTCGATCGCCTGCTGCAGCACGATCGGTTCGATCCGGACGACGACTTCCTGCAGCCACCGGTCGCCGCCACGGCGCCCGCGCCGATCGTCCAGGGCCCCGGCAGCCGCCTCGGCCCGTTCGTGCTCGGCGAACTGCTCGGGCAGGGCGGCATGGGCGTCGTGCACATCGCCGAACAAGAACGCCCGCGTCGCCGCGTCGCGCTGAAGATCATGCGCGGCCAGCTCGGCGACACGCGCGGCCGCCACCGCTTCGAGGCCGAGATCGAGGCCCTCGCGCGCCTGCAGCATCCCGGCATCGCGCAGGTCCACGAAGCCGGCATCGAGGCCGACGGCACCTGCTGGTTCGCGATGGAACTGCTCGACGGCGCGGTGCCGCTCGGTCGCAGCGCGCAGAGCGGCGCCGATCGGCGCGATCGCCTCGCGCTGTTCGTGCGCATCGCCGACGCCGTGCAGCACGCGCACCAGCGCGGCGTGATCCATCGCGACCTGAAGCCGGCCAACATCCTGGTGCTGCCCGACGGCACGCCGAAGCTGATCGACTTCGGCATCGCGCGCGTGCAGCAGGCCGACGGCCAGCAACGCACCGAAGGCGGGCAACTGCTGGGCACGCTCGCCTACATGAGCCCGGAGCAGGTCGAAGGCCGCGCGATCGACGTGCGCACCGATGTCTACGGACTCGGCGCCGTGCTGCACGAACTGGTCACCGGCAGGAAGCCGTTCGACCTCGACGATCTGTCGCTCGCCGCCGCCTGTCGCACGATCGTCGAACGCGAACCGTTGCCGCCGTCGTCGCTGGTGCACGACTGCCCGCCAGAAATCGATTGGATCACCGCGCGAGCACTGCGCAAGGAACCGGCGGCCCGCTACGGCAGCGCCGCCGAGCTCGCCGCCGACGTGCAGCGGCTGCTCGACGACGAACCGGTGCTGGCGGCACCACCGAGTCGCCGCTACCGGCTCGGCAAGTTCGTGCGGCGCCACCGACTCGCGGTCAGCGCGGTCGGCATCGTGGTCGCCGTCACGTTCGCGGCGCTGACCACGGTGTCGCTGGCGCTGCTGCGCACGCGCGAAGCCGAACGCGCCGAGCGCGAAGGTCGCGTCGCGGTGCAGCTGGCGCTGCAACGCACTCTCGCCGCCGAACAAGCCGAACGGCAGGGCCGCGCGGTCGCGGAGTCGGCGGGCGCCCGCGCCGCGGCGGCAGTGGAGTTCCTGCTCGACGTGTTCTCGTCGGTCGATCCGGGCAAGGACGGGCGCGAGGTGAAGATGGCCGACGCGCTGGCCCGCGCGGCGCGCGACCTCGGCAGCCGGCTGCAGGACCAGGCCGAGATCCGCGGCGCGCTCGCACACACGGTCGGCATCGCCTACTTCGGCCTCGGTCTGCTCGGCGAGGCCGAGAAGCACCTGCAGGCGAGTGTCGAGACGCTGGCGGCGCTGCCCGCAGCCCGACGCGATCACGCTCGTTCGCTCGCCGACCTGAGCCTGGTGCAGATCCGCCGCGGGGAGCTGGCCGCCGCCGAACAGTCGCTCGACGCGGCCGCCGCAGGGCTCGCCGAGGTCGCCGAACCCGGTTCGCTGGCGGCGTCGATCGGCACCCGTCGCGCCGACCTGCTGCGCGCCCGCGGCGATCGCAAGGGCGCGCGCACGCTGCTCGAACCGCTGGTCGCCGACATGACCGCGCGGCACGGCGCCGCCGATCGGGCGACACTGACCGCCAGCAGCCTGCTCGCCGGCGTGCTGCACGAACTCGGCGATCTCGAGGCCGCGGAGACGATCTATCGCTCGACGTTGACCAATCTGGTGGCGACCAAGGGCGAGGACCATCCCGACTCGCTGACCGCGCTCGGCAATCTGATGATGGTACAGTACTCCCGCGGCGAACGTGCCGCGGTGCTGCCGACGCTGCAGCGGCTGCTCGAGGTGCGTCGACGTGTGGTCGGCGAGGACCATCCCGACACGATCGGCACCATCAACAACCTGGCCGGCATCGAGCTCGGGCTCGGTCGCTACGACGACGCGGTCGGTCACTATCGCGACGCCGCCGCGCGCCTGCTGCGGCGCGAGGGCGAGAAGCACCCGGCCTACGCCGCGATCCTCGGCAACCTCGCCACCGCCGAACGCGACGCCGGGCAGCACGCCGCCGGCACCGAACACGCCGACCAGGCGCTGGCGCTGCGCCGCGCCAACCTCGGGCCCAAGCACCCGAGCACCGTGATGTCGTTCACGCTGGCGGCCGACCTGCGCCGGGCCTCGGGGGAGCATGCGACCGGGCTGGCGATGTTCGAGGAGTGCCGCGCGATCGCCGCCGCCGCCGAACCGGCCCAGCTCGCCAACATCTATCGCTGCGACCTCGGCATCGGTCGCTGCGCGATGAATCTCGGCCGGTTCGAGCAGGCAGAGGCCGCACTGCGCCGCTGCCAGGAAACGCACGCCGCCGCGGACAAGGCGTCGCCGGTGCGCGGTCAGCTGATCACGGTCGAGCACGATCTCGAGGTGCTGCAGAAGCTGCGGGAGAAGGCGGCCGCCGCCGGCGGCAGGTGACGGATGCGGGGCCATGAGGCGGCTCCGCACCCTTTCCGAGCCCTCGACTGTCCGCCCCCATCGGAGCCACGTAGATTCCCCGCCCCCGGAATCCGACCCCAACCCGCATGCACCGCACGCTCCGCCCCTGGCTCCTCGGCCTCGCCCTCACCGCCCCCACCCTCACGACCGCAGTCTCCGCCCAGACCGCCGTCGACCATCTCGCGCTCGGCAAGATGTGGACGTTCGAGAACCCGCCGCTCGCCTATCTCGAGCGCGAATACGGCTTCAAGCCGGACCAGCGCTGGCTCGATTCGCTGCGCCTGGGCGCACTGCGCCTCGGTGAGCGCGAGAACCCGTGGTGCTCGGCGTCGTTCGTGTCGCCGCAGGGCCTGATCATGACCAACCACCACTGTGTGCGCGATCAGATCGCGCAGGTGCAGGGGGAGAACGACTGGGTCAAGAACGGCTTCGCCGCCACCGCGCTCGGCGACGAGGTCAAGATCCCCGGCCTGACCGTGCAGCAGCTGATCGCGCAGGAGGACGTCACCGCGAAGATCGATGCCGGTATCGCCGCCGGCGACGATGCCAAAGCGATCGCCGAGAAGCGCAAGGCCAACACCGCGGCAGTGATCGCCGCCGCCGATCAGGCGCACCCCGGCTTCATGCACCAGGTCGTGGCGCTCTATCAGGGTGCGGTGCAGCAGCTCTATCGCTATCGCATCTACGACGACATCCGGCTCGTGTGCGCGCCGCACCTGCAGACCGCGCACTACGGCGGTGATCCGGACAACTTCACCTACCCGCGCTGGAGCATCGACTTCTCGTTCCTGCGCGCCTACGCGGACGACAAGCCCGCGGACACCGCGGCGCACTACTTCCGCTGGCGCGAGAACGGCGCCAAGGAAGGCGATCTGGTGTTCGTGCCGGGCAACCCCGGCAACACCAACCGCCAGCTGACGGTGGCACAGCTCGAGGTGCAGCGCGACGTCGAGTACCCGATGACGCTGCAGCAGCTGCACAACGGCATCGAGATCCTGCGCCCGTTCACCGAGGGCAACCCGGGCCTGCTGACCACCGTGCTGAACTGGGAGAACAGCAACAAGGCGATCGGCGGCATGCTGGCAGGGCTGCGCGACGACACGCTGCTGGCGAAGAAGAAGGCGCACGAGGCGCAGTTCCGCGCCGCGGTGGCGGCCGACCCGAAACTGACGGAACGCTTCGGGGCGATCTGGGACACGCTCGAACAGGCCTCGCAGCGGCGCCGCACGGTGCAGCCGCAGGTCGCGTTCTACCAGCCGAGCTACAGCGGCGTGCTCGAGCGTGGCCTCGCGATCGCCAAGGCCCTCGATCCGGCGGTGCCCGAGGACGAACGCAAGGCGGCGCGCGAGGAGGCGCTCGCGATGCAGGTGCGCGGCAACCCGATCACCGACGCGCTGGTGGTCGACCACTTCGCGCGCGCGGCGAAGTGGCTGCCGGCGGACGACGCGTTCCTGGTCGCGGTCGGCGGCAAGCACCGCGGCAAGGACGGCGCCGTCGACTGGAAGGCGGCTGCCCGCGCCCTCGGCAAGAGCTCGCTGGGCAAGGCGAAGCAAGTGCGTGACCTGCTCGCGGCCGACGACGCCGCCGCCCGTTTCGCCGCCGACGAGGACCCAGGCATCGTCGCGGCGCGCACGCTGTATCCGCTGCAGAAGGCGGCCCAGCAGAGCGAGAGCGAGCTCGGCAGCACCATCGCGATGCAGGGCGCCCTGCTCGGTCAGGCGCTGCACGCCGTCTACGGCACCGCGACCAGCCCCGATGCGACGATGACGCTGCGCTTCAGCGACGGCCGCGTGCAGGGCTACGACTACAACGGCACCGTGGCGCCGTGGGCGACGACGTTCTACGGCCTGTATGCGCGCGGCATCGAGTTCGGCCAGAAGTACCCGTTCGACATCCCGCAACCGTGGCTCGACGCCGAGGCGAAGATCGCGCTCGCGCAGCGCGTCTGCTTCGTCAGCACCAACGACATCGTCGGTGGCAACTCGGGTTCGTGTGTCGTCGACCAGGACCTGCGCGTGGTCGGCCTGATCTTCGACGGCAACATCGAGTCGCTGCCGAACGACTTCTACTACACCCAGCAGAAAGCACGCGCGGTCAGCGTGCACGGCGCCGCGATCGAGCAGGCGCTGCAACATGTCTACGGCATGGGCCGCGTGCTCGACGAGCTGAAGGCCGGCGCCGCGAAGTGACGCGGCCGGCTCAGCCTGTGGCCATGCCGCCGCAGGCGGGCCCGGCTCGAGGCGATCGGCGGGCAGACGCAGGACGATCCTCGCGAGTGCCGCCGGTCGCGCCCGACCGCTAGGATGCGGGGCCCCGATCGGCGCGCTCCGGTCACCCGCCCGCTCCCTCGCGCGACCTCGCCATGCAGCACGTCGTTCTCGTCACTTCCTGGCTCAGCGACAACATGCGCCACTGTGTGCGCTGCTTCGCCGACCTGCCCGACACGAAGATCGCGCTGCTGTCGCAGGAGCCGATCGAGCAGCTGCCGCCCGACCTGCGCGCGCGGATCGCGAGCTACCAGCGGATCGGCGACCCGGCCGACAGCGCCAACATCACCGCCGGCGCCCGCGCCGTGCAGCAGCAGTGGGGCCGCATCGATCGCCTCGAGGGCTATCTCGAGATGCTGCAGGTGCCGATCGCCGAGGCGCGCGATGCGCTGGCGATCGACGGCATGGGCGCCGAGGTGGCGAAGAACTTCCGCGACAAGAACCGCATGAAGGACGTGCTGCGCCAGGCCGGGGTGCCGGTCGCGCGGCAGGCGCTGGTGCACGGCGCCGACGACGTGCGCACGTTCACGGCTCAGGTCGGCTATCCGATCGTGCTGAAGCCACTGGCCGGCTTCGGCGCCCGCAACACGCTGCGCGTCACCGACGAGGCCTCGCTGGGCAAGGCGCTGCAGGCGCTGCAACCGTCGGCCGCGAACCCGGCCCAGGCCGAGGAATTCGTGCAGGGCGAGGAGCACACGTTCGAGGCGGTGGTGATCGACGGCAAGGTCGTCTGGTCGTCGTCGACCGAGTACGTGCCGAGCCCGCTGCAGGTGCTCGAGAACCCGTGGATGCAATACGCGCTGATCCTGCCGCGCGAGCAACACCTGTCGCACGTGCAGCAGTTCGCCCCGATCCACGCGCAGGCACTCGCCGCGCTCGGCGTCCGGCACGGGCTGTCGCACATGGAGTGGTTCCTGCGCGCCGACGGCACACCGGTGGTCAGCGAGGTCGGTGCGCGCCCACCGGGCGCCAACATCATGCCGCTGCTGCAGGCCGCCCACGGCGCCGACCCGTGGGCCGCGTGGGCCAGGCTGATGGTGCAGCGGCAGTGGCACTTCCCCGAACGTCGCTTCGCCGCCGGCACGATCTTCCTGCGCGCCAAGGGCGGCGGCGACCGGGTGCGCGCGGTCGAGGGCATCGACGCGATGCGGCGCCAGCTCGGCCCGGCGCTGGTCGACATGAAGCTGCCCCAGCCCGGTCAGCCGCGCTCGCAGCACTACGAAGGCGACGGCTGGGTGCTGGTGCACCATCCCGAGACGCTCGGCGTGGTGAAGGCACTGCGCGCGGTGCTGGAGACGGTCCGCGTCGTCTGATCGGGACGGGCAACGCCGTCAGCGCTGGCCAGCTTGCCGAAGCGGAAGTACCTCGCAGCGTATCCGCAGCATTCGGTGGCATCGGTTCCGCGCCGTCGGGGCCGTTCGACGGACCGGCCCAGGGCTCCCTCGCGGACTAGACTGTGGATAGCCTTCGACGCCCCTGTCCCCGTTGTAGCCCGTCGCCCACCACCCGATGCGCATATCCATCACGACCTCCCTCTGGGGCGCAGCGTCGTTGACGCTGCTGCTCGCCAACTCTGCACCGTTCTTCGCCCCACCTACCGACATCCAACAACCTGGCACCCAACCGCTGCAAGCCGCGCTGCTCGGCGGGCTCGGCAACTGCGACGGTTGCCACGGTTACTACGACCCGGCGGTCGAGCCGGTCGAGAACTGGATGGGCAGCATGATGGCCCAGGCCGGTCGCGACCCGGTGTTCTGGGCCGCCCTGGCGGTCGCCGAAGGCGACTTCCCCGGCGCCGGTGACTACTGCATCCGCTGCCACTCGCCGCGCGGCTGGCACGAAGGACGCGCCGGTTCGAGCGATGGTTCGTCGCTGAACCCCAATACCGACCAAAACGGCATCGAGTGCTCGATCTGCCACAACATGGTCAACCCGAACGGCCTCGAGCACCCCGGCATCCATCCGGCGCCGTTCGTCGCCAACAGCGGCGGCGCCAATCCCGAGGGC
Source organism: Planctomycetota bacterium (assembly GCA_025459175.1). Classification (GTDB taxonomy): domain Bacteria; phylum Planctomycetota; class UBA1135; order UBA1135; family UBA2386; genus UBA2386. The sequence goes on along the minus strand of JALORC010000035.1, from coordinate 15,319 downwards.
TACTACGGCAGCGGCATGCAGGTGCTGGCCGGCAACTCGGTGCGCTACGGCCCCTACGACAACGCCACCGCCGGTCACGCCTGGGCCCAGTCGCTGTTCCATCGTTCGTCGGAGATGTGCGGCACCTGCCACGAGGTCAGCAACCCGCTGACCGGTGACCTGGCCCCTGGCAACGGCGCGATCACGCCGCTGCCGCCCGGCCAGTTCAGCGACGTGCCCGGTTCGCCGGTCGCCGGCAAGGCCGCCTTCAAGAACCCGCCCTACAAGTACGGCATCGTCGAGCGCACCTTCAGCGAGATGAAGTCGAGCGCGCTGTCGTCGACGTTGATCAGCAACTACGCGTCGCTGCCCGCCGACGTCAAGCGCGGCGCCATCAAGCGCGCGCACGATCAGGCCCAGCTGGCGGGCACGGGCGGCAACTACGAGGACGGCACCCCGCGCACGTTCAACTGCCAGGGCTGCCACATGGAGCCGGCGATCGGCGAGGGCGCGGCATTCGGCATCGCGCCGCTGCGCTACGACCTCGGCGTGCACGACCTGACCGGTGGCAACACCTGGGTGCCGAACGCGATCAAGTGGCTCGACAACCAGAGCCCGAGCCGGCTGCGCCTGGGCAAGAACATCAATCCGATCATGTCGGCGGCGATGGACCGCGGCGTGCTGCGCGCCCGCGCCAGCCTCAAGCGCGGCGGCGCGCTCGACCTGACCGGCAACACGCTGCGCGTGACCAACCTGACCGGCCACAAGATCCTGACCGGCTATCCGGAAGGTCGCCGCATCTGGCTGCGCACCACGTGGCGCAACGAACTCAACCAGGTGCTGCGTCAGGACGGCGGCTACGGCTCGTTCACCTCGAACGTCAACGGCACGCCCTACACGGTCAGCTCGATCACCGACCCGAACGCGCGCATCTACCAGGCCAAGCTGGGCATCACTCAGGACTGGGCCCTCGAACTGCTCGGCCTCGGCGTGTCGCCGCTGCTGCCGCTGTCGTACGACCGCGTCACCGGCGCCGTGACGATGACGCTGGCACAGCTGGCGACGATGCCGCCCGGCAGCGCGCACGAGACGTTCCACTTCGTGCTCAACAACAAGCTGCTCGCCGACAACCGCATCCCGCCGTTCCGCATGGATCGCACCATGGCAGAACAGCGCAACTGCACGCCGGTGCCGGCGACCCAGTTCGGCAACCCGGCCCCGGGTGGCTGGTACAACCACTTCGACGACGTCGCGCTGGCGCCGCCGGCCGGAGCCACCCGCGCCGACGTCGAGCTGCTCTACCAGACCTCGAGCTGGGAGTACATCCAGTTCCTGGCGCTGGCCAACCCAGGCACCAGCGCGTTCCTGGCCACGGCCGGTCAGGACCTGCTGGACGCCTACATGAACTCGGGTCAGTCGACGCCCGAGGTGATGGCGCGCGCGCGCTGGTGCAACCTGCCCGGCACCAACGAGGACCTGGTGCTCGAGTCACAGGTCAACAACGGCCCGCTCGACCAGACCTGCGGCAAGAAGATCGCCGCCGGCGACACCATGACGGTGAAGGTCACCAGCCCGGGCGGCACGCATGCGGCCCACTTCGGCCTCCTGGCCCTCCAACTGCACGACCCGGCGGTGCCGCCGGTCAGTCTCGGCATCGCCGGCCTGCACATCAGCGCCCCCGAGGCCCTGCTGACGATCGTCGGCCTGCCGCCGAGCGGCTTCTCGCTGAACCTGACGATGCCGCCGGGCTTCGGTCAGACGATCCTGCGCTGGCAGGCGGTCATGCTGATGCCGAGCCCGAGCAACGGCGTGTTCGCGACCTCCAACGCGCACGATCTCTGGCAGGAGTGAGCGGCGGCGCCGGCGCGCTCGTCACAGGATGTCGAGCACGCCGGTGCGACCGTTCGACAGCGTGTCGACCGGCGCCCCGTAGTTGCTGTCGCGGCTGATCGGCTGGTTCCAGGGCAGGATCGGCCCGTCACCGACGCCGCCGAGCGCCGCGGCGACGAACGCACGCGTCAGCTTGGTGAGCTCGTTGTCGCCGGTCATCGTGATCAGCGGCTCGATCGCCCGACGATCGCCGATCTGGCCGATCGCGTTGGCCAGCGCCGACAGCACCGCCAGACTGTCGCTGTCGCGCATCATCGCCAGCAGCTCCTCGTTGGCAGTGCGGTCACCGAGGCGCCCGAGGCCGACCGCGGCCTGCAGCAGCAGGAACGGGCGCCGGCGCGAGCGCGACATGATGTCCCCGAGCACCGGCACCGACGCCGGATCATCGAGCAGAGCGAGGCCGATGCAGAGATAGCCGGCCAGCATCTCGTCGTGCTCGTTGGCGCGCAGCAGCCGCTGCACCCGATCCGACGCGGCGCTGTGGCCGGTGAGCCCGAGGGCGACCGCCAGCGCCGCCTGCAGCTCCGGCATCGACGCCCGTTCGAGGTCGGCGGCGAGCATCGTCGCCGTGGCGACGTCGACCGTGCCGGCCTCGGCCGCGGCCGCCGCGACCAGGCCGAGCGCGATCGCGACCCACGGGCGCTCGAGGTTCTTGTTGCAGCGCGCGTAGGTGGTGGCGAGCCACTCGCGATTGGCGGCACCACCGATGCGACCGAGCCCGATGACCGCGAAGTTGCGCGCCAGCCGGTCGATGCCCTTCTCCCAGTGCACCTGCAGCGCCTTCGCGAACGCGGCCTCGTCGGCGTGCTGTTCGGCCGGCATAGTCAACATGCCGAGCGCCAGCGCGGCCGACTGCAGGATCGGATTGCTGCGCTTGTCGTCGTCGATCAGCACCGCGGCGAAGTGCTGTTTGCACCGCTGGTGCAGCTGCGAACGACCGCGGCCGAGCAAGCGGCCGATGGCGACCGGTGCATGCGCCTGGATCGCCTCGTCACCCCGCCCGAGGTCGAGCTGATACCACCCCATCAGCTCGTCGACGATCTGCCACGCCAGGCGCTTGTGGCCGGACCGGTCCGGATCGCAGAGGATGCCGAGTCCGGTGACCGCGGCCACCCGCAGGTCGCGCCCCTTGATCCCCTTGTCCTGCAACAGTGCCCACAGCAGGTCGTGCGCCTGCTGCCTGGTACTGCCGTCCTCGCTGCGGCGCGCCAGCAGGCCGAGCCCGTAGGCGGCGAACGCACGCGTGCGGTCACTGACCGGGCTGTCGCCGCAGAACCTGCGCCCTTCGGCGTCGTCGAGCAGGAGCCCGCGCAGCGTCGCCACCGCGGCCGCGCGACCGGTGATGCCGAGCGCCAGCGCCGCGGTCTCGCGCACTTCCTGGTCGTCGCGCGACAACCGCGACTGCAACAGTTCGATCAGGTCGATGTCAGTGCCATCGAGGCCGATGCGCGCCAACGCCACCATGCACGCCGTCTGCACGTCGCCGTTGCGCTCCTTCTCCATCAGGGCGGCCAGGGCCGGCACGATACGTTCGCGGCAATCCGCTTCGGTCGGCCACAAGGTGTCGATCGAGGGCGCCGCACGGCGCGGCCCGAGCCAGAAGTCATCGGAACCGGTGGTCGGGGCGCTGCGGATCGCCGACCGCTGCAGCACGAACGGATCCTTGTTGAGCTCCCACCACACCTGCCAGCTGACCTCGAACGAGATCTCCGGCGCACCGCCGGTCGTGATCGGGGTGCCCGGCACGGCCGGGCCACCGGTCGGCACCGCAGGTTGAGCCGGCGTCATCGGACCACCGGTCTTCGGGCCGACGGGGCCGACAGGACCCGCGCCGGGCGGCAGGGTGACCCGCAAGCCGGGCCGCGGCGGGGTGTAGGGAGTGCCGGGACCTCGATACTGACCACCGTGCGCGATCAGGCTGGCCGACAAGGCGAGCACCGCCAACCAACCGTGCAAGGACACCATGGCGCGGCAATGTAGTCCGCCGCTACGCGCCCGTAACGGTCGTGCGCGGGGAACGGCGTTCGGTCAGAACCGGACCGCGAGCCCCGGCGTCCTGCCGACGACTTCTTCGCCGTGTGGGCCGACCATCAGCGCCGACAGCAGCGCCACCTGATGCCGCAGCGCCGGCAGCGCCGGCAGTTCGAGTTCGCAGCGCAGGCGCCCGTCGGGGCCGAGTTCGCCGATGCCATCGCGGCCGAGCCGGCCGCGCCAATCGGCGATCAGGATCTCGGGCGCCGCCGGCCGCTGCAGCAGCCACGGCTCGACGCCGTTGGCCGTCGGCAGCAGCGCGTGCGGCCGATCGAGCGCCAGTCGCAGCACGTGCCAGTGCCCCGGCACGACGTCGGTCGCCGCGTGCAGCACCACGTGCGCACCATCCTGGATCGCGGCGGCGCTGCCGCGGCTCGCGGCCGCCGCCCCGACGCGCACCCGCCAGTTCGGCGCAGTGCCGCTGTGGCAGGTGCCGAACGCACCGGCCGTGAGCGCGCCGTCGAAGCAGGCGAGCACCGGCGCGTCGTCGATGCAGCCCAGCAGCCGGAAGCCCTGCACCTGGAACGCGAGGCGCACCGTGACACCCGCCGCCGGCGGCGCGAACTTCGCCCGGGCCAGCACCAGTTCGCTGCCCAGCCGCCGTTCGAAGCGGACCTCGCCGGCGCTTCGATCGAGCACGAACCGATAGTGCTGATCGCGGCCGCGCCATCTCGCCAGCAGTCCGAGCAGCTTGGTGTCGTCGCCGACGACGCACTCTCCCTCGACCCGGTACGGACCGCCGTCGCTGCCGCGCAGCACCCGCAGCATCGACGAGGCGCGATGCTCCTCCCAGGCTTCGGCATCGGCAGCGATGTCGCGCCAGTCGGCCTGCGCCGCCGGCTCGATCGCCAGCTGCACCGAGGCACCGTCCGGCACCACGAACCGCAGCGAGCTCGGCTTGCCGGCGGCATCGACGCCGAAGTGCACCGCCACGTCGCCGGCAGGCAACGACTTCGACGCACGCGGCCCGGCGAGGCGGTTCGTCGTCGCCCCGACGACATGCACGGCGCCGGCCCCGCCGCACAAGGTCCAATCGCTCTGCGCGGTGGCCAGCGCGCTCGCCAGCAGCACCGCGCCGACCGCTGCGAGGCGGCTGCTCACGGCGCCACGGCGCCGTGGTGGCGCATCATGTTGCAGAACATCGCGCCCTGTTCGCGCGCATCGTCGATGGCGATGTGGGTGTGCGGCAGGTTGTCGCTCCATTCCGGCGGCAGCGCGCCCTTCACGCATTCGCGATACGGCTTCCTCAGCATGGCCATCGCGTAGGTCTTCACGTCCAACGCCGAGTGCCCGAACGGCGAGTCGCCGACGAACCGCATCAGATACCAGTAGACCCACATGAAGTCGTAGGCGACGGGCTGTCCGACGAACACCACGCGGCCCGGCAGCTGGCGCAGCCACTTCACGTAGCGCGGCATCGCCACGGCCGGGTCCTCGGGGTTCTCGCGCGCCTTCGCCAGCGCCTCCGGGAAGCCCGCCCACCACGTCATCGTGCGCGGGAACTCGGTGGCGCCGGGCAACGGCGACAGGTTGACGCTGAACTCGCCGAGCACACGCTTGTCGGCGGCGAACGCGACCGAACCGAGGCTCAGCATCGAGTGCGGTCCGGGGATCGGACCGTCGGCCTCGACATCGGTACTGACGTAGATCTCGTCTGGCATGCTGGGGTCCGTTTCATCTTGCCCGCGGCCCTTGCCCGCCGCACTCCCCCGTTCCGACATATCGGCGCGCGGTCGAGGTCAGGCCTTCGCCAGCCGCGCGCGCACCGAGGTCACGAACCGCAGCAGATCCACGAGGTAGATGCCGCTCGACGAGCCTGGCATCCATCAGACCCTCCCCAACACCGTGCGGCGATAGAGGTCGATGGCAGGCAGCATGTCGAAATAGTGGTTGCGTGCCTGAACCTCGAACTCGATGCGGCGCTCGTGGTCCCGTTCGAACAGCAGAATGCCGTCGCGGAGCACCCGGTGCACGAGGTCCGGCGAAGCGCGGTTCAAGACGGCCAGATCGACTTCGCGCCGCAGCACAGCCTCGAGTTCGTCGTGCAGGCTCGTGATCGCGGCGATGGCGCCTAGGTCCTGCGGCTGACCGGAGGCCAACACGATGCCGATGTCCACGTCACTGCGTGGACCTGCAGTGCCGCGAGCGAAGCTGCCGAACAGGTAGGCTGCGAGGACGTCCTTCCGGGCAGGGAAGAACGTGCGCAGCTGTTCGAGCAACGTCGCAGGGTTCATTGATGGCACTGTAACGCCGATGCGCCGACACGCCATGCATGGGCCTGACGAAGCCTGCCCGCCGCCGTATGGTGGACGTATGCAGGCGACTGTGGACAAGAAGCTGATCCGGTCGATCTCCGACGCGCCGATCCTCGGCCATCTGAGCCGGCTGTGTGCTCGCGGCGGCGACTGGGCGCCCTTCGTCGTGCTCCTGCTCTTGGTGCAGTGGGACTTGCTCCCGCTGTGGGCCATCGCCTCGGTGCTGGTCGCGGCGCTGGTGCTGCGGATCTGGAACCACGTTTGCTACCCCGGCCACCGTCACTTCGCGGGCACCATCACGCACCTGCACGGTCGGTTGCACTGGTTCGATGCCGACACCATCACGTGGTTCCGGAAGGACCAGCTCGCCGAGCTGCGAGCGCGACTGACCGAACGGGACGTGGTCGTGCACGAACTCGACGGCACCACGATCTCGTCGCTGGCGGCACTGGTCACCGAGCTGCACCACCGGTTCGGCAAGCGCGCCGGGCCGAAGGACCCCGCCGCGAACGCCGCCGCGATCCTGGTCGAGATGGCCATACGGCAAGGCGGCACACACGCGCTGCTGTGGCACGACTTCGGCAACTTCGCGCGGCGGGATCCCGAAGGGTTCGGCCGGTTCATGGCGCGCTGGACGAGCACGGTGGCGCTGTCGATGCCGCACGTGCTGCTGTTCGTCGAGCGACCGCTGCCGCCTGCGGCGGAGTCGCCCGTCGATCATGCCGAGCCCGCTGCAGCGGCAACGGCAACGGCCGACGCCTGGTGGGAGCGGCGACCGGGTGAGCTGGTCGACTGAGGATTCGGTCACGAGGGGGGACTCCGTCACGAGCGGCTCGCAGCACTCCAGGGTTCCCCCCCGCCGCCGCAGTCCGTGCTTCACCGGCCCGGGCCAGCTGGCTACCCTGCTCGCCCCCGATTCGAGGAATCCATGAGCTTCACGCACGCCGGTCGCGAAATCCGCAAGGTCGCAGTCATCGGTTCGGGCCAGATCGGCCCGGACATCGCCCTATACTTCACCAAGGTGCTGAGCCCGTTCGGCGTGCAGACGGTCGTCGTCGACGTCAGTGACGCGGCGCTGGCCAACGGCAAGGCGAAGCTCGAGAAGAAGGTCGCGAAGGGCGTCGAGAGCGCGGCGTTCACCGTCGAGCAGCAGACGCAGATGCTCGGTGCCGTGTCGTGGACCAACGACTACCAGAAGCTCTCCGGCGCCGACCTCGTCGTCGAGGCCGCGACCGAGAACAAGGAGCTCAAGGGCAAGATCTTCGCGCAGGTCGAGGCGCTGGTCTCTGCCGACGCGATCCTGGTCAGCAACAGCAGCCACCTCGAGCCCGAGGTGATCTTCGCCAACACCAAGAAGAAGGACCGCACCGGCGTCGTGCACTACTTCTTCCCCGCCGAGCGCAACCTGATGGTCGAGGTCGTGCCGGGCGCCGACACCAGTGCCGCGACCAAGGCGTGGCTGCTGTCGTTCTACGAGGCGATCGGCAAGGTGCCGATCCCGGTCAAGTCGCGCTACGGCTACGCGCTCGACCCGGTGTTCGAGGGCCTGTTCTTCGCCTGCGCGCTGCTCGCCGAGGCCGGCGTCGGCACGACGAAGCAGATCGACACCGTCTGCAAGAAGACGTTCAAGATGGGCATCGGCTCGTTCACCGCGATGAACCTGACCGGTGGCAACCCGATCACCGCTGTCGGCCTCGACAACTACACCACGAAGATCAACGCGTGGTTCCGCACGCCGCAGTCGCTGAAGGACAAGGTCGCGGCGAAGGCCAACTGGGAAGTTGCCGCCCGCGGTGAGGTCGTCGAGGTGCCGGACGCACTCGCCGCCCGCATCCGGGACGACCTGCTCGGCGCCTACTTCGGCATCTGCGGCGAGATCGTCGATGCCGGCCTCGTCACCATCGCCGACTTCAACCTCGGCCTCGACGTCGCGCTCGACATGAAGCCGGCGTTCACCTACATGAACGAACTCGGCACCGGCAAGGCGCTGGCGCTGGTGCAGGCCTACGCGAAGCAGCACAAGGGCTTCCCGGTGCCGAAGTGCATCGAGGAGCACGGCAAGACCAACCAGCCGTTCGAGGTACCGGTGGTGCTGCGCGAGGACCGTGACGGCATCGCGGTGCTGACGATCCGTCGGCCGAAGGTGCTGAACGCGCTCGACCAGAGCGTGTTCGCCGAGATCAAGACGCGCTTCGAGCAGTGCGATCGGGACCCGAAGGTGAAGGGCATCGTGCTGACCGGCTTCGGCAAGAAGGCGTTCGTCAGCGGCGCCGACGTGAACTTCCTCGCCAAGATCGACAGCGTGGCGATGGGCGAGCAGACGTCGCGCACGTCGCAGGTCTGCGTCGACGCCGTGCAAGCGGTGAAGAAGCCGACCATCGCGGCGCTCAACGGCCTCGCGTTCGGCGGCGGCATCGAGACCGCGATGGCGTGTGAAGCGCGCATCGCGCAGAAGGGCCTGAAGGTGCTCGCGGGCCAGCCGGAAGCCAACCTCGGCATCATCCCGGGGGCCGGCGGCACGGTGCGCCTGCCGCGTCTCGTCGGCATCGAGAAGGCCGCCGAGATGCTGCGCACGTGCCGCCCGATCAGCAGCGAGAAGGCGAAGGCCTACGGCCTGATCCGCGAGGAGGTCGACGGCGACCTGGTCGCGCGCGCCGTGCAGCTGTGCAAGGACATGGCGGAAGGCAAGGCGCCGCGGTCGCGCATGGCCGAGGGCCCGATGACCGGCGTGCCGGCGAGCCTGCCGGCGGTCGACATCGGCCACCTCAGCAAGAAGGTCGACGAGATCCTGTGCAAGGCGATCCTCGGCGCCGCCAAGCTGCCGCTGCAGGCGGCGATCCCGTTCGAGGCGAAGTGCTTCGGCGAGGTGTGCGGCACCGAGGACATGCGCATCGGCGTCGACAACTTCATCAAGAACGGGCCGAAGGCGAAGGCCGCGTTCGTGCACCGCTGAGCAGCGGGTGGCCGGCGCCCGGCAGAGCCGCCACCTAGCGGCTCTGCCACCACCACTTGGCAGCGAACACCGCCACCACCACCAGCATCCACATCCGGATGCGGCGGAGTGCCCGCGACGAACCGGTCTTGCGCGGCGAACTGGTGGCGGGCACTTCCTGGTTCATCGTCACCACGGTAACCGTGCTGCACCCGTCATGACATCCATCGAACCACGGTCCGGCGCGAGGCGTTCGCTGCTCGCCGGCCTGCTCGTGCTGGGCGCCTGCGCGACGCCGCAGGACCCGCTGCCGCCGCCGCGCCACCGCCCACCGGAGACGCGGCCCGCGAGCGAGGACCACGGTCGCTACGGCCAACGCTTCGTCGTCGAGGCCAACGCGATCCCCGGCGCATGGCTGACTCTCGACCGCGACGGCGGCGCGGACGCCGTCGACACCGGCGACGGCAGCGGCTACGGCGTGCGCATGGCGGTCGGCAACCTCGACCAGAGCATCGGCCTGTCGTGGCAGGGCTTCGCCACCGATGGGCTCGATGCCAACGTGCTCGGCCTCGACGTCGACGTGCGCCGGCCGATCGGCGACGGGCTCGACCTGTTCTACGTGCGCGCCGGGGCCGGCATCGGCGCGGCGTGGCTCGATGCCCTCGACGATCCGGCGCTCGGCAACACCGGCACGGCGCAGCTGCGGCTCGGCCTCGATTTCCAGCCGAACGAACGCTTCCTGCTGTCGGCGTCGTTCGGCGGCATCGCGTTCGGTCGACCCGGCGAGACCGAGGCGTATGGCACGTTCTTCCAGCTCGGCCTCGGGCTGGTGTTCTGACCGCGTTCTGAACCGACCCCGTGGCGCGTCACTTGGCCGCGCTGACCGCGGTGATCACCCGGTCCGGCAGGCCGCGCACCGCGGACTTCTCGCCGTCGATCGTCAGCAGCTGCAGCAGCGCGAACGCCTCGCCGGCGGCGCCGATCATCAGGTCGATGTTGTGCCCCTCGGCATCGTTGCTCTTCGGCCCGGGCACCGAACGGCCGTTCTTCCACTTGCGGCCATCGCCGTCGGCGATCGCGATGTCGAGCAGGTACTGACCCGCACGCTTCGCGTAGTCGGCGTGCACCGCATCGTGGGTGACGCGGTGCAGATCGCAGAAGTACTCGAGCACGCCGGCGACACCGCAGCAGTAGCTCGGCGGCACGTACTGCGCCCGCCCCTGCTTGTCGCGCTGCTGCGCCTTCTCGGCGTAGTCGACCATGAAGCGCGCGCCCTTGGTCGCCAGGTCGAGATAGCGCTGCTCACCGGTCAGGGAGTGCAGCAGCAGGAACAACCGCCCGGTGCCGGCCGGCCCATGGCACCAGCCACCCTGGAACGTCGCCGGGCCCGACCCGTTCGCCGGCCACTTGCAGCCCTCGCCGTCCTCGACGGTGTGCTCGATCATCCACTCGGCGCCGGCCTTGCCTGCCGCGATCAGCGCCTCGTCCTTCACTACGCTGCCGATGCGCAACAACGCGTAGGACACCCCGGCGGTGCCGTGGCTGAAGTTGGGCATGTGCATCGACCGCTTGCCCATCCGGTAGAGCCACGTCGGCAGCAGCTTGCTCTCGTCGACCTTCGACTTCTCACGCGCCGCGGTCGCGTCGAGGGCCGTCGCTGCCTGCCGCGCGCCTTGCAGGAAGCGCTCGTGGCCGGAAGCCATGCCCAGCTCGAGCAGGAACAACGCGGTGCCCGCATTGCCGATGATCAGGTCGGGCTGGATGCCCCACGTGATGCCGCCGGATTCCTGCTTGGCGCGCGCCAGCAGCGAATCGCCGACCTCGACCGCGGTGGTGAGCGCCTCGGCATCCTTGCGCAGCAGGTGCCGGACCAGGAACGCGTGGCCGATGCCGGCATCGCCGGTGTAGAGCCCGGCGGCGGTATTGAACTTGGCATCGATCCAGGTCGCGTGCTGCTTCTCGTCCTGCTTGCGCGTGCTGCGCAGGCCCTTGGCGGTCGCATCGGCGAGCTTGCGCGCATCGTTGTCGTCGAGCACCGCGGCCACGTTCTCGAGGAAGATCAGCACGCCGGCGGTGCCGCCGTAGACCTCGGGTTCGGGACCGCGCTCGCTGCCGGCGGAGCCGGGGAACATCACCGCACCGTCGACGCCGGCGACCGGTATGGCCTGCTTGGCGATCCAGCTCACCGCGCCACGAATCGTGGCGCGCAGGGCTTCGGTGTGGGCCGGCACGGGCTTGGCCGGCCCTTCCTGGGCGGTCAACAACGGCAACCCGGCGACGAACGGCAACAAGCGAAAGAATGAGAATAGGTGCATGGCGGTCGGTGGCGCAGGACGGAGATTCCGCCCCGCGGGACGAACGTAGCGGGCGACAACCCCCTGAATCCGCAGTTCGCCCGTGGGAGTGCAAGAACCTGCGCTCGCACCCACCCGAGGTCGCCGCCAAGATCCCGCCATGGACCTGCGATTCGAGTTCGTGCGCCGCCAGACCAGCCGGGTCGTGATCGGCCGCGGCACCACGACGCAGCTGCGCCAGGCGCTCGACGAAGCGAAGCTGCGCGCGGTCGTGGTCGTGCACGACGAGGCGTTGGCAGGGCTGGCAGCGCGGGTTGCCATCGCACTCGGTGGCGCGCCAACCTTGCCGGTCCCCGGCACCGAGGCGCTGAAGGACCTGCGCCACGTCGAGACGGCGGTGGCGGCCCTGCGTCAGCTGGGCGCCGATCGTGGCACGGCTCTGCTCGGCCTCGGCGGCGGTTCGGTCACCGACTTCACCGGCTTCCTCGCGTCGATCTGGCTGCGCGGCGTGCCGTTCGTCGCCTGCCCCACCACGACGTTGGCGCTGTGTGATGCGGCACTCGGTGGCAAGAACGGCATCGACCTCGCCGGCCGCAAGAACGAGCTCGGCACGATCCGCCAGCCGGAGCTGATCGTCGGCGACGTGGATTGGCTCGAAACCCTGCCCGACGCGCTGTATCGCGAGGGCTTCGTCGAGGTGCTCAAGAAGGCCGCCGTGCTCGATGGCGAACGCTTCGCCGAGCTCGAACGCCTGCTGCCGGCGCTGCGCGCGCGGGACGCATCGGCCGCCGAAGCCGCGATCACGATGGCGGTCGCGATGAAGATGGCGGTGGTGGTCGCCGACGAGACCGAACGCGATCGCCGCCGCTGGCTGAACTTCGGTCACACCATCGGGCACGCGCTCGAGAGTCTCGCTGCCGGTGCACTGCGTCACGGCGAGTGCGTGGCGCTCGGCATGCTCGCCGAGTGTCGCGCCGCCGGTCCTTCGGTGCCGGCCGTGGTCATGCAACGCCTCGCCGCCGCGTTGCGCGCGATCGGCGCGCCGACGGAGATTCCGCGCTCGTTCGCGCGCGTCGACGAGCTGTGGGCGTTGGCCCAGCTGGACAAGAAGGTCCGTGACGGCCTGGTGCCGATGATCGTGCCGGCCGAGCTGGGACGCGGCGTCGAGGTCGCGCTGACCCGCGATGCGCTCGCTCTCGCGCTGCGCTGATCGCGGCGCGGTGGCGCGCTACTTCGCGTCGAGGTAGCGATCCGCGAGCAACTCGCCGAGCGCCAGGATGCCGTCCGTCGTGAACACGAGCTTCTGCTGCCCGGGCAGGTCGAAGGCCTGGATCATCCGCAGCCGCGGATCCGCCGCCGCGACCTTCGCGAGATCGGCGCTCACATCGAGGCGCCCCAGGCCTTCGTCCTCGGGCGGACGCTGTCGGGTCACGAACCACCGCAACTCGGGCAGCTGCAAGTCGACGCGGCTCTGCGCGATGATCGACGCGAGCCGAGCTGCCGCCTCCCGGCGATACGGACCGAAGCACATGTCGTTCTCGCCGAGGTGATAGAAGATGCCGGCGAGTTCGACCGCGTGGCCGCGTTCGGTCAGGTCCTGGATCGCCGCGCGAACGAACGCGAGGAAGCCCGGGTAGAGATTGCGTGTCGGCGCTTCGCTGCCGGCGGGCGTCCAATCGACGATCTGGCTGCCGGCGTGCGTGAACTTGACGATCGCCAGGGCATCGCGCTGCTTGCTCGCGACGCGCTTGGCGAAGCTCAGCTCCGGGCCGAACGTGTCATGGCTGCCGGCCGGTCCCAGCGGCTCCCACTGGTCGCTGACCCGGTAGCCGCCGCCCAGGCTGTAGCGAAACGCGATCCCGGCGTTGTCCTTCCGCAGCTCGGGGCGCTGCAGCTTCGCCAGGTCCTGCACGAAGGCCCGTTCGCCCTCCATGTTGCGGTGCCCGGCGAACACGAACAGCTTGACCGGCTTGCCCTTCGCGTAGGGCCAGCTCGCCAGTGGGCGGCTCGCCTTCGGCTCCTTGCCGATGCTGCGCAGATAGGCCTGCGCATGGCTCGCGCCGTGCTCGAGCTGACCGAGCGTGCCGTAGTGATAGTGCAGTCCCGCACCACCGCCGATCTCGACGCCGACGTGCGACGTCGGCACGTAGTCGACCAGCGGATCGGCCTCGGCCACCGCGCGCTGCGCCACTTCGATCGCGTGCATGTTGGCGCGGTTGTCCATGCCCCACACGGTGCCGGTGCACAGCTCACCGACGAAGAAGCGCAGCTCCGGCGCCTTCAGATCGCGCCGCCAGCTCTTGATGAAGTTGGTCAGGTTGGCGGCGTAGTTGGCCTTGCCCTTCGCCTCGAACATGTCGTTCTCGCCCTGGTGCCAGACGAAGCCTTCGAGCCGATGACGGATCCGCTTGCGATCGAGCTCCGCCAGCGCCGCCCGCACGTGGTCGAGCGCCAGCGGATACAGCTTGAAGCCGGTCGGCTCGTCAGGGTTCCAGTCGCCGAACAGGTGCGTGCCGCCGGCGGCGATCTTGATGATGGCGATCGGCGCCTTGGTGTGAGCGGTGACTTCGCGCGCGAAGCTCAGCTCCGGGCCGACCATGCCTTCGATCGGCTGCAGCTCTTCCCAACCGTCCGACTTGCGCTTGTCCTCGCGGCCGATGCAGTACGAGAACAGCACCTTGGGCTGCGGCCGATCGAGCCCGGCGAACGGCGGAAACTTGTCGATGTCCGCGGCGCGGGAGTCCGCACCGACCATGTTGGACTGACCGGCGAACACGAACACGCGCAGGGTCTTGTCGTCCTGAGCCACCAGCCGGCATTCGGCACCCGACAGCAGGGTCAGGGCGAACGCGAACAGCCACCGCATCGAATGCCGCATTGCGGACTTCGTAGCCGGCGCGGCGTCACCCGCATAGCCTCAGGCCAAGTCTCGGCCGCCACGGATCACTGGCTCCGATCCCGCTTGTCCCGCCGACCAGGATGATCCGCGCGGCGACCTAGGAGCCAGCCGAACAGGTCCGGCGCACCCGGCCCGAGCACGAGGTCGGCCGCGAGCGCGATCGGCGTGACCAGGATCCGGGTGGCGAGTTCGCTGTCGAACCAGACCGGGTGATACCAACGCTGCCAATGGGCCTCTTGCAGCCGCAGATGCGCGACGCAATGCGGCGCGTCGGCCGTCGGGGCGGTGGCGCCATGCTGCGGACAACGCTGCAGATGCCAGTCCGAACGGTGCACGAAGCCCCGATCGGTTTGCTCGAGCCCGGCCAGCAGCCACAGGCGATCCGGACGCAGCCGCACCAAGGTCGAGTCATCGCCGTGCGCGACGCGCACCAACAGCGACACTTGCCGCAGGCACTCGAGACGCTCGGCCAACGGTGCATCCTCGCCGAGCTGCACCGCGGGTCGCAGTTCGTCCGGAGCGAGCGGCGAGCAACCATCGGCCCCGACGAACACCCACGACTCGACGTGCGCCGGCTCGGTCGTGTCGATGAGCCAACCGATGTCGACAGCGGACAGTCGCCGCGCGCAGGAGCGCAGCATGTCGGGCAGCATCATGGGCCCACTGACGTTGTCGCAGAACGCGTTGCGCCACTGCGGTGCAAGTTGGCGTGTCACGGCGTGGGCAACACCTGCATCAGGCACGACCTCGACCAGCGCACGGCGATCGAGGTGCACTGTGAGTTCGAGCCGCGCATCGTTGCGCTCCACGTCCTCGCTGACGATGCGTCGAGCGGCGCGGAACGACGCATGGTGCAGCGTGACGAACTCCGGGTCGTCGCAGATCGCGGCTGCGAATTCGGCCTCACCACCATCACGAGCCGCCAGGAACCAATCGCCGGCCGGGCCGTGCCACCACAATCCGTTGCTGACCGTCGGCGCCGACGCCTGGACCTCGCCGACGAGGTCGATCTCGCTCAGGCTCGCGGGAACCGTCGAAG
>JALORC010000207.1 GCA_025459175.1 Planctomycetota bacterium | reverse complement strand
GCGGCACATGCAGCAGTTCGTGGTCTACCGGAACTACGTGCGCAAACGCTTCAACCGCGACAAGGAGCCCGACAGCCCCGCCGTTCATCTCCAACTGATTCCGCGCAGCCTCACCATCGCCGACGCCATTCGCTGGCGTCAGCACTGGGGCCTGCTGAGCATCCATCCGCTGAGCCTCGACGGCCGCCGTCGGGTCGGCGAGCCGATTCCGCTCCCCGCCTGACCCCGCCAGCGAGCCGATTCCGCTCCCCGCCTGACCCCGCCAGCGACCCTGGGGGTGGCCGGTCAGGGCGATGCGGTTTGGCGCGAAACAGCCTTTGGATCAGTTCCGACGCTTGGCTCGGTCGCGGAGCTCGTTGGCGCCCTGCTCGTCGCCGCGCATGGCCTTCGCGCGCGCCAGGTCCTCGAGCAGCGTGACGTGCGCCGCCGACCCTGGTCGCAGCCGCGCATCCATCGCCTCGGCCCGCGTCCAAGTAATGATCGCCTCCTCGACGCGATCCTGCATCGCCTGCAGCTTGCCGAGATTGGCCAGCGCACTGCTCAGCGAACGGTCGGTGGACTTGGTGTCGTCGCCCCCGACCGACACTGCGCGCCGCAGCAGCGTCTCGGCCTCCTCGAGGCGGCCGGTATGGGCGCAGATCGTGCCGGTGTTCAGCAGCGCGGTGCACAGGCGCGGGCTGTCCGCGCCGAACACCGTCTCGCACCAGCCGAGCGCGCGGCGGAACTCGACCTCGGCCTCGTCGAGCCGGTCCTGACGCAGCCGCAGGTTGCCGAGGTTGCCGGCCAGCAAGGCGGCGAACGCCTCGTTGCCGTCGATCGGCAGGATCGCCAGCGCCTTCGTGAACGCTTCGTCGGCGGCGTCGAGAGCGTTCGCCAGCAGCTGCGTGCTGGCGGCGTTCTGCCAGTGGGCGGCGAGACGCAGCGGATCGTCGGCGCGTTCGCGCAGCGGCCGGGCTTCCGCGAGCAGTGCGAGCGCCTTCGCGGTCTCGCCGGTGCGGGCGTGCGCGGTCGCCATGCCTTCCAGGCACTTCGCGACCATGGGGTCGTTGGTGAGGCCGAGTCGCCGGTGCATGGCCAGGGCCTGCTCGTAGTGCTGGCCCGCTTCCGCGAACCGCTGCGCGCGCACCAGCGCCCAGGCGCGATTGTGCAGCGCCTCGAACACGCGAACGTCGTCGCCGGGCACCGCTGCCCGCAGCGCGTCGAGTGCGGCCTGCATCTGCAGCTCACCGCCGGTCACGTCGCCGAGTGTGCACAGCACCTCGCCGAGGATCAGCGATGCGCGGGCGACTGCGACCGGATCGGTGGTGCGATGGCGCTCGATCACCGTGCGACTGCGAGCGAGCAGTTCCCTGGCGCTGAGGTCGCGGCCGCCGGTGGCTTCGGGGTTGGACCCGGACAGCATCGCGCGCAGCATCTCGGTGATGCTGTTGGCGACGCGCGCTTCCTCACGGGCGAGCCCTTCGGCGCGCCTGGCGACCCTGGCTTCCGCCGCGGCTTGCTGCTCGGCGGCCTCCGCGCGCAGCGCCCAGTTGGTCGAGGTGATGGTGCCGGCGACCAGCGCGGCGACGGCCAGCGCCGCGCCGGCGACGAGGCCCCGATGGCGGCGCGCGAAGCGGCGCACGACGTAGGTCGCGGTCGGTGGTCGCGCCTGGATCGGGACGTGGGTGAGGTGGCGGCGCAGGTCGTCGGCGAGGGCTTCGGCCGAGGCGTAGCGGCGTTCGGGTTCCTTGCGCAGCGCCTTGCCGGCGATGGTCTGCAGGTCGCCGCGCAACCGCCGGTCGCGGTCGCCGAGCGGAACGGGTTCGTGCTCGACGATGCGCTGCAGGGCCTGCGTCAGCGGATCGTTGCCGACCGGGATCGGTGGTTCTCCGCACAGCAGTTCGTAGCCGATCGCGCCGAGCGAGTAGACGTCGGTGCGCACGTCGACGCGGTCGGCGCTGCCGTTCGCCTGCTCGGGGCTCATGTAGGCCAGGGTGCCGAGCAACTGGCCGGCGTGGGTCTGCAGCGAACGGCTCGCATCGGCGTCGATGATGCGCGCGATGCCGAAGTCGAGCACCTTGGCGCGGCCGGCTTCGTCGACCAGCACGTTGCCCGGCTTCAGGTCGCGGTGGATCACGCCCTTCTGGTGCGCGTGGTGCACGGCGTCGCACAGTTCGGCCCACAGCTGGATGCGCCGCGCCAACGGCGGCTCGTGCTGGCGCACCCACGTGTGCAGCGGCATGCCGTGCACGAGCTCCATCGCCAGGAACGGGCGCTCGCCGTGCGGCGAGGTGTAGGTGCCGGCGGCCAGGATCTGAGCGATGCCGGGGTGCTGCAGGCGGCCTAGCGCCTCGGCCTCCAGCGCGAAGCGCGTGCGCGCTTCGTGGTCGCCGAGTCCCGGCGCCAGCAGCTTGAGCGCCACCTCGCGCGCCGGCTGGTCCTGGCGGGCGCGGTAGACGATGCCCATGCCGCCGCGGCCGAGCACCGCGAGCGGCCGGAACGCGCCGATGCGTTCGGGCAGCGGCTCGTCGTGCAGCGAACGGCGCACCTCGGCGAGCCGTTCCTCGCCGAACAGCGCGTCGTCGGTGTCGTGCGCCAGCAACGCCTCGACCTCGGCCCGCAGCGCCGGGTCGGCGCCGCACTGCGCGCGCAGGACGGCGTCGCGCGCCGCGCCTCGGTGTTCGGTGGCGAGCAGGAAGATGCGGTGTACGGCGGCGGCGCGGTCGGTCATGGCTGGTCGTCCGCATCCACCCGGAATCGCGTCTTCGGGGCCGATCCGGCGGCGAATTGTTGCTGCAGCCACGCGCGCGCGAACCGCCAGTCGGCCTTGACCGTGCTCGGGGCCAGGTCGAGGGCCAGCGCCACCTCCTCGACCAGCATGCCGCCGAACACGCGCATCTCGACGATCTGCGCCGGGCGCGGGTGGTCGACCGCCAGCCGTTCGAGCACGTCGTGCATCGCGGTGACGTCGCCGGTCAGGGCCTCGAGTGCATCGACCACGGAGTCGAGCGGCACCCGTTCGGCGCCGGCGCCGCGCTTGTCGGCCTTGCGGTCGCGGGCGTGGTTGACGAGCACCTGCCGCATCGCCTTCGTCGCCACGGCCAGGAAGTGCTGGCGGTCGTTCGGCACCCCGCCGCCGTCGAGGCTGCGCGCGACCTTCAGCCACGCCTCGTGCACCAGGGCCGTCGGCTGCAGCGTGTGGCCGGGCCGGTCGCCGCGCATCAGGTGGCCGGCCAGGGCGCGCAGCTCGGCGTAGACGAGTGGCAACATGTCGTGCGCGGCATCCCGTTCCCCGCGCCGCAGGCGCTGCAGGCAGTTGGTGATCGCGTGCGACCGGTCGTCCATCGGCGGGACCATACACCGTTGGTGATGATGGTGGCGGTGAGCTCGTGGGCAAAGATCGGCCTGCGGCTATGCTCCCGGCCGGAGGTGGCCATGCAGCGATCGATCCGGGAGTGCACTCGTTCCGTGCTACGACGATGCGGAGCGGTCGTCGGCATCGTCGGTTGCGCGTCGTTCGCCGCGGTGCCGCTGCCGAACGCAGTGGTCACCGGCCACCGCCCGGCGCCGTATGGCTTCTACATCCCGCGCGAGAACTTCGACGGGTTGTTACGGCATCACTCGTTGATGATCCAGACCGAGCGCTCGATGCCCCTGCGGGAGATCTGGCAGCCGCACTTCGACGTTGCCGGACCGACCAGAACGCTGAGCGAGTTCAATCGTCGTCTCGGCATCGAGCTGCCGGACGACCCGGCCGCCACGATCCCGGCCGGCACGGTCGTCTGGCTGCCGCCGATGGAACCGATCGCCGGCTCCTGCTGCATCACGCTCTACTCGCTGCGCGACGGCGTGGTGCCGGCGCGCACCTTCTTCCAGGATCTCGGCCGCATGGCTCCGAGTTACAGCCATGCCGCGTTCGACAGCGGCAGCATTGACCTGACGATCTACCCGATCCCGATGGCGGCGCAGGCGGCATGGTGGCAGGTGATGCGACGGCCGGAAGCGTGGCCGCCGTGGCGCGAGGATACGCGGGCCGCGCTCGCGCAGCGTCCGGAGTTGGTGCGCTTCGGCCCGCGTAGCAATGCACCGGACCGGGTTTTCAGCTTCAGCCAGTGGGTCGGCGACCGGTCGAAGGTCGCCCGCATCCAGGTGACCCTGCCGATCGCCGACGTCGACGGCTCGTTGCAGTTCGCGACGAAACCGACGATGCACTGGTTCGATGCGTACGGACAGGCGACTTCGCCGGAGAACGAGCCGATCGAGAGTCCGCTGTTCCTCGTGCTGGTGTCGGCCGGCGGCGGCGCCTTGCTCGCCTACCTGCTGTTGCTCGCCCGGCGTCGCACCGCCGGTTCGGTGGCATGAGTCGCGTCGGTGTTGCCTCGGTGGCGGCCGCGAGCGCCATGGCGCTGGTCGGGCTCGCGGTCGCCTGCGCCCGCTGGCCGCTGCTGATCTGGGCCGCGACGTTGGCGGCGTTCGGCGTCCCGCACGCGATCGTCGAACTGCGCTGGGTGGGGCGCCGGTATGCAGCCGCGTGGGCGCAGCTGCGAACGGCGGTCTCCTTGCTCGCCGTGGTCTTCCTCGCCCGGCTGCTCGCGCTGCAGTGCGCGTGGCCGGCGACCTGGATCGCCGCCGCCGAGCTCGTGCTCGGCATGCTGCTGGTCGTCGCCGTCGTGCTGTCGCGCGGCGCCGGTGCGAGCCGCGCGCGCACCGGGGTCGGGGCCGCGCTCTTCGCGCTGCTCGGCTGGGGCCTCGCGGTGGCGCCGATCGACTCCCTGCTGGTGCTCGCGGTCGTGCACAACGTGGTGCCGATCGTGCTGCTGCTCGATCGTTTGCGCGACCACGACCTGTCGCCGCGGCAGCGCAGTCGCTGGATCGCGGCCGTGGCTGCCGGCTTCACGATCCTGCCGCTCTGGTTGGCGACCGGCGGCGCAGCGCAGTGGTGCGAACTCGTCGGTCCGGGCACGACGGCGACGGATGCCGAACTCGCCGCGCCGCTGCAGCTGACCGTCATCGATGGCCTGATGGCCTTCGTGCCGAGCTGGTTCCCGCCCGGGCGCGCGCTCGACCTGCTGCGCACGGCGGCGTTCCTGCAGTGTCTGCACTACGTGCTGGTGCTGCTCGTGCTGCCGCGGCTCGGGCCGGCGCCGCGCGCGCCAGCACCGGCCAGCACGAACGGGCCCCGGGAGCTGCCGTTCCAGCTGCTGGTCGCCGGCCTCGCGGTGCTGTTCTTCGCCGCGTTCCTGTGCGACTTCCGCGACACCAGGGCGACCTACGGCACGCTCGCCGCGGTGCACGTCTGGGCCGAGTTGCCGGCCGTGCTGCTGGCCTGCACACCGCGGCACCTGCTGCCGATTACCTCGTGATCGACGCGGCGTGGCTGCCGGCGTTCGCGCTCACCCTCGCGATCGAGGTACCGTTGGTGGCCGCGTTCGCCCCGCCCAGCCGGCGCTGCAGCATGGCCGCGATCGCCGCGGCCGCGCAGGCCTGCACGCATCCGTTGGCGTGGCTCGCGGTCGTCGATGTGCAGCTCGGATGGTGGACCGTCGAAGTCACGGTCGTCGTGCTCGAGGCGATCTTCTACGCGGCTGCCGGCGATCTGCGGTGGCGAGCGCCGGTCGCGGCGCTGCTGGCGAACGGCGCGTCCGCTGGCGCCGGGCTGGCCTGGTTGCC
>JALORC010000034.1 GCA_025459175.1 Planctomycetota bacterium | reverse complement strand
CACTACGGCATCCCGATCCTGCAGAAGTCGTTCTTCTGGGACGGCAACGGCGAGGTCGACAACTCCGGCTTCGGCCTGCACGTCGGACGCCACTTCAGCGACACCGTCGCGTTGGGCCTCGGCACCAACCTGGTCACCTGGTGGACGCCCGGTCGCGATGTCTTCAGCTGCGAACTCGAAGGCCTGCTGCGCATCCATCCGGTCCGCGACTGGCCGCTGTTCGTCGACGGCACCGCCGGCTTCCAACAGGCCACCGAGCACATCCCGCCCGGTGGCACCGTGTGGAACTTCACGTTCGGCTTCGGCGGCGGCATCGAACTGCCGATCGCGGCCGGCACCAGCGTGCTGACCGGCGTGACCTACCACCACACCTCCAACGCGCTCGGGCGCGACAACGAGCGCAACCCGAGTCAGAACGAAGCGAGAATGTGGGTCGGCATGGCCTGGGACTTCTGAGCCACGTGGATGACGGTCGCGGTGGCCGCCGGCAGTACTCGGATCGAACCGGAGAACAGCCACGGCGCACCGGTCTCGGTCGCGACCTCGACGCGCCAGATGCCCGGCTCGGGCGCCGATACCCGCAAGTTGTCGGCGCGGCGCGTGTGCTGCTCGACGCCATCGCGCAGCAGACGGATCCGACCGACCGCCGGCGCGAGCACCCTGAGCTCGGCCGGCGCCGGCACGGTGGCACCGGCCAGGTGCACGCCACCCGAGCCGTCGACGGCGCGGAAGTCGAAGCCGGTGCCGTCACCGTTCGCGTCGAACGACACATAGGTGCGGCCCGCGGCGAACGCAGCCACCAGACTCGCTTCGTCGAGCCGTTCGGCCAACACGTGCGTACTCAGTGTCAGGAAGATCTCGCGGTAGGTGCCGAGCGTGCCGCCCAACGGCCCGAACACGCGCACGTTGGCGTGAGCGTCGTTGCCGCCGACCGGCGTGAACGGGTGCATCGCCGCCAGCGCGGTGTCCCACGCCGCGAACACCGGTGGGTCCTGCACGCACAGACGCTCGCACAACAGCCGCATCGGCAGGAACAGGCCGGTGGCGAGCGTGCCGAGCTTGTTCGCCGTCATCGCCCCGGCGTGGAGATTGACGATCTCGGCGCCGTGCAGCCCCGGCACCGCGAACGGGATCTTCCACAGCTCGCCGTGGCAGACGAAGGCGAGGCCACCCTGCTCGGCCGCCTCGCGCGCGAGCAACGCCGGGTGCTGGAAGCGCCGCAACGGGCGCAGCAACGGGAAACAGAGCAGCGTGCCCTGGGGGCTGCGCACCTCGGCACCGACGACGAACAGCGTGTCGCCGACCATGCCGCGTACCCCGTCGCGGATCGACGCCTCGGTCTGGTGGTCGGTCATCACGACGAAGTCGATGCCGGCATCGCGACAGGCCGCCGCGATCGCCTCGATCGTGCCGTCGGAGTCGTGCGACAGATGACTGTGGCAGTGCACGATGCCCTTGCAGTCGACGAACGGGGTGCCGGCGACGGGACGCGGCGGATGCGGCCGCGGCGGGGCGTCCGGGAACACCGTCGTCAACGCCGAACACGAACCCAGCAGGAGCAGCAGCGAAGGTCGCGCTCGACGCAGCAACGAAGACGGGCGCATGCCGCCACTATCGCCCGGCAGCGTGGCCGTTCGCTGCCATTCTTCGCCCTTGCAGCCCGAGGGCACCGAGCGTGCAATCCGGGCATGAGCGCGCCGACGTTCCGATTCTGCGTGCACGAGCGACGCCTGGCCATCTGTCGCCTGGCAGCCGCGGCCGCGATGCCGGCCTGGGCCACGGGCTCGTTCGTGACCACGAGCCGCACCAAGGACGAGCTGTCGATCGTCTGCGCCCAGGCACACGTGCCCGCCGGAGTGCA
The DNA here is from genome assembly GCA_025459175.1 of Planctomycetota bacterium. Taxonomy (GTDB): domain Bacteria; phylum Planctomycetota; class UBA1135; order UBA1135; family UBA2386; genus UBA2386. The sequence goes on along the minus strand of JALORC010000034.1, from coordinate 53,457 downwards.
GCACGAGCGCGACAAGATCGCGTTCGGCATCGAGGGCACGGTGCCGATGACGACGATCGGCATCCTGGCTTCCCTGTGCGGCGCCCTGGCCGCGGCCGGCGTGCCGGTGTTCGTGATCTCGACCCACGACACCGACTGGCTGCTGGTGTCGGCCGACCGCTTCACCGCCGCGCGCACGGCGCTGGAAGGTCTCGGCCATCACTTCACCGGGGCGGTGCCCCTCGCCTGAGTTGCGCGCTCGCTGCCGCGAAAACTACGTCGCTGGCGACGACCGCCGCCGTTGAGCCTGGAGGCGGGAATGGCAATACTGCTCCCCCCCACGATGGCATCCCCTGATCTCTGGACCTGGATCACCATCCCCGCGATCGGCGGCCTGATCGGTTGGAGCACCAACTGGCTGGCCGTGAAGATGATCTTCCGGCCGATCAAGCCGCGCCGCTTCCTCGGCATCCGCGTGCAGGGCCTCGTCGCCCGGCGGCAGCAGGACCTCGCGCAGGCGATCGGCCGCGTCGTCGGCACCCACCTGGTCGAGCACAAGGACGTCGTCAAGAGCCTCAACAAGCTCGACTTCACCGGCATCCTCGCCAACGTGCTCGACCGCGGGCTCGGGCCGAAGGTGCAGGAACTGCGCGGCCTGCCGCTGATCGGCGGCTTCCTGACCGAGGAACGCGTGCGCGACATCCGCAACTCGATCGTCGACGGCATCATGAAGCACAAGGAGGCCGTCATCGACGAGGTCGAACGCGGCCTTGCCAAGGGCCTCGACGTGCCGGCGCTGGTCGAGAAGAAGGTCGCCGCGTTCTCGGTCGAGAAGCTCGAGTCCCTGATCCTCGAGGTCGCGGCCAAGGAACTGCGCTCGATCGAAGTCCTCGGCGGCGTGCTCGGGGTCCTGATCGGCGCCCTCCAGGTCGGCTTCCTCTACTTCCGCGCCTGACGCAGTTACGTCGGGCCCTGGCATCGACTAGAGCCTCCGCCATGACGGTTCGCCTGCCGTTCGTCCTGCTTCTGTCCACCGCCCTGCTGCTGCCCGGCGCCTCGGCGCAGGAGCAGAAGACCATCGCCTACCCGGCCCGCGACATCCTGTCGCCGTTCCGCAATCCGGTCGAGGTGTATGCGCCGCCGGACGAGCTGTTTCGGGCGCTGCGCACGATGCAGGAGCTGGCCGCCGATCCGAAGGCGCCGAAGTCGTACGACGAGAAGGGGCGCGAGGTCCTCGACGACGTGCGCTGGCGCGCTGCCTACGCCGATGTGCAGCGGCTGGGGCTCGACGCCGGGTATCTGGCGCAGATCATCCGCCTGAGCCGCAATGCCGGCGATCGCGCCACCGCGCTCTACGCGATGTTCTTCGTCGACAACCCGAGCTACGCGATCGAGCTCATCGAGCACATCCCCGGCGAGCCGGAGCGCAAGGCGCGCGAAGCGGCGTTCCCGCGCGCAGTCGAGTTCCTGCGGCGCAACCTGGCGCGTCGCTTCGGGGACCTGACCGACGAGCAGAAGAAGGCGCTGCTGGCCGTGGTGCCGGAACCTGGCAGTCCGGCCGCCAAGGCGCGCGGCGTCGGTCGCGCCCCGCAGGACTCGGACACCCTGCACCAGATGCGGGTGATCCCGTTCCTGCAGCTGCTGGACCTCGACGATCCGCTCGACCAGGCGCAGGCACTGTGGTTCCTCAAGGAGGTGTTCCGGCTTCGCATCGACCTCGCATTGATGTGGCTCGAGCCGGCGCTACCGCGCATCCGACAGCTGGTGCAACTGGAGGACGAACGGGTGCGGCAGCAGGCGATCGAGCTGCTGCAGGTCGTCGGTCCTGCCGGGCTGCGAGCGCCGCCGGAGGACCCGCGCGACCTCGTGACGTGGGCCGACGAGGCCGCGAAGGGACTGTTCCCGCCGATCCGCAACCTCAACGACGCGGTGGTGCAACTGCATCCGAGCCCCGAACGCGACGCGGTCGTCGCCGCCGGCGAGGAGGCGCTGCGCGACTCCGCGATCGGCGACCCGTTCGTGAAGCAGGGCAAGGACGGCATGTGGATCCGCGGCTTCCAGGTCATCCGGGTGCCGGATGCCCTCAAGCCGCTGGCGATCCCGGCCGGCGCGATCGTGACGACGGTCAACGGCATCCAGGTCGGCGATGCCAAGACGCTGTTGCAGACGGTGAAGGACCAGCTGCGGCGGCAGAAGCACCCGCGACGGCTGCTGATCGAGTACCTGCGCAACGACGCGATGCACGCGATCGAGTACCGCGTCATGTAGAGCTGCTGGGGTCGCGACCCCGTCGCAGCCGATACAGGGCCATGCGACCCGCCGACCACACCGATCGCCGCCTGCTCGTGCGCGTGCTCGATTTGTTGCGCAGCGTGCCGGGCCCCGTTCCCTTCCCCGATCTCTGCCGCGGCCTCGGCTGCGACGACCGCGAGGACGCGCCCGCCGGCGCCGACAACCGCGTGCGCGCGATCATGAACGCGCCGGCGCGCCGCGAGCGGCAACGGCTGCAGCGGGTGCTGCAGCAGGCCGAGGCCGACGGGGTCATCGAGCGCTGGGACGACGTGGTCGGCTTGAACGTCGACGACTGAGCGTCGACCGCTGGAAGGACCGACGACCACGCGCCAGCGCGCCTTCCGGTCACTTCGCCGCGCGAACTTGTGCTTCCAGCGCAGCGATATCGCGCCACAGCGACAGCCACGGATCCGCGGTCTCGTCGGCCGTGGCCGCAACCGGACCACTGCGCCGCCAGCGGGCGAGTGCGGTTGTCACCTGTTCGCCGGTGAGTTCTCGGCGTTCGTGCAACGATCGCATCGTGGCGACCGACTCGGCCAGCATGGTGGCGAGGCGCGGCGTCACCGCGCCGGTGGTCGGAAGCCATTGCTCGGCACGGAACCCGCCGTCGGCGATGCAGCAGTCGATCAGCGGCTGGAGCACCTTGTCGTCGTCGTTGTCGGCGACGGCGCCCTGCCATGCGATTGCGAGAGGCAGCGATCTGGTCGGCACACCGAGATGGAATGCACAGGCGAGAGCACCGATGCGGGCCTCCCGCAGAGCGTCCGCGTCGATACCACCCATGCTCGCTTGCGTGTCGATCACGGAGACGGCCCACTCCAACGCGCGCGACGCGGCTTCGGGCAGCGGGGCGGAGTGCTCCGCTTCGCTGTCGGGGAGTGCCGGATCGTACGGAGTCAGTTCCGTCGCTTCCGCCATGTGCACCGCCAGGATGCGCTCGGCGACCATCGCTGCGTAGCGCGACAACACGGCGGGATCGCCGTGATCCCGCGCAGCCGCTTCCAGGACCCGCCAACCGCGCTCCGGATGCCCGGCCTGGAACCAAGCGAGCGACGCCACCGAGAGAGCATCGGAAAGCAGCATCTCCCGCGCCTGCCCAACCGATCGCTGCAGCGCGAACGACTCGGCGCAGTGGGCTAGCTCGCGCCAGAGCTTCGTGGCGGGCTGGCCGGACGGATCGGTGGCCGAGAAAAGCACCGAAGCATCGAGCTGCAGCAGGGCGAGCTCGAGGGCTCGCCTGACGGCCGGCGCCGGACCTGCCGCCAGCCCCCGATCGAATGCAGCCCGAACCCAAGCTGAGTCCTCGCCACTTTCCCCTGCCTGCCCTCCGGAACTTCGCACATAACCGGCCCGCAACCAGAACTGCGGCAGGTGCCTCAGGTCTGACTCCAAAACCCGCCAACGCTCCCAGAATCGAGGGGGGTCGATCTCTCCGAGGACATCCAGCTCGTAGAGCCGGACCAACTCATCGAGGTATGGCCTCGCTGCGAGCCCCTCGAGAGCTCGGTCCAGGTGGTCTCGAGCCGCCGCGGGCCGATGCAAGGCAATCGACAGCTTCGCGCATTGAAACTCGGCCAATGTCGAGTAGGCAGCACTCTCGCAAAGGCGGAAGTGGATCTCGTAGGCAGCCCGCATGCGGGCTACTCGCGACTCCACTGTGGGCAACTGGCCCGAGGACTCCAACGACCAAGCCAGAGAATACTGAACCGCGTCGGCATCCACGCCGTGCGCCCTGGCCAGTCGCAGTTCTTTCTCCACGTCATCTGGCGCATCCCCCGCCAGCTTGGCCGCGAGGGCGGAGAACACGTGGTCCAGCGCGCTCTGGCCGGGGGCAATGCCCGCCAGTTCCCCGGCGACTGACGAGCTCCTCGACCAAGCCGCCAAAGCCGCAGCCGTCCGCGGCCATTCCAATCGTACCGAGTTCGACAAGCTACGGTGGGTGACCGGATTCTGATCCTGCAGACGAGAGGCGAATGCCAACGCGACCTCCGCCCACCCCGAACGCTGGACTAGCAGCGGCATCGCTTCGATCCGCGCAACCAGACGCGCCAAGGCCCTGGGGTCGTGATGCACGATCGGCGACTGGAGGGTCGCCGTCAGCAGCACCACATCACGGTCGAAGTTGACTTCGCTTCGAATCTCGGCGAGCCGCTGGGACCCGACTCCGAGCTCGCCGAGTTCGGTCAGAGCTCGCTCTGCGCGCAAGAAATCGCCGGAAGCCTTGGCCAACCCGATTTGCTCGGTCTGACGCCGGATCCGCTGTCTCAGGTCGAGATCCTGTTGCCAAATCATCAACGACAGGGTCCCACACAGCAGCAGCACCATGCCGATCAACGACGCCGCCAGTGGCCGGCGGCGGACCAGGCGAACAGAGCGTTCGAACCAGCTGATGCGGCGCGATCGGATCGGGACCCCACGCAGGTAGCGCTCCAATTCCTCCGACATCTCGACTGCCGTCTGAAACCTCTTGGCTGGCTCCTTCTCCATGGAGCGGAGGATGATCGTCTCCAGGTCCGCGTCCCTCCCCGACAATTGCAGGGGCTGCGGGTCCTGGTGGATGATCATGTGCAGCAGCTGGATGGCGCTGGAACCTCTGAACGGCGGCCGCCCTGAGACGGCCTCGTACAGTGTCGCGCCCAGCCCATACACGTCGACCCTCGGGTCGAGGCCAGCCCCCTGCCGACGAGCCAACTCCGGGGCGAGATACATCAGCGTGCCGGGAGTAGAATCAGGCCGGGTGATGGAGCCGGCGCTGTGCGCGAACGACGACAAGCCGAAATCGACGAGGTATGCGACCCCGGCTTCGACCACGATGTTCTGCGGCTTCACATCACGATGCACCACGCCGATGTCGTGCGCGGATTGCAGAGCTCGGCAGATCGCGAAGCCGAACTCGGCAACCGCTCGGGACGAAAGTGGTTTGGGAAGGCGATCCAGCGGCTGCCCCCGCAGCAACTTCATCGCGAGGAACACGACGCCGTCGATCTCGCCGGCGGCATAGACGGGGACGATGTTCGGATGATCGAGCGCGGCAGTGATCGATGCCTCGCGCTGGAATCGCAACCGCCCAGTGTCGGTCGCAACGAGTTCTTCCCGAAGAACCTTGAGGGCGACCTCTCGACCCAGCGATTCCTGCCTGGCGCGGAACACCCGGCTCATGCCACCCGACCCCAGAGGCTCGAGCACCGTGAAGTCACCGAGGCGGCACGGCACGCTGCTGGTCAAGGCGCGCCTGACCGCGGGCTGCGAATCGACCTGGGAGGACCAGAGTTCACGCTCCCGCGCAAGGAGCAGGTCGACTCGCCTGATCAGCTCGCGATCACCGCCGCAGAGGACCTGCAGGTCCGGGGGACTTCCGGCCTCGATCGACCGGTAGCAGGACTCGAGGATCGCGAGGATTCGGCGGTCTCCCTGTGCGTCAGGCATCGCAAACCATCACTGTGGATTGGCCTCGAAGGCCCAAAACCAGGCTCCGCAGCCGTTGGATCCAGGGGCTGCGTAGCGGACGGGAATCGGGACGAAGTTCGGGCCGGTCACACAGATGACACCAGGAACCGCGTTGCCAGGAACCGAGAAAACTCCAATATGGGGTCTCGCGGTGATACACGGGAAGTTGCTCGGGAGCATGTGAGTCACCCTCTGGACCGACACAAAGCCTCCCCCGGCAACGGGGAAGTGGCAGTAGAGCTGCACGGGTTCCGCCGGCAGATCCTCGAACTCGACCTCGGTGAAGTGCCCCTTGGCGCCGAAGCTGACTTGATCATCCGAGTACAAGGACGGCAGGATCCGACTGGCGCCAACCGCGTCACGCCACAGTGAATCGTCGTACCCACCCGAAGTCATGCGCCGGATCTTGACGGGGTTGCTGAGCTTGATACGAGGCCTGGTGGAGGGATTGATCTCGACCTGCACCGCCTGGATCTGCAACAGCCACCGATGGTCAGCCTCGATCAGCTGGTTCAACCTGGCCAGGCTGCCCGAGTTCGTCTGGTGGTAGTAGAAGAACGCACCGACACGAAGCGATCGCGGCGACAGACTGGCGAGATCAACCACCGTCCGGTCGAAATGCCAACTGCTGTTCAGGTAGTACCTTTCGTCCCAATCGACACTGGACACAGCCTCCGCCGGATGCGCGTACAGATTCAGTGGGTGTACGGTCGTAGGACCATACTGGATTGGAGAAATAGATGCTCTGGATGCCAAGTATCCCTCGATATGAGCGCTCATCCGCTCCGGCGGGATGACCACCTGCTGGGTCTTGCTGTTCTTGAAATCCCAGTCCTTAATCTGGAAGCTGTCGTCGGCCAACGTCCAGGTTCCATTCGGCAACCCCAGGAACGGGTAGCCGACCTCGAGCGCCCTGCGATCGGAGGCCATTTCCAATTGGCTCGGGTCAGGCATCATGTGCGCGAACAAGAGCGTCACGGAGTCGGCCAGCAGAGGAGCTTGATTCCGAAACACTGCGAAATCATGCACGGGGTCGTGCTCAGTTGACCAGCCAGAGCTCAAGTCGGGCGGCAGCAACGGCGCGCCTGCGGTGCCGAAGACGTTCGCAGACAAGCTGCTCGGAGTCGCCTCGGCGCCCTCTGCGTAAGTCGCCTTGTAGGTCGGCGGCGTCTGCCCTGGCAACGCCAAGGCCACGCCGAGGAAGGTCGACACGAACGGAACGAGCTGCAGCTTCATGATGTCTCCAAGGTCGAAAGGTGAGGAAGGATCTCGAACGGCGGCGCAAGGATCGAAACCTCTCCCCTCGTCACGGCTAAGGCAGGATATTCTACCTTCCCTCGCCCGATGCCCGCCGACGACCTGGCTGCCTCCGACTTCGCCGCGCTCCTCGCCAGAGCCCGCAGCGGCGACCCCGATGCCCTCGAACGGATCCTGATCCGCACCGAGGCGCGGCTGCGCGGCTACGTCGACGCGCGTCTCGGCCCGCAGCTGCGTGCGTCGCTCCGCAATTCCGACGTGCTGCAGAACAGCTACCTGCAGATGCTGGACGCGCTACCGTCGTTCCCCGGCCGGAGCGAGGACGAGTTCGTCGCCTGGGTCTCCCAGATCATCGAGCACGACATCCACCGGCAGCACCGATGGTTCGGTGCCAAGAAGCGCAAGCAACCCCGGACATCCGAGCGCAACGCGTTGGCCCGCATACTGTTGGAGCCGCCGCTGACACCGAGCGCCGAGCTCGGCGGGCTCGAACGCAAGGCCCTGGTGCACCGCGCCCTGGAGGGACTCGATCCCGACCACGCGCAGGTGATCCGGCTCGCCCTGCTGGAGGAACTGCCGCACAAGGAGGTGGCGGAGCGGATCGGCCGCTCCGAGGGCGCGTGCCGGATGCTGCTGATGCGGGCGCGCGCAGCCTTGGCGCTCGAGCTCGAACGCCTCGGCGGCGACCCGAAGTGAGTCGGGCGCCGTCGTCACGGCAGCCCCGCCGCCGTCACTTCAGCTCGCCACTGTCGGCGATCACCACGTCCGCGGTGGTCGAACCCGAACGCGACCCGACCGCCTCCATCGCCGTCACCACGTTCATGCCCTCGACGACCTTGCCGAACACCACGTGCTTGCCGTCGAGCCAGGACGTGACCACGGTCGTGATGAAGAACTGCGAGCCGTTGGTGTTCGGGCCGGCGTTGGCCATCGACAGCAACCCGGGCGTCGTGTGCTTCAGCTTGAAGTTCTCGTCGGCGAACTTCTCGCCGTAGATCGACTCGCCGCCGGTGCCGTTGCCGCGCGTGAAGTCGCCGCCCTGGCACATGAACTGCTGGATCACGCGGTGGAAGCGGCTGCCCTTGTAGTGCAGCGCCTTGCCCTGCTTGCCCATGCCCTTCTCGCCGGTGCACAGGGCGCGGAAGTTCTCGGCCGTCTTCGGCACGGAGTCGGCGAACAGTTCGAAAACGATGCGGCCCGCCGGCTTGTTGCCGATGGTGATGTCGAAGAAGACGCGAGGATTGGCCATGGAGGGTGCAGTTGTTACCCGATGGGGCGCCTGCCGTCGACTGCGAGCCCGCCGTGAGGCCATGGCCGCCCTCGACGGCCGTCACGCCTCGCCGGTCGGCTCCGGCCCGTCGCGTTCGCGCAGCCGCTTGCGCAGGGTCGCCCGGTGGATGTTGAGCGCCCGCGCCAGGTGCGTCGGCTTGTGGTCGTAGCGCGGCAGCAACAGCCCGAGCACCCGACTCTCGAGTTCCTCGACCAATGCCGCGTAGTCGCCCGGGTGCCGCAGTCGATCGTCGAGCCATGTCTGCAGCGCTGCGTCGAGCGCCGGGAACGCGCCTGGCCCTGCTGCCGCGGGCCGCGTCTGCAGCTCGGGCGGCAGGTCGGCGCCGAGGATCAGGCTGCCGCGGCACTGCGCGACCGCCCGTTCGAGCACGTTGCGCAGCTCGCGCACGTTGCCGGGCCAAGCGTGCTGTTGCAGTGCATCGGCGGCCTCCTGCGACAACCGGACCTCCCGGCCGCGCGCCATGCCGGCCAACAGGTAGGCCGCCAGCCCGGGGATGTCGGACCGACGCTGCGCCAGCGGCGGCAGCTGCACCTCGAGCACGCGCAGGCGATACAGCAGATCCTCGCGGAACCGCTTCTCGGCGACCGCCTGCAAGAGGTCGCGATTGGTCGCGGCGAGGATGCGCAGATCGACCCGCTGGTCCTCCCGGCCACCGACCCGCACGAACGTCTTCTCCTCGACGAACCGCAGCAGCTTGACCTGGGCCGCCAGCGGGATCTCACCGATCTCGTCGAGGAACAACGTGCCGCCCGCGGCCCGATCGAGGTGGCCGATGCGCAGCTCGTGCGCACCGGAGAACGCACCCTTCTCGTGACCGAACAACTCGGCCTCCAGCAGACCCTCCGGCAGGCTCGCGCACGACAGCGTCACGAACGGCCCCTGGTGCCGCGCGCTGTGCAGGTGGATCACCCTGGCGGTCAGCGATTTGCCGATGCCGGTCGGACCGGTGATCAGCACCGGTGCATCGCTCGCGCAGGCATGGGCGATCGCCGAGAACGCCGGCTGCATCGCCGCACAAGACCCGATCAGCAACGGTGCCGCGGCGCCCTCGTCGGACGGCGGCAGTTGGGCCGGCAAGGCCATCGGCAACGCCTCCGCTGCCTGCAACAGCGAACGGATCGTGCGCTCGAGCTCGGCCAGATCGAGCGGCTTGACCAGATAGCCGGCGGCGCCGCCCTTGCGCGCCTCGACCGCGTTCTGCAGGTTGCCGTGCGCAGTGACGATCAGCACCGGGATCGCCGCGTCGATGACGCGGATGCGGGCCAGCGCCTGCAGACCGTTCAGGTCCGGCAGACCGATGTCGAGCACGACCAGCGACGGCCGCTGCTGCTGCAGCTTCTGCAAGCCCAGCGTGGCCGAAGCGGCGGTGAGCGCTTCGTGACCGAGCCGACGCACCAGGATCGCGATCGCCGATGCGAGCGCGGCTTCGTCCTCGATGATCAGCACCGTCGTCATGGCTGCAGGCCCGTCGATGGCACAGGATCCACGATCGCGGCCGGCAGCACCACCCTCACCGACGCGCCGTCGCCGGCGCGGTTCTCGACCACGAGCCGGCCGCCGTGCGCCTTCGTGATCTCGCTGGCGACGGCGAGGCCGATGCCCATGCCACCCTCCTTCTCGCTGAAGAAGAACTCGGCGAAGCGCTGCAGGGCCTGCGCCGAGAACCCGGTGCCGGTGTCGTCGAACTCCACCAGCACCTCGCCGTCGTGCCGCGACGCGCGGATGGACAGCGTGCCGCCGCCCGGCATCGCCTGCAGCGCGTTGATCAGCAGGTTGTGGAACACCTGGTCGAGTCGCCGCCGGTCCCCGGCCACGGTCAGTCCGGCCGCCGTCGACACGGTGACCCGCACCGCGGCGTGCGCGGCCTCGGTCCGGTGCAGGGCGACCACGCGTTCCAGCTGCGGGCCGAGGTCGACCAGCGCCATCGCCGGTGGCTCGGGCCTGGTCAGGAACATCCACTGGTTCAGCATGCTCTCGATGCGCATCGCCTCGTGCTCGATGGTCGCCGCGGTTTCGCCGCCGCCACTCTGCTGCCAGAGCTGCGCGTGCATGCGGATCGCGGCGACCGGGTTCTGCACCTCGTGCGCGAGAGCCGCGGTCATGCGGCCGAGCACCGCCAGCTGCTCCATGCGTTCGCGCGCCGCCCGTTCGTCGTGCAGCTCTTGACGTGTGCGCAGGAACGACCGCGCGAGGTCGCCGATCTCGTCACGACGCTCCGCCTCGGGCAACGCCAACGGGCCGGAGGACTCGATGCGCGGCAGCTGGTTGGCGAGGTGCCGCAATGGCCGCACCAGATCGCGCCCGACCAGCCACGCGGTCAACAGCGCCAGCAACACGAATGCGACCAGGACCGACGTCACCCGCGAATCGACCCAGGGATCGAGCAGCCGGTGCACCAGCACCAGATCGTCCTTGTTCGCGATCGGCATCACGATGCAATCGAACTGCCCACTACGCATCGCTCGGCCATCGGCAGGCTGCGCGACGAGCGGCAGCGCCGAGAGCTCGGGCGCCGGCTGCGGCACGAGCTGTCCACGCCGGCGGAAGAACACCTCGTAGCCGCTGATGCTGCGCAGCGACTCGGCCATGCGATCCGACGTCGGCAGGCTCGAGTTCTCGAGGAACGCCGCGTTCGCGGCCGCGACTCGCTCGAGGCGTGCCCGCTCCTCGGTGGCAACCTGCCGACCGAGGAACATCGCCAGCGCCACCGTCTCGATCATCACCAGCAACACGAACGGCAGCGCGACACGCCAGGTCAACCGATGGATCGCCATGAGTCGGGTCGAGCGGCCAGTGTGACCGCGCGCATCGGCGATGCAACCGGCAGGCGCCTCGGTCAGGATCCACGCGCCGGAGCCCACCAGCCGCTATTCCGGCACGTAGACGACCTTGCCATCGGCGAGTCGGTAGGCGACCCCGAGCCGCCGGCCGTCGCCGGCGCGTCGCACGCCGGTGTCGACGAAACCCTCGAGCCGTTCGGTCTGCTGCGGCGAGCGTTCGGCGCGTCCGTGCGCGGACGACAGCGCCACCAACAGGGCGACGACGAGCACCAGGATCGCGTCGAACAGATTCGGCACGAACGCCAGTGGATCGACGTCCTCGCCGTCGAGCAGCGACTTGCCGCGGCGACGCCGCCTCACGATCGCCCCCCGTCGTCAGCACCGACCAGTTCGTCGATCGCGACCAGATCAGACGCATACCAGTGCCGCCGCACGCTGCCGATCGTGGTGCAGACCAGCCCGACCAGCAGACCGACCACGGTGCCGGTGAACGCGACCACCAACGACCTGGCGAGCCCGGCCACGTCGTCGTCAGCCAGCGCGAGCAGCGCCGGCCCCATCGGGATCAGCGTCGCCATCAGCCCGAGTGTCGGCCCCGAACGCGCCAACCACTGCGCGCGCGCGACGGTGCGGCTGGCCTCGATCTCGCAGCGCGCGGCGGCCGCAGCGAGCTCGCCGGGCGCGGCGTCGGGCCGACCGCACGCGGCCAGGAACTGCCCCAGCAAGCCGGACCAGCGTCCCTGCGCGAACGCCGCGGTGCGCAACGCCGCCGCCGGCGCCGAGCGAGGCAGCGCACCGGTGACCGCGGCCCACTGCCGCTGGATCCGACGTCGATCGATCAGTTCGCGCAGACACCCGCCCGCCGCCAGCAGCGCGCCCGCGACCGCGAAAACCAACGCCACCACCACCGGCACCAGCAGCAGGCCGGTCGCCTCGTGCAGCCACGTTTCCCACGGACTCATCGGATGCCTCCGGTGCGCAGCGCGAACCCCAGCAGCAGCAACGCCACCACGAACACGAACACGAGTGACGGTGACGGCGTCGGCGTCGTGGCCGTCGGCGCCGGTGTTGCAGGCGGCGTGGCATCCGCTTGCTGACCCTGCAGCTCGATGCCGTTCACGTTGGCACCCGTTGCCTCGACGGCGCCCGACGGTGCTTCCGCTGTCGGTGTAGCTGCCGGTGCAGCCGCGGCCGGCGCGGCAGTGGATCGCTGCTCCGCCGCCGCCTCCTGCACGGCCGCCGGCACGGCCACGGCAGCCGCGACCGCCGTGGCAGCAGGCCGCGCGTGCTGCTGCACGAACGCCACCAATGCCGTGTTGCCCGCCGCGGTGAAGCCGCCGCCGTCGCCGTGCGCCGCGCGCGAGTCGCGCAGCGCCGTCGCCAGCTCCGCGAGCGTCTCCGGCTTCGCGTTCCACAGCCCCTTGCGCGCCGTCTCCAGCAGGTTCTCGGCGATGCCCTGCAGCGCCCACGGGTTCTCCTTGGCGAAGAACTCGCGCAGGCCGAGCTTCAGCGTGTCGCGCACGTAGACGTCGGCGAGTTGCTCGAACGTGCGGTCGGGAATCGCCCCGCGGCGCATGACCTGCCAGCCGTACGCGTTCGACGTGATCACCTTCAGCTGGTCGGCGCCGGCATAACCTTCCTTCATCATGCCCTCGATCCACTTGCGATTGAGGGCACGCACGCGGAAGTCGCGGCGCAGCGCGGTCTCGGCATCGACCAGCGACGCGCGATCCATGTCGCGCAGATCATTCATGACGAACCGCGGCCGCTTGCCGCTCAGCGTCTCGATCGCCATCGCCAGCGTGCCGCCGTGCAGCCACATGTACTTGTCGGTGGTCGGACCACGCGTCGTGTCAGCCCAGCTGCGCAGCACGTAATCGCTGTCCTTCAGCGCGCTGCGGAACGCGACGTCCGCCTCCTCGCCCCACGCACCGTCGGTGTAGGCGTAGTTCTCGCCGGCGAGCCACGCCTCGGCGAGCTGCTTCTGGTCCTGCCAGTCGCCGGAGCGCTGCACCAGGTACGAGTACGACGCGTTGGCGCCGCCGGGTGTCCCGCCGAACATGCGCGCCTTCGCCAGCAGTTCGGCGCGATCACGGGCAAGACCCGACTGCTCCAGCTCCGCGGTGCGCAGCAGCGTCGCCGCGCGCACGCGGTTGTCCGGTTCGTCCTGCTCGATCGCCAACCGAACGGCCCGATCGAGCAGCTTGGCGCGATCGGCGAGCATGTCGTTGTAGCGGCTGCCACCTTGCAGGAAGACGTCGATGCGCGGCCGGCCGAGCCGTTCGCGCGGCACCAGCGCGACATCGACGACGTTGCCGCGGCTGTCGCGCACCGGCTCGCAACCGAGCATCCACAACACCTGCGCCTCCATGACGCCGAAGTCGCGGAACGAGTTCATCGCACGGATGTTGAACGCGATCTTGGTCGGCCAGTCGCCGTGTTCGGTACGGTGTTGCTGCAGCAGTTCGTCGGCGAGCTGCACCCCGATCGCCCACGCTTCCTTGGTCGGCAGCTCGCGCGGATCGAGCAGGAACATGTTGCGGCCGGTAGGCACCGACTTCGGGTTGCGTTCCGGCGACTGTCCGGGGCCCGGCGTCACGAAGCGACCGTCGAGCGCGCGCAGCAGGTTGTCGATCTCGAGGCGGGTATCGGCGAGACCACGATCGATGCCGGCGACCTCGTCGATCACTTCGCGCAGCTTGCTCGCGACGACGACGTCGGCGGGTGCGCCACAGGCGCGCAGAGCCTCCTCGAGCGGCAGTCCGTCGCGCAGATGGCGCCGCAACAGTTCGTCGGCCAACGCGCGGCCGCGCGCCCGTTCGTGATCGCCGGCGAACGGCCCGAGCCCGGCCACTTCCCCGAGCGCATCGAGCAGCGCTTGCCCGCCGCAGTGCACCAGCCACGGCAGGCGCAACGTGTCGTCGGGCGCCTGACCCAGCCGATGCAGCGTGGTCGGCGTCAGGTCTTCCTCGATCGCGTGCAGCTGCGCGCAGACCAGGTCGAGCTGTTCGTCGTCGAGCAATGCGTCGGGCGCCAGCTCGAACGACAGGTCCTGGTCCATGCCCTGCAGCCGCACCTGCTGGGTGACCGCCTGCCGCAGCTTCTCGCGCAACACGCCGGGCTCGAGCCGCTGCAGTCGGTGCAGGTCGCGGTGCAGCGCCGCCAGCCCGTCGGCGAGACCGGCCTCCTGCGTCGGCGGCACCAGATGATCGATCAACGTCGCGTAGGCGCGGCGCTTGCTGAGGATCGACTCGCCGGTGTTGTTGACGACCCACGGCGACATGTTGGGCACGTCACCGAGCAGGATGTCGGGCCAGTCGAGCTCGCTCATGCCGACGTTCTTGCCGGGCAGGAAGAACTCGCTGCCGTGGGTGCCGAAGTGCACGTAGGCGTTCGCGCCGAACGTGTGCTCGAGCCAGAAGTAGGCGGCCAGGTAGCTGTGCGGCGGCGGGATCGCCTTGTCGTGCGTCTGCGACGGGTCGTAGGCCTCGCCGCGCAGCGGCTGCGGCATCAGCACGACGTTGCCCAGGCGCAGCATCGGCACCACCACGAACTTGCCACCGGCGCGTTCGACGACACAGATGCGACCCGGCGCCGGGCCCCAGTGCCGCTCGAGCTCGGCGCGCGCTGCCGCCGGCACGCGCGCCTGCAGCCACCGTTCGTAGTCGGCCTGCGGCACCAGCGGCACCAGACCGGAGTCGGCCAGCGCCTCGGCCTCGCCCGGGCCGCTGATGCCCACCACGCGACCCTGGCGATCGGCCATCGCGATCAGCGCCTCCTCGTCGGCCGGCACGTCGACCCGATAACCGTGCTCGTGCATCGCCCGCAGCACGCCGAGCAGGCTCGGCGGTGCGTTCAGCATCATGCCGGTAGGGCTGCCGCGCATCAGCGAGCTGCGGCTCGCCTCGCGGTCGTAGTAGACGATCGCGACCTTCTTGTCGACGATCGGCACGCGGCGCAGCTTCGCGTGCGCCATGGCGCGACCGACCACCCGCTCGATGCGATCGGGGATCGGCGTGAAGTCCTCGTCGCTGCCACCGCCGCGCACCGTGCCGCAGGCGGCGATCGGCGCGATCGCACCGAGCATCTCCTGGGTCGCGACCTGGAACATGATCTCGCTCGGCGCGATGCCGCGCGGCGAGTCCTGCCACTCGCCGATCGACTGCGAGCGGAAGAACACCGAGTGCACGTGCACGGCGTCGAGCGCCTCGCGGAACGGCACCTTCTCGGTCGAGTGGCAGGTGTGGATCACCACGTCCGGCTTCAGCGCCAGCATCAGCTTCTCGTAGCCGTAGCCGTCGAGCCCTTCGCCGCCGTCGACGGCGGCACACGCCAGGGCCCCGCGGCGATCGAGTGCCGCCACCAGCGCCTGCACCACCCGCGGCTGCTGCAGCAGGAAGTGCGTGCTGTGCACGGCGACGACGACTCGCGGCGCCCGCTCGACGTCGACGCCGCGCGAGCTGGCGTCCGCGAGCAGCGCCGCCACGTCGCGGAACGGTTCCTCGCGCCCGGGTCGGTGCAGCACCCCGAGGTCGAGCGGCAGCGGATCCGGGGCGGTGTCGGCCTCGCCGCGAACGCGCTGGCGCAGCGCCTGCAGCATGGCGGTGAAGTTCTCGCGCCGCGGGGCGCGGTAGTACGCCGACAGCTTGGCATCCTCCTCGACCAGCCGTTCGGCGCCGTGCGTGGCGAGGCTCGCGGCCCCGGACAATGCGAACACCCGCAGCGACGGGCGACGCTGCTTGGCCTGCAGCAACGCCTGCGCCAGCTCCTTGGCGTCGCGGACGTGCTGCACCACCACCGCCTCGGCGCGCGCGAACTCGTCGACGCCGGCCGCGATGCGATCGTCGTCGAGGTAGGCGACCTCGACGTCGGCGGCGGCCGCCAACGGCTGCAGCTTGGCGAACGCGCCACCGTGCAGCCCGACGAACACGATCCGCGGTGCCGCGGTCGGCTGCTGGCCGAGCGCGATCGCCGCGGTCACGGCGAGCGCGGCCATCCACCGCAGCCACCGGCCACACGCCGCCACCAGGTTGCTCACCACAGGTAGTGCGCGAGGCCGTTGCTGAGCGCGAACTGACCATTGGGTCGCAGCATGAAGTCCTGCATGAACAGCGTGATGCCGCGCAACGCCGGCACGTCGGGCGTGGCCAGCGGCGAGTAGAGGCGACCGTCGGCGGGCACGAAACCGAGCGCGATCGCCAGCGGGTTCGGGTCGATGCGCAGCACGCCGAACGGCGTCGCCGCCTCGGTCTCGCTGAGCGCCAGCAGGGCGACCACGAACGCGCCCGGGTTGCCGGTGTTGTTGCGCGACAGCGGCTGCCCCAGCGCGTGGAAGCGCGAGAACTCGGGGAAGCGCGCGAACGTGTTCATCGAGCCGGTCGCCGTGTAGACGTAGACGTGGCTCGAGGTCTGCACGATGGCGATCGACGAGTTGACGTTCTGCGAGCTGTACGTGCCCTGCAGGGTGATGCTGTCGAAGGCGTGCTGCCACATGCCGAAGCCGTACGCGGTGTTGCCCTCGCGAGCGACCCCGACGAGGCGATGCACGCCGAACGTGGGCATGCCGGCGGTCGACTGCCGCACCCAGCGGCCGTAGCGCGCGTCGAACACGTCGACACCGGTGCCGTCGACGACGCCCATGATCGAACCTTGCGTCAGCATCGTCACCGAGCCGGTCGACACGAGCGGCGCGAACGTGCCGGTGCGGGCCGAGAACGCCTCGTAGCCGCCGGGCACCGTGCGCAGGATGCACTCGAAGTTGGCGACGATCGCCGACGCGACGGTGTTCGGTGCAAGCACCCATTGGCCGCGGATGCCGCTGTAGGCGAAGCCGATGCCGGTCGCATCGGTCGCGAACACGGCGGTGTCGCCGAGCGTCAGCGTGGTCGGCACCCAGAACGGGGTCGACGCCACCGTGCCGGTGAGACCGCTGAAGGCCTGCAGCGTGACCCCGTCGTCGATCACCGCGCAGGCGCCGAACGATCCCTGCGACAGGCTGACCGCCGCCGGTTGTGCGGTCGGGATCTGCGTCAGCGACGACTGGGACGGCGAATAGCCGTGCACGTCGCCGTTCGCGGCGGTGACGACGGCGACCGAGGGTGCGAACTGCGTGGTCTGACCGCCGGGGAAGCTGCTGGCCGTGAACGTGCCGCGCAGCGCGCTGAACCAGAGCCGGTCGTTGCCGCCGTTCCAGGTCGCCGACGCGTAAGCATCGCGCGCATCGATGGCCGCTCCCGCCGACGACGGCGCCGCGGCCGTGGCCCAGGTGTTGGTGTAGGCACTGAACGCCGCCAGCTGGTCGGGCGCGGCGAAGTCGGCGAAGGCGCCATTGCGCCACGTGGTCACGCCGCCGGCGCCGGTGCGCGGGCACGCGACCCAGTCGCCGAAG
This sequence comes from Planctomycetota bacterium, assembly GCA_025459175.1. Taxonomy (GTDB): domain Bacteria; phylum Planctomycetota; class UBA1135; order UBA1135; family UBA2386; genus UBA2386. The sequence continues at coordinate 36,023 of JALORC010000034.1, read as the reverse complement.
AAGGCGCTGAACGCGTGCGCATTGCCACCGTCGTTGCACGTGACCATGTGCGAGCCGATGCCGACCACCGGTGCGCCGACCACCGCGAGCGGCTTCCACTCACCGAAGAACGCCGACCACGCGTGCACGGTCGTGCCGTCGACGACGTAGGCGGTCCACGACGACGAGGCGTTGCCGATGCTGACCACGGCACTGCCCGAGGTCGGCAGCGGCACGACCTTCGACGTGAACGAGCTGTAGCCGTAGACGGTGGTGCCGTCCTGGAACACGCAGTGCTTGTTGGCGAAGCCGAGGATCACCGCGTTGCTGACCGGGTGCACCAGCCAACGGCGGTGCTGCCCGGAGAAGAAGTGCAGCGCGGTCGGCGTCTCGAGCAACACCTGCGAACCGAGGCCGCGCACGTTGGTGACGCCGGCCGGACGCGGATACTCGGACCAGTAGGAGCCGTCGCCGGACTGCGCGCGCGGCGCGGCCGCGAGCGAAGTGAGCAACAGCAGCGAGCGGAACAGGACCTTGTTCATGAGCACGGGGATTGGAGGGAGGGAGCCCGCTGGGAGGCGGCGGGCCGCGGCGGGGCCGCCGCCAGGGCAAGGGTCGTGCCGTCGCCTGCGACCGGTTCGCTCGCCGGGCGGCGGCCGCGACGAGCTCTCGCGATGGACAAAGAACGTCCACGGCGAGACCACACATGGTCGACAAACGCTCCGAACCGCCGAAGCGGACGGGTCGCGCGCTATCGTGCGGCGATGCGATCCGTGATGCTGGCCGCGGCCGTGACCGTCGCCGCTGCGCTGCTCTGGCTGCTGCGGCCGGTTGCGCCACCGCCGATCATGCCGCCGGCAACGACCACCAGCTCGCCGTCATCCGCTGCGACGACGACCGCGACGCCGCGCGTTGACACGGCCGACCGCCGCACCGCGGTGCCCGACGAACGCACGTCGACGATCGCCGCGCCCGCCGGCGACCAGCTGCGCCTGCGCCTGATCGGCCTGCATGCAGCGACGCCGTGGACCGCGGCACTGCAGATCGAACTGCACGCCACGCGCCGCGACGGCGTGCAGGTCCAACGCACCGGCAAGGTCACCCCCGACGCCGAGGGCCGCGGCTCGTTGCCGTGTGATGATGATCTGGTGGCGATCCGCGAGCTGCGCGTCTGGGCCGACGACCGCCGCTACCTGCCGCTGCGCGAACGGCGCCCCGGCCCGGTGTCGCTCGCGCAGGAGATCGAGCTCGGCGTGTTCCGCGCGAGCGTGCTGACCGGGCGCATCACGAGTGCCAGCGGCAGCCCGATGACTCCCGCACGCGCCGCCGCCTACCTGCTGCAGCACGGTCAGCCGACCGACCGCGCGATCGCGATGGCCGAGACCGATGCCGACGGTCGCTACCGCCTGCTGCTGCCACCGGCGGTGACGGTGTGGGTGCTGGCCGCGGCGACGCGGCCGCGGCCGAGCTGGATCGCGGTGGATCCGTTCGCCCAGCCGATCCTCGGCCTGCTGGCGAACGACCATCTGCCGACCGCGACCACCGCGACCTCGCCGGACGACGGCGAACGCGAACTGGCCGACCTCGTGCTCGCCGCACCGGCGGCGGTGAGCGGTTCGCTGCGGTGGGCGGACGGCCAGCCGATCGAGGATGCCGAGGTCGCGATCCGGCCCGCGGACGGGGTGCCGTTCTCGATCGGCAACCGATCCGTCGTGCTGCGCCAGGCCGACGGGCGACTGGCGCCGAGCACCGCGGTCTGGTCGAGCGACGACGGCAGCTTCTCGCTGCCGGCGCAGGCCGGCAACGCGGTGAGCATCCTGCTCGACAAGGTGCCGCAGGTGTATCTGCACGGCTCGCTGCGGCGACACGCCGTCATCGCACCGCACACGCTCGCGATCGCGTTGCCGCGGCCGATCACGTTGCGGGTGCATCACGGCGGTCGTCCGTCGCGGGCGACGATCGAGTTCGACGGCGCCGAGCGCGTCGACACCGACGACGACGGCGTGCTGCAGCTCGTGACCGGCGCGAAACTGTCGGTTCGCGCGAGCCACCAGCGACTGCGCTCGCCGGTGCAGGTGGTGTCACCGACCGCCACCGGTACGACGATCGAACTCGAGCTCACCGCCGCTCGGCAACCGCTGCTGTTGCAGCTCGAGGGCGCCGAGCCACTGCTGACGGCCGTGGTGACGTGGCGGCGCGACGACGACGCGACCGGCAGCGAGGTGCTGCGGCGGCACGACGCCCAGGAGCCGCTGCAGGTGTTCCTCGAACCGGGTCGCTATCGCCTGACGATCGCCGCCGGCTCGTACGGGGCGGGCGAGTGGCTGCTGCCGCTCGAACGCGAGGTGACGATCGCCGCGGCCCCGGTGGTGCTCACTGCCGCGGCGCGGCTCGGCGGCACCTTCACCGTGACCGCCACCGACAGCAGCGGCCGCCACGTGCGCGGCACCTGCCGCGTCAGCGATCGTGAGGGCAACGACCGCACCGACCGGTTCCGCGTGCGCAGCAGCTCCGGCACCCAGACCGGCGCACCGGGCGAACTGCTCGACCACGGCACCAACGAGTTCGTGACGGTGCTGCCGCCCGGCGACCACGAACTGCGGCTCGACTTCGAGCAACACGGCGCGCAGCAGCGCACGGTGACGATCCGTCCGGGCGCGGTCAGCGACGTGCACGTGCGCCTGCCGTGAACGCCGGCGCTATCCTCACGCCGATGCATCCGCGCCACGCCGTCCCGTTCCTGCTCGCCCTGCTCGCCGCGGCCCTGCCGGGCCAGAACAAGACCAAGGACAAGCCGAAGGCGGACAGCACCAAGACCAAGGCCGCCAAACCCGAGGCCCCCAAGGACGACGCGAAGACCGCCAAGGACCCGGCGATCGTGGCGATCGACAAGTTCCGCAAGGCCAAGGTCAGCACCAAGGCCGCCGACTGGCGCAGCAACCTGTCCGAGCCGCCGCTGCTGACGTTCAGCAAGGACCGCGACTATCGCTGGCACCTCGACACCTCGGTGGGCCCGATGGTGATCACGCTGTTGCCGGCGGCGGCGCCCAAACACGTCAGCAGCGTGATCTATCTGTCGCGCTGCGGCTTCTACGACGGCCGCGAATTCCCGCGCGTGCTGAAGGGGTTCATGGCGCAGGGAGGCAGCCCCGACAACACGCAGTCCGGCGGTCCCGGCTACACGATGGAAGGCGAGTTCCTGACCGACCAGAAGCACGACAAGCCCGGGGCGCTGAGCGCCGCCAACTCCGGCCCCGGCACCGACGGCTCACAGTTCTTCCTGACGTTCGTGCCGACCCCGCACCTCGACGGCAAGCACACCGTGCACGGGTTCGTCACCGAGGGCATGGCGACCCTGCAGGCGATCGAACAGAAGGGCGTCGAGAAGGACGGCGATCCGCTGCCGGAGAAGGTCACGATCCTGCGCAGCTGGATCACCGTGGTCGACAGTCCCGTCGCGGCACCGGTGGAGACCCCGGGCGGCGGCAAGTGACACCGCCCCGTTCCGAGACCAATGCCCCGGCCGCCATCAGGCCGATGGCCTGCGCCGGTCGATCCTGGCCATCGGCCCGCAGCCGGCAGTAGCCTGCGGCGCGCCACCGCCACCGAGACCATCGCATGCCACTCACCGAACTCGAGAAGAACGTCCTCCGCGCCAAGGGTCTGACCGATGCCAACCTGAGTCGCCTCGGCGAAGTCGGGGTCGGCAGCAAGAGCGACTTCGCGGTGGTCGGCGACGCCGACACCCTCGCCGCGCTGGTCGGACTGCCCGGCGAGATCGCCCAGAAGGTGATGGCCTGGGCCACCGGCGCCGCCGCCGCACCTGCCGCGATCGCGGCCCCGACCAACTTCGTCGTCGACAGCGGCGACGTCGTGCACTGCGTGCACTGCAAGCACAAGCAGCCGAAGGACTACTCGGCCGGCGACCTGTGCCCGGCCTGCGGCCGCCAGGCCGAACCGATCCTCGCCTGCTTCTGGTGCAGCAGCAGCGGCCCCGGCAAGTTCTGCCGCAGCTGCGGCGCGCAGTTCGTGCCGACCGGCGAACTCGAGCTCGCGGTGTTGCTGCGTCGCGACGGGCTGCCGAAGGACGCGATCCCGGCCAAGCTGATCGAGATGAGCGCGGCCGACAAGGACGTGCTCTGGGGCCGCGTCCGCCGCAGCCGCTGAGCCGCTGCCGTGGGCGCCGTTCACTGTGAGTCCTGCGACCGGCCGCAGTCCCGCGACTGGCAGCCGGGTCAGCTGTGCCGCCACTGCGGCGGCCCGGTCCGCATCGACGTGCGTTGTGGCGCCTGCGCACGCTGGACGCCGGCGCTGAAGTTCTGTCGCCAGTGCGCGGCGGAACTCGTGCCCGCCGAACACTACGGCGCTGCGCGCATGCTGGTGCAGGCCGGCGTCGACGGCCTGTCGTTGGCGCAGCGGGTCCGCGAGCTGGACCCGGCGCAGCGCGAGGTGTTCAGTTCGCGGTATGCGAGCCAGCGCGCGCTGGTCGATCGCCTGTGCGACGAGGCCCGCTTCGCCGCCGGCTTCCTCACCGACGACACGGTCGCCGATCGCCTCGAGGACGATCTGGTCGCGTCATTGCCGTGGCGCGTCGAGCAGATCGACACGATGCGAGCGCCGCCGCCGCCGCGCGGCACCGACGACGAACGGCTCGCGGCGCTGCGCACGAACGGCGCCACCGAGCTGACCCGCACGCTGGCCGGTCTCGCGCTGCTGCGCCGCGGGCGCGCCGACCAGGAACTGGTCGCCGATGCCTGGCAGCAGATCGCGGCCGGCACGCCGCTCGCCACCGAGGCCACGCTGGCGCTGGCGCGGGTCGCACCGTTCGTCTGGCAGTGGTCGGCGCGCGCACCGCTGGCGCAGATGCGGACCGTGGCCGCGGCCGCCCGAGAGCAGCGCCCCGACGCGTTCGAGACCACGCTGGCGCTGGCCGTCGCGACCACCGGCGGCATGCCGAGCGATCGCGCCCGCACCGCGCTGCAGGCCGCGGACCTGCTCGGACCGCTGCGCAGCGGTCTCGGCCACTCCGAGCCGCTGCTGCGGTTCGGCACCGCACTGCTGCTCGACGACGACGAGGCGCTCGATCCGTTCGTCGACGACGCCGATGCCGATCGCGCCGAACTGGCGCTGCGTGCGCTCGCCCGTCGGCAGAGTCCGCGGCTGCTGCAGCGATTGGTCGATGCCGACGACGCAGCCACCATCGACGCGATCCTGCGCCAGCTGCGCCAACCGGCCAGCGCCGCGTGCTTCGACGCGGTGCTGACGGTGCTCGATCGCGGTGGGCGGCTCGCTGCGGCAGCGGCGCTGCGCGAACGCGCGCTGCGCCTGCTGCTGCAGGCCAAGTGGGACGACGTCGAGCCAGCTTCGCGCGCCGGCCTCGCGCGTTGGGTCGCGACGGCCACGCTGCAGCCGAACGAGGTGCAGTGGCTGCTCGAGTGGGCCGTCCACACCGACGACCGCAGCCGCCCCTACCGCGCCGCCAGTGCCGTCGAGGTGTATGCCGACGCCGCCGCGCGCGGCCTCGGACAACTCGATGCCGAGGCGCTGCGCCGCTTCCACCGCATCGACCTGTTCCTGGCCATCGCGGCCCGCCCCGCCCCGCGCGCGCTGTTCCGGCGCTGGCTCGGCCAGGCCAGCACGACCAAGTGGGCGCTCGAGTCGCTGTTCCACCTGATGAGTCGCTCGCGCGGCGACGGCGACACGGTGGATCCGGGCACGCTCGAACTGTTCTTCGCCACGTGGTCGGAGCTCGGTCACGACGGCCGGCTGCGCCTCGCCCCGGTGCTGGCGGAGACGACCTGGATGAACCGCGGCAGCGACAGCTTCGACGCGCTGCGCCAGGCCTGCTGGCAGCGCATGCTGTCGCACCCGGACGAACGCGCGGCGCTGTGGCAGGCGACCGCCAGCTTCCGCGACCGACTCGAGGAGCTGCGCGACGCGGATCCGCGCGCCACCGAGATCGACGGCGGCGACCCGGCGCGGCGATTCGAACAGTACTCCGGCTTCGACCTGCGCAGCGCCCCGGAACTGCTGCGCACGCTGCTCGATCGCCACGACCGCGACCCGCGGCTGGTGCCGATCGGACCGATCGCGTTCACGCGCGCCGCCGAGTTGCTGCGCAAGGGCGCCCATCGCCTCGGCCTGTGGCTGGCGGCGAGCTGGATGGCCGGGGTCGTGAACCGCTTGCGCAGCGAGCCGCTCGACGCACCGTGGCGCGCGGCGGCGATGGCCTTGCCCACCGCCCACGCCGAACTGATGCAGGTGTTCACGAGTTCGACCGCGACCGACCCGAACGACGACGTCAGCGGCTTCGTCGAGCACATGCAGACCGAGCTGCGGCTCGCCGACGAGGTGTTCGAGCACGAACGCGAACTGGCCGAGCGCGAACGCCAGCGCCTGCAGGAGGCCGCCGATCGGGCCGAACGCAAGGCGCGCGAGCAGCAGGAACGGCACCGCGCCGAAGCGGGTCGCCGGGCCCTCCTCGAAGCCGAGGCGGCGGCCGCCGCCGCGGCCGCCAGAGCCGAGGTCGCTGCCGCCGCCGCACGCCTGGCCCAACGCAGCGACCCGCAACCGATCGATCTCGAGGTCGTGCTGCCGGGGCAACCGATCGCGACGCTGCGCGACTACGCGATCCTGATCAAGGCGATGCAGCAGGGCGGTGACGTCATGGCGCTGTTCGCGCAGCGCGGCATGAGCGTGCAGGCGTGGGCCGCCTGCGCGCAGGCCTGGGCCTCGCTGATGCAGCGCCGGCCCGAACTCGCGATGCGGTTCGCCCAGCTGCTGTCGTGATCGTCGCGCTACGCGGCGGGCCGTTCGGCCTCGTTGCGCCGAAGCCGGGCCCCGCTACCCTCGCCCGGATGAGCGCCTTCTCCCACTTCCGCGTGCAACCCGGCAAGCGACTGCGCCTCGCCGACATCTCCCCGCAGAAGACCAAGGGCTTCGACGGTGACAAGGAGCAGGGCCGGGACCGCGTGCAGCAGCTCAACAACCGCCTCGAGGAGCTGCAGGAGCAGCTCTACGCGCAGGGCAAGCACCGGTTGCTGGTGGTGCTGCAGGCGATGGATGCCGGTGGCAAGGACGGCACCATCCGCAGCGTGTTCGACGGCGTGAACCCGCAGGGGGTCAAGGTGGCGAGCTTCAAGGCGCCGACCGCGAAGGAACTCGCCCACGACTTCCTGTGGCGCATCCATCCGCACGCCCCGGCCGCCGGCGAGATCGCGATCTGGAACCGCAGCCACTACGAAGACGTGCTGGTCGCGCGTGTGCACGACCTTTGCAACGAGACCTGCTGGCGGGCGCGTTACGAGCACATCGTCGCGTTCGAGAACCTGCTCGCCGGCGAGGGTACGACGATCCTGAAGTTCTTCCTGCACATCAGCAAGGACGAGCAACGGCAGCGCTTGCAGGAGCGCATCGACGACCCCAAGAAGCGCTGGAAGTGGAGTTCGCGCGACCTCGACGAACGCGCCCGCTGGGACGACTACCAGCAGGCCTACGAGGATGCCCTGAGCGCCACCAGCACCGACCGGGCCCCGTGGTACGTAGTGCCCGCCGACCGCAACTGGTTCCGCGATCTCGTGGTCAGCGAGGTGCTGGTCGAGGCCCTGGCCGCCCTGGACCTGCGCCTGCCCCCTGGCGACCCTGGCATCGAAGGGCTGCAGGTCACCTGAAACCGGCCCCGATCGCTGCTATCCTGCGTCGCCATGTTCCGTCTTCCTGTCGCCCTCGGCTTGTGCGCATTGCTGTCCGGCGATCCGGTCGCGATCGGCTTCGCGACCCTGGCCGGGTTCGACTACACGGAGGGCATGACGTTGCCGAAGGAAGTCACCGATCTCGACGAGAAGGTCGTCACGGTGCGCGGCTTCATGGTGCGCGAGGAGCCGGGCAGCTCGCCGGTGAACTCGTTCATGCTGATCAACGAAGCCTGCGGCTGCAACGGCACGCCGAAGATGAACGAGATCGTGTTCTGCACGCTGCCCGACGGCGTGACGATGGACATCAAGACGAGCGTCGTGACCGTGACCGGCAAGCTCTATGTCGGCGAGGAGAAGGAGGACGAGGTCGTCGTCTCCCTCTATGCGATGGACGCCGACACCGTGAAGTGAGACCTTGAACGCCGTGCGCATCCTGTTGCTGATCGCGGTGGCCTCGCCGTTGCTGGCCCTCTGGCCACGTGACCAGGACCCGGTCTCGACCGACTGGCCGAAGGAAGTCGAGCGCGCCTGCACGTCGCCCCGCTACGGCCTGCGGCTCGCCGCGGCGCGCAAGGTCGCCGGCGGCGGCGCCGCATCGATCCCGGCGATCCGCGCGTTCGCCGAGCAGCGCGGCAACAACGCACTGCCGGCGGCACTGGTCGACGCGATCGCCGACGACACCAACCTCGACGCCCCGGTGCTCCAGCTACTGCGGGAGTGGACGGAGCTGCCCGACTTCTACTGGCGCGCGTCGGCGATGCGCGGCCTCGCGCTGCGCGCGCCGAAGGTGCCGAAGGCAACCGCCGGCGAACTGACCGATCTCTTCAAGATGCGGCGCGACGACCCGTCGTGGCTGATGCGCACGCACGCCCGCTTCGGCATGGTGCTGCTCGGCGACGAGACCGCGCTCACACTGCCGGAGGACGATCCCCGCGCCAAGGCGCGCCTGTCGATGCTGTTGCTGCAACAGGGCCGACCGGCGCCGCTGCAGCCGCTGCTCGACGCCCTCGCCGACGAGCGCACGTTCCAGGGCGATCCGTGGGGCCAGCGCATGGCCGGCGACGCGCACAAGGCACTGAAGACCTGGCTCGGCGATGCGCACCCGCTCGCCAACGGCGGCTCGTTCCCCGATGTCGCCACCGGGCTGCGCGCGGTGCTCGACGCCTGCCGGCAGAAGTCGGGCCAGGAGCTGCGGCTGCCGACGCTGCGCACCGACGGCGACACCGTGTTCGTCGGCGGCATCGAATTGCTGTCGTGCCAGCACGGCGACCAGTTCGTGCAATGGACCGCGGACGGTCAGATCCATGTCGGGATCGACGCCCGCGTCTCGGTGCGCATCCCCGCCCCGCGCTGGGAGGCACTGTCGCGCGAACGTACGACCACCGGCCTGCGCGAGAACCTCGGTGTCGTGATCTGCGACAGCATGCGGGTGCGGTGGCAGGACCCCGAGGTGCACGTCAAGATCGCGCCCGCGGCGCTGCCGCCGTCGGCCACGAACTGGCTCAAGCAACTCGCCGCTGCGATCGAAGAAGCGGGAGATCCTCGCCTTGCCGCGACCCTGCGGTCCGGCCTCGAACAGTTCGCTGCGCGCTGAACCGGAGACCCATTCTCGATGTGTGGCATCATCGCCGTGTTGCGTCGTCGAAGCCGACGCACCGCCCCCTCCCTGGCCGCGCTGCAGGCGCTGCTGACCGAAGCCGAGCGCGCGTTCGCCGCCGGCCGTGATCATCTCCAGCTCGGCGCCGCCGCCGATGCGCTGCTGCGGCTGGATCGTGAACTGAAGGGCGTACCGGGCCTGTGGGCGTTGCTGCAGCACCAGGGTGCGGTGCCCGAGCTGACCCGCCGGCTGCAGGCGATGCAGAAGGAACTGCACGACCACGAACGCTCGCTCGACGCCGGCGCCGTCACCGACGACCCGGACCCGGCCCTCGAACTGCGCAACCAGGCGATCGTGCGGCTCAAGGACGGCCTGTGGGCGCTGCTGCGCGACCGCCTGCCGCACTGCCTCGCCGTGCGCGAACTCGCCAACGGCGACCTGCCACACCTCGACGCCGCCGCCTCGTTCTCGAGCCTGCAGATCGCGCTCGGCGCGCTCGATCGGCTCGAGGTCCGCGGTCGCGACTCGGCCGGCATCTCGGTGATCGTCACCGGCCTCGCCGCCGACCGCGGCGAGCTGCTCACGCTGCGACAGGAGCGCGACCGCGATCCGCTGTTCCAGGACGGCTCGGTGCGGCTCGCCGACGGCTGTCTCAACTTCGTCTACAAGCACGCCGCCGAGATCGGCGAGCTCGGCGACAACACCAAGGCACTGCGCGCGGCGATGCGCGCCGACCGCCTGCTGCAGGCCGCCCTGCGCACGCCGGGCGCCGAAGCACTCGTGCTCGGCCACACGCGCTGGGCCAGCGTCGGCATCATCAGCGAGCCCAACGCGCACCCGCTCAACCACGAGGAGAGCGACGACGCCAACGGCCCGTACGTGATCGGCGCGCTGAACGGTGACGTCGACAACCACCACGAGCTGATCCGCCAGCACGGTCTGCACATCCACGACCCGATCACCACCGACGCCAAGGTGATCCCGGTGCTGGTGTCGCGCCAGCTGCGTTCGGACCTGCCGCTCGCCGAGGCGTTCCGCCGCACCGTGGCCGCGTTCGAGGGCTCGGTCGCGATCGCGGCCGCGACGACGCGCGACCCGCACCGGCTGGCGCTGTCGCTGCGCGGCAGCGGCCAGGCGCTCTACATCGGCACCGCCGAGGACACGTTCGTAGTCGCCAGCGAGCCGTACGGCGTGATCGAGGAGTGCGAGCGCTATCTGCGCATGGACGGCGAGACGCCGGGCAATCCGCAGAACCCGACCGCGTCGCGCGGTCAGGTGGTCATGATCGAGCGCCAGGCCGCCGGCGAACTCGCCGGCATCTCGCGCATCGCCTACGACGGCACGCCGCTGCCGCTCGCCGAGAAGAACCTGGCCAAGGCCGCGGTGACCACCCGCGACATCGACCGCGGCGACTTCCGCCACTTCCTCGCCAAGGAGATCGGCGAGGCGCCGAACTCGCTGCAGAAGACGCTGCGCGGCCGCATCGTGCTGCAGCAGGGCAAACTGCGGGTCGCGCTGCCACCTGCCTCGCTGCCGACCGCGGTCGCGCAAGCGCTGCGCAACGGTCGCACCAAGCGCATCCTGGTGATCGGCCAGGGCACCGCCGCCGTCGCCGGGCAGGCGATCGCCGGTGCACTCGCCGACGCCCTCGCTCGCACGACGATCGCGGTGCAGGCGATGCCGGCGACCGAGCTCAGCGGCTTCGGCATGCGCGACGACATGAGCGACACGCTGATCGTCGCGGTGTCGCAGTCGGGCACCACCACCGACACCAACCGCACGGTCGATCTCGTCCGCGGTCGCGGCGCGCCGGTGCTGGCGATCGTCAACCGCCGCGGCAGCGACCTGACCGACAAGGCCGACGGTGTGCTCTACACCAGCGACGGCCGCGACGTCGAGATGAGCGTCGCCAGCACCAAGGCGTTCTACGCGCAGTGCGCCGCCGGCCAGCTGCTGGCGCTGGCGCTGGCGCGCGCGGCGAACGTCGCCGACGACGCGCACGAACACGAACTGCTGCAGGCGCTGCTCGACCTGCCGAAGGCGATGCGTTCGGTGCTGCAGCAGGACCAGGCGATCGCCGAGATCGCGCGGCAGCTGGCGCCGCAGCGCCGCTACTGGGCCTTGGTCGGCAACGGCAAGAACCGCGTCGCCGCCGCCGAGATCCGGATCAAGCTCAGCGAGCTGTGCTACAAGTCGATCGCCTGCGACGCGACCGAGGACAAGAAGCACATCGATCTGTCGTCGGAGCCGATGATCCTGGTCTGCGCCGCCGGCCTCACCGGCTCGACCGCCGACGACGTCGCCAAGGAAGTGGCGATCTACAAGGCGCACAAGGCGTGCCCGATCGTGATCGCGACCGCCGGCGAGGCGCGCTTCGCCGCCGCCGCGGCGACGATCTACGTGCCGGCGGTGCACCCGGCGCTGGCCTACGTGCTGTCGACGATGGCCGGCCACCTGTTCGGCTACCGCACGGCGATGGCGATCGACCAGCTGGCGCTGCCGCTGCGCAAGATGCGCGGCGCGATCGAGGTCGCGTTCGCATCCGGCATCGGCGAAGGCGACGTGCTCGGCCGCCTGCACGGGCACCTGCAGCCGCACTGGATCGAGTTCCGCAAGGACCTCCTGCTCGGCCGCTACGACGGCACGCTGGAGGCCCGCACGGCGGCGCGGCTGGTGTCGCTGTGCAACTACGCGCTCGGCTTCGTGCCGCTCGACGTGTTCGCGATCGAGTTCGGGGAGCCGGGTGCGCCCGGCATCGTCATCGATCGGCTCACGGAAGAACTCACCACGGCGATCGACCAGCTGACGCGGCCGGTCGACGCGATCAAGCACCAGGCCAAGACGGTCACGGTCGGCATCTCGCGCAGCGACGAGGCGGTGCTGACGGTGCCGCTGGTGAAGGCGCTGCTCGCCGCCGGTGCGGTGCGCGATCACGTCGGCTACCGCGACCTGCGCGCGCTCGCGGGGATCGATCCGGCGGTGGTCGAGGTGCTCGGCAGCACGCGCTATCGCATCGACGGTGATCTGGAGCAGGGCACCGCCCGCATCCACGCCATCGACCAGCGCGGGGTCGCGGCCGGGTTGCGTTCGCGCACGGCGCAGAACCCGACGTTGCGCGGCACCAAGCACCTGGTGGCGATGGAACGGCAGTGCCTGGTCGCCAAGGGCCGCAGCGACGAACGCATCGTCGTGATGGTGCCCGAGGTCGAGCAGAACAGGACGGTCGGCATCACGCTGCTGCACGTGCGGTTGCGGGAGCAGATGGATGCCGGGGCGCTGCGGTCAGTGCTCGGCGGCTATCGCAATCGGTATGCGGCGCTCAGTGACGCGGTCACGGAGACGGAGCCGGTGTTCGATGATGGGTTGCTGGCGACGATGCCGGTGGTCGATCTGCTGTGCGAGCCGATCAATGCGCTGGCGGATCGCTGGCGGCACGGGACGCTGCAGCGCGGCTGAGCGGCCTGACCCCTCAGATCCACGGCAGCCGCTTCGAGACTTGCCATCCTGGCGCAGCCTGCGATTTCGATGGGATCCACCCGGCGGGCCCCGAGGCGGTTTCGGAATCGCCCGTGCCGGAATCAGCCAGGCGGCTTGTCCGCGATCACAAGTCGCTCGCCACGACCAATCTCGACCACACGGTCGATATCCCCATGGACCGAACTGTAACTCAGCTCATAGCGTCCCGGTGTCAAACCAGAGATTGTAATGCGCCCACGATACAGCGTCGGCCAGACCGATTCGTGAACAATGAACTGGTTGTGAGCATCCAACCCATGAAGCCTCCGGAGGACGAGTCCGGATACCTCCTTGCCATCGGCCCCAGTGGACACGATTGACAGTGAGCAACTCGACGGCCCGGTGACCGTCATGACTCGACCGTCTCGCGCACTGACCTGCAGATCCGAAAGGACAAACGACTGACCTGACGAATAGGAGAAGCCGACCTTTGCGGCGCCTTCAGGCAACACGCAACTGAACGGCTGCGCAGCGTCCACACAACGGAAGATCAGGTCCGCGCTGCCCTTGGCGCCCGCTTCCTTGGCTGTTCGCACGGCAACGAAACAAGTCCCATCTGCCCTGCCAGGCGGCTCCTCCTGCAGCACGAGTTCAACGCGCACCATTCCGGGCAACCTCTCGACCACGATCGGGACCGGACTCTCCAAGGCGATTCGCAAGGGCACGAGGGGCACATCGGCGACCATCGACCGATACCCGTGACCCGAGAACACCACCTTCACATTCGCTGGCAATGCGTGGATTCCTCCCTGTCGCACGACGAGCAACTCCCACCGAGCAGACCGCACGCACGCATTCTCCAGAGCATCCGCAGCGAGAGGCAGCGCCTGTAGCTCCATCACACGCAACTTGTCGATGGATTCTCCGCCGGGACCCGTCCATCTCACAGCATCGCCCCCACAAGAAGCGATCCTGACCGGCTGCCCATCTTGGCTGTCGAGCCAGGCCACGGACGCCGCGAACACCGAACATGTCGTCAGTTTGACATCCTGCACCTCCGGTCCGATCGTCATCGATACCGGACGCACGGTCATCCCGCCATCCGGGTGAACAGCCGACAGGGATACCAAGTCCCCGATCCTCAATCCTGTGGTTTCGCACCACCCATGAGCTTGCGTGGTGGCCGTGCCATGCATTCCCTCCCCGGCAGATGCATCGGAACGCAGCAAGACGTTCCATGTCACAAGGCTGCCCGCCGCTGTCCGCCCACCCTCATCAAGAACCGTCACCCTCAGCTGCGATGGCAGCAGGTCCGAACCTGGCAAGGCCTGGTGCCTCACCAATGGCTCGGACTCAGCTGTCGACACACCGGCGGAAGGAATCGCATTGATTTCGTCAGCAGCATCGAGATCTGGATTGCCTGATGATCGGCTCTGCAGCTCCATTTCGGGGAACGCGATCGCAATGCACCCCAGCGCTGCCACCAGAATGACCGCAACCCACACGATTCGGCTTCTCGACGAGGCATTCATGACGTACAGATCTCCTTCACTGACATTTGCAACTAGCCCAGCTAAAATTGCCCGTCGATGAACCCGTCACAGTCTTGAGGGCACAAGTCGTTCTTCCAACGCACTTGTCTGAGCCAACGCACTTGAGCTTCCTGGAGCTGGTAGTCGCGCCTCCATCCGTACTCGTACGAACCTGCTGCGCGCGGCAGCCTCCATTCCCGCCTCCGCCGACCGGGCAGCGACACTCAACAATCGTGACGATTGTACCGCCCGAGGAGGATCCTGTTCCGGTGTCCTCCAACTTGCAGTCGCCCTCGCTAGGGCAGGAACCTCCACATTCAGCATCTTCGTTGAGCCATGTGGGGCTACGGAGTCCGCCTTGATGTTTGGCGCGAAGCTCGCAGATTGCGTCCCCCTCCTCGGGAACGGCTTCATGACCTTCCGACGAATCAGACGCTGGTCTCGGCCATAACAGACCATTGGACGATACAGCAGCGCAATCCAATCCAATTTGATCTACAGCGTGCGGGTTCATGACTCCGACGAAAACCAGAAGCGGCATCCAGAAGTATCTGGCAAGAGCACTCAACACGGTAGGCCTCGTTCAGAAGTGGTTTCGAGCGCCGATGAGGCGGCAACCATGACGATTCCTGGCTGCACCCATGGGTCGTTCATGGGGGGGGGGACCCCGAATAACTTCACATACGCCCGCCGCAACAGCCCCAGCAGCCGCGCCCGGCGCTCCCGAATCGTCTTCACATCCCGTCCCAAACACTCCGCCAGGGAGTGGTTACCGCGGTACCCACTGGCCATCCGTGCCAGCAGTTCGCAGGCCTCGTCGGTCACCTCGATCCCCGCCTCGCGGAGCGCACGCCCCCAATCGACCTCCGCCGCCTCGACCGCCGGTACGCTCTCCATCTCGACACCGGCAACCTCGCGGCGCCGCCGGCGGTGACCGTCCACGACGCGACGCCGGACGATGACGAGGCACCAGCCGACCTCATCCCGGATCACCACCCCCGCCGCTCGAGCGATCACCAGCGCCAGGAGTGCCTCCTGAATCGCATCCGCGACCCGCTCGGGGCTCGCCAAATCGGCGCAGCGCAGCTCCAGCGCTGACCGCAGACCCGGCCACTCATTCGACTCGCCGTTCTCCTGCATGGCTTGCTCCAGCCGACCCGACCGATGCCCGTCCAGGTCGCTCGATGCCGCCTGCAGCGTCTGCCAGCGCGCCGGACCTGTCAACGCCCACACCGGACCCACACCGGCCCCAGACCGGCCCACGAGCCAACCAGGCCCCACCCGCGCGGCCAGGATCGCCATCCTCCAACGCCCCACCCTCCGCCTTCCCCCTCGCCCGCCGATCCCTATCCTGACCGGCCCACATGCCGGTCCCCCTCATCGATCTCACGCGCGACAAGGCGCAGCTCGCCGAAGTCGAAGCCGCCGTCGTCCGCGTCGTCCGCAGCGGTCAGTACATCCTCGGCCCCGAGGTCGAGAACCTCGAGCGCGAACTGCAGCTCTACCTCGGCTGCAAGCACGCGCTCACGATGTCGTCGGGCACCGACGCCTTGTTGGCGCCGCTGATGGCGCTCGGCATCGGCCCCGGCGACGAAGTCGTGCTGCCGACCTACTCGTTCTTCGCCACTGCCGGCGTCGTCGCGCGCCAAGGTGCGAAGCCGGTGTTCGTCGACGTCGAACCGACCTGGCTCAACCTCGCCCCGCAGCAGCTCGAGGACGCGCTGAAGAAGTGCAAGCGGCCGAAGGCAGTGATGGCCGTGCACCTGTTCGGCGCCGCTGCCGACGTCGACGCGATCCTGGCCGTCTGCCGCAAGTTCTCGGTGCCGCTGATCGAGGACGCCGCGCAGGCGATCGGCACCAAGTACAAGGGCCGCATGGCCGGCGGCGACGGTCTGTGCGCCGGTTGGTCGACGTTCCCGACCAAGAACATGGGCGGCATCGGCGACGGTGGCTTCCTCACCACCAACGACGATGCGTTCGCCGCGACCTGCAAGCTGCTGCGCAACCACGGCCAGGCCGAGCTCTACAAGCACAACGTCGTCGGCGGCAACTTCCGCATGGACGCGATCCAGGCCACCGCGCTGCGCGTCAAGCTGCGGGACATGGAGAAGGTCACCGCGCAGCGGCGCGAGAACGCCGAGCGCTACCGCCGCCTGTTCGCCGAGGCGAAGCTGATGGAATGGGCGAAGCTGCCGGTCGACACCGATCGCCACGCCTACCATCAGTTCGTGCTGCGCGTGCCGAAGGCGCAGCGCGACGCGGCGATCGCGCACCTGCGCAGCCAGGGCATCGGCTGCGCCGTCTACTACCCGATCCCGTTCCACCGTCAGCCGTGCTTCGCCTACCTCGGCGCCGACGCCAAGAACTTCCCGGTCGCCGAGCAGGCGGCGGCGGAAGCGCTGGCGCTGCCGATCTTCCAGGGCCTGACCGAGGCCGAGCAGATCGACGTGGTCGGCGCGCTCGCGAAGTTCGTGCGCGGCTGAGGCCTACGGTGCGCGGTGACGGCCGCCATAAGCCCTGATCCAGCGATGGACTAGCGCGTGCCGATGATGTTGTGCTATCATCTTAGCACAACGCTGTGATATCACAAGATACACTCATCCAGGTGCTGCGGGACCCATTGTCCCCACACCCCGAGCGCCAGATCGAACGCGAGCTGCTCCGCCACCTGCCGACCAGCGGCCGGCAGGCGGTCGTGCTGACGGGGATGCGTCGCAGCGGCAAGAGCACCCTGCAGCAGCAGCTGCAACAGCGTCTGGGCAGTGGCGTCCGCATCAACCTCGAAGACACCCGCCTGTTCGGCCTGTCGCCGGCGGACTTCCCGTCGCTGCTGAGCCTGCTCGACGCCGACTGGCCGAACCAACCGGTGTTCCTCGACGAGGTGCAGGAGGTCGAGGGCTGGGAGCGCCTGGTGCGTACCCTGCTGGACCGCGGTCGTTTCGTCTGCGTGACCGGCTCCAACGCGTCCCTGCTCGAGCGGGAACTCGGCAGCAAGCTGACCGGCCGCCACCGCTCGTTCGAGGTGATGCCGTTCTCGTATCGCGAGTTCCTGACCTTCACCGGGCTCGAGCCGGGTGCTGCCTCGCTGCTCGGGTTCCTCGACGACGGCGGCTTCCCGCTGGCCCTGAGCGAACGTGATCCCGCGGTGCTGCGCGAACTCCTGCGCGACGTGGTGCAACGCGACATCGCCGTGCGCCACTCGCTGCGCACGACGCGCCACCTGATGAACCTGACGCTGTTCCTGCTCGCCAACACCGGCCTGCCGTTCTCGCTGCAGGGGCTGACCAAGTCACTCGCCATACCGACGGTGCCGCAGACCTCGCGCGCGATCGAACAGCTGCAGGATGCCTACCTGCTGTTCGCGGTGCAGAAGTGGAGCAACTCGTTCCGGAAGCGCGTCGTGAGCCCCGCCAAGTACTACGCGGTCGACAACGGGTTGCGGCGCGCCAACTCGCCGCAGGCGACGACGGATCTCGGCCACCGCCTCGAGAACACCATCTACCTGGCTCTGCGCGCGAGCGGTGAATCGGTGCACTACGCCGGCGAACGCGATCGGTGGGAATGCGACTTCGTCACGCCGACGGCGGCGATCCAGGTCTGCGCCGGACTGAACGATCACAACCGCGAGCGGGAACTGCGCGGCGCCGCAGCCGCGGCCAACCTGCAAGGCAGGCGAGCGCGGATCCTGACGCTCGACCAGAGCGATCGGCTGGAGATGGACGGCGTGTCTGTCGAGGTGCTGCCCGCCTGGCGCTGGCTGCTGGCGGCCGACGTTATCGGCTGAGCAACGCGCGGGGACGCGACCGACGCGTCACTTGGGCCCGCGCGGTTCATCGTGCACACGCCGCCAGGCCGCCAACGAACGCACCAGGTGCTCGCGCGGCGGCAGCTTGATGCCGAAGCCCTGCAGCCCGACCGGGCCGCGGAAGCCGAGCGCGTCGAGCTCGGCGAGGAACGGTGCGAGCGCGTGATCGCCTTCGTCGAGCGGTCGGATCAGCGTGCTCCAGTCGGCGCCCGCGACATCGGCACCGTTCACCGTGACGGCCAGCAACCGCGGCCCGCAGCGGCGCAGTGCCGGCCGCGGATCGATGCCCGGGAACGCGCGCAGCTCGTGGCACAGATTGAAGCAGACCCCGAGCTTGGCATCGTCGATCGGGGCCAACACCCGCAGCGCATCGTCGGCGGTCTCGAGCCAGAACGCGTGGTGCGGGTACAGCGCGAGCTCGACGCCGGTCGCCGCCACGATGGGCTGCAGCTGCTGCAGTGCGCGGCGCAGGGCGGCCTCGCCGGCCGGATCGCGCGCGGCGAGGCCATCGGCGCGGATTGCGAGCCACAGCATGCCCGGCCCACCGGCGAGCGCGCGCAGCGCCTGTTCCACCGGCTGCAGGCGCTCGGCGAGCTGTTCGGGCGGCGCGTCGGCGGCCGGCAGCGTCAGCACCGCATAGGCACTGAAGACATCGGCATCGAGCCGTTCGCAGGCAAGGCGCAGCGCCGGCAGATCGGCGAGCTCGCCGGCGACACCGTCGAAGCCGAGTTCGTGCGCGAGCATGGCCTGGCGATTCGCGTCGGCGCCGCCGGTGGCCGTGTGCATCACGACGAACGGCCGCGTGCTGCCGTGCGTTCGCCGCCACGGCGGCAGCGGACCACGCGCGACGCGCAGCCGCCCGCCGTCGTCGGCCACGATCTCGACCAGGTGTTCGCCGACCGCCGCGACCATGCTGCCGTTCGGCCCGGCCTGCAGTTCCGCCGGCACTCGCGGCGCGTCCAGCATCGGCGGCGGCGCCTCGTCGGCGACGAACGGCTGCACCACGCGCGCATCGCCGACCGCCATCGCGCGCCGCAGGCCCTCGACCAGCGCGCGCTGCGGCAATCGCGCGTCGGCCGCCGCCGGCGTGAACGCCATCGCGTGCTGCCACGGCAGCGCGTCGTGCTCGGATGACAGCTCGAAGCCGTGCCAAGCCATCTCGAGCAGCACCTGCGCCTTGCCCATCGTGTGCTCCGGCTTGATCGGCACCGCCGGATCCTCGGCGCGGAACTCGACCAGCACGACCCGCCCGCCCGGTCGCAGCGCCTGCCGCACTTTCTGCATCACCCGCATCGGGTGCGACAGCTCGTGGTAGACGTCGACCAACAGCACCAGATCGCACGACGCCGGCGGCAGCCGCGGATCGTCGATCGTGGCCTCGATCTCGACGATGTTGCCGAGTTCGGCGGCATCGGCGCGTTCGCGCAGCATCACGAGATACTGCGGCTGCAGCTCGACCGCGTAGACCTTGCCGCTCGGCCCCACTTCGCGCGCCAGCGGCAGCGTGTGGTAACCGTTGCCGCAACCGAGGTCGGCGATGCGATGCCCGGCCGGCACCGCGAGCCAGCGCCGCAGCGCCGCGCCGTTCTCCTCTTCCTCTCGCGTCGCCCGCAGCAGCCACGAGGCCCCGGTCCAGTGCATCGTCTGCGCGATCTCGCGACCGAGGAAGTGCGTGCGGCCGTCCGGCGACGCTTCCGGATCCTGCGCGATGGCCAGCGTCGACGCCAGCCAACCGACCGCGGCGACGAGCGCGAGCGGTCTCAACGCACGAACTTGTAGGAACCGCCCGTCATCGCCGCGAGGCGCTTGAGCAGGTCCGAGTCGATGCCGAGGCCGATGCAGTGGATCACCACCTGCTTGGTCCGATTCCAACGCCGCACCTCGTCGATGATGTCCTCGGCATTGGTCAACCGACCCGAGGACGGCTGACCGTCCGTCAGCAGATAGATCGTGTCGACCTTGGGATCCTTGAAGGCCGCCTCGAGCGCTTCGAAGATGTTGGTGCCGCCGGCGAGCTGCAGATTGGCGACCCGATTCAGCATGTCCTTGCGCGCTTCCGCGTCGAGCTTGCGCACCTCGTCCCACATCGGGTGCACGCCGGTCTCGTAGTCGATCAGGTTGACCCAGGTCGTGGCGGGCAGCGCCTCGACGACGCGCGTCAGCTGTTCCTTGGCCGCCGCCAGCCGGTTGAACTTCTTGTCGGTGCCGATCGGCGCACTCATCGAACCGCTGCGATCGACCAGGAAGCACATCCGGCTGCTGACGACGGGGATGTCGTGGTAGCTGATCGTCTTGCCGCCCGAGCTGCTGCCGCCGCCCTTCACCGAGTCCGGGTGCGGCAGCACGAAGCCCGTCTTGTGCTTGCTCCACCACCGCTCCCAGTCGCTGCGCTTCCAGCAGCGGGTGCCGGTGTGCACGAACAGGGCCTGGTCGAGTTCGGCGGCGAGGCGGCCCTCTTCGCGTTCGTAGCGCGCGATCAACAGCGGGATCGACGCGACGTCGCGGCAGCGCGTCAGGTAGCGAAAGGCGAGCGAGCGCAGCTCCCACGACTTGTGGCCGAGGCTCTGCTGCGCGGTCTCGATGCCGGCATCGGCGCCGAGCTCGAGCAACAAGGACAGCCCGAGCAGCCGGCTGTCGAGGTCGGTCGCCTGCGCGAGCGCCGCGAGATCGGCGCGCCACGTCGGGTCCTTGACCAACAGCTCGTGCAGCCCCGCCGCCTGCTCCATCGCCTTCTTGCGGCCGGCGCGCAGGTCGGCGCGCAACCGTTCGACCAACGGCCGCACGGCTTCGACCGGCGCCGCCAGCAGCAGCAGCTTGGCCGCCTCGCGGGCCCCGGGACGCGCGTCGTCGAGCCCCTTCTGGACCAGGAACTGCACCAGCGCCGGGTCCTCGGCGGCCACCGGCGCCGCCTGCCGCAGCGATTCCCGCACGGCGCTGGTGCCGCCGCCGCCGTAGCGCAGCAGCAACGGGTAGAAGTCGGCGTCGCGAACGCGCACCAGGCCGGTGATCAGGTCGGCGGCAACCGCCGGCGCGGGCTCCTCGACGAAGCGCTCGATGATGTCGACGGTCAGCGAGCGCGCGCGTTCGTGTCCCTCGAGCACCAGCTGGCGCCAGGCCACGGCGGCGAAGTCGAGCTCGGCATCGCGCAGCCACTTGATGCGCGCGTTGCTGATCGTGGCGACCCCGCGCACGCTGTCCATGCGGCGCAGCACCCGGAGCCGCATGGCGAGGTCGCCGCGCGACAACAGCGGCACCAGGCCGCGCAGCGCGCGCTCGTCACCGCTCTCCGCCACCGCCATCAACAACGACTCGCGCACCGGCGCCGCGAGCTTGTCGTCACCGGCCGCGCGCAGCACGTCGGCGATCGCGTCGTCGCCGAGCCGCAGCACCGAACGGGTCGCCGCGATCCGCACCGCCGGCGGCGCCTCGGCGCGGCGGGCCAGGGTCCACAGCTCGCCGCGCAGCGACGGCCGCGCCACCTTGCCGATCGCCTCGGCGACGACCGCCGCGAACGGCTGGTCGCCGGCCTTGACCAGCTGCTGCTGCAGGAACTCGGTGGCTCCCGGCTGGTCGATCTCACCGAGCCACAACAAGGCGCGGCGGCGCTGTGCCGCCTTCTGCGGTTCGTTCGCGACCGCTTCGTAGTCGGCGATCGCCTTGGCCAACTTCGACTCGGCCGCACTCGCGGCATCCGCCGCGGTGGCCTCGGATTGGGCCCGCAGCGACGCGATGCCGAGCAGGCAGACCGTCAGCGCGGCAGCAGAGGGACGAAAGGGAGTCACGGCGGGGATCGGCGGGGCCGGGATGTTCTACCCGACCGCCACGATCGACCAAGCCCCGTGTGCCCGGACGCGCTCGCGCCGCCGTCAGGCGGAACGGAAACCGCTGTCCCGCAGCCGGCGCGCCGCACCCTGGATGGCTTCGTCGCCATCGAGCGCGCCGCTCATCAGCTTGCGCAGCGCGGTGGCCACCAGCTCGGCGCGATCGCCGCCATCGCCACGGGCCCGCTCGGCCAGCGCCTCGACGGCGGCAGCGGTCTCACGGCCGCTCTTGCTGATGTTCGCCTCGTCGCGGGCCGGCGCCGGCACGACGTAGACACGCTGACCCTCGGCGCGCTTGCCGCGATCGCCGGTGCGTTCGACGTTGCCCTGGTTGCTGACGTTGCGGATGTCCATCACTACCTCCGGCCGATTGGCCACCCGGATCATCGGCACGGCGACCACCGACTTGAGAGCCGAGTCCGGGAAAGTGTCGAAGGACGCAGCGAAGCGACGTTCGCAACGGCGCCGGCAGTTCGTGCCGGGTCGGCAGAAGCTGCCGATCGCCGGTCCGGCAGTTCCTGCCGAGCAAGCACCCGCCGGCTCGCTGGCGCCGCTGCCAGCGCCGGCAGGGCGCGGCGGCGCGAGCTTGGCACGCGCGGTGCTCCCAGCGGTGGAGAGGGAATCGAGGAACTGCGGCGATGCTGACCACACTGCGAGGACATGTCGAGATGGACCCCATGGCGGTCCCGCAGGCGGCGAGCATGGCCACCGGCCGCGACGACCGCTTCGAGCAGATGCTGCAGGAGACGGTCGACGCCCCCGCCGAGACCGAACCGGCGGTGGCCGAGCGCGAAGCAGAGGCGATCGCCGACGAGCCGGAGCTGGTGGCACCGCCTGCCGACGAGCCGCGCGAACGCGCCGAGGCCGATCCCCTCGACGACCTCACCACCGCGACCGACGAGACGCTGGCGTCGAGCCATGCGTCCGCACCGACGGGCGCCGAGGTCACCGACCACCTTCGTCGGGGAGAGCCGGAGCGGCAGGAAACTGCAGGCAAAGGATCCGACTCTCCCCGCACTTCCCGCCCGAGTGTCGAACCGCTGCTCGCGGCAGTGATGCAGCACGGCAACCAGGCGGCGAACGCGCCGACCGTCGTCGCCCCGGCCGCGCGCGGCATCGCCGCGGTCGGTGGCGCTCGCGCCGCCGGCGAAGCGGTGCTGCGCGGCACCGAGGGGCTGGCGGCTCGCGCCGGCGCGGTGCTGCGCGCACCGGCCACCGCGTCCGCCTATCGCACCGACAGCACCGCCCAGGCGCAGCTGCTCGACCAGGCGCGCGACTCGGTGTTCAAGCAGATCCTGATGCAGCTGACCGGCGACGGCGGCGAGGTGCGCATGCGCCTGCAGCCACCGGAGCTCGGCGAACTCGACCTGCGCATGGTCGTCGAGCACGGCAACCAGCTGTCGCTGACGATCGCCGCCGAACGCCAGGATCTGCAGCAGCTGCTCGAGAAGCACCTCGACGAACTGAAGCACACGCTGCAGCAGGCCGGCCTCGAGGTGACCTCGGCGCACGTGCAGACGCGCGGCGAGTTCGCCCGCGAACAGCAGCAGCGCCAGCAGGCGAACGACGACGGCGCTGCCGCCGCGGCCGCCGGCAAGGCCGCGACCAAGGACCTTCCCCGCCCCACCACCATCGGTGGCAGCGGCCTCGATTTCTGGGCCTGAGCCAACGAACCACCATGACGACCATCACCGCGACGAATCCCCTCGCCACCCAGGGCGGCACCTCGGTGCTGTCGACCACGCAGGCCAAGGCCGGCGACAACCCGTTCCTGAAGCTGCTGACCGAACAGCTGCGCAACCAGACGCCGCTCGAGCCGGTCGACAACGAGAGCTTCATGAACCAGATGGCGAGCTACACGACGATGCAGGAGTCGCGTGATCTGAACACGAACCTGCTGAAGCTGCTCGACTACCAGGGCGTACTGGCGCGCGTGCAGGGCCTCAGCGAGGGCAGTGCACTGCTCGGCAAGGAAGTCACCTACGCCGGCGAGGGCGGCGAGACGGCGACCGGCGAGGTCGCGTCGGTGTTCGTCGCCGAGACCGGCGACGTGCGGCTGAAGCTCGCCGACGGCAAGGAGATCGACATGCGCGCGGTGCTCGGCATCAGCACCGCCGGCACCCCTGCGGCGGCCCCCGCGGCCTCGACGCCCGCCTGATCCCGACGCACCGCACCGGATCCACACACCATGGTCAGCACCGCGCTCTACACCGGCCTGTCGGGACTTCGCGTCCACCAGACCTACATCGATGTCATCGGCAACAACCTCGCCAACGTCAGCACGCCGGGCTTCCGCGGCTCGCGGGCGACGTTCAGCGACATCCTCAGTTTCACGGTGCGTTCGGGCTCGGGCCCGAGCGGCACGTTCGGCGGCATCAACCCGCTGCAGATCGGCACCGGTGCGGTGATGGCGACCGTCGACACCGACACCAACCAGGGCACTCTGCAGGACACCGGCCGCACGCTCGACGTGGCGCTGCAGGGCAAGGGCTTCTTCACGCTGACCAACGGCACGCAGAGCTTCTACTCGCGCGTCGGTTCGTTCGGCATCGACGCCGATCGCACGCTGGTCGACCTGCGCACCGGCCTGCGGGTCGTCAACAGCACCGGCGGTGACATCACGGTGCCGACCGCGGACACGCTGCCGGCCAACGCGACCACGCGCGTCAGCTTCCAGGGCAACCTGCCGGCGCGCGTCAGCGGCCCGCTCGAGGAGATCGTGCAGTCGAACGTCGGGCTCAAGCAGGGCACCGCGGCGAGCAAGACGGCGACCGCACAGGCCCCGTCGGCGCCGCGGTTCGACCTGACCGGGTTCGCCGGCCGCACCGTGCTGGTGTCGGTCAACGGCGGCGCGCAGCAGTCCGTGACCTTCCCGGCATCGACCTTCGGCGCGCCGCCGACCGGCGCCGGGCCGGCCACCGCCAGCGCGGTCGCGGCCGTGTTCAACGCGGCCGGCCTCGCCGTGACCGCCGACGACACCGCCGGCACGATCCGCTTCGACACGGTGCGGCTCGGTCCGAACGCGACGCTGAAGTTCGACGACGGCCCCAACGCATCGGGCCTGCTGACCCGCCTGGGCCTCGACGCCACGCTGGTCGCCGGCACCGAGGCCACGGCCACCGTCAACACCGGGCTCGCCCAGCTGACCGCGCGCAACAACGCCTACCTGGCGGGGGACCAGATCACGGTCCGCGGCACCAACCCGAACGGCACGGTGTTCTCGGACACCTTCACGTTCGGGCCGACGCCCGCCGGCGACGGCACCACGATCGGCGACCTGATCAACTTCATCAACGCCACCGTCGACCCGCTGCAGGCCCGCGCCACGCTGACCGACGACGGCAACATCCGGCTCAGCGCGATCGACAAGGAGGAGGCCGAGCTCAGCCTGTTCATCGGCGACGTGACCGGCAACAGCGGCTCCAACAGCTGGCCGAACTTCGTCGTCTCGCAGGCCGGCACCGGACCCGACCAGGCGGTCACCTCGATCGACGTCGTCGACTCGCAGGGCCGCACGCACCCGGTGACGATGACGTTCACGCGCAGCACCACCGACCCGACCATCTGGGACCTCGCCGCGGAGATCGATCCCGCCGAGGGCACGCTGCAGCAGGGTTCGATCGGCCAGATCCGGTTCAACGACAACGGCTCGTTCAACGTGATCGGCGGCGGCACCAACTCGCTGACGTTCGCCTGGGCGGGAATCGCCGCCGCGCAGAGCGTGGCGATCGACCTCGGCACCTCCGGTCAGTTCGACGGCGTCGCCCAGCTCGGCAACACCACCACGGTGGCCGCGATCGACCAGGACGGCTTCGCCGCCGGCAACCTGCTCAACGTCGGCTTCGACTCGACCGGCGACCTGGTCGGCTTCTACAGCAACGGCCAGAGCCAGGCGCTCGCGAAGCTGCGCATCAGCATGTTCAGCAACGAGGCCGGCCTGGTGCGCGCCGGCGACACGCTGTTCACCGAGTCACCGAACTCCGACGACGCGATCGCCACCACCGCCAACGCCGCCGGCGCGGGCTCGGTGCGCGCCGGTCAGCTCGAGAACAGCAACGTCGACATCGCGCGCGAGTTCGTCAACCTGATCGAGGCGCAGCGCGGCTTCCAGGCCAACTCGCGCGTGATCACGACGACCGACGAGATCCTGGCCGAACTCATGAACATCGTCAGGTAGTCATGACCAGCTACGGGGAAACAGCACTGGTGCGCGGACTGTCGTTCCTGGCCGAGAAGCAGGCCTCGATCGCCAACAACCTCGCCAACGTCGACACCACCAGCTTCAAGCGCCGCTCGGCGCTGGCGGTGCCGGCGGGCACGTTCCACTCGATGCTCGACCGCCAGCTGTCGGCGGTGAGCTACGTCGAACGCGCCGACATGCAGCGCGGCATCCTGCGCGAGACCGGCAACCGCTTCGACGTCGCCGTCGACGGTCCCTACTGGATGCGCGTGCAGAACGACAAGGGCGAGCGCTTCTACACGCGCAACGGCCAGCTGCAGCTCGCCGGCGACGGCCGCCTGACCACGCGCGACGGACTCACCGTGCTCGACGCGAGCAACCAGCCGATCGTGCTCGGTGCCGGCGAGGAAGCGCCCAGCGACATCGCCTTCTCCCCGAACGGCACCATCAGCAATCCGAC
This sequence comes from Planctomycetota bacterium, assembly GCA_025459175.1. Taxonomy (GTDB): domain Bacteria; phylum Planctomycetota; class UBA1135; order UBA1135; family UBA2386; genus UBA2386. Next base: position 9,499 of record JALORC010000034.1, on the reverse strand, counting down.
CAACGGCCAGACCTGGGGACCGCTCGCGCTGGTGCAGATCCCGCGCCAGGAAGCGCTCGTGCCGGTCGGCAAGAGCCTCTACGCCGACCCCGAGAACCAGCGCACGACGCAGGGCGCCGAGGGTCTGCAGCAGGGCTTCCTCGAGGGCAGCAACGTCGACAGCCTGCAGGAGCTGGTGCAGATGATCGCCGTCGAACGCAGCTTCAGCGCCTCGCAGAAGGTGCTGTCGGGGATCGGCCGCCTGCAAGAGAACCTGATCACGAACATCCTGAGGTGACACCACGATGCTGAAGAGTCTCTACACGACCGCCACGGGCATGAAGGCCCAGCAGACCATGGTCGACATGATCGCGAACAACATCGCGAACGTGAACACCGCGGGGTTCAAGAAGTCGCAGGCCTCGTTCGAGGACCTGTTCTACGTCACCCTGCAGTCGCCGGGCCTGGCCCGCGGCGCCGGCGACGCCGCGGTGCCGATCGGCACGCAGATCGGTTCGGGCACGCGGCTCAACGGCACCACCAAGGTGTTCACGACCGGCACGCTCGAGATCACCGAACGCAACCTCGACGTCGCCATCGACGGCGACGGCTTCTTCGCGGTGACGCTGCCGGACGGCACCACCGGCTACACGCGCGACGGCGCACTGCACCTCAACGCCGAGGGCAAGATCGTCACCGGCAGCGGCAACGTGCTGCTGCCCGAGATCTCGGTGCCCAACGACGCGCTCGAGATCGCGATCGATCCCGAGGGCCGCGTCAACGTGCGCACCGCCGGCAGCCCCGACACGTCGACGCTGCTCGGCCAGATCACGCTGCACCGCTTCGTCAACCCGAGCGGCATGCTCGCGGTCGGCGCCAACGTGCTGCGCCCGAGCGAGGCATCGGGGGCCCCGATCACCAACACGCCCGGCCAGACCGGCCTCGGTCTGCTCAAGCAGGGCTTCGTCGAGCGTTCCAACGTCCAGATCGTCAACGAGCTGGTCAACCTGATCGTCGCGCAGCGCGCCTACGAGGTGAACAGCCGCGCGATCCAGGCCAGTGACCAGATGCTGTCCACGGCGACCAACCTGTCGCGCTGAGCGACGGTCGTCAGCAGAGGGTTCCGGAAGGAGAGGGAGGAGAGTCATGAAACTGTTCGCATGCATCTGGCTGTGCCTGTGCGCCATCGGCGGCGGCGGCGACGAGAAGGACAAGCCGCGCACCGAGCTGCGGCTGAAGGCCGCGACGTCCGTGCGCGGCCTGCACGTGACGATCGCCGACCTGTGCGAACTGCCCGCCACCGACGGCCCCGCCGCCGCGGTCGGCGCGGTCCGCTTCGGCCCGGCCCCCGTGCACGGCTACGGCCGCACGATCTCGCGCACCGAGGTGGTGCAGGCGCTGGCCGGCGCCGGCATCGACGTGGCCACCGTGCAGTTCACCGGTGCCGACGAGGTCGTCGTGCAGACGGTGAGCGTCGAGATCCCGGCCGGCGAACTGCTCGACGCCGCCACCGCGGCGCTGCAGGCACAGCTCGCGGTCGAGGGCGGCGACGTCGAGTACGAGGCGCCGCGCAACCTGCGGCACGTGCAGGCGCCGCCGGGCCGCCAGAGCCAGGACCTGCGCGCCCGGGTGCGCGGACATCGCACCGGCCCCAACGCCTGCGTCGTCGAGGTCGAGGTGCTGGTCGACGGCGAGGTCGGCAAGACGGTGCCGGTCGCCTTCAAGCTGCAGCGCTTCCAGCCCGTGCTGAAGACGCTGGCCGCGCTGCGCGCCGGCCAACCGCTCGGCCCCGACACGGTGACCCAGGTGCGCGAACCGATGGACCAGGCCAGCGGCCTGTTCCTGACCCTGCCGACCCAGGTCGACGGCATGGTCGCGGCGCGCAACCTGCAACCCGGCCAGCGCCTGACGCTCGGCGACATCGCGCCACCGGCGCTGATCCACAAGGGCGACATCGTCACCATCGTGCTGACCCGCGGCCGCGTGAAGGTCACCGCCAAGGCGATGGCCAACCACGACGCCCCGCTGCAGGGGCGCATCACCCTCACCAACCTGCAGTCGCGGAGCCAGCTGTCCGGCGTCGTGCACGGTCCCGGCCTCGTCGTCACCCAATGAGAACCGTCATGCGCCATCTCGCTTCGTTCGTGTGGTCTACGGCGCTCGTCGCCGGTCTCGCGGCCCAGAACCCGTACGTGCGCTCCGGCGCCGGCGCGGCGGTGATCGCCGATCCCCGTGCCCGCAACATCGGCGACATCCTCACCATCGTCGTGCAGGAACAGACCCTGATCCGCAACGAGGAACGCAGCGAGCGCCGCCAGGACACCTCGTTGGCGGCGCGCCTGGAGGCCTACTCGCTCAGCGACAAGACCTTCCAGAGCAACACGCTGCCTCGCATCGACATCCGCAAGGAACAGGACTTCATGGGCGAGGCCCGCCAGAACTCGAACTCCGACGTGCGCGCCAGCATCGCCGTGGTGGTCGTCGACGTGCAGCCGAACGGCAACCTGGTGGTCGCCGGCGCCCGCAGCGTGACCGTCAACGACGAGACCCGCACGCTCCGCATCAGCGGCTTGGTGCGCCAGCTCGACATCGCGCCCGCCAACACGATCGGCAGTGCGCTGGTCGCCGACGCCCGCATCTCGATCACCGGCGACGGCGGCAACACCCGTGCGGTGACCCGCGGCCCGGTCGGCCAGCTGTTCGACACCCTGATCTGGGCCGCCTGGCCGTTCTGATCGCACATGAACATCCTCCACACGCTGTCGTCGTTCGGGCTCGGGCTCGCCTTGCTGGCCCAGGCCCCCACGCCGCAGGCGCCCGGGGCGCAACCGCAGGACCCGACGGTCCTGCCGGCGCCGGTGACCGTGCAGCCGCTGCTCCCGGAGCCGGCCGCGATCCGCCAGAACAACATCGGCGAGACCGTGCTGTCGCCGCGGATCCGCAGCATCACGCGACTGCACAACAGCATGCCGCACCAGTTGATCGGCATCGGCCTGGTCACCGGGCTCGCCGGCACCGGCTCGAGCGATCGCGGCACGCGGCAGGCGATCCTCAACCTCGTGCGTCAGCTCGGCATCAACCTGAACATCGCCGACGTCGTCGGCGGCTCGACGGCGCTGGTGTCGCTGACCTGCACGCTGCCGCCGTTCGCCAAGCAGGGCCAGCAGCTCGACGTCAAGGTCGAGGTGCTCAGCGACACGGTGTCGCTGCGCGGCGGCGAACTGCTGCGCGCCGAGCTGAAGGGCGTCGACGGCCTCACCTACGTGGTCGCGCAGGGCCCGCTGCTGGTCAGCGGCATCACCGCCGGCGGCCAGAACGCGTCGGTGCAGAAGAACCCGAGCGCGACGGCCTGGCTGCACAACAACGGGCTCGTCGTGCGCGAGGAGGCGACCTCGTTCTTCAGCGAGTCCGGGTCGCTCGAGCTGAATCTGCTCAATCCGAGCCCGTTCAACGCCGCCTCGGTCGCCGCCGGCATCGCCACCGCGCTCGCCGGCACCAGCGCCATCGTGAAGGCGGTCGACCCGTCGCTGGTGCGCATCGACCTGCCCGACCAGGACCGCACCGACCAGAACGCGCTGCAGATCCTGAACCTGGTCGGCAACGTGCGGGTGCCGGTCGAGAACCCGGCCAAGATCACCATCGACCAGGTCAGCGGCACCGTGCTGGCCGGCGAAGGCGTGCTGATCAGCCCGTGCGTGGTCGGCATGACCGAGCTGACGATCGCGATCACCGAACAGGACTTCGTGTCGCAGCCCAACGCGCTCGGCCAGGGCTCGACCGAACGCGTCGGCCGCACCCGCGTCGAGGTGCAGAACGACAGCACCGAGCTGAAGAAGGTCGGCGGTGGCGCCACCGTCGCCGAGCTGCTCGACAACCTGAAGACGCTCGGGCTCACGCCCGCGCAGCTGGTGTCGGTGTTCCAGGCGCTCGACCAGGGCGGCTTCCTGCACGCGACGTTGGAGGTGCGCTGATGGACCTGCTCGCGCTCGAGACGATGTCGATGCACAAGGGGCCCGCGGTCGACAAGGACCGCCAGCGCGCCGAGTCGACCGCCGCGCAGTTCGAACAGATGTTCGTGCGCACGCTGGTCGGCAGCCTGCGCCAGACCGCGTCGGTCGGCGGCGAGGGCGGCATGTTCGGCAGTGGGCCGGGCGCCGACACGTTCGCCGACTGGTTCGACCAGAACCTCGCCGAACAGGTGAGCCGCACGTCCGACGTCGGCATCAAGAACCAGCTGCTCGGCGATCTCGAACGCCACGGCGAGATCGCCATGGACATGACCGCGCACCGGCAGCGCCTCGCCGCCGAACGCGCGTTCACCGCCGCCAGCAAGGCCCTGACCACGGGAGGTCTCGATGTCGTTCTCCACTGACTGCAGCGCCCTCGAGGCGTCGTTCCGCACCACCGAGGCGTTGCTGCGGCAACTGCTCGCCGGTCTGCAGGCGCGGCGCGCGGCCTGGGTCTCGGCGCGCCCGAGCCTGCTCGCCCCGTCGCCCGAGCTCGAGCGCATCACGCAGGACGTCGCGCACGAGGAGAGTCGCCGCGACGAAGTGCTGCAACGACTGCGCGCGGCGCTGCCGACCCCCGTCGGCGCCGACTCCCAGGCGCTGCACGTCAACGTCACGCGACTGTGCGCCGCGCTGCCGGCCCCCGCCGCGCGTTCGCTGCGCGCGGCCGCCGACGCGGTGCAGAAGCTCGCCAAGGCGGTGCGCACCGAGGTCACGCTCGGTCAACGCCTGGTCCGCTTCGCGCAACGCACCGGCCTCGGCCTCGAGCACGGCGCGAACCGTCGCCCCGCCACCCCCGTCTACGACCGGACCGCGCGCGGAGTGCGTGTGGCCGGCACCGCCGGCGCCATCGTCGACGGCAGGATCTGACCCCCCAAGTACAGGAGTAGAGCCATGAGCTTCGGATTCGGACTCGGTTCGGGCCTGCGGGCACTGACCGCGGGGCGGCTGGGCATGCAGACCGCCGGCAACAACATCTCGAACGCGAACACGCCCGGCTACTCGCGCCAGCGCGTCGATCTCGCCGCGGCCCTGCCCTACAGCATCGCCGGCAACCTGCAGATCGGCACCGGCGTCGACGTGCGCGGCATCACGCGCCTGGTCGACGAAGGCCTCGAGCGGCGGCTGCAGCTGCAGTTCGGACTGGTCGGCGCGGCCGAACTCGATCAATCGCGCTACGCCGAGATCGAGAGCGTGTTCGGCGAACCCGACGCGGGCCTGTCGAACTCGTTCAAGGACCTGTTCGGTGCCGTCGACTCGCTGCGCACCGATCCGGCCGATCGCGCGCTGCGCGGCGGCCTGATCCAGGCCGGCAACGCGCTCGGGCAGGGTTTCCGGCTGGTCGCCGAACGCCTCGGCGAGCTCGGCGGCAGCAGCTTCGACGAGGTGCGCGGTCTCGTGCGCACCGTCAACGAACGCGCCGATGCGGTGGCGCGGCTGAACGGCCAGATCATCTCGGCCGAGGCCAACGGCTCCGACGCCAACGACCTGCGCGACACCCGTTCGCAGCACATCAAGGAGATGGGCAAGCTGCTCGACGTGCGCGCGATCGAGCGCGCCTCGGGCAGCGTCGACCTGCTGGTCGGCGGCAACCTGCTGGTCGCCGGCGACCGCGCCTCGCAGCTGGCGGCGACCAAGGACACCGCCGGCAGCACCGGCGTCAGCATCGATCGCAACGGCACCCCGCTGCAGATCAAGGAAGGCCGCATCGCCGCACTGCTGCGCCAGGAACAGGGCGCCGTGCCGGGTTACCTCGGTCGCATCGACGAGCTGGCGCGCAACACGATTCTCGAGTGGAACCGGATCCACACCACCGGCATGCCGGCGTCGGGCCCGTTCCAGTCGTTGACCGCCGCCTACGGCGTCGAGGACGGCGACGGCGACGGCGAACGCGGCGACGAGCTGTTGTCGCAGTCGGGCTTCCCGTTCGAGGTCGCCAACGGCGAGCTCTACGTCTCGGTCACCGACACCGACACCGGTGCGATGCATCGCACCCGGATCGCGATCGACCCGAACGCGATGTCGCTGCGCGACGTCGCCGCCCGCATCAGCGAGATCGACAACCTGACCGCCAGCGTCGACCCGACCGGCCGCCTGCGTGTGGCCGCCGACGACGGCTACGGCTTCGACTTCTCGCCGCGGCTCGACCCGAACCCGGACGGTGCGGGCACGTTCGGCGGGCGCAACCCGTCGATCGGCAGCGACGCCAGCGGGCCGTTCGATCTCGGCGGGCAGACGTTCCCGGTCAGCTTCACGGTCAGCACCGGCACCGCCGCGCTGCCGACCACCACCACGGTGACGCTGGCGGCGACCGACTTCGTCGATCCGTCGGCGGCGACCGTCGAGGAACTGGTGGCGGCGATCAACACCGACCTCGGCACCGCCGGCACCGCGCGCGCCGTCGGTGGCCGACTCGTGCTGCAGAGTGCGCAGGGCGGCAGCACCTCGCGGCTGGCACTCGCCAACTCCGGCGCCGGCACCGCGCTGCAGGCGCTCGGGCTGTCGACCACGCCGGTGACCGGGCGCGACACCGCGGTCGCGGTCGCGGTGACCGGCAGCTACGGCGGCACCGACAACCAGCGCTACGTGTTCGAGCCCGAGAGCGACGGCATCGTCGGCCAGACCCAGAACCTCCGGGTGCGCGTGCTGGACACGGCCGGCAACCTGGTGACGACGCTGAACGTCGGTCAGGGCTACGAACCGGGCAAGCCGCTGTCGATCGGCAACGGCATCAAGGTGTCGTTCGGCGCCGGCAGCATCGCGGCGAGCGCGGGGCAGGTGTTCGAGCTCGAGGCGATCGCCGACAGCGACACCAGCGACCTGCTGGTCGCGAGCGGCATGAACTCGTTCTTCCTCGGCAGCTCGGCCAGCGACATCGCGATCAACCCCGACCTGATCGGCAACCCCGATCGCCTCGCGGCGGCGGTCGGCTCGGCCACCGGCGACGCCGGCAACCTGGCGCGCATCATCGCGCTGCGCGATCGCGACGTCGCCGCACTCGACCAGAACACGATCGAGGACTTCTACGCCGACCTGGTCGGCGACATCGGCTTCGAGACCGCGGCCGCGAACGGCCAGCTGCAGGCGCAGAGCCAGCTGCTGTCCCAGCTGCAGGCCGATCGCGAGGCCGTCTCCGGCGTCAACATCGACGAGGAGATGGTCGACATGCTGCGCTACCAGCAGTCGTACGAGGCGGCCGCGCGCTTCCTCAGCGTGGCGCAGGAGATGACCGACACCCTGATCAACATCGGCAGGTGACCCATGAGCATCCGCATCACCCAGGGCATGCTGTATGCCCGCGCACTCGGTGACGTGCAGAGCGGCCTGTTCCGCTACTCCCGTCTGCAGCAGGAGGTCGCGACCGGCCGCCGCATCAACCGGCCGTCCGACGACCCGGCCGCGGCCCTGCGCATCCTGCCGCTGCGCGCCGATCTGCGCGACCTCGAGCAGCTGAGCAGCAACGTCTCGCTGGCGCGCGAGACGCTCGACACCAGCACCGCATCGCTCGAGGACGCGTCGTCGCTGATGCAGCGCGTGCGCGAGCTGACCACGCAGGCCGCCAACGGCACGCTCAGCGACGGCGACCGGCAGAGCATCGCCGCCGAGGTCGACCAGCTGCTGAACCAGATGGTCGGCATCGGCAACAGCCGGCGCGGCGACCGCTATCTGTTCGGCGGCACCGAGAACGGCTCGGCGCCGTTCGAGATCGTGCAGGACGCCGGTGGCTCGCGCATCGTCTACCGCGGCAACGCCGACAGCCTGTCGATCGACGTCGCGCCCGGCGTGACGACCGACATGAACGTGCCCGGCGACGCGATCTTCCAGGCGCGCAACCGCGGTGCGACCGAGTTCTCGGTCGCCAACGGTTCGGTCGCCACCGGCGCCCGACCGGTGAACGCCGGCGACACCGGCGTCGGCTTCGACAGCCTCGTGGTGTCGTTCGCCGGGCTCGGCAGCGATGCGCCGGCGACGGTCACCGCCGGCACCGGACCGACCACGGCGCTGGGGCCGTTGAGCTACACGTTCACGACCGGCCCCGACACGCTCAGCATCGGCGGCGGGCCGGCGGTGCCGCTGCCGGTCGGGAACGGCACCTTCACGACCGCCGACGGCCGCACGATCTCGCTGACGGTCACCGGCGTGCCGACCACGCTGACCGGCACGTTCACCGCCCGCGCCGGGCTGTCGACCGACGGTGGTGCCACGGTCACCGAGGTCAGCGACTTCGGCCAGTCCACGGTGCAGGTCACCGACAGCTTCGGCGGTGCCGTGCTCAACGTCGATCCGCGCCAGATCGCGCGCACCGGCACCGTCGACGTGAAGTTCAACGGCACCTTCGACGCCTTCACGACCCTGATCACGCTGCGCGACCTGATGCAGAACAAGAACGGGCTGCCGACGCAGCAGGTGCGCGATCGCACCGCGCAGATGCTGCCCGAGGTCGACTCGGCGCACGACGCGGTGCTCGACGGCCTGCGCGAACTCGGCTTCCGCTCGTCGAGCATGGACGTGCTGAAGAACCGCGTCGAAGGGCTGATGGTGTCGCGCACCGAGTCGCTGTCGATGGTCCAGGACACCGACATCGCCGAGGCGATCCTCGACCTGCAGCGCCAGGACCTCTCCTACCAGGCCGCACTGCAGGTCAGTGCGCGCGTGATCCAGACCAGCCTGCAGGGCTTCCTGCGCTGACCATGCACGACCTCACGCATGTCACGGCCGGCCCGGTCGGCACGCTGCTCGCGCCGGGCCAACCGCAGGTCGGTGCCGCCAGCGCCAGCACCGGCTTCCAGGCCCTGCTCGAGCGCCTGCAGCAGTTCGCGAAGGAGGCGCCGGCGGCGCCCCCGGTCGACGACCCGGACCAGCTGCGCGCGGCGATGGCACGCGCCGAGCAGTCGTTCACGACGGCGATGGAGCTGCGGCAGAAGCTCGAGGAAGCGTTCCGCCGCCATCAGTCATGACGCTCGCGCTGTCGGTGCAGCAGATCGATCGCCGCGCGCTGCAGCGCTGGTTGCCGCAGCTCGACGCGTGGCTGCTGCCCGAACGATTCTACGGCGTGCAGCACACGTGGCCGCAGCTGTATCGCAGCGACGGTGGCGGGCGGTTCTTCGTGATCGCCGATGGCGAGGAGCTGCTGAGTCACTGCGCGGTGCGCACGGTGACCGTGTGCGGCGCCGGCGGCGTGGTGGCAGTGAACCTGCTCGGTTCGGTCGCGACCTCGCCAGAGTTCCGCGGCCGCGGTCTGGCCGGGCAGGTGTTGGCGGCGGCGCTCGAGGCCACCGCCTCGGCAGCGCCGCACACGCTGCTGTGGGCCGAGCACGAAGGGCTCTACGCACGCGCCGGGTTCGTCGGCGGCGCGATGGAGGCGTGCCTGATGCTGGCGCGGCGACCGCGGCGCCGTGGCGCCACGGTGCGCGCGGCGGCGATCGCGGACCACGGCGCGTTGTCGCTGCTGCACGAGCAGAAACCGTGGCGGGTCGAGCGCACCGCGTTGGCGATGTCGGGGCTGCTGACGA
>JALORC010000118.1 GCA_025459175.1 Planctomycetota bacterium | reverse complement strand
TCGTGCGGCACCACGAACTGGATCCGCTGGTCGGGCAGGAACGCCGCCAGCGCCAGCTCGCCGTCGCGCGGCGGCAGCAGCAGATGGCTGCCGCGGCTGGTGCGCACGAGGTCGGGGCCCTGGAGCTGCAGCCGGCGGCGCAGCGCGTCGGCGCGCGGCCCGGCGGCGTTGACGACGTGCTGGCTCTTCACCTCGACCTCGGCGCCGCCGATCCGGTCGCGCAGCAGCAGTGCGCCGTCGCGCGCGCCGATCACCTCGGTGTGGGTCGCGACCACCGCCCCGGCCGCGTGCGCGGCCAGCACGTTCGCCAGCACCAGCCGCGTGTCCTGGGTCGCCGCGTCGTAGAACACCAGGGCCGAACGCAGCCCGCGCGTGCGCAGCCCGGGGAACGCGGCGGCCGCGCTGTCGGCCGACAGGGCCCGCGGCCCCGGCAGCGTGCTGCGGCCGGCGAGCTTCTGGTAGAGCCAGGTGCCCAGGCGCAGCTGCCAGCGACTGCCGCCGCCATCGCGGAAGAACGGCATCAGCATCGGCAGCGGCCGCACCAGATGCGGGCACAGCCGCAGCAGCCGTTCGCGTTCGTGCAGCGCTTCCCGGACCAACGCGAAGTGGCCGTGGCGCAGATAGCGCAACCCGCCGTGGATCAGCCGCGAACTGCGCGAACTGGTGCCGGCGGCGAGATCCCGCGCTTCGACCAGCAGCACCGACAGCCCGCGCGACACCGCATCGCGCGCCACCGCCGCGCCCTGGATGCCGGCGCCGACGACGACCAGGTCGAAGGTCCGCGTGTGCAGCTGCTTCGGGTCGGTTCGCACCGCCGGATCATGCCCGCCATCGCGAAGCACCGCCATCGTTGCGACTCGGCCCGTTCGCGGCTGTCGCGGGTGCCGCGCGGCGCCCGCCGACGGCTACTGCGGCAGCGCGAACTCGTCGCGCGGGTGCAAGTCGGTGTTCAGATCGCGCCGGTCGCGCGGGTGATCGGGGCCATAGACTCGCGGCGGCGAACCGAGCAACGGTCGCAGGACGTCACGGATCGATACCCCGGCGCGGGTGAAGTAGTCCGACACCGCCGCCGCGCGTCGCTCGATCGTGGCGGCATCGAAGTCGATCACACTGTTGCTGCCCACCCAGACATCGCCGAACGCCAGCACGTGCGGGAACGCGACCAGGAAGGTCCGACGCACGCGTTCGGTCGGAGCCCAGGTGACGGCGAGTCCGCCCGGAGCGAGATGCGCGGCGAGCAACTGGAAGTACTCGAGCGAGTACAGATTGCCGGCGAACGCGCTGGTCGGACGCAGTGCGTCGGCCTCGATCACGTCGAACTTCTGGCCCGATCGGCGGATGAAGGCGCGGCCGTCGCCTTCGTGGTGTTCGAGGCGCGGGTGGGACAACAACGCCGCGACACCGGGATCGGCGGTCTTCTGCACCAACGCCCGCAGCGTCTCCAGCTGCGCGCCGATGATCTCCACGCAGACGAGCCGCTCGACCTCCGGGCGCGCGCCGGCCGCGAACACCGTGTCGCCGGAACCGAGGCCGATCACCAGCACCTGGGCCGGCGACGGGTGCAGCAACGCCGGCAGCGCGCCGAGCGCCGTGTGGATGCCACCGTAGGGGATCCAGCTCTGCCCGATCCCGTTCACGAACACGCTGGTCTGCTGGCCCGACTCCTGCTTGAGCACCGAAAGGCCCGAGCCGTCCTCGCGCTGCAGCACCGACTGCCGCGCGGTGCCGTGCAGCCGGGCCCACAGCTCGGCGCCATCGGGCAAGGCCACCGCGACCAGGACCGCCGTCGCGGCCAGCACCCAGGCCGGCCGCGACCCGGCGAGCGAACGGCGTCGGTAGCGCACCAACGCGAGCGTCGCCACCGCCGCACCCGCCACCACCAGCCATCGCAACGTCGATGCGGTACCGAGCACGGGCAGCAGCAACCAGCCGGTCAGCGCCGCCCCGAGCATGCTGCCGAGGATGTTGACAGCGAGCAGGATGCCCAGGCGGCGGCCCAGCGTCTCGAGCGAATCGTGGCTGGCGCGCTGCAGACAGGGCATGCTGAGCCCCATCATCAGCGTCGAGGGGCCGATGAACACCGCAGGCAACAGCACGTAGAGGCCGAGCATGCGGAAGAACGGCCGGGCCGCCCCGAAGTCGAGGTTGGCGAGATGGGTGACGCTGGTGGCCATGTCGTAGACCGACAGTGGTTCGTACTCGCCGAAGTACTGCACCAGCCGAGCCGGCCAGCCGAACTCCGCCGCGAGCAGCACGGCCACGAGGGCCGCGCCCGCGTAGGCCATGGCCCCCGCCTGCAGCAGCAGGAACAGTCCGCCGGGGTCCTTCGCGCGCCGGACCAGACGACCACCGAGCGCCGCACCGAGACCGAAGCCGGACAGGTAGACGAACAACAGGGTGCCGAACGTGAACGCCGTCGACTTCAGCATCACGCCCAACATGCGGAACCAAACGATCTCCAGCGACAGAGCGAGGAACCCGGTGATGCCGTAGAGCAGCACCCAGCTGGCGAACGACGGCTCGCGACGGTTCGCCGGGACCGGTCCCGAGGGTGCCGCGTCGGCCATCGGCGGCAACCCGGCGACCAGCGTCGGCGGCGCGGCGGGTTGCCGCGCCAGCCAGGCACCACACACTGCACACAGCAGATTGCAACCGGCACCGACCCACAGCGAGCCTTGCAGGCCGAGGCGCGGCAACAGCAGCCAGGTCGACACCAAGGCGCCGGCAGCCGCGCCGAGGGTGTTCCAGCCGTACAGCGCGCCGATGACCCGCCCGATCGAGGCGAACGACGGCGTCAGCGCGCGCGCCAGCAGCGGCAACGACATGCCCATCAGCAGGGTGGGCAGCAGCAGGCTGGCGAACAGCACCGCCGTGAGTGCAGGCAGCCCCAGAGTCGGTGGCAGGTGGGCGTAGAGCCCGTCGTAGTAGACGTTCTTGCTGACCAGCGCGAACGCGCCGATCAACAGCTCGACCAGGGCGAACGCCACCAGGCTGCGGCGCACCCCGAGGCGGTCCGCGAGGCGCCCGCCGAGCAGACTGCCGAGCCCCAGACCGCCCATGTAGGCCGTGACGATCAGCGTGACGGCATGGACGTCGCCGCCGGCGAAGACGATCAGCAGGCGCTGCCAGACCACCTGGTAGGTGAGGGCCGCGAATCCGGACAGGAAGAACACGCTGATCGCGACGGACAAACTGCGGGAGGCTGTGGTGGCGCCCATGTCGGGATTGGTGGCGCCCGGAACGCGCCGAGCGGGTCCCACAGCCTACCCCTCGAACCGGGGTCGGGCACCGCCGCGGTCCAAAGCGCCGCAGCATCGACGCCACCGGCGCGACAGCCCCCGGTTGCCGCTACGCTGCCGGCATGGTGTCGGTCGACGCAGAGCCGTGGCTGCCGGCGGCGATGAGCTTGCTCGACGTGCGGCGGCACGATCGCCTGCTCGCGGTCGGCGTGCCGATCGCCCCGGCGCGCCACCTCGCCGCCCGCATCGGCCGCGACGGCGAACTGGTGCTGGTGCTGCGCGACCGCCAGCAGGCCGAACAACTGGCAGCGCTCGACCTCGAGCACGTGCAGGTGATCGTCAACGAAGCGGCGGCCGGCGAACGCTTCGGCACCTTCGATGCGCTGCTGATGGCCCCAGCCACCGGCCCGCTGCCGCCGCTCGGCGCGCTGGCCGACCTCGCCCGCGCCAACCTGCGGCCGGGCGGCCGGTTCGTGTTCGACCTGCCGGGCGCGCCGATGCTGCCCGAACTGCTGGCCGCCGCCCGCGACCTGGGCTGGCCCGAGGCGCGGCTCGCGGCGCTGCACGGCTGCGCCGACGACACGCTCGCCGACGGGTTGCGCAACGCCGGGCTGCGGGCGGTGCACGGGGTGCTCGGCGCGCACCTGCTCGAGGCGGGCTCGCCGGGCGACCTGGTCGATGCCTACGCCGAGGCGCTGGACCTCGGTGACGACGAACGGCTGCAGCTGACCCACGCGGTGCTGCGGCGCGCCTCTGGCACCGGGCCGCTGTCGGTGCTGCTGCACCGCACGCGGGTCGCCGGCCAGCGCTAGCCAGCAGAAGATTTTTGCCCCGCGTGGTCGGAACGGCGCCGCCGGAGTGCACCTGAGGTGGCGACAGTCCTACCGCGAGTGCGGCCGAAGACGAGCGACCGAGGGACAGGCGTGGCAGCTCGGGGAAGACGGTACGGACTGTCGCCGATTCTCCCCCACCGCCGAGCAGCTACGCTGCGGGGATGCTCCCTGCTCTCGCTGTCGTGATGCTGTTGGGCGGCGCCGCACTGCTACCCGCTCAGGATTCCCGCCGCCACGGGCCCGACAGCCAGGACCGCGGCCTGCTGCGCGAGGACGCGGTGCTGGCCCCGTACCACGCCGACGCGGCGCACCCGCTGAATCGCATCTTCCGCACGCTGTGGACGGTGCGCATGGTCCCGACCGAGGTCGCCCGCGTGCTGCCGCGCGAAGGCACGCCGATCGAGGCCGGTTGGGTGCATCAGAAGCGCGCCGGCGCCGCGAACGACAGCCGGTGGTTCGGCGGCGACGGCCGCCAGCTGCCGCTCGAGGACGTGCCGCCGGCCGCCGTCGAGGAACTCGCCGGCCTCCTGCGCGGGCTCGGTGCCGACGACCGCGCGGCGCTGCGCGCCCCGCTCGCGCTCGCGGTGCTGTTCCAGAACGACCTGCTGCGCGCCGCCGAACGGCTGCGCGACCTCGGGCGACAGCCGGAGCTCGTGCAGTGGCTCGTGCGCGCGGCCCGTTTCGTTGCGCTCGACGCGGCCGAACTGGCGCAGCTGCAGAACCCACTCGGGCTGGCCTTCGGCGACGAAACGACCCGCGACCAGCTCGGCACCGCGCTGCCGCCCGCACTGCTCGGCACCGCCAAGGAGCACCGCGAAGTATTGCGGCGCTCGACGCGCCTGTTCGACGCCGAACGCACGCTGCTGTGGTCGCGCGTGTTCCTCGCCCACCCCGACGGCGAAGCGGCGCTGGCGAGCATGCTGCCGAAGGCCGGCGGCGAGCCGCGCGACGCGAGCGAAAAGCGCGGGCCGACCGTGCCGATCGGCTTCCGCGCCGTGCTGGTGCAAGGGCTGATCGCGCTCGGCCAGGACGGCAAGGCCCACGCGACGCCGATCGTCGTCGACATCCGCACCCAGGTGCTGCAGAACCGCGATCCGCTCGGGGCCGACAACCAGACGTTCACCCACGACGGCCTCGACTTCGGCATCTGGCAGCTCGAGCGCCAGGGCCTGCGCGAGGGCCGACCGGCAGCGATCTACCGCGCCGTCGCCGCCGACGACCAGGACCTGTTCCGCGACTACGGCACCGCCAAGCACTCGACCTACCGCGGCCAGTGTTCGCTGTGCCACCGGGTCAGCGACACGCCGGAGCCGAACCTGGCCGGCTTCCCGGTGCTGCGCCCGCACGTGCAGGCGAGCTTCGCCGAGAGCGGCGACGAACGGCTGCGGCTGGCCGAGACGCAGGCGCAGCAGCTGTTCGAGCAGCTGCTGACCGAGCGCTGATTTCGGAGTACTACGGCTCTGGCTACGCTGGCACCATGACCATGAAGAGCCTGCTGCCAGTGTTGTTCCTGCTGCCGCTGTCGGGTTGCATCGCCGCGATCGGCAACCGCGGCACCCAGGCGCGCGAACTCAATCCGGCCACGCGCACGATCGTGCGCGAGAAGATCGCCGCCGCCGAGCGCATCGTCGCGCTGCGCCAACAGCAGGTCGACCAGCTGCGCGAGCTGAACCGCGCCGGCCAGGGCAGCGCGAGTTCGCTGACCGAGGCCGAGATCCAGTTCGAGGAAGCGCGGTTGCGGCTGCTCGAACTGCGCGCCGAGCTGGCTGCCGACAGCGACAACGAGTCGTCGTGACGATCGGCGGCGGCGAAGCGCCGCGCCGCGCCGACCGCACGCTGTACCCGACCGCTGTGGGCCGACCTCAGAGGTTGGTGTAGTTCGGCCCGCCGCCGCCTTCCGGCGTCACCCAGTTGATGACCTGGTACGGGTCCATGATGTCGCAGGTCTTGCAGTGCACGCAGTTGCTGGCGTTGATCTTCAGGTCGACGCCGTGCTTGCTGCCCGCCTTCGGCTCCATCTCGTAGACCGCGGCCGGGCAGAAGTGCTGGCACGGGTTGCCGAACTCCTCGACGCAGCGCGTCGAGCACAGGTCCGGCTGCGTCACCACGAGGTGGCACGGCTGGTCCTCCTCGTGCATCGTGCCGGAGCTGTAGACCGAGGTCAGCTTGTCGAACGTCAGCACGCCGTCCTCGGGCAGCTTGTCGAGCTGCGGCTTGCCCTTCCCACCGAAGTAGGCGCCGACCTTCTGCATGTAGGTGTGGCCGGCGTTGCTGGTCTTGTTGTCCGACCACAGCGTGCCCTTGCCACCGAACAACGTCGCGAAGGCGCCGTTGATCAGGCCGGCCAGGCGCCCCTTGTGGAAGCCCTGGTGGAAGTTGCGGCACTTCCACAGCTCGGCGTGCACCCAGTCGGCCTTCATCTTCTCGGCGTAGAGCCCGGTCGCCGCCGCGGAGAAGTCGCCCTTCTGCAGGCACGCGAACGCCGTCTCCGCCGCCAGCATGCCCGAGCGCATCGCCAGGTGGATGCCCTTGAGCCGCATGCTGTTCATCAGGCCGGCGCTGTCGCCGACCAGCACGAAGCCATCGCCGAACGTCTTCGGCATCGAGTAGAGGCCGCCCTCGGGCAGCGACTTGGCGCCGTAGTGCAGCATCTTGCCGCCGCGCAGGAACGGGGCGACCTTCGGGTGCAGCTTCATGCGCTGCAGCTGCCGGTGCGCGTCCATCGTCGGGTCGCGGTAGTCGAGACCGACGACGAGGCCGATCGAGACCAGGTTCTTGCCGCCCTCCGACTCGCCCATGCCGTAGATCCAGCCGCCGCCGAACGTGTGGCTGTCGAGCGGGTAGCCCAGCGTGTGCACGACCAGGCCCGGCGCACACTGGCCCTTCGGCACCTCCCAGACTTCCTTGACGCCGATGCCGTAGACCTGCGGGTTCTTGCCCTCGAGCTTCAGGTCGGCGATCAGCTGCTTGGTCATCGAGCCGCGGCTGCCCTCGGCGAGCACGACCAGCTTGCCGGCCAGGATGCCGCCGGCCTGGAAGTTCCCCTTCGGCTGCCCGTGCTTGTCGACGCCGGCGTCGCCGAGCTGCACGCCGGTGACCTTGTTGCCGTCGCGCATCAGCTTGGCGCCGGGGAAGCCCGGGAACACCTGGATGCCCTTCTGCTCGGCGATCGCGCCGAGCCACTTCACCATCTTGTTCAGCGAGATGACGAAGTTGCCGTGGTTCTTCAGCGGCGGCGGTGTGACGGGGAAACGCATGCCGCCCTTCTCGGTCAGCCACATCGCGTAGTCGTCGTGCACCTCGGCCTCGATCGGCGCCTTCGGTTCCATCGTGCGCCAGCCGGGCAGCAGCGCATCGAGGCCCTTCGGATCCATCACGGCGCCGGAGATCGAGTGGTTGCCGAGTTCGGCCGCCTTCTCGATCAGGCAGATCTCCGGTTTCAGCGCTTGCCCTTGGCCGGATTTCGCGACCGCCGCGTTGTGCTGCTCGATCTGGTTGGCCAGGTGGATCGCGGTGGCGAGGCCGGCCGGACCGGCGCCGACCACCACGACGTCGAACTCCATCACATCGCGTTCGGTCATGAGGTTTTCGTTCGCACGCGGCTTGGTAACCGATGCGCTGCGTCACACTACAGAGCAACGATGGCGCTCTGCAACGACGGCGGCCGATCGCCCGTTCTGAGCTGGTCGCCATCAAGGTGCAAGACCCCGCACCGAAAGGACCCGACCCATGAAGCGCACCTACGATCTGAAGGCAGCGAACCAGGTGCTGAAGCTGGTACGGGCCATCGCCACTGAGCTCATCGAGCGCCGCAGCGCTCGGCGCACCCTGGCCCGGGAGCGTGAACAGCTCGAAGCCGCCGCCACCCCGGAAGGCCTGCGCAGCGAGCTCGCCGAGCTCGACGCGCGGATCTGGGAGCACGACGAGGCGCTGCGCAACTGCAACGCCGAGCTCGAGGGGCTCGGCATGACGGTCCTGCGCACGGCGCCGCTGACGGTGCACATCCCCGGCCACAGCAAGTCCGGTCCGGTCGTGTTCTGCTGGGAGGAGGGTGAGTCGTCGGTCTGCTTCGGCCACCCGCCGGGCCAGGAAGAACACCCGCGCCGCCCGCTGCGGTTGGCCAAGCCCGCCTGAGCAGTCCGGCCCCGCCGGGGCCAGAAAGGCGCGCCCCGGACAGGCGCCGCCGCTCGCCAACCGGCATGATGGAGGGATGCTCGGGAACCTGCGCCCTGCCGGCATCGTGCTGCTGTTGACCGCAGCGCTCGCGGCCCAGACCACCCACATCGTGACCGGCGGCGGCGCCGCGCTGCAGAACGCCGTGCAGACCGCGGCGCCCGGGGACATCCTCGATGTGCAGCCGGGGCTCTATGGCGCGGTGGTCTGCACCAAGGGGCTGCGCTTCGAGCTGCAGCCGACCGCCGAAATCACCGCCCCGGGCCTCACTGGCAACGCCCTCACGCTGCAGGGTCTTCCCGCCAACGAAGTCGCGATCGTGACCGGCGGCCTCGTGCGGGGCATCGCCTGCCTGCAGTGCGCAGGCACGGTGATCTTCGACCAGACCGCCGTGGTCGGCACGCCCGGATCGTTCGCGCCGATGCGGATCTCGGGTTGCACCGGCCCGGTCGTCTTCGGCGCCACCACCTTCACGGCCACCGCCGGCACCAACGCCGACGGCGAACTGCACCTGATCAACTCGGCTCAGGTCAGCTGCCGCGACTGCTGGCTGCCGCACGTTCGCATCGACAACTCGCAGGCGAGCTTCGCCGCCTCGACGATCAGCCCGATCGGCGTCCACACCGCGGGGCTGCACCTCGTTTCCGGCAGCGCGCTGGTCCAGGGCGGCGAGATCCTCGGCGCTTTCCCGTTCTCGTTCCCGATTCCGACCGCCGGGGTGCTGATGAACGGCGGCACGCTCGAGGTCACCGGCAGCACGCAGATCCAGCGGCGGCCGTGGGCGCCGGCGACCCAGGCTTCGATCGAGGGCACCGGCGGTGCGCTGCGCCTCGATCCATCCGTGGTCGTGCTCGGTTCGCCGGCGATCGTCGGGCCGATGCCGGTGCTGTCGACGCCGATGCCCGGGCTCGCCGTCGCCACCGCGGCCACCACGCTGCAGGCGACGCTCACCGGCAGCGCCGGCGATGCCCTGGTGACGTTCGCCGGCACCGCGACGGCGCCGTACGCGACGCCGTGGGGCCAGGCCTGGCTGCTGCCGAGCGATCCGGTGCTCGACATCACGATCCTGCCGGCCAGCGGCACCGCCAGCTTCAGCCAGACATTCGCCGCGGTGCCGCCGTTCTTCGTGCTCAGCCTGCAGTCGGTCGCCATCGATCCGAGCGGCGGGCTCACGATCGGGGCGCCGGTCCGCTTCGCCTGGAACTGATCAATTGCTCGGTGGCGGCCTGACCCCGACGATGCGCGGTACATGTTCCACCGCACGATCCTGTTCGCGCTGAAGTCCGGCATCGCCCTGGACCGGGTCCGCATCGCGCGGGAGTCGCTGCAGCGGCTGATCGAGTCGATGCCGGGCGTCGACCACCTCGCGGTCGTGCACAACGTCGCCTCGGACCATCAGGGCTACAACCTCGCGCTGTTCTCCGGCTTCGAGACCAAGACCGCGGCGGAGATCTTCTTCCGGCACCCGGAGTATCGGCGGGTCTGGCAACAAGAACTGGCGCCGCTGGTGGACCGGCATCTGACCGCGGACGGCGAGAGCGACGTCGGCTGACGAGGCGGCAGCCTACCCAACTCCCCCCGCGCCCCATCCCTGGGCGAGCCAGCTCACGCTTGAAAGCGGCCGCCCGATCGATGCAATGCCTGGATGAGCAATGTGAAGCGCGTGGCGGTGACCGGAGCCGCCGGTCAGATCGGATACTCCCTGCTGCCTCTGATCGCGAACGGCAGCATCTTCGGCAAGGACCAGAAGGTCGCCCTGCAACTGCTCGAAGTCACCCCGGTGCTACCGGCGCTGAACGGCGTGCGCATGGAGCTCGAGGACTGCGCGTTCCCGCTGCTGACCGAGATCGTCTGCAGCGACGACCCGAAGGTCGCGTTCAAGAACGCCGACCTGTGCCTGCTGGTCGGCAGCAAGCCGCGCGGACCGGGCATGGAGCGCAAGGACCTGCTGCAGGACAACGGCAAGATCTTCATCGGTCAGGGCCGCGCGATCGCCGAGGTCGCCGGTCCGGACGTGCGCGTGGTCGTGGTCGGCAACCCGTGCAACACCAACTGCCTGATCGCGATGAAGAACGCCAAGGGCGTGCCGGCCGATCGCTTCTCGGCGATGACCCGCCTCGATCAGAACCGCGCCAAGGCGCAGCTCGCGCTGAAGGGCAAGAAGCACTGGAGCGAGGTCAAGAACGTCATCATCTGGGGCAACCACAGCAACACGCAGTACCCCGACTGGCACCACGCGACGATCGCCGGGCAGCCGGCGGCGAAGGTCATCAACGACGATCCGTGGCTGCAGGGCGCGTTCATGAAGACCGTGCAGGAGCGCGGCAAGGCGATCATCGAGGCGCGCGGCAAGTCGTCGGCGCTGTCGGCGGCGCAGGCGGCGTGCGACCACGCGCGCAGCCTCTACACGGTGACCGGCAAGGACGACTGCGCGTCGCTGTGCGTCATCAGCGACGGCAGCTACGGCACGCCCGAGGGCATCATCAGCGGCTTCCCGTGCACGACCGACGGCAAGGGCAACTGGAAGATCGTGCAGGGCCTCGCGATGAACGACTTCAGCAAGCAGAAGGCCGCCATCACCTGGAAGGAGCTCACCGACGAGCGCGAGATGGTCAAGGACCTGCTCGGCTGATCGCCGCGCCAGCGACCGACCTTGGACCCGATCACGATCGCCATCACCGTCGCCGCCGGCGTGGTGATGGGCGCCATCAACAACCTCGCCGGCGGGGCCGGCATCGTCGGCCTGATGGCGTTCGAGTATGCGTGCGGCCTGCCGCTCGCGATCGCCAACCCGTCGCTGCGCCCGGCCGGCTTGTGCGTCGGCCTGTTCGCGCTGCTCGGCTACCTGCGCGCCGGCAAGCGCGCGTCGCTGCAGACATGGCTCGCTTCGCTGTGGGCAGTGCCCGGCGCGCCGATCGGCAGCTGGCTCGCGCTGCAGCTGCCGGACTGGGTGTTCTGGAGCTACCTCGTGGTCGTGCTCGGGCTGCTGCTGCGGCAGCAGACGCGACCGATCGTCGAGAACGCTCCCGAACGGATCTACCCGGCCTGGGCCGGCCCGCTCGGCTGCTTCTTCGCCGGCATCCACATGGGCTACGCGCAGGTCGGCGCCGGCTTGCTGTCGACGCTGCTGCTGACCGCGACGTTCGGCCGCGACCTGCTCAACCTCGCGGTGGCGAAGAGCACGCTGGTGATCGTCACCTGCATCGCCAGCGTCGGCAGCTTCTGGTCGGCCGATGCGATGGCGATCGGCCCCTCGCTGTGGCTCGCGCTCGGCACCGCGATCGGCTCCTACCATGCCAGCGGCTGGGCCGTCGCCAAGGGGGCCGGGGCGATGCGGCGGGTCATCGTCGTCGTCACCACGGTGATGCTGGCCTACGCGGCGATCAAGGCCGCCATCGCGGTGTTCGGCGCCGCCTGAGCCCCTCGGGCCGCGAACGCTCGAGCCGTCGCCGGGTATCGTGGGGTCGCGGTGCCGCCAATCGCCCCACCCGAGGGAACGAAGCGGGCGCCGCGCTCGTCCGATCGGTCCATCCTGCCCGCCACCCACCCGCACTCACCATGCGAATCCCCTGCGCCCTGCTGTCCGTGTCCCTGCTGCTCGGCTCCCTGGCCGCCCAGCAATGCCGGTTCCGCGACCCGGTCTTCCCCACCGTCACGCGCACCAACGGCATCGTCTACGGCAACGCGATCAACCAGTTCACCAACCAGCCCGAGGACCTGTTGCTCGACCTCTACCAGCCCACCGGCGACACCGCGGCGGCGCGGCCGGCGTTCGTCGTCGTGCACGGCGGCGGCTTCGTCGGCGGCAGCCGCGGCATGGGCGCGATGGTCGGCGTCTGCAATCGGCTGGCGAGCGCCGGCTACGTCGCGATCTCGATCGACTACCGGCTCGGTCAGGCCGGCATCCCGACCACGCCGCAGGTGGTGCAGGATGCGGTGCACGACTTCCAGGCCGCGGTGCGCTGGCTGCGCGCCAACGCCGGCACCCACCGCGTCGACCCCACGCGCATCGCCGCGCTCGGCGGTTCGGCCGGTGCGGCCACCGTGATGAGCTCGGCCTACACCAGCACCGACGAAGGCAACTCCGGCAACCCGGGCTTCTCGTCGCGCGTGCGCATGGTGGTCGAACTGTGGGGCGCGCTGCCGGTGCTCGATTCGATGCAAGCCGGCGAACCGCCGCTGTTCATCACCCACGGCACTGCCGACCAGACCGTCGCCTTCAGCGAGGCGCTGGCCCTGGTCGCGCGGGCGCAGGCGGTGGGCCTGCCGTACGAGTTCCACCCGATCGTCGGTGCCGGACACAGCGCGTGGACCGAGTTCGGTCAGTTCTACTTCGACGACGCGCTCGCGTTCGCGTGGCAACACCTTGACCTGGCGCCGCTTGCCGGGCTCTCGGTGCGGCCGGGGTTCGCCAGCCCCGGCGTGGTCGAACTCGACCAGCACGGGCTCGGCGGTGACTTCTACGTGCTCGGCTACAGCACCGGTCCGGCGAACCTGCCGGTGCCCGGCGTCGGCCTGCTCGGCCTCGACCCGGCCGGGCTGCTGGTGGTCGGCACCAGCCTGCTGCCGACCACGGCCCGCATCACCACGGTGACGACGACGGTGCCGGTGCCGGCCGGGCTCGGCGGCACCGCCGCGTGGTGGCAGGGTCTCGAAGCCGGCGTGATCGTGCGGCTCACCAACGCGCTGGCGACGCCGTTCTGAGCCGGCTCGCCCGCGAGGCGACCCGGCTCAGCGATTGCCGGGACGCCGCAACGCGGGACTCACCAACCACGAAATCGACGCAACCGGCCCCGCTGCGTCGTCTCCTTGGCAGCCGGCTCGCCCGCGAGGCGACCCGGCTCAGCGATTGCCGGGACGCCGCAACGCGGGACGGAACGCGGCAGCTGCTCAGTTGCCACGCAGTTGCTGCAGCAGCTGCTGCGCCGGCACCAGTCCGGGCTCGAGCTGCAACGCGCGTTCGCAAGCAGCTTTCGCCTCGGCCGCCTGATCGGGCATGCGGCGCAGGAAGTCGGCGCGCAACAGCCACACCAGGCTGCTCTGCGGCTCGACCTCGGTCGCGGTGGCCATCATCGCCCAGGCCGCCGCGAAGCCGGCATCGTCGCCACCGAGGTGCGCGCGGAACGCCAACGCTCCCGCGAGCACCGCGCGCGCCAGACCGGACTGCGGACGCAGCGCCACCGCGGCCCGCAGGTGCTCGACCGCCGACTGCACGTGCGCCAGCGACGGCGGCGACGCGGCAGCCGCGGAGGCCCGACCGAGCGCGAGTCCGGCGCGCTGGTAGTGCAGCGCGAACGAATCCGGACGCAACCGGATCGCACGATCGAGCAGCGCCAGCACGATGGCCTCGCGACCGTCGACCCGCATCAGCATCGACGCGGCCTCGGCACACTGCTCGGGGCCGAGCGCCGCCAGCGCCGATTCCTGCAGCAGCGGCCCGAACTCGTCGACCCGCTGTCGCTCCCAACGATCGCGCGCGGCCGCGAACGGCCGCAACGCCGCATCGTGGAACGCGGCCCCGACCTGCCGCAGCAGATCCCCGCGCGGTGACGGCTCGCCGGCCAACAGCGCGAGGTTGCGCAGCGCCCCCAGCAGCGCCCGGCCTGCATCGCCGTCGCGCAGCTGCACGGCGCGCAGCGTCGCGATCGCCGGCTCGACGTCCGCGGCGCCGGTCAGCGCGATGCCGGCAGCGCGCAGCACCGCCTCGAACTCCGGCGCCAGCGCCGCGACCGCCACGGCGCCACCCGCGACCCCGAAGCTCAGCGTGCCCAGGCGCATCGACAGATCGTCGGCGCGAGCGGCGAGTTCGCGATCGGCCGCCGCCTGCCGCTGCCGCGCCTGCTCGAGCTCGGCGGCCGCCAGCTGCTGGTCGGCCTGTTCGCGCAGCTTCGCCTCCAGCGCCGCCCGACCGGCAGCACCGAGGCCATAGCTCAGCAGCGTCATCGCCGTCAGCAGCAGCACCACCACCGCCGCGAGACTGCCCGCCAGTGCGGGATTGCGCCGCACCCAGCGCCGCGCCCGCTGCAGACGCGTCTCCGGCCGCGCCGCGATCGGTTCGAGCTGCACGAAGCGCTCGAGGTCCAGCGCCAGCTCGAGCGCCGAACGGTAGCGCCGCTCGCGGTCCTTCGCGGTCGCGGTGGCGGTGATCACCGCAAGATCGACGGGCACCTCGGCACGCAGCCGGCGCACGTCCTGGATCTCCTCGTGCAACACGGCCTGCAGCAGGCCGGCCAGCGTCGGCGCGGTGAACGGCGCGCGGCCGGTCAGGCACTCGAACAGCGTGCAACCCAGCGAGTAGACGTCGCTGCGCCGATCGAGCGGCGGGCGACCGCTCATCTGCTCCGGACTCATGTAGGTCGGCGTGCCCGAGTGATCGCCGCTGCGCGACAGCGCCTGGGCAGCCTCGCTGTCCGCCCGCGCGAGGCCGAAGTCGAGCAACACCGGGTCCCCGGCCGGCGTCACCATCACGTTCGCCGGCTTGATGTCGCGGTGCAGTACACCGGCTTCGTGGGCGGCGTGCAGCGCCCTGGCGGCACGGGCGAAGAACGTCGCCGTCGCGTTCCAGTCGCCGAGCACCGGTGCCCCACCGAGGCGGGCCACGCGGCGCGCCAGCGTCTCGCCGTCGACGAAGCGCATCGCCAGGAACGGCACCCCACCGGCGATGTCGGCCTCGTAGATCGGACAGATCGCCGGGTGCTCGAGCTTCGAGGTGACCTCGGCTTCGCGCTGGAACCGGCGCAACACGGACTCGGAACCGGGCCCGAGTGCCGGCAGCACCTTCAGCGCGACCCGGCGACCCAGGCGCGTGTCCTCGGCCAGCCAGACCACGGCCTGGCCACCGCGGCCGAGTTCGTGCAGCAGGCGATACGGCCCCAGACGTTCGTGGTCGGCTCCGGTCGTCACCCCGGCATGTTCGGCGACCGCAGCCCTCCTGGCTAGACTGCGGCGATGGAAGTCAGAGCCCGAGCGCCACGGCGCGCGACAGTGAGCGAGCCACCGCTCGAACTGTTCGCGGATCGCGGCACCTACGCCGGGCTGCTGGTGCTGATGGTGGTATTCCTCGGCGCCGCCGTGATGCTCGCGAGCGAGCGGCCGGGGCTGGCGATCGCGTTCGGCGTGGTCGGCAGCATCGGCGCGTTCGGCTGCATTCGCGCCGCGGTGTCGCGGCGGCCACGCATCGTCATCGACGAGCAGGGCATCCACGACGACATGCACGGCCCCGCGGTGATCCCGTGGCAGGACCTCACCGGCGTCGAGATCGGCGGCGATGGCGAGGCGTATCTCTACATGCGGGATCCATCGCGCACGCTGGGGCGGTTCGGATGGCGCAGCCTGCTGGTGTGGTCCCAGCTGAGGAGGCCCCGCGAACGGCGCGAGCAGCGGCAGGGGCCGAGCGGTCTGTGCATCAGTCTGGGAGGGCTCGCCGCAGGGCGCGACCTGGCCGCCGCCCAGTTCGAGTGGGCGGTCGAGACGTTCGGCCCGCCCGACCTGCTGTGGCGCGGCGGCAAGTCGCCGGCTCGCGCGGCGATCGCCGCTCGCAGGGCAGGAAGCTCAGCGAAGTCGCGTGCCGGCGACGGACCTCCTATCCTGCCCGGATGACCCGTCACGTCGTCATCACCGGCGCCAGTTCCGGCATCGGCGCCGCCTGCGCGCGCGCCTTCGCCGCCCTCGGCGACCGCCTCTCGCTCGGTGCGCGCCGCAGCGATCGCCTGCATTCGGTCGCACCGGGCGCCTTCGTGCACGCGCTCGACGTCACCGCGCCGAACAGCGTCGAACGCTTCGTCGCGGCGGCGATCGCACAGCACGGCCCGATCGACGTGCTGGTCAACAACGCCGGCCTCGCGCGCGGCACCGAGAAGATCGCCGAGGGCACCGGCGAGGCGTGGCGCGAGATGATCGAGACCAACGTGCTCGGCCTGCTCGAGGTGACCCGCCGCGTGCTGCCGCACATGCTCGAGCACCGTCGCGGCCACGTGATCGTGATCGGCTCGATCGCCGGCCACAAGGCCTACGCCGGCGGCGGCGTCTACTGCGGCAGCAAGCGCGCGCTGCAGCCGATCTGCGAGGCGATCCGCATGGAGACGCTCGGCAGCGGCATCCGCGTCACCAGCGTCGATCCCGGCATGGTCGAGACCGAGTTCTCGGTGGTGCGCTTCCGCGGCGACCAGGACCGCGCGGCGAAGGTCTACCAGGACACCCGGCCGCTGCGCGCCGAGGACGTCGCCGACTGCGTGGTGTTCGCGGCCGGTCGCCCGGCCCACGTCAACCTCGACAGCATCGTCGTGATGCCGACCGACCAGGCGACGCCGCAGCAGGTGCACCGCGGCGGTCGCTGAAGCTCACTTCGTGGCGTTCTCGGCCGCGGCGCCGCGCCACGCGTGCGGCTTCGGCAGATGCGGCATGTGCAGTGTCAGCAGCGCGAGCGCGGTGCCATAGCCGCCGGAACGTTCCTTGATGCGGTCGTTCCAGCTACCGTCGGCCTCGACCGACTTCGACAGCACCGCGCGCATCCTGGCCCGCAGCGACTCGCGCTGCGCCGCGTCCGGCAGCATCTCGATCGCCTGCGCCGCATAGACGTGGCCGAACAGGAAGTAGTACGGCGCGATGCCGTACGGTTCGACGTGGGTGCCGGTCTGGCTCTTGCGCACCGCGAGGTCGTCCCAGTGCGCGAAGAACAGTTCGACCGCGCGCTGCAGCCGGGCCGGATCGCCGCGCCCCGCGAGCATCAGCGTCGTCTCGCACACCGCCGCCCGCGCCGCCGAGCTCGGCGTCTTGTCCATCCTCGTCAGCTGGTTCTCGTCGACCTCGGCCTGGCTCTTCGCCGGGGCGCCGTAGGCATAGCCACCCGGCTTCGCGCGCGCGCGCTCCAAGGCGTCGAGGGCCTGTGTGATCACCGTCGCCTCGACCGCGTGGCCGCGGGCCGCGGCGTGGAACAGCGCCTGCAGCGCCGGCGCGGTCATGAACGTCGAGGCGCGGTTCTTCGGACTCAGGTAGCCGGCCGGGCGCGAGTAGTTCCAGCCGCCGGTCTCCGGGATCGCCGAATCGACCAGCACCTGCACCAGCCACGCGGTCTTCGCCGCGACCCGTTCCTTGCGGGCGGCCGGCACCAGTCCGCGGTCCTGCAGGTGCAGCAGCAGCTGCAGCGCGTAGATGTGGCCCCAGCCGCGCACGTCGTAGCGACCGATGAAGGCGCCCTGCATGCGATCGAGTTCGAGACCGTCGAGCACGAAGTCGAGGCCGCGGTGCAGCGCGGCGCGCCGCGGTTCGTCGGCGGCGAGCCCCGGCGCCGCGATCATGCCGAGGCACCCGATCGCGGTACCGCCGACGCGGTAGCCGACCGGCGACGGATTGTCGTCCTCCTGGTACACGCCCTGGTACGGCCACTCACCGCGGCTGTCGCCCTGCTGCAGCGCCAGCATCGCCGCGATCGCGCGCAGCGTCGCGGCATCGAGCTCGAGCGGCGGCACGTCGGGCACCGGCACGGTCGCGAACCGGCGCGGAACCGGCGCAGGTGCCGCGGACTTCTTCGAGGCATCGTCCTGGGCCGCGAGGCCGAGAGCGAGCAGGAACGACAACGACCAGTGGCTGTGCATGCGAGATCCTCCGCGAGAGCGGGGCAGGAGACGGCGCCGACCCCGGCGACACAAGTCGCAGCCTTGTCGCGGCACGGTTCTCGACCGCGGCGGCGGAATGCCGATAGCCTCACGGCATGAACCGCCGCGCCCTGCTGCTCCCCGCCCTGGCCCTCTGCGCCGCCGCCGCGATGTGGCAGTTCTCCCGGCCCGCCGGCGGCAGCGAGGTGCCGGCCGCGACCTGGCGCCTGGGCGGCCCGGCCGACACGCGGCAGGCACAGAACTACGACCTGGCGGCGGCCGAGACGCCACTGCGGCTGTCGCTGACCTGCGGCGAACCGCGCTTCGTCTACGTGTTCAGCCACAGCACCGAGGACGGCACCCTGCTGCTGTTCCCTTCGACGGAACTCGGCAGCGACCTGCCGGCCCCGCTCGGCGCCGGCAATCACGTGCTGCCGGGCCGGCGCGACGGTCACGACCTCGCCTGGACCACGCGCAGCCAGATCCTGGCGACCACGACCTACGTCGTGGTCACCGCGCGCGAACGGGTCGCCGAGCTCGAGACGCTGTTGCCACGGCTGCGCCGCTGGAGCACCTCGGTGCTGCCCGACCGCTCGATGCAGGTGACCAACCCGACCAATGCCCCGACCGACGGCATGGTCGGCCTGCCGCGACAGCCATGGCCGTCGAAGCTGCTGGCAGCGGCGGCGGAGCGGTTTGCCAACGAGACGATGGTCAACGGTCCGCTGCAGGCGACCGCCGAGAACCAGGGCATCTGGTTCGGCGCGCTGCGCTTGAAGGAACAACCCGGCACGGCCAAGGTCGGCGAGCCGGGCTGAGAGAAAATCAGGATACAGCCTCTCAGATGCTCCTGGTGGCCGCCTGCGCGGCCACGCAGAGAGTTCGAAACCGATTGTTTCTCACTCTCTGAGCGATCAGCCGGCGAGGGCGTCCTCGACCGCGGCGCACATCACGTGCACGCAGACGAGGTGGCTCTCCTGGATCCGCGCGGTGTTGCCCGACGGCACCATCACCGCGACATCGGCGCAGTCGACGGCGCGGCCGCGCTTCTCGCCGCACAGCACCGCGGTCGCCATGCCGAGCTTGCGCGCGACCTCGAGCGCGGCGACGACGTTCTTGCTGCCGCCCGACGTGGTGATGCCGATCAACAGATCGCCGGCGCGACCGATCGCCTCGACCTCGCGCGCGAACACGTGCTCGTAGCCGGCGTCATTGCCGACCGCGGTCAGTGTCGGCACGCTCTGGCCCAGCGCGATCGCCGCATAGCCGGGGCGCTGCTTCTTCTCGAACCAGCCGACCAGCTCGCCGGCGGCATGCGCGGCATCGCAGGAACTGCCGCCGTTGCCGCACAGCAGGATCTTGCCGCCGCCGCGCAGCGTCGCCACCGCGAGCTCGCACAGCCGCTGGATGCTCGGCAGGCACTGGTCGAGCAGTCGCTGCTTGGTGGCGATGCTGTCGGCGATCGTGGCGCGGATCTTGGTGTCGTTCATGGGCGCGGTGCGAGCACGATAGCGCGGCACCGCGCAACTGCGAACGCTCAGCTGCCGCGCGCCGCCGTCAGCGACGCCGCGACATCGACCCGCTGGCCGGCCGCGGCCAGCGCATCGCCGAATGCCGCCAGCGCCCGCAGCACGTTCGGCAAGCGCGCGCCATGGCCCATCAGACCGACGCGGAACACCCGGCCGGCCAGCGGCCCGAGCCCACCCCCGACTTCGATGCCGTGCACCTGTCGCAGGTGCGCGCGGAAGGCGCGATCGTCGACGCCCGCCGGACAGCGGATCGTGGTCAGCATCGGGGTCGCATGCTCCGGCGGCACCAACGCCTCGAGCCCGAGCGCGGGCAGACCGCGCCGCAGTGCCGCAGCGACGGCTGCGTGCCGTTCGATCCGGGCCGCGAGTCCTTCCTGCTGCACTTCCTCGACCGCTGCGTGCAGCGCATACAGCATGCTGATCGGCGCCGTGTAGTGGTAGGCGCGGTCGGGGCCGAAGTAGCCGGTCAGCAGTCGGGTGTCGAAGTAGAACGGCACCGGAGTGCGGCGCTGCTGCACGCGCGCCAGCGCGCGCGGCCCGAAGCTCACCGGCGTGAGTCCCGGCGGCGCCGACAGGCACTTCTGCGTGCCGCTGAACGCGGCGTCGATGCCGAGGCGGTCGAGCTCGATCGGCAGGCCGGCGAGACTCGTCACGCAATCGGCGACGAACAGAGCGCCGGCCGAGCGCGCCGCGGCGACCATCGGCAGCAGCTCGGTGCGCACCCCGGTGCTGGTCTCGGCGTGCACGACACCGACCAGGCGGGTCGGTCCGGCGACTACCGCCTGCGCGACGAGTTCGGGATCAAGCGACCGCCCGAACTCGGCGCGCACTTCGACGACCTCGGCACCGGCCCGCCGCGCGCTCTCGGCGAAGCGCTGCCCGAACACGCCGTGTACGCCGATCACGACCCGATCGCCGGGCTCGATCAGATTCGCGACCATCGCCTCCATGCCGGCGGTGCCGGTTCCGGCCAGCGGCAGCGTCAGTTGGTTGGTGGTGCCGAACATCGAACGCAGCCCCTGCTGCACCGTGTCCAGCAGCGGCAGGAACGACGGATCCAGGTGACCGAGCAGCGGCAGCGCCTGGGCGCTGCGCACCGCGGCGCTGGTCGGCGACGGCCCGGGGCCGAGCAGCAACACATCCGGCGGCTGGAACGGCATGGCGCAGCGATCAGAACGGCTTCGGGTTGGCGAGGCCGAGCCAGGCGGCGCCGGCGCCGAGGCCGAGCACCAGCAGCAGCGCGAGGGCCCGCGGCAGCACGCCGCGCTTCACCAGCATCGGCAACAAGGCCAGCAGCAGCCACCCGCCGATCTTCGCGAGCACCCACGGCTGCTTCCAGTCGATCTGCGGCGAGCTCTTGTGCAGGACGCCGACGCCGGCCACGACCAGCAGCAGCAGGCCGAGACCGTGCAGGGCGCTCGACAGTTTGGGGGCCTTGCCCGCCTCGTGCGACAGCACGCCGCCGAGGCCGAGGAACAACAGCAACACACCGACGACATGCAGCAGGCGATAGATCTCAGGAGTCATGCGCCGATTATGGATGGGCACCACGAACCGCGCCCCTGCTTTCCGTTCCCGGCTGATCGATCATGACGGCATCCACCGAGCATCCCGTGTTCGCGCACCTGCGCACCCTTGCCGCCACCGGCCCGGTGGTCGTGGCGCACCGTGGCAACAGTCGCCGCCAGCCCGAGAACACGCTGGCCGCGTTCCGGTCGGCGATGGCGCTCGGCACCGCGATGCAGGAGTTCGACGTGCAGGCGACCGCCGACGGCGAACTGGTTTGTGTGCATGACACCAGCCTGGATCGAACCAGCGACGCAGCGACCGCGCTCGGCCCCGGCGCCCTGGTCGCCCAGACGAAATGGGACGTGGTGCGGAGTCTCGATGCCGGCCGCTGGTTCGCGCCGACCTGCGCCGGCGAGCGGATGCCGCGCCTCGGTGATGCGCTGCAGGTGATGCTGCCGCAGTGCGTGCCGCTGATCGAACACAAGGGCGGCGAAGCGTCCCTGTTCGCCACGGCCCTGGCCACCAGGGAGCTGCGCCGCCGCTGCATCGTGCAATCGTTCGACTGGGATTTCGTCGCGGCGATGGCGCGCCTGTCGCCCGATCTGGCGCGGGCCGTGCTCGGCCCCACCGCCACCTTCCCCCGCTGTGACGCCGCCGCCATCGCAGCGGCGATCGCGATCGGCGCGGGCATGGTGCACTGGCACGACCGCGGCCTGCGCCGCGAAGACGTCGAGCGGGCACACGCAGCGGGACTGCTGGTCTGCAGCTACACGACCGACGACGAACTCGGCTGGGAAGGGGGCCGCGCGCTCGGCATCGACGCGATGTGCACCAACGACCCGGAGGCAATGCTGGCCTGGCGTCGCGAGCGACCGCGGCTGCCTGGCTGACGTTCGAGCTCCTGGCCTAGGCGGCTCGAGGCAGGGTGCCTGCCGTCAACGGTCATCGCCGTTGAGCCGCGCCCGCTGCGGCGCCGGGTCCGACGCGGTGTGTCCCGCGTCGCCGTTTCGCCCGCCGTTCAGAAGACGCGCATCGATACGCTGGCGTCCACCGAGCTCATGAGCAGCTGGATCACGTAGCCCGTCTGCGAACTGTCGCTGATCACGATGTGCGCCTTCCTGACGCCGCTGGTGACCAGCATCTGCAGCAGGTGGCCGGGGCAACGAACCGCACTTCCGGACACCGACAGCGCCGTGGAGATACCACTGACCTCGTCGACCAGGGTCGCAACCACATTGCCGCACTCGACAGAGACCATCATCATGAGGTCCTGCGACAGGTTGCTGCAGACGTGGACTTCGCGCGGCGGGCCCGAGGTCGGGTTGGCCGCCAACGGTACGGCCCGGGGCAGGATCCAGACGCCGGTGCCGCCAGCGTTCTCCCCACCCTCACTGCTCACCACCGGTAGAGCGAGCCACAGCAAGAGCGCGATACCGACCAGGAGACGATGAATGGTATGCATGGGGGCTCGGGGAAGTTGCTGGAAGCTACTCGCCTGGACTGGAATGGGAAAGGGGTTCCGCCGGCAACCCTCGGGGCCAGCCGACGAGGCCGAGGTCAGCTGGCGACCCCGCCGCGCGCCGCCGCCGACCCGTTCTGGAACCAGCCCGGAAACGCGCGCGCCAGCGGCTCGGCGGATGGATGACTGCGGACCAGGTGCAGGAACTGGGAGCGACTGGCCAGCTCACGGGCCACCCAGTTGCGCCGGTGAGGAAGCGCCGCATCGAACAACGACAACCAGTGCAGGCAGTCGGCGAACTGCTCCTTCAGCCCGTAGGCGATGGCGAGGTTGAAGTAGGCCGTGCTCATCCGCGGCTGTTGCCGCAGCACGCCCGAGTCGACCAGTTCCCGCAGCAGCTGGATCGCGCCATCGCAGTCGCCCTCGTCCATGTGGATGTTGCCGAGGTTGGACAGCGCATAGCCGCGCATGACCGGGTCCTTGGCCTGGGTGAGCACCTGCTGGAACAGCTTGCGGGCGGTGCCCCGCTGGCCGCGGACGTAGTGCACCAGCCCGAGGTAGATCCGGGCCTCGTGGCAACCGTCGTCGAGGGCCAGGCACTCGGTCAGCAACCGCTGCCCCTTGCCCAGATTCTCCTCGACCGAGCGCAACTGGCCATCGAACAGGTCCTTGGCGGCCACCCACTCGGGACCGCTGGCACCCGAGCTCCGCGCCACCTCGTCCAGCAGGCTGCGGCCGCGCATGGCCATGTCCGGAACGGGCACCGGCTCCTTGGCGACCTCGCGCGAGAAATCGGGCGACAAGCCCATCAGCACGAACCCGCGGCCGAGCTCGTAGAGGACCTTCGACAGCTTGCGGCGGTTCGCGGTCAGCTGCTCGCGGAGGCGCGACGTGGCCGCCGACGCGCATTCGGCTTCCGCATCGGCCCCGGCCGCAACCGGCACCATGGCGGCAGCGACGCGGCGATGCAGGCGGACCTGCGACCGGATGCCCTCGAGGAATTCGCGGCAGGATGGACAGACATCCGAGTGCACCATCACCCGGCGAACGCCTGCTGGATCGAGCTCCCCGTCCAGCATCGCCGACAGATCCACCTGGATCTGCAAGCAGGGGTCGTGGCCTTGGTCAGCGGCGGGCGATGGCTGCATGTTGGCCCACCACTAGAAGGCCTGCGCCTGCTGGTCACGCCCAGTGCGCAAAGAAGGGTGGCCAGGTTCCAAAATGCGACGATCCGCGGCCCGCGGCGAAACAGCCTTCGCCGAGACCGCCGTCGGCTCTGCCGCGGCGATCTCGCCGAGCGAGCGCTCCATGCCGCGCAGAACCTTCCGCCGGCCGCGGAAGATGATCATCTTCAGGTTCTCGAGCCGCACGCCGAGCGCCGCCGCGGCATCGCGATACGAGACCCCGTCGACCTCGACCATCGTCAGCGCCAACCGCTCCTTTGCCGACAAGCGGCCGAAGTGCAGCAGGTAGAGCTGGAGGTAGAGCAAGTAGGCGTGATTGACGACCGCCGCCGATTCCGCCTCGCTCGCCGCCCGGTCCGGACGCCGTCCGCGCAGATCCTCCGGCTGCATCACTTCCTCGTCGATCTCGTGGAACCGGGCCAGGCGCGCCTGGCCCTTGAGGAACTTCAACAGCGTGTTGCGGGCGATCCGGTGACCCCAGCCGCGGAACGCGTCGGCCTTGTCGGCATGGAAGCGGTGCGGATAGCGGTAGATGTTCAGGAACACCTCCTGCAGCACGTCGTGCGGATCGACGTGATGGAAGGCGCGCCGCAGATTGCCCTGGATCGCGTGCAGGAAGGAGGCGCGGTTGAGTTCGAACAGCAGCGCGAACACCGCCGACTCCCCCGAATCCTTGAAGCAGTCCATCAAGCTGGTGCTGACCCAGTCCAGGTACTCCTGGTCGGAGTTCATCGCGACCCCGTCGCGCGGCGCGCGGCCGGCAGCCAGCTCGAACAGCGCCCGGTTGCCGGTCAGCTCCCAGAGTGCGAGCAGCCGCGCGGGCAGCGCTTCGCGATCGAGATGTGGGCTGGCGTGCAACATGGCAAGACGGGGGGAGGTCCGCACACGAACCGGCAAGTGCCGGTCATCTTGCCATAGCCGGCTGTCCCTGGGAAGTAACGACTCGGGTCAAGATCCGGCCGGAATTTCACCTGCTCCCGGGCAGATACTCGCCGCGGCGGCTCACGGCGTAGGCAGCTGCAGACACAATCCCGCGCCCCCAGGGCCCAGCGGACCCGGCCGCACGCTCGCGCCAGCCTGCTCCACGGCGGCCCGAAAGCGCAGCGCAGTCGCGGGCTCGACCCCATCCCCGGGCTCCCCGCGGCTGTCGACCAGCAGCTCGACGCCCGCAGCACCGTCGACGACGGTCAGCGCCACCGCGGCACCCCCGACCCGCTCGGCGACGATGCCGATGGCCCGCCGCACCAATTCCGCGAGCACCGCGGCATCGCCCCAGAACACGCGGCTCGATCGCCCGGTCACCACCACTTGCTGCCCCAGCGACCGGTGGTCGGCAGCCAGGATCTCGCAGAGCTCGGCCAGGTCGAGCGGTTCGTGGCCCCTCGCCGCGAGCCCGCATTCGTGCAGCTGCTCGGCCTGCGCCGCGTCGCACCAGTCCAGCACCGCCAGCACGTCGTGCACCGCGCCCTTCAGCTGCGCGCGCGACGCATCGGCGATCGCGACATCGAGCGCCAGCAGCCGCTCGCGCAGCTCGGCCGCGAACTGCTGCTGGCTCTCGCCGAAGGCCTGCATGCGCTGGCCGATCGCGCGCGCCACGTCGGCGCCGCGGCGCAGGGCCGCGCCTCCGTCGCTGCGGGGCGCAACCACGACCACCTCGCCGGTCGCTCGCTGCGGCGCCGGCAACACGTAGTCGGCGACGGCGGCGAGCAGTTCCTTCGATTGGTCGGTCATGGACGATCACCTCGCCGCAGCGAGCGGAACGGACCGCGGCCAGCTTCGGCAAAGTGGGCATCGGCCGACGGCACCGCAGGTCTTGAGCCGCAAAGCCCGATAGCATCGCCGCAGTGCCAGCCCCCCGCCTGCCCGCCGAGACGATCCGCGCCATCGCCACCGAACTCGGCTTCGACCTGGTGCGGTTCGGGCCCGCCGATCCCGGCGAGCACGGCGAGCACTTCCGCCGCTGGCTCGCCGACGGCCGCCACGGCGACATGCAGTATCTCGTCGACAACGCGCCGCGCATCCTCGATCCGACCGCGTGGCGCGCCGGCGTGCGGTCGGCGATCACGCTCGCGGTCGACTACGGCGGCCCGGCCGGCGAACTGCCGGGCGGCGGCCGCATCGCCCGCTATGCGACCGGTCGCGACTACCACCGCTGGCTGCGCGAGCGCGTGTTCACCCTGCGCGAACGGCTCGAGGCGGCCGGTCTGCCGTTCGGGTCGATGAACGGTGGCACCGACGCGGTGCCGGTGCTCGAACGCGCGCTCGCGGTGCGCTCCGGCATCGGCTTCCTGGCCAAGAGCGCGATGGTGATCTCGCCGACCCACGGCCCCTACCTGCAGCTGGCCGAGCTGCTGACCGACGAAGAACTGCCGCCCGATCCGCCGGCCGCCGGCAGCTGCGGCACCTGCACCGCGTGCCTCGATGCGTGCCCGACGCAGGCGATCACGGCGCCGTTCCAGGTCGATGCGCGGCGGTGCCTCAGTTACACGACGATCGAGCAGCGCGGCTTCGCCGCCCCCGAACTGCGCGAGGCGCAGGGCGACTGGCTGTTCGGCTGCGACGTCTGTCTCGAAGTGTGCCCGTTCACGAAGAAGAGCGCGCGGCGCAGTGTGCTGGGGACCGATCGACCGAAGGAACTGCAGCCGCATCGCGTCGTGCAGACATGGACGCTGGTCGACGTCTTGCAGATGGACGAAGCCCGCTGGCAGAGCGAGTTCACCGGCACCGCGATGCGGCGCGCGGGTCGCAGCGGCATGCGCCGCAATGCCGCCGTGGTGCTCGGCAATCGCGGCGACGACCGCGCCGTGCCGGCGCTGGTCGAAGTGCTGCACGACGAGGATCCGGTCGTGCGTGGCCACGCCGCGTGGGCGCTCGGCCGGCTCACACCGCGCAGCGAGGCGCTGGCGCGAGCCTTGCAGCGCGAGCCCTCTGCGCAGGTGCGCATCGAGCTCGAGCGCTCGTTCACTTCGCGGTGAACAGACCCTTCAGGTTCTCGAGCACCGGGCCGATCTTCGCCGTGATGTCGGCGTTGCCCATCAGCTTGGTGACCTGATCCATCGCGCCCTTCATCAGGCCGTCCTTGACCGTGGTGAGCGCGCCATCGAGCTTGCCGAGGCCACCGAGTTCGCCCATCTGGGTCTTCAGCGTGCTGACGATGCCCTCGAGGCCGCTCTTCGCCTTCTCGGCAGTCGCGCCATCGGTGATGCCGCCGAGCGTCTTGCCCAGTTCGCCGAAGGTGCCCTTCAGCTTGTCCATGATCGGACCCGCCTTGGTCATGTCGGCGGCGGCCGCCTTGACCTGGTCGACAGCGGCACTGGCCTTGTCACCACAGGCCGGAACGAGAAGCAGGGGGAGGAGGAGCAGGCTGGAGATGAACTTCATGGGCGAGGACGATACGGAAACTGCGCGCAGTAGCAACCATTCGACGGTCGCGACATTGCGACGCGTCGTCAATGACGCCCATCGCATCGGGTGAAACCCTGATGCGATGACTCCGCGGCCGGCGCCCGCGTCGCACCGGTGCAACGTCGCGACCGAGCCCACCGCCGCGAACCGGCGCCCCCGGGGCGGGGGCCCGATGCCGCGCTGGCAACGGGCCCTCGGCGGGCAGCTGTCGCCATGCCGCAGCAGTTGGCAAGTCGCTTGCTCCTGTAGCGCGGCGACGGTGTGCGCCGTCCGCCCCCGACGATGGACAACCCCGAGTTCTACAACGAGCAGAAGTGGTGCGAGCGCTGCCAGCACCAGGTGCGGTTCCTGATGAGCGTGAACCACAGCTACTGTGTCGAGTGCGGCAACCGCGTGCGCCTGTTCCGCCGCGAAGACAAGGAGCGCCTCCAGCAGCAGATTCAGCGCCACAAGTGGCACGCCTCCTGACCCGCCCCGCCCGACCGCCTGATCCCCGCTGCGACCCGACGGCCACCTCCCGGCGGGTCGCTTGCGTTATGCCGACGCCGTGCCCATCCTGGCGGCCTTCCCGTTCCCCCCGCCGAGGAAGGCACCCGTGCAGCTGCCCGAATTCCGCAACGAACCGTTCACCGACTTCACCCGCCCCGAGCACCAGCAGGCCTTCACGCAGGCACTGCAGAAGGTCCAGAAGGAGGTGCTCGGTCGCACCTGGTCGTGCTGGATCGGCGGCGAGGAGGTCCGCGGCAAGACGACGTTCGAGGTGTTCGATCCGGGTGAGACCACGCGCCTGATCGGCAAGTACCAGAAGCTCACCGCGGCCGAGGCCAACCTCGCGGTCGAGAAGGCGCACGCGGCGTTCCCGGCGTGGGCCGCGACCGACGTCAAGGAACGCGTGCGCATCGTCTTCGCCGCCGCCCATAAGCTGCGCGAACGCAAGCACGAGTTCTCGGCGCTGCTGTGCCACGAGGTCGGCAAGTCGTGGGCGGAAGCCGATGCCGACACCGCCGAGGCGATCGACTTCCTCGAGTACTACGCCGGCCAGATGCTGCGCATGGCCGCGCCGCAGCCGGTCGTGCCGGTCCAAGGCGAACGCAACCAGATGATCTACATCCCGCTCGGCGTGGGTGCGATCATCCCGCCGTGGAACTTCCCGCTGGCGATCATGGCCGGCATGGCGGTCGCGGCGCTGGTCGCCGGCAACACCGTCGTCGTCAAGCCGGCGAGCCAGTCGCCCGCCATAGCCGCGCACTTCGTGCAGCTGATGTACGACAGCGGCCTGCCGAAGCAGGTGCTGAACTTCGTCACCGGCCCCGGCAGCGAGGTCGGCGGTGCGTTGGTGCAGCACAAGCTGACGCGCTTCATCTCGTTCACCGGCAGCCGCGACGTCGGGCTGTGGATCTTCGAGCAGTCGGCGAAGACGCAGAAGGGCCAGATCTGGATGAAGCGCCTGGTCGCCGAGATGGGCGGCAAGGACAGCATCCTGGTCGACAGCAACTGCGACCTCGAGAAGGCGGTCGACGCGGTGGTCGCGTCGGCATTCGGCTACCAGGGCCAGAAGTGCTCGGCGTGCAGCCGCGCGATCGTGCACCAGGACGTCTACGACGAGTTCGTGCGCCGCATCGTGCCGAAGGTCGAGGCGATCAAGCTCGGCCACCCGAGCGAGCGCACCAACGCGTTCGGGCCGATGGTCGACGCCGGCGCCAAGAAGAAGACGCTCGAGTACATCGAGACCGGCAAGAAGGAAGGCCGGCTGCTGATCGGCGGCAAGGAAGGGCCGAAGACCGGGCACTACGTGGTGCCGACGGTGTTCGCCGACGTCGCGCCGACGGCGAAGATCGCGCAGGAGGAGATCTTCGGGCCGGTGCTCGCGATCATCAAAGCGAAGGACTTCACCGAGGGCCTCGCGATCGCCAACAACACGGAGTACGGACTGACCGGCTCGGTGTTCACCAACGACGAGCAGAAGAAGGAACTGTGCCGGCGCCAGTTCCACGTCGGCAACTTCTACATCAACCGCAAGTGCACCGGCGCGCTGGTCGGCGCGCACCCGTTCGGCGGCTTCAACATGTCGGGCACCGACAGCAAGGCCGGCGGGCCGGACTACCTGCTGCAGTTCCTGCAGGCGAAGACGATCAGCGAGAAGATCGGCTGATCCGGCGGTGCAGTGCGCTCCTTGACGCCAGTGCGCCGTGCGAAGAGATGCAGGGCCCCGGCGCCGGCGCTTGCCGGCGGCGTCGATTCCACTAGCCTGGAGCGATGAATACGTCGCCGCGGCGCCTGCTCCCCCGCTCGCCGCAGTCCTGGCTCCTGGCTGTCACCATGGCGAGCACGGGGATCGCGCAGTGCGATCCCCAGTTCGTGCCGCTGCTGCAGCGCTCGACCGTCGACGGTGCGATCCTGTGCAGCCAGTTGTGGGACCCCGACGGGCCCGGCCCCTTGGCCGAACGCCTCGTCGTCGGCGGCACGTTCACGGTGGCGGGCGGCGTTGCCGCGAACAACCTCGCGGTCTACGACTTCGCCACTGCGAGCTGGAGTGCGCTAGGACCCGGCCTCCGTGTGGCGACGCGGTGGCCGAGCACCCCGTCGCTCCCGAGCGGAGCAGGGAGCGTCACGGCGCTGGCGGTGGCTCCGGACCACTCGCTGCTCGTCGTCGGCTCGTTCACGCACGCCGGCGACACCGCGGCCCGGAACGTCGCGCGCTGGAACGGCACGACTTGGGCCTCGCTCGGTGCTGGCGTGACGACGGCCGACCCCGTCCCCCTCGCCGGGGTCGCCTGCCTGCCGAACGGCGACGTCGTCGTCTGTGGCAACCTGTCGTCGTCCGGCGACGCCGCGACCCGATGGAACGGTTCGACGTGGACGCCACTGCCGCAGTTGCCGACCAGCCCGGTGGCCGCCGGCGGCACGGCGATCCTGGCACTGCAGAACGGCGAATTGGTGCTCGCCAACGACGAGAGCTACATCGGCCTCGGCGTCGTCGCCGAGTGCGGCCTCTACCGCTGGAACGGCTCGGGTTGGACGAGCCTCGGCATCAGCAACACGACCTTGCTGCGCTCCTGCAACGCACTGGCCGAGACGTCCACGGGCACACTGCTCGCCGCCGGCTACGCGTCGGGCGGCACCGCGGTACGTGCGTTCGACGGCACCAGCTGGCAGACGTTCGGCACGACGACGCTGCTCGGCCGAGCCACCGCACTGGCCCCCCTGGCCGGCGGCGGCGTCGCCGTCGCCATGGCATCCAACTCCACGTGGAGCGTGCAGACGGCGAGTGCCGCGAACACGCCGTGGAGCCTGCTCGCCACCGCCGACGCGGTGGTGACGAGCCTCGCGGCCCGCAGCAACGGCGAACTGGTGGCCAGCGGCTCGTTCGACAACTGTGGCGTGCCGGCGGCGCGCGTCGCGAGTTGGAACGGCAGCTGGTCCGGCCTCGGCAGCGGCGACCAGGACGGCCGCGTGCTGTGCGCGACCGCGACGCCGAGCGGCTACGTCGTCGGCGGCTCGTTCCATGCGATCGGCGGCGTCGCCGCTGCCGGCATCGCCGAATGGACCGGCAGCACGTGGCAGGCGCTCGGCGCCGGCCTGTCGGCGCCAGTCGTTCAGTTGGCTCGGCGCAGCAACGGCGACCTGGTCGCGCGCATGCGCACGAGCACCGTCCATCCGGGGCAGCACATCCTGGCGCTCTGGAACGGCACCGCGTGGAACCCGCTGGTGCCGCCGATCGCCAACCCGATCGCCATGGCCGTGCTGCCGAACGACGATGTCGCCGTGGCATCGCCCGACCAGGTGCACCTGTGGAACGGCACCAGCTGGAGCACGCTGCCGGGGCCGCTCGGCGGGCTGATCACCGCGATGGATGCGGCGCCGAACGGCGACCTGATCGTCGGCGGCTACTTCTACTTCTGGGCCGGCTCGACCGCCGAGCGCATCGTGCGCTGGAACGGCAGCGCCTGGCAGGCGATCGGCACCGGCCCTGGCGGCCCGTCGTTCGCCATCGAAGCCGAGGCCAACGGCGAAATCCTGGTCGCCGGCGAGTTCTACTTCGGCTCCGCGCGCCACGTCGCGGCGCGGTGGAACGGCACGACCTGGTCGCCGCTCGGCACCGCGTGCCGCGAGAACCAGCCGAGGGGCACGCTGATCACGCGCGAGCCGAACGGCGACGTGCTGGTCGCCGGCCCCATGCTCGAGCTCGGCGGCCTGCCGATGCAGAACCTGGCACGGTGGAGCAACGGCGCCTTCTGGCCGGTGGCACGCATCGGAGCGCCGACCGACTGGCAGCGCCTGCCCAACGGCGACCTGCTGGTCTGCGGTGCGCCGCGCGTCGACGTCACGCCCACCGGCGATCTCGTGCGCTACACGCCGAACTGCGCGCCGTTCGCGGCCGCCGTGCCGACGCTGTGCATCGGCCCGGCCGGTGCGATGACTGCCAGCACGGTGCAGCCAGCACAGCTCGGCGGCACGCTGGTCACGCAGGCGAACGGCTTCACGCCGACCTCGATCGCGCTCGCCGTCTACGGCGGCTCGTTCCTGACGACCCAGATCCCGTTGGCGTTGTTGCTGCCGGGCGCGCTGCCCGGTTGCGAGCTGGTGCCGTCGCCGGACATCACGACGGCGCTGCTGCCCGCCGCCGGCGTTGCCACCGCAGTCGTGCTGCTGCCGAGCAGCGCAGCCCTGGTCGGAGCGAAGCTCTACCACCAGTTCGCGCAGTTCGACCTCGATGCGTTCGGCAACATCCAGCGCATCGCGACCTCGAACGCGCTGATGCTGCGGCTGTTCTGAAGGTGCCGCGCTGGCTTCACCGCGCCGGCGGCAGCTCCGCCAGCCGCGCCTTCCAAGGAGCCGCCTTCTCGGCGCGGCGTGCCGAACGCTGCGCCGTGCGCGCGAACGGCGCCGCTCCGCGCTGGTGCAGGACCACCGTCCCCGGCACGCTGTCGCGATGGACCGCCGTCCCTTCGCCACCGAGCAACTGCGCCTGCTGCGCCTCGAACGCGACGCCGAGATCGCCGAGGCC
The DNA here is from genome assembly GCA_025459175.1 of Planctomycetota bacterium. Taxonomy (GTDB): domain Bacteria; phylum Planctomycetota; class UBA1135; order UBA1135; family UBA2386; genus UBA2386. The sequence goes on along the minus strand of JALORC010000118.1, from coordinate 5,918 downwards.
GAACGGCTGCTGCGCACGCGCAGCGATGCCGACCTGCAGGCGCGCGGCGTCTCGCTGCTGCGGCTCGAGGTCGTCGATCTCGAACCTGGCTTCGGCGGCCGCCTGCACGCGGTGCTGCGGCCGAGCCGCGGCGACGGCCTGCCGTCGCACCGCTTCGGCCCCGGCTCGGTGATCGCGGTGCGGCAGAACCGCGACGACAAGCCGCTGTGCACCGCGGTGTTCGTGCGCGCGCGCGGCGACCAGATCACGATCGCGCTCGACGACGACGAAGTCGACCTGCCGAGCCTCGTGCGCATCGACCAGATCGTCACCGACGTGACGTACCGCCGGCTCGACACCGCGCTGCGCGGCCTGCAGCGCGAGCAGAAGGGCGACGAGGCGCGCTTCCTCGACGTTATGTTCGGCGAGCGCGACCCGGTGTTCGCGCCGAAGCCGCCGACCGAGGCGATCGAATGGTTCGACCAGAGCCTGGACCCGACCCAACGCGAGGCGGTCGCCAACGCACTGCGCGCCGAGCACGTGGCGCTGATCCACGGCCCGCCCGGCACCGGCAAGACCACCGCCGTGGTCGAGCTGATCCGCCAGTGCGTGGCCCGCGGCGAACGCATCCTCGCCTGCGCACCGTCCAACGTCGCCGTCGACAACCTCGCCGAGCGGTTGCTGCGCGCCGGCCTGAAGATCGTTCGCCTCGGCCACCCTGCGCGTGTGCAGGCGGCGGTGCGCGACGTGTCGCTGTCGGCGCTGGTGCAGGACGCGCCCGAGCAGAAGCTGCTGCGCGACGTCAGGCGCGAGGTCGACCAGGGCCTGCGCGCGGTGCACCGCGCCAAGTCGCGCCAGGACCGCTTCGCCGCGCGCAGCTCGGTGAAGGCACTGCGCGCCGAACTGCGCCAGCTCGAGGGCGCGATCACCAAGGGCTTCGTCGACGGCGCCGAGGTGGTGCTGGCCACCACGACCGGCGCCGCCAACGAGCTGCTGTTCGAGCGCCCGTTCGATCGCGTCGTCATCGACGAAGCGGCGCAGGCGCTCGAAGCGGCGTGCTGGATCGCGCTGCCGCGCGGCAAGCGCACGGTGCTGGCCGGCGACCACCGCCAGCTGCCGCCGACGATCCAGTCGCCGGAAGCCGCCGACGGCGGCCTCGCGCGCACGCTGTTCGAACGGCTGATGGACTCCGCGCACGGCACCGCGATCGGCCGCATGCTGACGGTGCAGTACCGCATGCACGAACGCATCATGGGCTGGTCGTCGGCGCGGCTCTACGGCGGCCAGCTGCAGGCCGCACCGGCCGTGCGTTCGCACCTGCTGACCGACCTGCCCGAGGTCGTGCACAACGAGTGGACCGGCGAACCACTGTGCTTCGTCGACACCGCCGGCTGCGGTCACGAGGAGACGGTCGGCGACGACGAGGGCAGCAAGAGCAACCCCGGCGAGGCCGAACTGGTGGTGCGCATCGTCACCGCGCTGCGCGAGGCGAACGTGCCGGCGGCCGCGATCGCGGTGATCACGCCGTACAACGCGCAGGTGCAGCTGCTGCGCAGCCGGCTCGGCGGCGACGTGGAACTCGAGATCGGCACCGTCGACGGTCTGCAGGGGCGCGAGAAGGAAGCGGTGATCGTGTCGCTGGTGCGCAGCAACGAGCAGGGCGAGGTCGGCTTCCTCGCCGAGCTGCGGCGGCTCAACGTCGCGCTGACGCGCGCGCGGCGGCACCTGACGGTGATCGGCGACAGTGCGACGCTGGCGCACGATCGCGATCTGTGCGGGTTGGTCGAGCATCTGCAGCAACACGCCTGCTACCGCAGCGCGTTCGAACTCGGCTGACGGCGGGAGGGATGATCGAGGGCAGCCGCTGCACCAAGACGAGGTGGCCATGTTCCTGCCGACCGCCCCCTCACCTCCGAATCCCCTGCAAGTCCTCTATACTACTGCCATGATCGATCCCACCCTCCTCGGGCGCATCACCTCGAGCGCGAAGATCTTCGGCGGCAAGCCGGTGATCCGCGACCTGCGCATCTCGGTGGAGATGATCCTCGGACTGTTGGCGCAAGGTGTGCCCATGACAGAGCTGCTGGATGACTACCCTGGACTGGAACCGGCGGACATCCAGGCGTGCCTCGCGTATGCCCACGCGGTGATCGCCCACGATTCGATCGACAACATCAAGGTCGGCTGAATCCGTGCGGTTCCTCGTCGATCGATGTGCAGGCGCTCGCCTGGCTCGCTGGCTGAGGGAACTTGGTCACGACGTTACGGATTGCGGCAGCCTGGGCACCGATCCCGGCGACGAAGCTCTGCTGCAGGTCGCCATCAACGAAGACCGTATTCTGGTGACGATCGACCAGGACTTCGGCCAGCTCCTGTTCGTGGACCGACGCCCCCATCGCGGTCTGGTCCGCTTGCCGGACTGCCCGGCCAACGAGCGAATCGCCATCTTCTTAGAGCTTTTGGCGAAGCACTCCGAGGCGCTTGCACGACGCGCCGTCATCACGGTGCGAGGCGGACGAGTACGCATCAGCTGGACGCCGACTCCAGAGTGAAAGCCGCCCCCTCGCGCAGCCAGAGCCACGCGAGGTCTTGTTTACCCGCCGGCTGAGGTGGCTGGACGTCGCGCAGCGTGCACGGTGGCAGCGGCACTGCTGCTCGCGGCTACTTGCCCACCTCTCCCGCCGGCAGCCCAACCACCTCGACCGGTGCGATGCGCATGCTCAGTCGCTGCTCGCCGGCCAGGACCTCGACGGTCTCGCTGCCCACGACCCGCGGCGCCCCATCGGCGCCGACCCGCTTCGCGACCAGCTGCACGGTTCCTGGTGGCAGCAGCCACTGCACCTTGCGAGCGCCGGCCGGGCACGGCCAACGGTCGAGCTCGGCGCCGTTGTCGTAGTTCTGCCACTGGAACCGGACCGGCACCCCTTCCCGTTGCCGCGGCACCGACAGGTCGAGCCAGGACACGCCCAGCTCCGCCCCCGCTGCTGGCACCAGCTCGAGGTGCAGCCAGTGCAACGCAGGTCGCAATTCGATCGACGCACGCGCCGTCGTCGCATCGAGCTCTCGATCCTCACGCTCGGTGAAGAACGCGATGCCGGTCTCGAGATCGACGACCTGGAACACGTAGCGGCCCGGCAGCAGGTCGATCCCGAACGTGCCGTCACTGCGCAGGGCTGCGGCCGACGGCGTGAGCTCGTAGGTTGGCTCGCGCCCCGCCGCGGTGCATCGCCGCGCGAACACGGCGATGCGGGTGGGCTCCACCGTCGACGGCAGCTCGACGCGACCGGCATGGGCAGCAAAGCGCAGGTCGGGCAACTGCAGCGGACCATCGGTGAGCGGCCCGAGTTGGATCGTGACCTCGCTGCCGGTGCGGTGGCGACCGGGCACGACGATGCGACCGCGCAGTTCCCCGACGTCGAGCGGGCCCAGGCGCAGACGGCGCAGGCCCGCGAGCGGCGTCTCCGGCGGCACTGGCAAGCCGCCCCACAGCGACATCGGTTGGTCGACGCCGCGGACGAACGAGCCCTCGAGCAGGCGCAGGTGCGCGAGGCTCTCCGCCGGCAGCTCGCCGACCAGCTCGACCTCGAGGAACCGCGCCGGCGGCACTTCGAGGTCGAGGCTGGTGGTCTTGCCGATCTCGAGCACACAGCGACGGGCGACCGCCGCCGGGCGGCCGCGGCCGTGGACCTGCACGTCGATCGGGCCGCTGGGCAGCCCTTCGATCCGATAGCGACCATCGGCATCGGTGATCGCCCCGTCGGCGAACGGATCCGGCCCGCGGCCGTGCAGATTGTTGCGCGGCAGCGCGCGCACCGCTGCGCCCACCGCGGCGCGCCCGGTTTCGGCATCGACGACCCGACCGACCAACACCGACTCCGGGTAGAGCTCGACGAGCATCGGCTCGGCAGCGCCGGCCGGCAGCTCGCGAACGGCGAAGCCACGCCCCGGAGCATCGACGACCACCCAACCCGACCGCTCGCGGCGCGAAGATACGGTGACGATCGCCTCGCCCTCGGCGGCGGTGCGAGTGGATCGATGCGCCAGCATGGCGTTCGCCCAGCTGCCGACGCCAGGTCCGCAGTAGGACCACTGGAACCGTCGGATCGGCGCCCCGGTCTCGGCGTCGACGCAGCGCACGATCACCGCACCCATGCCTTCGCTGACCGTCGCGTCCTCGGCCACGGCCTCGACGGCACGGACCTCGACACCAGCTTCGGCCCCGCGCAGCCAGCCGCTGCGATACTCCGCGGTCGAGCCAGCCGAGCGCGCTTCGATCCGGAACCGCGGCACCGGCGGCACGGTCATCGTGAACCGCCCCAGTGAGTCGGTGACGACGCGAGCGACCGGGCCGAGCGCTTCGATCGCCGACGGTTGGACGATGGCGTCCTGGACCGGTTTGCCATCCGCGCGCAGCACGGTGCCTTGCACGACGCCGGTGGCAGCCAGCGCGACATCGAGCGGCGAGTCGTGCGACACCCGCTGCCCCAGCGACGCGAATCCGAGCGCATGCACGATCAGCTGCATGCCGGTGAACGGAACTCCAGGCACGACGAAGACCCCATCGGCATCGGTGCGCGCGGCGGACAGCAGCCGGATCGACGCCACCGGGTTCTCGGGCAGGGAGTCCTCGACGAGCACGGTCGCACCGCGGATCGGCTTGCCGTCCGCATCGCGTACGCGACCGCGCAGCGTCGTGGCCGGCAACAGCACCACGGGGGGCAGCTCGACGGCGCCGTGGTTGCGCAACCGACCGCGCACCGCGACGACTTGCCGATCGCGCGCCGCCACCACCAGCGTGCGGCCGGGCGCCATTTCGCAGCGATAGCGTCCGTTCGGGTCCGTGGTGAACGGCGGACTGCGCAGCAACCCCGCGACGTCGAGCTGATCCGGATGTTCGATCACCGCCAGCGCTGCTGCGGCGACCGGCTTGCCCTCGGTATCGAGGACGCGGCCCTGCACTTCGATGTTGGCCTGGGCCGACCCGAGCGCCGCGCACAGCAGCGCGGCACCGATCCGGCAGCAGTTTCGGAACCCCATCTCAGGACCATAGACCACCAGCGAGAGCCACGCACGGCCCGGTCCTGGCACGGCCGCTGCAACCCGTCAGGCGAGCCGCCGCTGCAGCCAACTGCGCGCGAGCGCCCAGGCGCTGTCGACCGTGCGCGGCGAACAGCCGGTGACCTCGGCGCACTGCTCGATCGTGAAACCGCCGAACAGCTTCAGGTCGGCGATCTGCGCCAGCTCCGGGTCGAGGCGAGCCAGATCCTGCATCGCGTCGTCGATCTCGAACAGGTCCAGCGTGCCCGTCGTCGACAACCCGCTCTGGTCGGCGACCGACTCGTGCCGGACCCCGCCGCCGCGCTTGCCTGCCTGGCGGCGGCGGATCGCGTCGATCTGGATCCGTCGATACTCCTGCGCCACGCAGGCCTCGAAGAACAGCTTGCCGCCGGCGGTGATCTTCGGCTGGTGCACCAACCGCAAGAACGCCTCGTGCACCAGGCTGACCGGGCTGTGGACCGCGCCCGGGCCCTGTTCGGCGGTCGCGGATCAGCCCCCGCAGGCTCGGGCTCCGCGCCTCGGCGGCTTCGGCGATCGAGGTCGGCGGCTGCGGCTGCGGCGATGCGCTCGTCATCGGCGGGAACGGTAGCCAGCCGGCGCGGCCGGTGCCAAGGGACACGGGGGCGGACCAGTCCTCGCGCCGCCCCATCTGCTTGCCCGCCGGCCCTGAGCGCCGCACACTGCGCCAAGTCTCGGCAGCAGAGTCGACGGCATGAAGAACGGCACCTCGTCTCCCTCGGATCCCGATCCGTCGCGTGCGCACTTCGCGCGGGTACGGGGGTTGTTCGAGCAGGCGCATGCGCTGCCGCCGGCGCAGCGCGAGGCGATGGTGCGCGCAGCGGATGCGGAACCAGCGATCATCGCCGAGGTGCTGTCGCTGC
>JALORC010000117.1 GCA_025459175.1 Planctomycetota bacterium | reverse complement strand
GGGCCGCGCGGCACACTTCGATCGAGCGCCGCGGGGCGTCGGCTCTGCGGCACGTCCTGGAATGCCGAGTCGCGTCCAACTTGACCGACGCATTCCGGCGGCCCCGCGCCTGCTAACCGCCCCGCGCCGCCGCCCGCCCTCGCGACCATGGCCCCATGATCGCCGACCCCCTCCGCTTCCTCGCCGTCCCGCTCGACTCGCTCCACCTCGACCCAGCCAACGCCCGCCTCCACGGCGAGAGGAACCTCGAGACGATCAAGTCGAGCCTCGCCCAGTTCGGCCAGCGCAAGCCGATCGTCGTGCAGAAGGACGGCATGATCGTCCGCGCCGGCAACGGCACCGTCCGCGCGGCCAGGGCGCTCGGCTGGACCGAGATCGCCGCGGTGGTCGTCGACGACGACAACGCGACCGCCTCCCAGTACGCGATCGCCGACAAACCGCACCGCCGAGCTGGCCGAGTGGGACGACGAGACGCTGGCCTCCCTGCTGCAGGGCATGGACGAGCAGTCGCGCCAGTCCGTCGGCTTCGACGAGGACGACCTTGCCGCCCTACTGAAGAGCCTCACCCCGCAGGAACCGACCGGCGACGCCGACCAGATGCTCGGCGCAATCCAGTACTCCGTCGTCGTCGACGTCGACGGCGAGCGCGCGCAGGCCGACCTCCTCGAACGCCTGGCGAAGGAGGGCTACACGTGCCGCGCTCTCATGTCGTAGTCGAGTCGCAGACCCCGATCACCACCCGTGGTCGCCAGGTCTGCGGCATGTTCGACGCGCCGCCCGAGAACAAGCAGCGGCTCGAGTGGGACATCGTGCTGCCGATCGAGGATCGGCCGTGGCAGATCGGGCTGCTCTACGGCCCCAGCGGCAGCGGCAAGTCGACGGTCGCGCGCGCCGTGTTCGGCGGCGAGACGCGGGTCGACTGGCGCCCGCGCACCGGGCTGATCGACAACTTCCCCGCCGCCATGAGCGTCGAGCAGATCGCGACCGTCTGCGGCGCGGTGGGGCTCAACACGATCCCGTGCTGGCTGCGGCCGCACGAGGTGCTGAGCAACGGCGAGAAGTTCCGCGCCGACATGGCCAGACTGCCCGCCGAAGCGCCGGACGGCTCGACCGTGCTCGAGGACGAGTTCCCCTCGGTAGTCGACCGCCAGGTCGCGCAGGTCGCCTCGCACGCACTGCAGAAGGCGGTCCGCAAGCGCCCCGGTCTGCGCTTCGTCGCTGTCAGCTGCCACCACGACATCATCGACTGGCTGCAACCGGACTGGACGCTCGACATGGGGTCGGGCGGCAAGTTCGACTGGGGGTTGCTTCAGCGAAGGCCCGAACTCCCCTGCACGATCGCGCGCGTGGACCGCTCCGCGTGGTCCCGGTTCGCTCGGTATCACTATCTGACGGCGGACCTCGCCAACGCGGCGCAGTGCTTCGGCGTGTGGGTCGGCGACCAGCTCGCGGCGTTCGCCGGCCTGATGTTCCGCCCGCAACCGAAGGCCGACAACATCCTGGGCGTGAGCCGGCTGGTGACGCTGCCCGACCATCTTGGTCTCAAGGGTCTCGGCCTCGCGTTCACTGAAGCAGCGCCCTGGCCAGACGAACATCCATGGCCACGCGCGACGTATCCTCAGCGGCAAGCGCCATCAGGCAGCACAGGGGACTTGCGCGCTCATCGCGCGCAAGTCCCTGCCGACACTGGAGGTCCCGCCCAGAATCGAACTGGGGTAAACGGATTTGCAATCCGTTGCCTAACCACTCGGCTACGGGACCGTGTGGGGCGCGGAAGTTACCGGCTCGCCCGGCCGGCGCAAGGGACTACCCGCCGCCACCGCAAGAATGCTGCTGCCCGCCGTGCCCCGCTCCGTATGCTGTTCGCCCCGCCAACCGGCTGCACAGCCGGCCGCGGCAACCCGCCGTGAAGATCAAGAAGAACATCCACTTCGAGTTCGACCAGGAGCTCGTTCGCGAACCGCTGATCTACAAGATCAACCGCGCGTTCGAGGTCGTCGTCAACATCCGCGGCGCCTCGGTCAACGAGCAGGGTGGCTTCATCGCCGCCGAACTCGAGGGCGAAGCCGCCGAGGTCGACAAGGTGCTCGACTACCTGCGCGGACTCGGCATCCGGGTCGGCGAGGGCCTCGGGAGCCACGAGCGATGAACGGCTGGCGACGGCTGCTGGCGGTCGGTGGGGCGTTGCTGCTGACCGCGGCCGCGATGGCGCCGGCGCCGCTGCCGAACGACCTCGTCGCCCGCGGCGAGCGCGGCGCGGTGGTGTCGGCCGAACCGCGCGCGACCCGGATCGGCCTGCAGGTGCTGGCCCAGGGCGGCAACGCCGTCGATGCGGCGGTCGCGGTGGCGTTGGCGCTCGCGGTCACGCACCCGCAGGCCGGCAACCTCGGCGGTGGCGGCTTCCTGCTGCTGCGCATGGCCGACGGGCGCACTGCGGCGCTCGACTTCCGCGAACGCGCGCCGAAGGCCGCCACCAAGGACATGTACCTGCGCGCCGATGGCAGCGTCGACCAGGACAAGGTGCAGTTCGGTGCCACCGCGGCCGGCGTGCCCGGCAGCCCGGCCGGCCTGCTGCACGCGCTGCAGAAGTTCGGCACCTGGAGCCTGCCGAAGGTCGCCGGCCCGGCGATCACGCTGGCGCGCGAAGGGTTCGAGGTCGACCAGTTCCTGGCCGCTGATCTGCGCGAGGCGGAGAAGGACCTCGGTCGCTACCCGTCGACGCGCGCGGTGTTCTTCCGCGACGACCGCCCGCTGCAGCAGGGTGACATGCTGGTCCAGCGCGACCTCGCCGACACCCTGGAACGGTTCGCGAAGAAGGGCTTCGAAGGCTTCTACGGCGGTCGCACCGCCGAGCTGCTGGTGGCGCAGATGGAGCGCGACGGCGGCTTCGTGCGCAGCGCCGACCTCAGCGACTACGTGGTGCGCGAACGCGACGCGCTGCGCGGCGAGTACCGCGGCCACGAAGTGATCAGCATGCCGCCGCCGTCGTCGGGTGGCGTGGCGTTGCTGCAGATGCTGAATCTGCTGTCGGGCTACGACCTGCGTGCGCTCGGTCACGGCGGCAGCGCGTCGACCCATCTGCTGGTCGAGTGCATGCGGCGCGCGTACGCCGACCGTTCGAAGTGGCTCGGCGATCCGGATCACTACCCGGTGCCGGTCACCGGCCTGCTCGGCAAGGAGTACGCCGACCTGCTGCGCGCTGGCATCGACCTCGGCAAGAAGACCGCGGTCGCCCCCGGCGTGCCGCCGGGCAGCAAGGAGAGCGACGACACCACGCACTTCTCGGTGGTCGACAAGGACGGCAACGCGGTGGCGTGCACGACGACGATCAACTCGACGTTCGGCGCCATGGTGGTCGTCGACGGGGCGGGCTTCCTGCTCAACAACGAGATGGACGACTTCTCGGCGAAGCCGGGGGTGCAGAACCAGTTCGGCCTGGTCGGCGGCAAGGCCAACGCGATCGCGCCGGGCAAGCGCATGCTGTCGTCGATGACGCCGACGATGGTCTGCAAGGACGGCCAGCTGCGGCTGGTGCTCGGCGCGCCGGGCGGCGGCCGCATCATCACCGCGGTGCTACAGGTGCTGCTGAACGTCGTCGACCACGGCATGGGGCTGCCGCTCGCGGTGCGCGCGCCGCGCGTGCACCACCAGTGGCTGCCGGACGAGATCACCTGGGAGCCGTTGTCGCTGAGCCCGGACGTGCGCAGCGCCCTCGAGCAGAAGGGCCACACGTTCGCGCGCGCGCCGCGCGGCATCGGCCAGATCTTCGCGATCGAAGTGCTCGCCGACGGCACCCGCCTCGGCGTCTGCGATCACCGCAGCGGCGGCGCGGCCGCCGCCTACTGAGTCGCTGGTCCGAGTTCGTTGGTCCCCGCCGAGGAAACCGCCGTGCACCCGATCCGCATCGCGCCGTCGCTGTTGGCCGCTGACTTCACCAAGCTCGGTGACGAAGTGCGTTCGGTCGAGGCCGCCGGTGCCGACTGGCTGCACCTCGACGTGATGGACGGCCACTTCGTGCCGAACCTGACCTTCGGTCCGTTCGTGTGTGCGGCGATCAAGAAGGTCGCGACCCGGCCGCTCGACGTGCACCTGATGATCACCGATCCGTGGCGCTACGCCGATGCGTTCCTCGATGCCGGCGCCGACCTGCTGACGTTCCACGTCGAGGTGGCCGGCAACGGCGATGTCGGCGCCCTGCTGGCGCACATCCGCAGCCGCGGCAAGCTGGCCGGGCTGTCGCTGCAGCCGAACACCCCGGCGGCGGCGCTGGCGCCATGGGTCGAGCAGCTCGACCTGGTGCTGGTGATGAGCGTGTTCGCCGGCTTCGGCGGCCAGAAGTTCATGCCCGAGGTGCTGCCGAAGGTCGCCGAGCTGCGGCGGCTCGGCTTCCGCGGCGAGGTGTCGATGGACGGCGGCATCGGGCCGAACACGATCGCGGCGGCGGCGGCGGCCGGCACCAACGCGTTCGTCGCCGGCACCGCGGTGTTCGGGGCGCCCGACCGCACCGCGCGGATCGCCGAGTTGCGCGCGCTGGCGCGCTCCTGATCGCTGCACGCTGGCCGCGCCGCGCGGCCGCAGCTACAGTTCCCGCTTCTCCCAACCCTCTCGAACAGGATCGAACCCATGGCGTGGGCGCGTTTCGGCAAGAAAAAGGACATGCCCGGTGGGCTGTGGATCAAGTGCGAGTCGTGTGGCGCGATGCTGTTCCGCAAGGAGTTCGAGCAGCGCCACCGGATCTGCGGCACCTGCGGCTACCACTTCACGCTGCCGGCCCGCGAACGGGTCGCGCTGACCGCGGATCCCGGCACCTTCGAGGAGCTGTGGACCGACCTGATGGCGACCGACGTGCTCGGCTTCAACGACCGGGTCCCGTACGGCGAGAAGCTGGTGCAGACCAAGGCGAAGACCGGCGAGTCCGACGCGATGGTCACCGGGTTGTGCCAGATCAAAGGCATCCCGTGTGCGCTCGGCGTGATGAACTTCTCGTTCCTCGGCGGCTCGATGGGCATGGTGGTCGGCGAGAAGATCGCGCTGCTGTGTGAGCTCGCCGCCGAGAAGCGGCTGCCGGTGGTGCTGTTCGCGTGCTCGGGCGGCGCCCGCATGCACGAGGGCGCGGTGTCGCTGATGCAGATGGCGAAGACCTGCGGTGCGCTGCAGCGGCTCAACCAGGTCGGTGTCGCGTCGATCTCGGTGATGACGCATCCGACCACCGGCGGCGTCACCGCATCGTTCGCGTCGGTGTGCGACCTGCTGGTCGCCGAGCCGGGCGCGCTGATCGGCTTCGCCGGCCCGCGCGTGATCGCGACCACGATCAAGAAGGAGCTGCCGAAGGGCTTCCAGCGCTCGGAGTTCCTGCTCGAGAAGGGCCAGATCGATCGCATCGTCGCGCGGGCGCAGATGCGCGACGAGCTGGCGCGCTTCCTCGCCTATGCGACCGGGCGCGATCCGGTCGCCGCGTTCAAGCCGCAGGCGGCGGTCGAAGCCGGCGCCGGGGCCGGTGGTGAGCCGGTCGCGGTGGCCGCGGTGGTCGAGGCCGAGGACAGCAAGGCGAAGAAGAAGCAGAAGGCCAAGAAGTGACGCGATGGCTCTGAAACCGCTGCGCCCGGTGCCGCGCGGCGGACCGCAGCCGCCGTTCCGCGGTCGCTACAAGCAGACTCCCGAGGACTTCGCCGTCGACGAGGTGGCTGCCTACCTGCCGTCGGGCCAGGGCGACCACGTCTGGCTGTGGGTCGAGAAGCGCGGGCTGTCGACGTTCGACCTGTTGCACCAGCTGGCCCAGCAGCTCGACCGCGACGAGCGTGAATTCGGCATCGCCGGCCTCAAGGACGCGCAGGCGATCAGCCGGCAGTGGGTCAGCATCGAACACGCCGATCCGGAGCGCTGCCGCGCGCTGCAGGGCGAACGCTTCGTCGTGCTCGACGTGAAGCGGCACGGCAACAAGCTGCGGCTGGGGCATCTGCGCGGCAACCGCTTCGCGATCACGTTGCGCGGCACGCGCCCCGAGGATCTCGCGGTGGCGCAGGCGAACCTCGCCTTCCTGGCCCGGCACGGGGTGCCGAACTACTTCGGCGAGCAGCGCTTCGGCAAGCGCGGCGCCAACCTCGACAAGGGCCTCGCGGTGCTGCGCGGCAACGTGCGGCAGTTCGCGGCGCGCATGCCGCGGCGCGTGTTCGGGCTGGTGCTGTCGGCGGTGCAGAGCGAGGTGTTCAACCGCGTGATCGCCGCGCGCATCCAGTCGCTCGGCGCGCTGCTGCCCGGCGATCTCGCGTTCCGCCACGACAACGGGTCGGTGTTCCTGGTCACCGATGCGGCGAAGGAGCAGCCGCGCGCCGATCGGCTCGAGGTGTCGCCGAGCGGGCCGATGCCGGGCCCCGAGATGACCCAGCCGTCGGGCGAAGCGCTCGCGATCGAGGCGCAGGCGCTGGCGGCGCTCGAGCTCGACCCGGCCGCGTTCGCGCAGCTGCCGTTCCGGCTGTGCCGCGGCGAACGGCGGCCGCTGCGCGTGCCGGTCGGCGAGGCCGAGGCGGCGCTGGTCGACGGTGGGCTGCAGGTCCGCTTCACGCTGCCGAAGGGCTGCTACGCGACGTCGGTGCTGCGCGAGCTGCTGACCGACACGATCTGGTTCGGACCCGGCGACTGAACCGCGGTCGCCTCAGGCGCCACCCAGCGCCGCTGCGAGCCCCGACGCGCGCGCCGGCCAATGGCCGAGTCCCGCGCGCAGCAGCGCCGGTTCGGCGAGCAACAGCGCCCGCCGCCGCGCGCGCGTGATGCCGGTGTAGATCAGCGACGCCTGCCACAGCGGTCCTTCGCGCTCCGGCATCGCCAGCAGCACGTGGTCGAACTCGCTGCCCTGCGCCTTGTGCACGGTCATCGCCCACGCCGTCTCGTGCGCCGGCAGCCGCAGCGGCGGCACCTTGCGCACCGAACCGTCGGCGTTCGGGAACAGCACCACGGCGCGCCCGTCGCCGTCGAGCCAGACCACGCCGAGGTCGCCGTTCCAGATCCGGTTCTGGTGGTCGTTGGTGGTGACCAGGATCGGTCGCCCCGGATACCACGGTTGCTCGACGCGCACCGCGCGTTGGCCGAGCCAGGCCTCGATGCGCTGGTTCCACGCGACGGCGCCCATCGGCCCGTGCCGGGTCGCGGTCAGCACGCGCAGCGTCGCCAAGGCTCGCAGCGCGGCCTCGGGTTCACCGCGCGCCGCCGCGGCCGCCGCCAGCAGCGGCTCGGCGAGCGCGCCGAGGGCCGCGTTGCCATCCGCGACCAGCTGCAGGTCGGCATGGCCGTGCTGCAGCGCCAACAGCGCCGCGTCGGGTTGCCGTTCGGCGAGCGCGCGCGCGAACGCCCCGATGCCGGGCTGCTGACCGAAGCGATGGTTGGTGCGCAGCGCGATCACGCAGTCGGCGATCGGATTGGCCGAGTTCTGTACTGGCACCGCCATGCCGGTCACCGCCTGCACGAACGTCGCCAGCCCGGGGCCGCACCCACGTTCGGGCCGCGCGGCGCGGCACAGGTCGCCGAGCACCTGGCCGGCGGCGACCGCGGCGAGCTGGTCGCGATCGCCGACCAGCAGCAGTCGGGCCGCCGGCAGCAGCGCTGCGCACAGCACCGCCAGCAGCGTCGGATCGACCATCGACGCCTCGTCGACGACGACCAGGTCGAACGGCAACGGCTGCCCCGGGCCGCGGCGGAAGCTGTCGTCGTGCGGCAGGTAGCCGAGCAGCCGGTGCAGCGTGGTCGGCACCAGTTCGTGGAGCAGTCCCGCCAGCGCCGGTTGGGCGGCCGCACGCTGCTGCAGCGCCTCGCCGAGGCGCGCCGCGGCCTTGCCGGTCGGCGCCGCGATCGCGATGCGCAGCCCCGGCTCCAGTTGCCGCAACACCCCGAGCAAGCGCGCCACGGTCGTGGTCTTGCCGGTGCCCGGGCCACCGGTCAGCAACAGGAACGGCGCGCGCGCCGCGGCGGCGATCGCGGCCAGCTGCCAGTCGACGTCGCCGCGTTCGGCCGGGGCGTGCAGGTCGAGCGCCTGCAGGGCGGTGCGCACGGCGCCGGCCTCGATCGGCAGCGGCTGCAGCCGCGGCAGCAGCCAGCGTGCGATCGTGCGTTCGGCGGTGAAGTCGCGGCGCAGGTAGAGCCGCGACTGTGCATCGAGCACCAGCGGCAGCGGTGCTTCGGTGTCGAAGTCCGCATCGAGCGCCCCGTTCGCACCGAGCACGTGGCACAAGCCACTGGCGCGCAGCGCGGTTCGCCAGGCGTCGAGCGCCGGCCAGTCGGTCGGGCCGGCTGCGGGTCCATCGTCCGCGCCTTCGGCCCGCCGCGAACGGCCCGCCAGCTCGGCCAGCTGCAGGCACACATGGCCATGGTCGCGGTCGAGGCACAGCTGCTCGATCGACGCGCGCAGCAGCGCCGGATCGCCGCCGCGGGCGCGCGGCAGCAGCAGCGTCGCGAGTCGCGGGCCGAGTTCGGGGGCGTCTGGCCGAGCGCTCGCAGCGGCGCCCTTCGCGGTCGGGTTCATCGTGACTCTCCGCCGATCCAGGCATCCATCGCCAGCACCAGCGGCACCGGCACCCGATCGCAGCACAGGCCGCGGTCGGTGTCGGGCTCGGCGCCGCGCAGGAACACGTAGCAGGCACCGCCGAGATGCCGGGCCGGGTCGTAGTCGCGCAAGCGCAGGCGCAGGTGGCGGTGCAGCGCCAACACGTAGAGATGGTACTGCAGCACGTAGTCGTGCTCCTGCATCGCCGCGGCGAGTGCGGCGGGGCCGTAGTCGGAAGGTGCGTCGCCGAGGTGGTTGGACTTCCAGTCGAGCACCCAGTAGCGGCCGTCGTGTTCGGCGATCAGATCGACGAAGCCGACCAGGAAGCCGCGCAGCGCCGGCCCCGACATCGCCAGCAGCCGCGGCGCCTGGGCCTGCGCCGCCGCGCTGCCGAGCGTCGTGAACAGCCGTGCGAGCGTGCCGACCGCGGCCTGTTCGGCCGGCAGCAGGAACTGCCACTCGGCGGCGCGCGTGCCGCCGCACAGCTCGCCGAGCCGCGGGCCGCCGGGCAGCCTGGCGGCGGCGACATCGTGCAGCATGCGCACCACGGTCGGCACCGGATCGAGTTCGCCCGGATGGGCGCCGGCATCGACGAGGCCGTGGGCGGCGAGCGTGCTGCGCACCAGCGCCGTGGTCGCATCCGGTTCGAGGCGGCCGAGGTCGCAGTGCTCGAGCACGTCGTGCAGGCACTGGCCGGCGGCCGCACCGCGCGCGAACGCGAAGATGCCGCGCGGTGCCGCGGCGACCGTCGTCGGCAACGCCGGATCGGCGAGGTCGGGCGCCGGGTCGAGCACCTGGTCGAGCGCGCCACCGGCGCTCGATGCCGCGCTGACCAGCGACGAGAAGCTGTGCAGGCCGCGCGGCGTGATCCGGCGCTGGGCATGCCGCGCGCGTTCGAGGCGCAGCGGGGGTGGCGGGGCCGCGCGCTCGCTGCTCGGCTCGAGCGGCACCAGCGTCAGCGACATCGCGCCGTCGCTCGCCGCGACGCGTCGCTGCAGCTCGGTGTACCAGCGCTGGCACTCGCTCGCCTTGCAGCGTTTGGCCCAGTTCTCGACCCAGTCGGCGCACGGCTGGCCACGTTCGTCGACACCGCTCGGCACCGGGCTCGGGCTCAGCAGCCAGGCCAGCGCGCTGCGCCATGAACCGCCCTGGTGCGAGCCGATCGGGCCGATGTGCACGTAGCAGCGGCGTTTGCTGCGCGTCAGCGCGACGTAGCACAGGCGCAGTTCCTCGGCGAGGCGCTCGGCCTTGGCGCGCTGCATCTCGCGGCTCTTCGCATCCATCGCGAACGCGAGTTCGTGGCCGCCGTCGTCGGTGCCGATCACCTCGGCGCCGCGCGGTCCTTTGCCGTCCCACAGGAACGGGCAGAACACGATCTCGTACTCGAGGCCCTTGCTGCCGTGCACGGTCAGGATCTGCACCGCGTCGCCATCGCTCTCGAGCCGCAGCTCGCGCAGCGTGTAGTCGAGTTCGTCCTGGTGCGCGCGCTGGCGCTGCAACCACTCGAACGCACCTTCGGGCGACAGCCGGCCCTGGTGCTCGGCGTCGTGCAGCAGCTCGAACAGCTGGCGCAGATTGGTCAACCGCCGTTCGCCGCCCTGCCACGCGAGGAAGCGCTTGTGCACGCGCAGGTCGACCAATACCTGCTCGATCATCGCGACGAAGCCGCTGCGCAGCCACGTGCGTCGCCAGCGGTCGAGGCGTTCGAGGTCGGTGTCGAACTCGTCGTCGGTCCGCGCCAGCGCCGCCAGCTCGGTCGCCGAGCGACCCCACAGCCGCGTCGCCATCGCCGCCCGCACGGCCGCGAGATCGGTCGGGTGCAGCACCGCGTAGAGGAACCGTTCGAGTTCCTGCAGTTCCTCGGTCTGGAAGATGTCGCCGGCCTTGCCGATCGCCGAGGCGATGCCGGCCGCGCGCAGCGAAGTCTGCATCGCGACGGCCTGCTTGTTGGTGCGGGTCAGCACCGCGAAGTCGTGCGGCTGCAGCGCCCGGCCGTCGGCGCTGGCGGTGCGCAGCAGCCGCGAGATCTCGGCGGTGACGTCGGCGAGGATGCGTTCCTCGGCGAGGTCGCGTGGCTGCAGCGTGCCGTCGTCGGGCTGGCTCGGATCGGCGGCGAGATAGCGCCAGCACAGCGCCGCGCCGGGGCTGCCGATCGGGTCGCCGGGGCCGGGATCACCGAGGCCGAGCTTGCCGGGGCCGGCCGCGGCGTGCACCGCCGGCATCTCGATGCCCGGCTCCGCGAACGGGTCGGGGCGCGCGAACGTCGCCATCACGCTGTCGACCATCGGGCCGCTGCTGCGGTAGTTGGTGTCGAGCGTGTGGCAGCGGGTGGCACCGCCGCGCGCCAGCAGGTAGGTGCGCAGGTTGGCGCCGCGGAACCCGTAGATCGACTGCTTCGGGTCGCCGATCAGGAACAACGTGCGGCCGCGGAAGCAGCCGGCGAAGATCTCGTACTGCAGCGTGTCGGTGTCCTGGAACTCGTCGATCAGCCCGACCTGGTAGCGCGCCTGCAGGGATGCCAGCAGCGACGGACCGCGCCGCGGATCGCGCAGCGCCTCGTGCGTGCGCACCAGCAGGTCGTCGAACGACAGCACGTGTTCGCTGCGCTTGTGCGCGCCGGTGCGTTGCGCCATGCGCAGCAGCAGCTCCGCGCGCAGGTGTTCGAACGCGGTCGACGCCGCGTTCGCGATCGGGTTGCAGGCCTGGAAGAACGGGTGCGCCAGGTTGTGCACCGACTTCACCAGCACCCGGCCGCCGAGCTGGTCGCGCGACAGCTCGCACAGCAGGTCGAGCACGAGTGCCGGTTGCCGGCGCAGGCGTTCGCCGAACTGGCGCATCGCCACGGCAGCGCCGTCGGGGAACAGGGCCTCGTTCTTCTTCCACTGGCAGCGTTCGAGGCTGGCGATCACCTGCTCGTCGTAGAGCAGCGCCGCGGCCTCGACCGCCTGCTGCAGCGCGGCGAGATGCGGTTCGGGCTGCGGCTCGGCCGGCTGCATCGGCACGTGCGGATAGCGCTGCCACAGCCGGTACCAGCCGACCAGCTGCTCCGGCGTCACCTGCTTGGCGTACAACAACGCGCTGCGCAGCGACGGCGCGTCCTCGTACAGGCTGCGCAGCGAGTCGGCGGCGGCGCGATACAGCAGCGGCAGCGGGTCGGCGGTGAAGTCGAGCTGGAACGGTTCGTGGCTCTCGAACGCGGCTTCCTCGAGCACCCGCTTGCAGAAGCCGTGGATCGTCGCGATGCCGACGCGGTCGAAGTCCTCGAGGGCCTGCCGCAGCCTGGGCGCGGCGCCGGGCAGCCGGGCGAGCTCGCGATAGAACGGATCGGACTCGGCTTCGGTGGTCGCCCGCAGCGCCTTGTGCAGCGCCGCGCGCAGCCGGTTCTTCAGCTCTTCGGTGGCGGCGATCGTGAACGTCACCACCAGCGCCTGGTCGAGGCGCTCGATGCGCTGCTCGAGCAACAGCCGCAGCAGGATGCCGACCAGCGTGTAGGTCTTGCCGGTGCCGGCACTGGCCTCCAGCAACACGACGCCCGGATCGAGTTCGGCGCGCGGCAGGTCGAACGGGGCGAGCTTCACGTCTCCTCCGTGTAGGCGTAGGCGTGGCGCCAGATCGGCTCGGCGTAGTCCGCGAACGCCGGGTGGTCCAGCGGTTCGCGCCCGCGCCAGCACAGCCCGATCGCGAGGTCGTCGGCATCGCCGCGCGGCCACGCATCGGGCGGCTGGCTCTGGAACGCGCCGTGCGCCGCGCGCCGCGCCTGCTCGGCGTCCTTGCCTGCGTGCAGCCGCTCACCGAACTTGTGCGACGACTGTTCGAAGAACGGCAGCGGCTGCGGCAGGCCTTCGCGGTAGCCGCACAGCAGCAGGGCGGCCTGTCGCTCGGCTACCTCGACCGGCAGATCGCGCAGCCGCAACTGCTTGCCGCGGCCGAGCAGCACGGTGGTCGTGGGCCAGCTGCCGGCACCGCGATGGCGCGCGAGCGCCAGGAACACGTGGTGCACCCACGCGCGCAGATGGTCCTTGGGCTTGATCCGGGCGATGCGGGCCAGCAGCAGGCACTCGGCGCCGAGGCCGTGGATCTCGCCGCGCACCCGGGTGCCGGCGACCGCCACGTCGAGCGGCCGCGCCAGCAGCGCGCCGAACGAACGCAGCTGCTCGAGGAAGTGCTGCAGCTCGTCGTCGACGTCGACAAACGCGATCCGGCTCATGCCGCCGACCGGCAACAGGCCCGACGCGCGCATCAGCGCTTCCGCATCGCGCGGGGCTCGGGTGCCGCGCAGCGCCCGTTCGACGCCGTCGCTCTGCAGCGCCCAACGCTCCAGGGGGCCGACCGCGAACGGTTCCATCGTCGCGTCCGGTTCGTCCTCGCGCGGCAACCGCAGGCCGAGCCCATGGCGCAGATAGAAGCGGCTCGGGTTGGGCCAGAACTCGAGCAGGCGATCGAACGGCACATCGGCGCTCGCCAGCTCGGCTGCCGTGGGGATCGGGCCCGTGCACCACGCCGGCTCGTCGGTGCCGAGCAGCTCGGGCTCGAGTTCGGCGCGGGTGTAGGTGAACAGCCGCGGATCGCGGCGCGCCCCGCGTTCGCGGTAGCGCACGCTCCACGGCTGCAGCGGATGTTCGACCACGATCGCCGCGCGCGGCAGGCGGCCATCGGCGAGCCGTTCGCAGCTGAGATCGACATGGTCGAGCAGTTCGCCGAGCACGACCGACGGCGCGCAGGCACTGTTGTCCTTCTGCGAGCGGCCGACGTAGCACAGGTGCAGCGACTCGCGCGCCGCCAGCAGCACATCGAGGAACATCTGCCGGTCGTCGAGCCGCGCACTGCGATCGCCGGGCCGGCGCGCCGCCGCGATCAGATCGAACGGCGGCGGCGAGTCGCGGCGCGGGAACGACGCGTCGTCGAGGCCGCAGACGAACAGCCGCCGCACCGGCACCGTGCGCATCGGCAGCAGCGCGGCGATCGTCACGGCGCCAGCGAGGAACCCGCGTGGGCTCGGCTGCTGGCGCAGCGTCTGGTCGAGCCAGTCGCGCAGCACGGTGCGGTGCAGCGGCGCGCGGCAGCGCGCGATGTCGGCCGCCGCGCGCAGCTTCGCCAGCGCCGCGCGCACCAGCACCAGCGCCTGTTCGTCCTCGGCCGCGGCCGGCGCGAACATCGCCTCGAGCAGCGCCTCGATGCGGAGCGCCCACTGGGCCGGCGGCTGCGGCTGCTGCAGCGCCTGCAGCTGCGCCCACAGCGTGTCGGTGAAGTGCAGGAAGCGCAGCAGCAGTTCGTCGCGGCCCGAGGTCGCATCGGCGACCGGCAGCTGGCCGAGCACGAGGTCGTGCACCGGTCCGGTCGCGGTGCCGAGCAGCAGCCGCTGCAGACCCGGGCGCCACGCGTTGTCGTCGAACGGCGGCACCTGGAACTGCCGAGCGCGCGCCTCGCCGTCGAGGCCCCAGCGGATCCCGGCGCGCTCGCAGCGGCTGCGCAGCGACGGCAGGTCGCTGGCGAAGATGCCGAAGCGCTGCTGCACCGCGGGCTGCTCGAGCAGATGCAGCACGTCGTGCACTTCGAGCCGTTCCTGCGCCAGCTGCAGCACCGCGAACAGCGCCGTGCACAGCGGCAGGCCTTTGGCCGGGCTCTTGTCGGCGACGTGGAACGGCAGGTACTCCTGCACCGGGCCGAACACCGCGTGTGCGAACGGCGCGTAGCGTTCGATGTCGGGCACCAGCACCAGCACCTGGTCGGGCGTGAGCTCGGCGTCGGCGGCGAACGCGGCGAGGATCTGGTCGCGCACGACTTCGAGTTCGCGCTGCGGGCTGTGGCAGACGTGCACCCGCAGCGAGTCGTCGTCGGCCCGCAGCCGCAGCCGCTGCGCCAGCGGACCGCGGTCGGGGCCGCGCACGCGCAGCGCGGCGATGTCGTCCTGCAGCTGCAGCAACAGCGGCGCGCCGTCCGCCACTGCCGGCCGCGACGCCATCTCGCCGAGGTCGACGACGAGGCGCGCCTGTGCACCGAGGCGCTCGGTGGTGCGCGCGAGCAGCGTCGCGAACTCGCGCGCTTCGGTGCCGAGGCGCGCGAACAGCGCGTTGCTGTCGGGGTCCAGCCGATGCACGTCGCCGGTGAACAGCGCGGTCGGCGTCGGCACGAACAGGTGCACTTCGAGGTGCTGGCTCAGCGTCGCCAGCAGTTCGAGGAACGCCGGCGGCAGTGTGCCGGCACCGAACACCGACAGTCGTACGGGCTGCAAGGCGCGCGCGGTGTCGCCATCCGCCAGCGCCTGCTGCAGGCGGGCGAAGCGCTGTGCCGCGAGTGGATCCGGCGCGGCACTCGCAGCGTCCGCCGTGCCCTCGGTTGCGCCGAGCTCGGGGAACAGCAGCGGGCCGGTGGGGGCCGGGCGGCGGCGGCCGCGCGGCTTCTCGGGCCCGTTGGCGTTCGGCAGCATGCCGGCATCGCGCAGCAGTTCGCGCCACAGCCGCGCCTGCCATTGCGCATGCGGGCCGGCCGCCGGGGTGTCGTCCCCGGCACTCCACTGCTGCAGCAGTTCGGGGCGGTAGAGCTGGTAGTCGTCGAAGCAGCGCACGAGCCGCTGCAGGAGCTGCAGGCGCTTCTGTTGGTCGGGGTCCTGTTCGCAGTAGGCGGCGGCCGGGCCGAACAGCGCGCGCAGCTTGTGGTCGTCGAACAGCCGCCACAGCCGGAACAGCAGCGGGTCGGGGGCGAACGGGTCGCCGCTGCCGGCTCGGCGCTGGTCGAGTTGCTGCACGAACGCGCCCGGGAACGGCAGCTGCAGGCCGGCGGCGATGCCGCAGCGTTGGGCGAGCTGCTGGCGCAACCAGCGCGACAGGCCCTGGCTCGGCACGACGATCGTCTCGTCCTGCAGCGGCGGCAGGGGGGTGCGCTGCAGCACGGTGACGAGCGCTTCGAGCAGTTCCTCGAGGCGGTTGCTGGTGTAGACGAACAGGCCCGTGCTCACGCGCAGGAAGCTACGGCTGGCGTGGTGGGGATGCACGTGTGGTCGTCGTGGTGGCCCGAGCACGCGCCCGATGGCAAGCCGATCCTGGTATGGTCCCCCGTTGTTGCCGGGCCGAGGGGCCGAACCCATCGGTCGCGCCGACGCTACTGGATCCACCATGCACCCAATGACGTCCGTCCTCGCCTCGGTTGCCTCCCTCCTCGCGCTGGCCGCCCCATTGGCCGCACAGTGCGAGACCCAATGGCTGCCGGGTCCCGCACTCGCAGGGATTGATGGCCCGGCGCGCGCCCTGACGATGTGGGATCCGGATGGCAGCGGGCCAGCGGCCGCGCAGCTGGTCATCGCCGGCTCGTTCTCGGTCGCGGGCAACCTCGTCGCGAACAGAATCTGCCTCTACGACCCGGTTACGCGCCTCTGGACGCCGTTGGGCTCCGGTATCGCCGGCACCGTGGTGTGCCTGACCGTGCTGGCCAACGGCGACCTGGTGGCTGGCGGTGCGTTCGCGACCGCAGGTGGCGTCACCGTCAACAACGTCGCCCGCTGGAACGGCAGTTCGTGGTCGGCCTTCGGCAGTGGCATCGCCGGCGGCGTCTGGGCCCTGCACGCACTGCCCAACGGCGATCTGGTGGCCGGCGGTGCGTTCGCGACCGCGGGTGGTGTTGCCGCGGCCAACGTGGCCCGCTGGAACGGCTCGAGCTGGCTCCCGCTCGGCACCGGCACCAATGCGCAGGTATTCGGGCTCACCACGACGGGAACCGGCGATCTCGTCGCGGGCGGTGACTTCAGCAGCGCCGGCGGCGTCGCCGTCAACTACGTCGCGCGTTGGGATGGTGCCGGGTGGGCCGCGATGGGCGGTGGCATGGCTGGCTACGTCTCGATCGTGACGAGGCTCGGCAACGGTGATCCGATCGCCGTCTCCGGCGGCAACCTGGCGCGCTGGAATGGCTCGTCCTGGATGCCGATCCTCGGCACGTCGTCGTGGATCGCATGTGCGGTGCCGACACCCGGTGGCGGCCTGCTGGCAGGCGCTGCGAACATCCTCGGCACCGCCCCCTCGACCAACATCGCCGAATGGAACGGTGCTTCGTGGTCGCCCGTCGGTGGTGCTACGAGCACGCCGCTCGCCATGGCAGTGTTGCCCGACGGCTCGTACGTCGCCGCGGCGTCGACCGGGAGGGCGTTGGGCATCTGCCGCCGGATCGGGACCGTTTGGTCCCCCTTGCACGACGGTTGGATGGGGGCGAACTCGCGCGTCTTCGCGAGGTCGCCGAGCGGCGAACTCATGGCCGGCGGCAGCTACCTGCTAGGCGACGGGACCACCACGAGCCTGATGCGCTGGAACGGCTCGCAATGGACGCCAGTCGCGACACCGCCGAACTGGAACATCTACGCGATGACCTGGCACCCGAATGGCGACCTGATCGTCGGTGGCTACCTCTACTACCCGTTCGCGAACGTGGCCCGTTGGGATGGAACCACCTGGCATGCCATGGGTCAGGGCATGAACAACTTCCTCTACGCGCTCACCACGCTGCCCAATGGCGATGTGCTCGCGGGTGGTGACTTCTCGCTGGCCGATGGCCAGCCCGCCCGTGGTCTGGCGCGTTGGAACGGCTCCGGCTGGTCGGGCGTCGGCGGCACCGGCTCCTGGCCGAAGGTCTACAGCCTGCATCCGCGGCCATCGGGCGACGTGCTGGTCGGCGGCACCTTCACGAGCATCGGCGGCGTCGCCGCCAACCACATTGCCCGCTGGGACGGCGGCACGTTCTTCCCGCTCGGGGCCGGCGTGAACTCGGCCATCAGCGCTTGCGAAGTGCGGTCGATCACGTCCTTGCCCACCGGGGACATCGTCGCGGCAGGGATGTTCCAGACCGCGGGCGGGGTGACGACGAACAACGTGGCCCGCTGGAACGGTTCGAACTGGTCCGCGCTCGGCGCCGGCGTGGACGTCTGGGGGGCGATCCCGGTGAACGCCACGCTGTCGCTGCCGGATGGTGGCTTGCTCGTCGCTGGCGATCTGAACTCGGCTGGCGGTGCTCCCGCCAGCCGCATCGCCCGCTGGGACGGCAGCCACTGGCACCCCGTTGCCGCGGGCGCGAACTACACGATCCATGCTCTCGACTGGACCAGCGGCGGCGAGGTCGTGGTCGGCGGCCTCTTCCGTCGCGCCGGCAACGCCGCCGCGGTCGGCCTGGCGCGGCTCCAGAGCAGCTGCCCCGCGGTGGCGGCTGCGTTCGGCAGCGGCTGCGTCGGCACCGGTGGCGCCAACGTCCTGGTTGCCCGCAGCCTGCCGTGGGTCGGCTCGACCTACACCGCCGTGGCGACCGGTTTGCCGGCGAACGCGCTCGCCATCGGCCTGCGCGGACTGAGCATGACCTCGATCCCGCTCGGCTCGCTGCTGCCGCAAGGTGTGGCTGGATGCAACCTCCTCACGACCCTGGAGGGAACCGATCTCTACGTGCCGACTGCCGGCCGCGTCGAGACGACCTTCGCGATCCCGAACCTGCCCGTGCTCGCCGGCCTGTCCGTGCACCAGCAGGTGGTCGCCATCGAGCTCGACGGCGCCGGCAACATCCTGGCGGTGACCAGCACGAATGCGCTGCGGGCGACGATCGGCGTGTTCTAGGTGTGCGGGGGGCGTGGGTGCGGCATCGCGCAGGCGACCGCCACGCTGCTGCCGGCGCAGCTGACCGTTCGCGTCAACAGCGCGGCCAGCGCTACGGCATCGGCGACCGTCAGCGTGACGCTGCAAGGCCCGGTTGGCGCCGGCGTGCGAGTCACGGTCACCGGTGGCTCCATGAGTCCGGTGCCAGGAACCTTCAGCGTGCTCGTACAAGGGCAGCCGCAGCTTTCCGGCGCGGTGGTCGACTACCAGCTACCGAGCGGCGGGCTCGGCATCTCGGTGTCCGCCAGCGTGCCGTTCAGCGGGTTCAACTTCAGCCTGGTCGACCTCGGTGTGAGTTGGTCCTACCCGGGTGTGGCCACGGTTGGCGGGCCGACGCCGGGTTGCCTTCCTCCGTCGGTGGCGTGGACCTCGGGGGTGCCGAGGCGCGGCAATGCGGGGTTCGGCATCACCGGCACGAATGCGCAGCCGCTGCTCGGCGCCGTGCTCGGGCTCGGCCTGGGCGGGCTCGCGACGCCGTTCGCATTCGGCTCGGTGCAGGTCTGGCTGGACCCGAGTGCGCCGATCGACCCGATCTACGTGCCGAGCAATGCGGCCGGGGCGCTGCTGCATCCGCTGCCCCTACCGAACCAGCCTGCGCTGGTAGGGCTGCAGCTGTTCGCGCAGTGGATCGTGTTCGAAGCGCCTGGTTGCATGCCGTTGGATGTGTCGGGCTCGAACGCGATCCGGGTCACGGTGCTGCAGTAGGTGATGTGACCGGGTGGCGGACTCCGTTGGTGCCCGCAGCCTCGGCGCGAGCCACGGTCGGTTGCCTGGTCCGCCGAGCTATCCCCGCGTGCCACCGAGCGAACGTGGCCCACCCAGTGCCTGAGCT